>NZ_NEJN01000028.1:0-4034 GCF_002113105.1 Pseudomonas sp. B22(2017)
CGACGATATGGTGCAGGGTCAGCACCAGCACGTGCTGGTCCGCCGCCAGGCCCAGCAGCCTGGCCCGCAGCAGCGGCCCCTGCTCCAGGTCGAACGGTTGCCCTGCTTCGGTCTCGACCCAGGCCCGCACAGCGGCCTCGTCGGCGTTTGCCTGCTCCTCGATGGCCAGCTCGAATGGCACTTGATCATGAATGACCTGCACTGCCTGCTCGCCATCCAGGCGGAAAGTGGTGCGCAAAGTTTCGTGACGCTCGATCAAGGCGCCGAAGGCCTGTTGCAGGGCGGCGATATCCAGCGCCCCGGCCAGCTTCAGTGCGGCCGGAATGTTGTAGGTGGCACTGTGCGGTGCCCATTGCCACAGGAACCACTGCCGTTGCTGGGCGTAGGAAAGCGCTAGTGGCTGAGCCCTGCTCACGCATTCGATGACAGCAGCCTGTGCCCGTTCACCGTGCTCGACACGTTTGGCAAAGTCCCTCAACACCGGAGCCTCGAACAGGGTAAGCAACTGCACGTCCAGCCCCAGGTGCTGACGAATGCGGGCAATCACCGAAACTGCCAGCAGAGAGTGCCCTCCCTGCATGAAGAAATGGTCGTCGAGGCCAACCCTCTCCAGCTTCAGCACATCGGCCCAGATCGCCGCGATCTGCTGCTCCAGCGCGCTCTGCGGGGCGATGTATTCACCCTGCGACTGGCTGGCATCCGGCTGCGGCAGGGCCTTGCGGTCCAGCTTGCCGTTCGGCGTCACCGGCAGCTTGCCGAGCAGCAGCAGGTGCGCCGGCACCATGTAATCCGGCAAACCGGCCTTCAGCGCCTCACGCAGGCTATCGCGCAATGCGCCTTCGTCTTGCGTGCTGTCGGCAGGCACCACATAGCCCACCAGCTGCTTGCCGCTTGGCCCGTCCTGGGCCAGCACCACGGCTTCCTGCACACTCGGCAGCTCCAATAGTCGCGCCTCGATCTCGCCCAGTTCGATGCGCAGGCCGCGGATCTTCACCTGATGGTCGATGCGCCCGGCGTATTCGATCACCCCATCGGCGCGGTAGCGCGCCAGGTCGCCGGTGCGGTACAAGCGCCCGCCGTTGTCGCTGAACGGGTCCGGCACAAAGCGTTCGGCGGTCAGCGCCGGGCGTTGGTGGTAACCACGGGCCAGGCCGACACCGCCGAGGTACAGCTCGCCGGCACTGCCGCGCACCGCCGGTTGCAGGCTGCCTTCGAGGATATGGGTCTTGAGGTTGTCGATCGGCTGGCCGATCGGCACGCTGATGCTTTCGTCCGGCTGGCAGGTCCAGTGGGTCACGTCGATCGCCGCCTCGGTCGGGCCGTACAGGTTGTACAGGCCCGCCGCCGGCAGGCGTTGCAGGGTTTGGCGGGCCAACTCGGCCGGCAACGCTTCACCGCTGCACACCACGCGCTTGAGGCTGACGCAGCTTTCGACCGCTTCGTGGGTCATGAACGCCTGCAGCATCGACGGCACGAAGTGCAGCGTGCTGATGCCGTGGTGGTTGATGGTTTCGACCAGCAACTGCGGGTCGCGGTGCGCGCCGGGCTGGGCCATGACCAGGCGCGCGCCGGTCATCAGCGGCCAGAAGAACTCCCACACCGACACGTCGAAGCTGAACGGGGTTTTCTGCAGCACGCTGTCGCTGGCGTCCAGCCCGTAGGCCTTCTGCATCCAGCACAGGCGGTTGACCAGCGCCTGATGGCTGTTGCCAGCACCTTTCGGGCGACCGGTGGAGCCGGAGGTGTAGATCACGTAGGCGAGGTTCAGCGGGGCCACGTCGACATTCGGGTTGGCATCGCTGTAGCCGTCGAAATTCTCGGTGTCCAAGTCCAGGCTGCGCAGGCCGGCCGGGATCGGCAGGGCTTCGTGCAGGTGCGACTGGGTCAGCAGCAGGGCGATGCCGCTGTCCTCGAACATGTAGCTCAGGCGATCCTGGGGGTATTCCGGGTCCAGCGGCACATACGCGCCGCCGGCCTTCACGATGCCGAGCAAACCGATGACCATCTCCAGGCTGCGCTCCATGGCGATGCCCACCAGCACGTCCGGGCCCACGCCCTGCTCGCGCAGCTTGTGCGCCAGCTGGTTGCTACGGCGGTTGAGCTCGGCATAGCTCAGGGTCTGCTGGCCAAAGGTCAGCGCCGGGGCATCCGGGGTGGCGAGGACCTGGGCTTCGATGAGCTGATGGATGCTTTGCCCTGCCGGGTAGTCCGCTTCGGTGGCGTTCCAGCCGCGCATGATGATGTGCTGTTCAGGCTCGTCCAGCAGCGGCAGGTCGGCAACCCGCTGCCCAGGTTCACATACGATCCCCTGCAGCAGGTTCAGCCAATGCCGGGCCATGCCCTCGATCGTCGCGGCGTCGAACAGGTCGGTGGCGTAGGTCAGTGCCGCGCCAATGCCTTGCTCGTGCTCGAAGGTATCCAGGGCCAGGTCGAACTTGGCGGTATGGTTGTCCCAGACCAGCTCTTCCATCTGCAGCCCTTGCAAACCAACACGTTCACCCTTGGCCTGGGTCTGGTGGTTGAACATCACCTGGAACAGCGGGCTGTGGCCCAGGTTACGCTCGACCTGCAAGGCCTCGACCAACTGCTCGAACGGCAGATCCTGATGGGCCTGGGCGCCCAGTGCGCGTTGCTTCACCTGCTGCAGCAGGTCAATGAAGGTCATCTGCAGGTCGAACTCGGCCCGTAGCACCTGGGTGTTGACGAAAAAGCCGATCAGGCGCTCGGTCTCGACCCGGTTGCGGTTGGCAACCGGTACACCGACGCGGATATCTGGCTGGCCGCTGTAGCGGTGCAGCAGCGTCTGGAAGCTGGCCAGCAACAGCATGAACGGCGTCACGCCCTGCTGCTGGGCCAGCTGCTTGAGCGCCCCGGCCAGTTGCTGGTCCAACGCGACCTTTATCCGTGCGCCCTGATGACTGCTCACGGCGGGCCGCGGGCGGTCGGTGGGCAGCGCCAGCACGGGCTGCTCCTCTCCCAGTTGCGCGGTCCAGTAGGCCAGTTGCTTTTCCTGCTCGCCGGCCTCCATCCAGTTGCGCTGCCAGGTGGCGTAATCGGCGTACTGCACCGGCAGTGTCGGCAACTCCACGGGTTGGCCCTGGCTGTAGCCGTGGTAGAGCTGCACCAGCTCGTTGACCATTACCGGCATCGACCAACCGTCGGAGACGATGTGGTGCAGGGTCAGCACCAGCACATGTTCGTCTGCTGCCAGGCGCAACAGGCGCACACGCAACAGCGGGCCCTGCTGCAGGTCGAAAGGCAGGTGGGCTTCGGCCTCGACACGCTGACGCAGGTAGCTGTCATCGGCCTGCACCAGCACTTCAACGGCCAGTTCGAAAGGGACATGTGGGTGGATCACCTGAACCGCCTGTTCCCGTTCCAGGCGGAAGGTGGTACGCAGCGTTTCGTGGCGCTTGATCAGGGCCTCGAAACTGCGCTGCAGGGCTTGGGTATCCAGGTGGCCTTTGAAACGCAAGACGGACGAGAGGTTGTACGCGCTGCCCACCTCGCCCAATTGCGACAGTATCCACAGGCGCTGCTGAGCGTAGGAAAGCAGCACCGGCTCTGCAGGATCCCTCGGGAAGATCGGCGTGACACCGTACAGGTTCACGCCTTGTTTCTTGAGCAAGGCTGCCAACGCCTTACGTTTTTGGGTGGACAACGATACGACCGTATCGAGCAGCTCTTGCACAGGGAATCTCCTAAGAAATCAGCTCATCAATTTCCTCCGTAGTTAGACGGTTGAGTGGTGGCATGGATTTAGATGGAAATTCGGTGGAGGCAGCGCCCGGTGCAGGTACAGCGTGACCCTGAAACCTGCACCGAACCCACTTCCCATGGCACTGCACATAACTCATTGAATTGGCAGGGCCCCTGTGGGACTCGGAAACCTGCGCCGTACCTGTAGGAGCCGGCGCGCCCGCGAACACCGGCGTAGCCGGTGCCATCCACCGCGTCGCCTGCTTCGCGGGTGAACCCGCTCCCACAGGGACCCCACCAGCTGAAGGAATGCGCCGTACCTGTGGGAGCGGGCG
>NZ_NEJN01000029.1:0-2693 GCF_002113105.1 Pseudomonas sp. B22(2017)
CCTGGCCCAGGACGGCCCGGGCGGCAAGCAGCTGGTGGGTTATGTGGTGCCTGCCGATGCGGTCGTGATGGCCAGCACCGAGGCCCAGGCTGCCGAGCGGGATGTGCTGCGCACTGCGCTGAAGGCGAGCTTGCCGGACTACATGGTGCCGGCCCACCTGCTGTTCCTGGCCAAACTGCCCTTGACCGCCAACGGCAAGCTGGACCGCCGTGCGCTGCCGCAACCGGATGCCAGCCAGTTGCAGCGCGCGTACCACGCGCCGCAAAGCGAACTGGAGCAACGGATCGCGGCGATCTGGGCCGATGTGCTGAAGCTGGAGCGGGTAGGCCTTGGCGACAACTTCTTCGAACTGGGTGGGCACTCCTTGCTGGCTACCCAGGTCATGGCGCGGCTACAGGTCGAGCTTGGCACGAGCCTGCCCCTGGCGTTGTTGTTCCAGGCGCAAACGCTGCAGGACTACGCAGCAATGATCAATGGCTTGAATACCCATAGCGATGCAGACCTGGATGAACTCCAGGACTTCATGAGCGAGCTTGAGGCAGTCTGAAATGCAAACGGATAACAGAAACATGGCCCTGGTGCAGCGCTTCATCGGCCTGCCGCTGCCACAGCGCAAACTCTTCCTCGAGAAACTGGCGGCGAAGGGCATGAGCCTGGCCCAGTTGCCGATCCCCGAGGTGCGCGGCGAGCATCCGTTGCCGGCGCTTTCATACGCCCAGCAACGGCAGTGGTTCCTGTGGCAATGGGAGCCCGCCAGTGCCACCTACAACATCCCGGCTGCCTTGAAGTTCAAGGGGAATCTGGATACCACAGCTCTGCAACTGGCCTTTGCGGCCTTGATCGAGCGACATGAAACGCTGCGTACCACGTTCCGTCGCGACGGTGAGCAGGCGGTGCAGGTCATTCATGCTCAAGTGCCGTTCGAGCTGGTCATCGAAGAGCAGGCAAACGCCGACGAGGCCGCTGTACGGGCCTGGGTCGAGACCGAAGCAGGGCAACCGTTCGACCTGGAGCAGGGGCCGCTGCTGCGGGCCCGGCTGCTGCGCCTGGCGGCGGACCAGCACGTGCTGGTGCTGACCCTGCACCATATCGTCGCCGACGGCTGGTCGATGCCGGTGATGGTCAATGAGCTGGTGCAGTTCTATCAAGGTTTCAGCCAGGGCCAGGTAACGCAACTGCCGGCCCTGCCGATCCAGTATGCCGACTATGCCATTTGGCAGCGTAGCTGGATGGAAGCCGGCGAGCAGGCGCGGCAGCTGGCCTACTGGACCGAACAATTGGGCGATGAGCAACCGGTGCTGGAGCTGCCGCTGGACCATCCGCGCCCGGCCATGCCGAGCCACAGAGGGGCACGGTTGCCGATCGTGCTGGGCGATGGGCTGGCCAACAACCTGAAAAGGGTTGCCCAGCAGCAGGGCGTGACGCCGTTCATGCTGCTGCTGGCCAGCTTCCAGACCCTGCTGCATCGCTACTCGGGCCAGGCTGATATCCGCGTTGGGGTACCGATTGCCAACCGCAACCGGGTCGAGACCGAGCGCCTGATCGGCTTCTTCGTCAACACCCAGGTGCTGCGGGCCGAGTTCGATGTGCAGCTGACGTTCAGCGAGCTGCTGCAACAGGTCAGGCAACGTGCCCTGGGTGCCCAGGCCCATCAGGACCTGCCGTTCGAACAGCTGGTCGATGCGCTGCAACCGGAGCGCAACCTGAGCCACAATCCGCTGTTCCAGGTGTTGTACAACCATCAGACCCAGGCCAAGGGCGAGCCCCGACGTATAGCGGGGCTGGAGATGGAGGAGTTGGCCTGGGACAACCACACCGCCAAGTTCGACCTGGCTCTGGACACATTCGAGCACGAAAAGGGCATCGGGGCTTCGTTGACGTACGCCACCGACCTGTTCGACGCCAGCACCATCGAGCGCATGGCGCGGCATTGGCTCAACCTGCTGGAAGCTATCGTGCGCCAGCCCGGGCAACGCATCAGTGAGCTGCCATTGCTGGGCGAGGACGAGCAGCAGGCCGTGCTGCGTGACTGGAACCGCAACACCGCCGCCTTCCCGGATGAACGCAGCATCCATGAGCTCATCGAGGCCCAGGTGGCCACCGCCCCCGACGCCCCGGCAGTTACCTTCGGCGAGCAGACCCTGAGCTACGACGAACTGAACCGCCGGGCCAACCAGCTGGCGCACAAGCTGATCGAGCGCGGCGTTGGCCCGGATGTGCTGGTGGGCATCGCCATGGAGCGCAGCCTGGACATGGTGGTCGGCCTGCTGGGCATTCTCAAGGCCGGTGGTGCCTATGTGCCGCTGGACCCGGAATACCCGGAAGATCGCCTCAGCTACATGTTCGCCGACAGCGGCATCACTTTATTACTGACCCAGTCGCACCTGCGTGAAGCCCTGCCGATCCCGCTTGGCCTGCACAGCCTGGATCTGGATGTCGAAGACCTGACCGGCTACAGCGATGCCAATCCGAATATCGACGTAGCCCCGCAGAACCTGGCCTACGTGATCTACACCTCCGGCTCCACCGGCAAGCCCAAGGGCACGCTGCTGCCGCACCAGAACGTGGTCCGGTTGTTCGCGGCGACCCAGGACTGGTTCCGCTTCGATGCCAGTGACGTGTGGACGGTGTTCCACTCCTACGCCTTCGACTTCTCGGTGTGGGAGCTGTTCGGCGCGCTGTTGTATGGCGGC
>NZ_NEJN01000003.1:0-606462 GCF_002113105.1 Pseudomonas sp. B22(2017)
GCTACGGGCCTGCTCCCGGGAGTACGCGCTGCAGGCCCCATCCATGGGGCCTCAGCGCTTGACGGGCATCCATGCCCGTCACCTCCCTCCGCAGTCCCTCCGCTCGGCCTCCTGAAGTCGCAATCGGCGGCGCCTGAACTATTGCGCGCTTAAAAGCAAAAGCAAAAGCAAAAGCAAAAGCAACGGCAACGGCAACGGCAACGGCAACGGCAACGGCAGTTGGATGGTTCCGGGAACCTGGCGAATGTCACCGACCTCTCAATTCATAGGCCCTGTTAGGAGGACGCCGCCCCATGAAACACCTGACGCCTTGGTTATTGGCCGCCAGCCTGACTGCCTGCGGCGAAACCGCCCTGCTGAATGTGCTCGACGGTAGTGGCCCAACCCCCCAGCTGCCTGCTCCGGTCAAGACCACCCTCCCCACCGTGAATATCGCCCCGGCAGTGGGCTGGCCCAAGGACGCCAAGCCCGAGGCAGCACCAGGCTCTCAGGTGAAAGCGTTCGCCAGCGGGCTCGACCACCCTCGCTGGCTATACCTGTTGCCCAACGGCGACGTCCTGGTGGCCGAAACCAATGCCCCGCCCAAGCCCGAAGATGGCAAGGGCCTGCGCGGCTGGGTCATGAAGAAGGTGATGAAGCGGGCAGGCGCAGGCGTACCTAGCGCAAACCGCATTACCCTGCTGCGTGATGCCGACCACGACGGCGTGGCTGAAATCCGTACGACCTTCATCGAAGAGCTCAACTCACCGTTCGGCATGGCGCTGGTCGGCAAGGACCTGTATATCGCCAACACCGACAGGTTGCTGCGCTTTCACTATGAGCCCGGTGCCATGCAAATTCGTAATGAAGGCCAGCCAGTGGTCGAGTTGCCAGGCGGGCCGCTCAACCACCATTGGACCAAGAACGTGATCGCCAGCCCTGATGGCAAGAAGCTTTTCGTGACGGTCGGCTCCAACAGCAACGTAGGCGAAAACGGTATGGACAAGGAACAGGGGCGCGCCGCGATCTGGGAAGTGGACCCCACCAGCGGCCAGCACCGCCTGTTCGCCACCGGCCTGCGCAACCCTAACGGCCTGGCCTGGGAGCCGCACAGCGGTAAATTGTGGACGGCAGTCAACGAGCGTGACGAGATCGGTAGCGATCTGGTACCGGACTACATCACTTCCGTGAAGGACGGCGGTTTCTATGGCTGGCCCTATAGCTACTACGGCCGCCACGTGGACGAGCGCGTGCAACCGCCAGCGCCTGAAAAAGTTGCCCAGGCGCTGGTGCCCGACTACGCCGTAGGCCCACACACGGCATCGCTAGGGCTGGCATTCGCCGAACCGAACGGGCTACCACCGCCCTTCGAACAAGGGGCATTCGTGGGCCAGCACGGGTCGTGGAACCGCAAGCCACACAGTGGCTACAAGGTGATTTTCGTGCCGTTCGACCCATCAGGAAAGCCCTCGGGCAAGCCCGTAGACCTGCTTACCGGTTTTCTGGATGAGCATGGCAAGGCCCAAGGGCGCCCGGTCGGCGTAATCACCGACGGGCGTGGTGGCGTGCTGGTAGCCGATGATGTCGGCAACGTGGTCTGGCGGGTGAGCAAAGCCCCGCCTGTCCTCAGGGGTTCTGCGCCAGATGCCCTTGCGGAATGACGCGCTTGGCCTGCAGGTAAGCCTTGGCCCAGTAGCTGTTGGACAGGTAGTCCAAGCGCACCGTGCCGCCGCTGGAGGGAGCATGCACGAAGCGCCCTTCCCCCACATAAATGCCGGCATGGCTGACCTGCGAGCCGCCACTGGTGGCGAAGAACACCAGGTCACCGGACTGCAGCGACTTGGCATCCACGGTTGGCGCGCGCATTACGATCATCTCACGCGTCGAACGCGGCAGGCTTATGCCGGCAGCATCACGATAGACGTACTTGATCAGGCCACTGCAATCGAAACCGGAGTCCGGCGTATTGCCACCCCAGCGATAAGGCGTGCCCACCAGGCCGATGGCACGCATCAGCACGTCATCGGCAATCGGCGACGGACTGGGCTGGCTATAGGTTACCTGCGGCTGTACCACAGGGGCCGGCGCAGGCGCACGGCTGGAGCAGGCAGCCAGCAAGGCTGCCAAGGAGAGAAATGCGAAGCGCGCCATCTTTACCATGGCCAGAACATCCTGTCTGAGTCCGCTGGGCCGCAGCCGAAAAGAGTTGAGAAATTAGATTAGACGCTTTCTATAAATGCGCACGGCGGCGAGCTTTTTTTCAAAGCATCGCCGCCGCGGCAGGGTACATCATTTTGCTATCAGTTGCGCGCGATATTGGTGGTCGGCGCCATGGCCAAGGCACGCTTGGCTTCGATGAAGGTCTTGCTCCAGTAGCGGTCACCGAGGCTGTCGATGCGCACACCACCGCTGCGGCGGCTGCTGGAGTGAATGAACTGGTTGTCACCCAGGTAGATGCCAGCATGGCTGACGCGGCCGCGACCATTGGTGCTGAAGAACAGCAGGTCACCTGGCTTGAGCTTGTTGCGGGCCACTTTCGGGGCATCGACGTTGATCATTTCACGCGTGGAACGCGGCAAGGTCACGCCCGCCTCTTCGCGGAACAGATAGCCGATGAAACCACTGCAGTCGAAGCCGGACTTCTCCGAGGTACCGCCGAAGCGATAGCGGGTGCCGATCAGCGACATGCCGCGCTCGAGAATGCTGTCAGCCAGAGCTGGCAACTGGTATGGCTTGTTGCTGGAGAAGGCCTCCAGGTCATCTTCGGTAGCCAGCTCTTCCGGCTCGCCGAATACCGACGAGGAGGAGGCTTTGGCCTTGAAGGCCGATTGTGCGGCGATCGGGGAGTGATCCTGGGACTGCAGCTCTGAATGAGAAGCTGGGCCTTGGGCCGCGCAGCCAAAAAGCAGGGTCACGAGTGCGAGTGGCACGAGGGGTGCGAAGCGCTTCAGCATGGGCACGACCGTGTCTGTAATCCTTTAGAAGGGTGAAACTATGCCCTCTATCATGGCCATTTGCAAATTTTATCGAAAAAGATGTGACTTTTTCGTTTTGCCGCTCTGGCCCAGCGTTTTCGGGGTTACCAGCCCAGGGTTTCTTTGAGGAAAGGGATGGTGAGCTTGCGCTGTGCCTGCAACGAGGCCTGATCGAGGCGTTCCAGCAGGTCGAACAACGCGCTCATGCTGCGTGCGCCGCGGGTGAGGATGAAGTGGCCGACTTCGTCGGTAAGGTGCAGGCCGCGGCGCGAAGCACGCAGTTGCAGGGCACGCAGCTTGTCTTCATCGGACAGGCCACGCATCTGGAACACCAGGGCCAGGGTCAGCCGCGACTTCAGGTCCGGCAGCTTGATCGGCAGTTCGCGCGGCGATGCCGAGGCGGCCAGCAGCAGGCGCCGGCCGCTGTCACGCAGGCGGTTGAACAGGTGGAACATGGCCTCTTCCCAGTCAGCCTTGCCGGCGATCACGTGCAGGTCGTCGATGCATACCAGTTCGTACTGGGCCAGGTAGTCGAGCAGCTCTACGCCACGATCGAGCAATTGCGCCAGCGGCAGGTAGACGGCTGGTTCGCCGCGTTGCTGAAAGCGGTGGGTGGCGGCCTGTAGCAGGTGGGTCCGGCCAACACCCTGCTTGCCCCACAGGTAGATAAGGCTCTCGGTCCAGCCGGCGTCGGCTTCGCATAGCCGCTCGACGTAGCCCAATGCCGCAGCATTGGCGCCCGGATAGTAGTTGATGAAGGTGGCGTCATCGCGCAGGCGCACACCCAGGGGCAACTGGATCGGTGGTTTCATGCTCGCGGGCGGTCGACAGGACCGCAGGGGGCCTTTGGTGAACAATGTGCAAAGTCTATACCCGCAGCGCGGGGCGCACAATCACGGCAGCAGATAGCACAAGTAAAATCAACGAGTTGCGCTTTTTTTGGCTGTTTTGGGGCTGCTTTGCAGCCCCAATTTTCTTAACTGGCCGGCATTAAGGCGGCCCCGGGGTCACAACTCCGGGTCGATATCCCCGGCATACATGTCCGATTCCTTGTACAAGTCATGCACATGCCGCAGCAGCACCATGATCACCGCCGCCACCGGCAGCGCCAGCAACACCCCGGTAAAGCCGAACAGCTCACCGCCGGCCAGGATCGCGAAAATCACCGCAACCGGGTGCAGGCCAATGCGGTCACCGACCAGCAGCGGGGTCAGCACCATGCCTTCCAGCGCCTGGCCGACCATGAACACTGCGACGATACCCAGCATCGGGTACAGGTCGCCGCCAAACTGGAACAGGCCAGCCACCAAGGCCGCGCCGATCCCGATGATGAAACCCATGTACGGCACGATGGCAGCCAACCCGGCGAGCATGCCGATCAATAACCCCAGTTCCAGCCCCACCAGCATCAGCCCGGCCGAATAGATGATGCCCAAGGCCACCATCACCATCAATTGCCCGCGCACGAACGCCCCCAGCACCTCATGGCATTCGCCTGCAAGGCCCATCACTTGCGGCTCACGCTGGCGCGGCAGCAGGCCACGCAGCTTGGCCATCATCAAGTCCCAGTCGCGCAGCAGATAGAAACCCACCACCGGGATCAGCACCATGTTGGCCAGCCAGGCCATCAGCGCCAGGCTCGAGGCAGTGGCATGGGACAGCAGCACACCGACGATATCGGTGGTCTGGCCCATGTGCGAGCCGATGGCGGCCTTGATCTTGTCGAACTTCCAGAAGCCGTCAGCCAGGCCCAGGCGGCTCTGCACCCAGGGCAGCGCCACGTGCTCGAGCCAGTCGAGCATCTGCGGCGCCAGTTCGTACAGGCGCACCAGCTGCTTGGCCAGCAGCGGCACCAGAACCAGCAGCAAGGCCAGCAACAGCAAGGTGAACAGGCCGAACACCACCACTACGCCCCAGGTGCGCGACAGCCCCAGGCGCTCCAGGCGGTCGACCAGCGGGTCGGCCAGATAGGCCAGCAGCACGCCGACCAGGAACGGGGTAAGAATGTTGTGCAGGCTGTAAAGCAGCACGGCGACCAGCAGGGCAACGCCCAGCCAGATCCAACGACGTACGTCGGTCACGGTGTGCTCCCCTTACCAGCGAAAACGCAAACCGTCGAACGGCTTGGGTGCTGGCTGGGCCGGCACTGGTTGCCCGGCCCCGGCAGCGTCCGCCGGAGCTGGAGGGGGCTGCACAGCGGGCGCCTGCTCTACCGGTACTTCCTGCAGCTTGGCCAGGCCAAGCTGGGCGCGCAGCTGTTCGCGGTTGGCGGTCACGCCGTAGGTCAGGGTGCTGCCTTCGGCCATCTGCAGGCGCGGGCCAAAGGGTTCGAGCACGCGGGCCAGCTCGGCGTAGCGCTGCAGGTTCATCCCCTGCACTTGCAACTGCAACTGGCTGCTGGCGCCCGGGCGGGTGACGTAGCGCGGCGCCAGGCGGCTGCTGAGCGCCAGCATCACGGCGTCGGCCAGCGCTGCCGGGTCGGCACCTTCGGCAGTGCCTTGTTCACGCTGGTCGCCCAGCCAAAGCTGCCATTTGCCCTGCCATTTGCCGTCGGCTTCCCGAGCATGCACCGCCAGCAAGGCATCGGCGCCGTAGCGCCCTGAGGCTTCGCGCAGCGCCGCAGGGTCACTGCCTTCGATCTGCTCGGCATTGGCCACCAGTTGCTCCTGCAGGTCGGCCAGCGGCAGGCGCAACGGCAGGCCACGGTGCTGGGCGGCACGACGCAGGGGTTGGGCGCTGGCCTGGCCGTCACCTACCAGGTTGCTGCCTTCGACACTGTCGTTCAGCCACCATCCGAGGATCGAGGGGCGGTTGCTGCCCCACAAGGCCAGGCCGGCCTTGCGCAAGGCCCGTTCGGTACTGCCAGGGTCGAACTCGACCAACACCGACTCGGGTGGCCCGGCTTCGCTGGCGACCTGGTTGATGATTTGCTGCGGGTCCTTGCGCAAAGCGGCCAATGCCGGGCTTTGTGCCGCCTTGGGGTCGCCGGTCAGGCGCGTTACCAGGGTATCGAGAGCCTGGATGGTAGCCGCGGCACGGGCTTCGGCGCCCTGCCCTGTGACCGGCTCGCGCACCTGGTAAAGGCCGGAGACATTTTCAGCCTGGGCACTGGCCGAGATCAGGGCCAGGCAACCGACTGCCAGAATATTGAAGAGACGCATGGAGGATTCCTGTCCATTTACCGCAATGCCTATACCTTATACACGGGGGCGAAAGGTAACCAGTCGCGAGGATGAAAGATTGGTTGCGGAGATTGCCTGGGAAATGTGATGGGTCTGACAGGTGTTCGCCGCAACAGGTTCAGCGCCTGCGCGTGCATGGCGCGGCCCTTGTGGCGCCTGCGAGATCGAGCGCCGCCCGCGCGGCGCTTCGCGGGACAAGCCCGCTCCCACATCTGTTTCGGGCCAGTAACGCCTGTGCCATTGCACACGACCGCCTTGTTTGCCCGACGCAATATCGAGGTGGACGCCAAGGGGCCGCGCGCCTCTGCCTCAGAAATAATTGGCCCGAAACAAATGTGGGAGCGGGCTTGTCCCGCGAAGCGCCGCGCGGGCGGCGCTCGATCTCACAGGCTCCACACCTCTCGTGGCGTACACCCCCAACTTTTTACCTATTTTCATGCCCTGCCCGTCGGCCTGAGGATGGCCGCTGCCCGGCAACCCTGATAAAATCGCGCGCCTTCACAGACCACTGACGTTTCAGGCAGCCGCCGCTTACCAGCCGGCCTTGGCCGTCATGGTCGTTTTTAAGAATCCCTCCCTCCTAAAGGCCTGGATCAATGAGCAAGCAACCCTCCCTGAGCTACAAGGACGCCGGTGTAGACATCGACGCCGGCGAAGCACTGGTCGAACGCATCAAGGGCGTGGCAAAACGCACCGCACGCCCTGAAGTCATGGGTGGCCTGGGCGGCTTCGGCGCCCTCTGCGAGATCCCGGCCGGCTACAAGCAGCCGGTGCTGGTCTCCGGCACCGACGGCGTCGGCACCAAGCTGCGCCTGGCACTGAACCTGAACAAGCACGACAGCATCGGCCAGGACCTGGTCGCCATGTGCGTCAACGACCTGGTCGTGTGCGGCGCCGAGCCGCTGTTCTTCCTCGACTACTATGCCACCGGCAAACTGAACGTCGACGTGGCCGCCACCGTGGTCACCGGCATCGGTGCCGGTTGCGAACTGGCCGGCTGCTCGCTGGTCGGTGGTGAAACCGCCGAAATGCCTGGCATGTACGAAGGCGAAGACTACGACCTGGCCGGCTTCTGCGTCGGCGTGGTGGAAAAGGCCGAGATCATCGACGGCTCCAAGGTTGCCACCGGCGACGCACTGATCGCCCTGCCGTCCTCGGGACCGCACTCCAACGGCTACTCGCTGATCCGCAAGATCCTCGAAGTGTCCGCCACCGACATCGAGAACACCCAGCTGGACGGCAAGCCGCTGACCGACCTGCTGATGGCGCCGACCCGCATCTACGTCAAGCCGCTGCTGCAACTGATCAAGAACACCGGCGCGGTCAAGGCCATGGCCCACATCACCGGTGGCGGCCTGCTGGACAACATCCCGCGCGTACTGCCGGCCAACGCCCAGGCGGTCATCGACGTGGCCAGCTGGCAGCGCCCGGCGGTGTTCGACTTCCTGCAGGAAAAAGGCAACGTCGACGAGCATGAAATGCACCGCGTGCTGAACTGCGGCGTCGGCATGGTCATCTGCGTGGCCCAGGACCAGGTAGAAGCAGCCCTGAACGAACTGCGCGCCGCTGGCGAGCAGCCATGGGTGATCGGCCACATCGCCGAAGCCGCCGAAGGCGCTGCCCAGGTCGAGCTGCAAAACCTCAAGGCACACTGATGCCAAGCAAGACCTGCAATGTAGTGGTACTGCTGTCGGGCTCCGGCAGCAACCTGCAAGCCCTGATCGACAGCTGCCAAGGCCAGGACAGCCCGGTGCGCATCCGTGCGGTGGTTTCCAACCGCGCCGATGCCTACGGCCTGCAACGCGCCGCGGCGGCCGGCATCGACAGCGTCGTGCTCGAGCACACCCAGTTCGACGGCCGTGAAGCCTTCGATGCCGCGCTCATGGCGCGCATCGACGGTTTCGCCCCGGACCTGGTGGTGCTGGCCGGTTTCATGCGCATCCTCAGTGGCGACTTCGTGCGCCACTACCAGGGCCGCCTGCTCAACATCCACCCGTCGCTGCTGCCCAAATACAAGGGCCTTCATACCCACCGTCGGGCGCTGGAGGCAGGCGACGCCGAGCACGGCTGCAGCGTACACTTCGTGACTGAGGAACTCGATGGCGGCCCACTGGTCGTACAGGCTGTGGTACCGGTGGTGCCTGACGACACCGTCGAAAGCCTGGCCCAGCGGGTACACCGCCAGGAACACCTGATTTACCCGCTGGCGGTGCGCTGGTTCGCCGAAGGGCGCTTGCGCCTTGGCGAACAGGGTGCATTACTGGATGGCCAGCCCCTGGCGGCCAGCGGTCACTTGATTCGATCCTAGGAGAATTTATGCGTCGCGCCCTGCTCTTGGCTCTCGCCGTGCTCGCCCTGCCCCTCCAGGCAGCTGATCTGAAGCCTTTCTCGGCCAGCTATACCGCAGACTGGAAGCAACTGCCCATGAGCGGCACCGCCGAGCGCAGCCTGGTCAAGAATGCCAACGGTACCTGGGACCTTAATTTCAAGGCCTCCATGATGATCGCCAGCCTGACCGAGCAAAGCACCCTGCGCATGGACAACGACACCCTGCTGCCACAGAAGTACCACTTCGAGCGTGGTGGCCTGGGCAAGGCCAAGAAGGTTGACCTGACTTTCGACTGGAACAGCAAAAAGGTCACCGGCAGCGACCGTGGCGATGCCATCAACCTGCCGCTGAACCGTGGCGTGCTAGACAAGTCGTCCTATCAGCTGGCCCTGCAACATGACGTGGCCGCCGGCAAGAAGAGCATGACCTATCAGGTGGTTGACGGTGACGAGATCGACACCTACGACTTCCGCGTGCTGGGCACCGAAAAGGTCACTACCAAGACTGGCCAGGTCGATGCGGTGAAGGTCGAGCGCGTGCGCGACCCAAGCCAGAGCAAGCGCATCACCGAGCTGTGGTTCGCCAAGAACTGGGACTACCTGCTGGTGCAACTGCGCCAGGTCGAGACCGATGGCAAGGAATACGTGATCGTGCTGCAGGACGGCACGGTCGATGGCAAGCCGGTGAAGGGCAACTGAGCCAGCGCTGCCAGCAGCACCCGAAGCCCCGCCTTGTGCGGGGCTTTTTTCTGCACTGGAGAAGGCGCGCTCTTGTGGGAGCGGCCTTGCGTCGCGAAAGGGGCGCGCAGCGGCCCCACGGCCTCTGCCCTGACTCAGGGTGCCGGGGCCGCTCTGCGGCCGTTTCGCGACACAAGGCCGCTCCCACATTTGACTGCGCTCCGGCTTCCATGAAACTTGTTTCATGCCGGTTTTATTTACTTAGCCTGCTAACAAACTCTATAAAGAGGTTGTGCGACACAGTGTCGCAGCCAACTGAAACAGTGGAGTTTAACGATGACAGTCCAAGTAACCGAACGCGACGAATCGAAAATGTCCCACGAAGGCCTGGCCGCTGGTGTGCGGATCTGGGATGTGCACCAACAGGGCCAACTGGTGGGGATGTTCCACAACGAACATGAAGCGCATCAGTACCGTACAGAGCTGGAAAACCTGGAAAACCAGCGCGCCACGCAATGACCCATCTTCAAATGAAAAACCCCGCCAAGGCGGGGTTTTTCGTGGTTACCACATCAGATCATCAGGGATCTTGTAGGCTGCGTACGGGTCGTCCTCGTCCGCTTCCTCGACATGGGTGTTCAGCAGCAGGACACGGCCAGGATCGCGTTCCTGGATCTTCAATGCCGCCTCACGAGGGATCACCTCGTAGCCGCCGGCAAACGACACCACGGCCAGCGCACCATTGCTCAGCTTGGTCCGCATCAGGGCATTGACGGCAATGCGCTTGACCTTCTTGTCGTCGACGAAATTGTAGTAGTCCTCGGTGCTCAGCTTCGGCAGGCGAGTCGCTTCGATCAACTGCTTGATCTGCGCGGCGCGGGCCTTCTGCTCGGCTTTTTCCTGCTGCTGGCGGTTCAGTTCCTGGTCACGCTTGGCTTTCTCGGCCATGGCTTCCTTGGCCATGCGCTGCTGGCTGTCGTCCACCTCGACCTGGCCTTTGTGCTCCAGGCGTTTCTGTTTCTTCTCGGCTTTGTTGGCCTGGGAAACCTGTTTCTGGTTGACCAGACCGGCTTTGAGCAGTTGGTCGCGAAGGGAAAGGCTCATGAATGTTCACTCACTTATGCAACAGCTCAGCCGCAGCTGGGCAGGTTCTTTTCCTGACGTTTGGCTTCACCCCAAAGGGCATCCAGTTCATCAAGGTTACAATCTTCGATGGGGCGGCCACTGTCGCGCAATGCCTGTTCGATGAAGCGGAAACGCCGCTCGAACTTGCGATTGGCACGGCGCAGGGCGTGTTCCGGGTCATGTTTGAGGTGGCGGGCCAGGTTGACGGCGGCAAACAGCAGGTCGCCGATTTCATCCTCGAGCGCATCGGCATCGCCGTCGGCCATGGCCTGCAGTACTTCGTCCAGCTCTTCGCGCACCTTGTCCAGCACCGGCAATGCCGCAGGCCAGTCGAAACCGACCGTGGCCGCGCGCTTTTGCAGTTTGGCTGCCCGCGACAACGCCGGCAATGCCGCTGGTACGTCGTCGAGCAACGACAGCTGTTCGGGCTGGCTCTTTTCCGCGCGCTCTTCAGCCTTGATTTCTTCCCAGCGTGACTTGACCTGGGCCTCGTCCAGGCTGGGGGTGTCCACCGGCGCATACAGCTCGCCGGTGGGGAATACATGCGGGTGACGGCGAATGAGCTTGCGGGTGATGCTGTCGACCACGCCGTCGAACTCGAAACGCCCCTCCTCGCGGGCCAGCTGGCTGTAGTAGACCACCTGGAACAGCAAGTCGCCCAGCTCACCTTGCAGGTGCTCGAAGTCGCCGCGCTCGATGGTGTCGGCAACCTCGTAGGCCTCTTCGATGGTGTGCGGGACGATGCTCGCGTAGTTCTGCTTCAGGTCCCATGGGCAGCCGTACTGCGGGTCGCGCAGGCGGGCCATGAGGTGCAGCAGGTCTTCGAGGGTGTAGGTCATGGTCAGCTATTCCTCGGCGGGGGCTTTGCCCCCGATCGCCGGCAAGCAAGCTCCCACCGGTATTGCACAGGACTTGAGGCCTGCGGAGTACCGGTGGGAGCTGGCTTGCCGGCGATGGGCCGCACAGCGGCCCCAATCCAGATTATCAAGGTGTACGATTACGCCGCGTCTCGATGATGTTGGGCAACTGCGAGATCCGCCCCAGCAGGCGCCCCAGCGCATCCAGGCCTGGAATCTCGATGGTCAGCGACATCAGCGCGGTGTTGTCTTCCTTGTTCGAGCGGGTGTTCACCGCCAGCACGTTGATCTTTTCGTTCAGCAGCACTTGCGACACATCGCGCAGCAAGCCCGGGCGGTCGTAGGCACGGATGACGATGTCGACCGGGTAGGTCTGCACCGGGATCGGCCCCCAGCTTACCTGGATCATGCGCTCCGGTTCCTTGCCCGCCAACTGCAGCACCGAAGCGCAGTCCTGGCGGTGGATGCTCACACCGCGGCCCTGAGTGATGTAGCCGACGATGGCGTCGCCCGGCAGCGGCTGGCAGCAGCCGGCCATCTGCGTCAGCAGGTTGCCGACACCCTGGATCTGGATGTCGCCACGCTTGCCGGTACGCGGCCCGGTAGGCTTGCGCGGTACCAGTTCGATCTGCTCGATGCGCTCGGGCTCAAGCAGCTGCTGGGCGGCGTTGACCAGGTGCGCCAGGCGCAGGTCGCCGGCACCGAGCGAGGCGAACATGTCCTCGGCGGTCTTGACGTTGGTCTTCTCGGCCAGGCGCTCGAAATCCACCTGCGGCAGGCCCAGGCGGCTGAGCTCGCGTTCGAGCAAGGTCTTGCCGGCAGCGACGTTCTGGTCGCGTGCCTGCAGCTTGAACCAGTGCACGATCTTGGCCCGCGCCCGCGAGGTAGTGACGTAGCCCAGGTTGGAGTTCAACCAGTCACGGCTAGGATTGCCGTGCTTGCTGGTAATGATCTCGACCTGCTCGCCGGTCTGCAGGCTGTAGTTGAGCGGCACGATGCGCCCGTTGATCTTGGCGCCGCGGCAGTTGTGGCCGATTTCGGTGTGCACGCGGTAGGCGAAGTCCAGCGGCGTGGCACCCTTTGGCAAGTCGATGGCGTGGCCGTCCGGGGTGAACACATAGACCCGGTCCGGCTCGATGTCGACCCGCAGCTGCTCGGCCAGGCCACCGATGTCGCCCAGCTCTTCGTGCCACTCCAGCACCTGGCGCAGCCAGGAGATCTTCTCTTCGTAATGGTTGGAACTGGACTTGACGTCGGTGCCCTTGTAGCGCCAGTGGGCACATACCCCAAGCTCGGCTTCCTCGTGCATGCCGTGGGTACGGATCTGCACTTCCAGCACCTTGCCCTCGGGGCCGATCACCGCGGTGTGCAGCGAGCGATAGCCGTTCTCCTTGGGGTTGGCGATGTAATCGTCGAACTCCTTGGGGATATGCCGCCACAGGGTATGCACGATGCCCAACGCGGTGTAGCAGTCGCGAATTTCCGGCACCAGCACGCGTACCGCGCGCACGTCGTAGATCTGGCTGAATTCCAGGCCTTTGCGCTGCATCTTGCGCCAGATCGAATAGATATGTTTCGCCCGGCCGCTGATGTCGGCCTTGACGCCAGTGGCCAGCAGCTCGTTCTGCAGCTGGTTCATAACCTCGCTGATGAACCGCTCGCGGTCCAACCGGCGCTCGTGCAGCAGCTTGGCGATCTGTTTGTACTGGTCGGGTTCGAGGTAGCGGAAGGAAAGGTCTTCCAACTCCCACTTGATGTGGCCGATACCCAGGCGGTGCGCCAGCGGCGCATAGATATCGAACACCTCGCGCGCGACACGCAGGCGTTTCTCGTCGTCGGCGGCCTTGACCGCACGGATCGCGCAGGTGCGCTCGGCCAGCTTGATCAGCGCCACGCGCACGTCGTCGACCATGGCCACGAGCATCTTGCGCAGGTTCTCGACCTGCGCCTGCGAGCCCAGCACCAGCGATTGGCGCGGGCTGAGGCTGGCGCTGATGGCGGCCATGCGCAGCACACCGTCGATCAGCTTGGACACTACCGGGCCAAAGCGCTGGCTGACCTCGGCCAGGGTCACTTTGCCCTCGCGTACCGAGCGGTAGATGACCGCCGCCACCAGGGAATCCTGGTCGAGCTTGAGGTCGGCTAGGATTTCCGCGATCTCAAGGCCCGCCTGGAAGCTGGACGTACCGTCCGCCCAGGAATGCTTGGCCGGGTTGCCCTTTTTCTCGACTTCATGGGCAAACTCGCAGGCCTCTTTCAGCGCTGCGCGATCCAGTGCCGAATCGACGCTTACCACATGGTCCAACCATGCTTCGAGATTGATACTGCCGTCGGTGTTGACCGGCTGGTGCACTCTCACCTGTACCATCTTTGTTTTACCTTTCCATACAGCACACCACACGGGTGCGCTGGCGATCACCGTGCGGCCACCATTCCATGAAAGCCGCACCAAGGGGCCAGTCAGCTAGCCCGCTTCGAATAACGCCATGGCCTCGACATGCGCCGTCTGAGGAAACATGTCGAGAATCCCGGCCCTTTTTAACCGGTACCCCTGGCCGACCAGCACCTGCGCGTCTCGCGCCAGCGTGGCCGGGTTGCACGATACATAGACCAGCCTTCTGGCCTTGAGGCGGGCGATGCCTTGCACCACCTCGAAAGCACCGTCGCGCGGTGGATCCAAGAGTACCGCAGAAAAGCCCTCGGCGGCCCATCCGGCACCCGCCAAAGGCTGCGATAAATCGGCCTGAAAAAACCGTGCGTTATGCACATTGTTGTTCCGGGCATTGGCCGCGGCCCGATCGACCATGGCCTGCACTCCTTCCACTGCCACTACCTCGCGCGCCTGCCGGGCCAGTGGCAGGGCGAAGTTGCCCAGGCCGCAGAACAGGTCCAGCACGCGCTCGTCGGCCTGCGGTGCGAGCCAGGCCAGCGCCTGCTCTATCATTGCCGTGTTGACCTGGGCATTCACCTGTACGAAGTCACCTGGGCGCCAGGCCAGTTCCAACTGCCAGGGCGCCAAGGCAAAGCCCAGCTGCGCGGCCGGGTCCAATGGCGCCGGCTCCCCTTCGCCCTGCAGCCACAACTGGACATTGGCCTGTTCGCAGAACGCCTGCAGCCTGGCCAGGTCTTCGGCGGGCAACGGCGCGACATGGCGCACCAGCAGCGCCTCGGCAGTACCGCTGAACAGTTCCACATGGCCCAGCGCCTGCGGCTTGCTCAGCGAGCGCAGCACGGTCGGTAAATGGCGCAGAATCGACTGCAAGGGCTGTACCAGCACCGCGCAATCGTCGATGGCAATGATGTCCTGGCTGGCTTCGGCACGGAAGCCGACCTCCAGCTGACGCGCCTTGGCGTCCCAGCGCACGGCCACGCGGGCGCGGCGCCGGTAGCCGAACTCCGGCCCACTCAGCGGTGCGGCCCATTCCTCGGGCTGCACACCGGCCACCCGCTGAAGCTGCTCTGCCAGGGTGCGCTGCTTGAGCGCCAGCTGCGCTTCGTGCGGCAGGTGCTGCAGGTTGCAGCCTCCGCAACGCTCGTAATACCGGCACGGTGCCTGACGGCGTTCGGGGCTGGCCTGCAGCAGGCGCTCCAGGCGGGCCTCGACCACTTTGCCACGGGCATTGAGCACCCGCGCCTCGACGGCCTCACCGGCCAGGGCGCCGCTGACGAACCAGGTGCGCCCTTCGTGGAAGGCAATGCCCCGGCCGTCACCGGCCAGGCGCTCGATTTCCAGGCGCTGCTTCTTGCCCACCGGGACCTGGGGGCTGCGGTTGCCGCCAGCCGGCTGGAAGCGCAGGCCGCTGTTGCTTTTCTTCTTGGACATTTAGCTCGGGTCGAACAGGCCGGTGGACAGGTAACGGTCGCCGCGGTCGCAGATGATCGCGACCATCGTGGCATTTTCCACCTCGCGGGACAGGCGCAGCATGGCCGCGACTGCACCACCGGAAGACACGCCGCAGAAAATGCCCTCTTCACGGGCAAGGCGGCGGGTGGTTTCCTCGGCTTCCTGCTGCGACATGTCGACCACGCGGTCGACACGGCTGGCGTCGAAGATTTTCGGCAGGTATTCCTCGGGCCAGCGGCGGATGCCCGGAATTGCCGAGCCCTCCATTGGTTGCAGGCCAATGATCTGCACCGCCGGGTTTTTTTCCTTGAGGTACTGCGAGCAGCCCATGATGGTACCGGTGGTACCCATGGAGCTGACGAAATGGGTGATGGTGCCCTGGGTCTGCTGCCAGATCTCGGGGCCGGTGCTGTTGTAGTGGGCGATGGGGTTGTCGCCATTGGCGAACTGGTCCAGCACCAGGCCGCGGCCTTCGGCCTGCAGCTTCTCGGCCAGGTCACGAGCGCCTTCCATGCCCTCCTCCTTGGTCACCAGGATCAGCTCGGCGCCGTAGGCGGTCATGGCGGCCTTGCGCTCGGCGGTGGAGTTGTCGGGCATGATCAGGATCATCTTGTAGCCCTTGATCGCCGCAGCCATCGCCAGGGCGATGCCGGTGTTGCCGGAGGTGGCTTCGATCAGGGTATCGCCGGGCTTGATCTGGCCGCGCAGTTCGGCGCGGGTGATCATCGACAGTGCCGGGCGGTCCTTCACCGAGCCGGCGGGATTGTTACCTTCGAGCTTGAGCAGGAGGGTGTTGCTGGTTTCGCCAGCGATACGCTGCAGGCGAACCAGGGGCGTATTGCCGACGCAATCGGCGATGGTTGGGTACTGCAAGGTCATGGCGTATTTCACAATCCGGACGGCAGGGGTGCCTATCATACCGGCAAACCCTTCCCGGCCATATCACGCAATCTGTGATGAATATAGCTACAAGCTATATCGATAGCCTGTACCGGCCCTTTCGCGGGTGAACCCGCTCCCACAGGGACTCCACTGGTCTCAAGAGTAGTGATGAACCTGTGGGAGCGGGTTCACCCGCGAAGGGGCCGGCACATGTAACGGCAATCTCATCCACAGCCGCAGCCCATGCTTGCCATTCTGCGCCCACAAGGTGCCACCCTGACGCTGGATGGCACTGCGGGCGATGCTCAGCCCCAGGCCGAAACCACCATCCCCGGGCCGCGAACCGTCCAGCCGTGAGAACGGTGCAAAGATCCGCTCCAGGTCTTCTTCAGCCACGCCACCGCCTTCGTCTTCCAGCCACAACCGCCAATACCCGCCTTCACGCTGCCCACCGAGGCACACCACACCCTCGGCCGGCGAGTGACGAATGGCATTGCGCAACATGTTCTCCAGCGCCTGGGCCAGGTAGTTCAGGTTGCCCTGCACCCAGCAGTCCGCCGGCACTTCGCAGCGCAGCCGCGCCGGGGCCCAGCCGCTTTCGTAACTGGCATTCTCGGCCAGCAGCTCCCACAGCGCCTGCACCTCGATCGGCTCAAGGTTCATCGGCGCACGGTCGGCGTCCTGCCAGGCCAGTTGCAGGGTATCCTCGACCAGCTGCTGCATGCAGTCCACCTCCCGTGCCAGGCGTTCACGCAGGCGCTGCAGGTCGGTTTCACCATCGCAGGCCACCCGCAGCCGGCTGAGTGGCGTACGCATTTCGTGAGACAGATCACGCAGCAACTGCTGCTGCATGGCTACCGTGCCCTGCAGCCGCTCGGCCATCTGGTCGAAGGCACGGGCCAGTTCACCCAGCTCGTCATGCCGGGCGATGGTGCGTGAGTCGAGGCGAGCCGACAACTGGTCGGCGCGCCAGGCATTGGCCTGCTCGCGCAATTGGTTCAACGGCACGATCAGCATGCGATAAAGGCCAACGCACAACAGCAGGGTGAACAGACCCGGGATGATGCCGTTGGTGATGATACGCCACAGCATCCGGTACTGGCCGGGGTTGAAGCGCTGCGGCAGTTCGATCACCAACATGCCCTGCTCCGGTGCCCCCGGGAACGGTATGCGCAACCACGGCTGGTCGACGCTGCGCCGGCTCATCGGCCAGTCGACACCGCGCAGGCGGGTCAACCGCTGCATGATCTGCGGGTCGAGGCTGGCGCTGTCGAGCGGCCGCAGGTTCAGGTCGAGCACGCCGACCCAGCCGCGTTCGCGCTGGTGCATCGTCGCCACCCAGCGGTCCAGCCCTGCCCGCCCACCACTGCGCCATGCCTGCTCGGCCTCGGCGGCATAGCCACGCAAAGCCTGCCGCGCCGGCTCCGAAAGGAAGGCGTTCTGGGTCTCCATGTGCCGCCCCCAGGTGTAACTGAGGCCGATCATCAGCAGGCAGAAGCCCACCAGCAGGATCGCCAGCTTCCAGAACAGCGAATGGCGGTCGAGCATGGGTTACTCCGCCTCGCTGGCGCTGAGCACGTAGCCCTTGCCCCACACGGTACGGATCTGCCGTTCGTGATAGCCGATGCCCTTGAGCTTACGGCGTATCTGGCTGACGTGCATGTCCAGGCTGCGGTCATGCCGCGAATAGCCTCGCTGCAGTACTTGCTGGTAAAGGAATGGCTTGCTCAGCACTTCGTCGAGGTTGCGGTTGAGAATGTCGAGCAGGCGGTATTCGCTGGGTGTCAGGCCGGCCAGGCGGCCATCCAGGCGCACGTCGCACAGCGCCTCGTCGTATTGCAACTCGCCACTGCCGTCCTGCACCTGCGGGGTTTGATGGCGCCGCTCGAGGGCCACACGGCGCAGGATAGCCTCGATGCGCACCCGCAGCTCTGCCATGCTGAACGGCTTGGGCAGGTAGTCGTCGGCACCACGCTGGAAGCCGCTGATGCGGTCGGCTTCGGCACCTAGCGCCGACATCAGGATCACCGGCGTGGCGCTGCGCTTGCGCAACTGCGCCAGGGCATCCAGGCCGTTTAGCCCGGGCAGCAGGATGTCCATGAGCACCACGTCGAAAGCATGGCGCCCCGCCGTTTCCAGGCCCTCCAGGCCATTGCGGCACCAGGTCACCTGGAAGCCGCCGCGCTGCAGCTCTTCGTGCAGATAGGCACCGAGGACCGGATCATCCTCGATGGCGAGGATATTGGAGTTGTGAATAGCTACAGGATTCATTGGCAACTGCCATGCATTCTCAATTGCGTGATTATTGAGTATCCAGCGCCTGCCAGGCAACCGCCCTGCGACCAATGCCGCTGCAAGGGCACAAAACACGTACTAAAGAGGTGCAATAGCACGGCAGGCGGAGTAACTTCCCGGCTTGGCCGTCATCGCTTGACGGTGTCCAGGCACATGACAGGAGGCAAGTGTGCTCGATCGCTTGGGAATTCGCAGCCGGGTCCTGCTGCTGGCCCTGCTGCCGGCCGGCCTGATGGCATTGGTGCTGGGTAGCTACTTCACCTGGCTGCAACAGAACGACCTGCGCACCCAGCTGCTGCAACGCGGCAAGATGATCGCCGAGCAACTGGCGCCGTTGGCCGCGCCCGCCATGGCCAAGCTGGCACCGGCACAACTTGAGCGCATTGCCGCACAAACACTGGAGCAGGCCGATGTGCGCGCAGTCGCCTTCCTGGCCCCGGACCGCACGCGCCTGGCCCATGCCGGCCCGAGCATGCTAAACCAGCCGCCCAGCGGCGGCACCGGCACCCAACTGCTGCAACGCAGCGGCAATGACGCCACCCGCTATCTGATGCCAGTGTTCGGCCACCACCGCGACCTGGCCACCGATGCCGTGCCGACCGAAGCCGAACGCCTGCTGGGCTGGGTCGAGATCGAGCTGTCCCACGACGGCACCCTGCTGCGCGGCTACCGCAACCTGTTCACCAGCCTGTTGCTGATTCTCGCCTGCCTGGTGCTCAGCGGCCTGCTGGCACTGCGCATGAGCCGCACCATCAACGACCCGATCAAGCGCATCAAGCATGCGGTCAACCAGCTCAAGGACGGCCACCTCGAGGAGCGCCTGCCGGCCATGGGCAGCCACGAGCTTGACGAGCTGGCGCGCGGCATCAACCGTATGGCCGAAACCTTGCACAACGCCCACGAAGAGCTGCAGCACAGCATCGACCAGGCCACCGAGGACGTACGCCAGAACCTGGAAACCATCGAGATCCAGAACATCGAGCTGGACATGGCGCGCAAGGAAGCCCTGGAAGCCAGCCGCATCAAGTCGGAATTCCTGGCCAACATGAGCCACGAAATCCGCACCCCGCTCAACGGCATCCTCGGTTTCACCCACCTGCTGCAAAAAAGCGAGCTGACACCGCGCCAGCTCGACTACCTGAGCACCATCGAGAAGTCTGCCGACAACCTGCTCGGGATCATCAACGAGATCCTCGACTTCTCCAAGATCGAGGCCGGCAAGCTGGTGCTCGACAGCATCCCCTTCAACCTGCGCGACCTGATCCAGGACACCCTGACCATCCTCGCCCCGGCCGCCCACGCCAAGCAGCTGGAACTGCTCAGCCTGATCTACCGCGATACCCCATCGTCGCTGATCGGCGACCCGTTGCGGCTCAAGCAGATCCTTACCAACCTGGTCAGCAACGCAATCAAGTTCACCCGCGAGGGCACCATCGTCGTACGCGCCATGCTCGAAGATGAGCACGAGGACAGTGCGCAGCTGCGCATCAGCGTGCAGGACACCGGCATCGGCTTGTCGCCGCAGGATGTGCGTACGCTGTTCCAGGCCTTCAGCCAGGCCGACAACTCGCTGGCCCGCCAGCCTGGCGGCACCGGCCTGGGGCTGGTGATTTCCAAGCGCCTGATCGAACAGATGGGCGGCGAAATCGGCGTCGACAGCACCCCGGGCGAGGGCTCGCAGTTCTGGATCAGCCTCAACCTGCCCAAGGCCCACGATGGTGTCGAGGAGCTGCCGCTGCAACCGCTGCTGGGCCGCCGCGCAGCCATCGTCGATGGCCACGAACTGGCGCGCCAGGCGTTGGAGCACCAGCTGGAAGACTGCGGCCTCAGCGTCAGCCTGTTCGCCTCCTTCGACCAACTGCTGCAGGGCGTGCAAGCCGCCAGCCAGGCCGGCCTGCCGTTCGAGTTCGCCGTGCTCGGGGCCAACCTTGGCAACCTGTCGCCCGAGCAGTTGGGCCATTACCATCAGCAGCTCGAGCGCTACCATTGCCAGTGCGTGGTGCTGTGCCCGACCACCGAGCAGGCGCTGTACCACCCGTACCTGCCCAACGGCCATGGCCAGTTGCTGTCCAAGCCGACCTGCACGCGCAAACTGCGCCGCCTGTTGCTGGAACTGGTACAACCACGCCGCCCGCAGGGCGAGGTGAACAGCATCAACGGCCAGCGTCAGCCGAAGATCCTCTGCGTCGACGACAACCCCGCCAACCTGCTGCTGGTGCAGACCCTGCTCGAAGACCTGGGCGCCGAGGTGCTGGCCGTCGACAACGGCTATGCGGCAGTACAGGCGGTACAGGACGAACCGTTCGACCTGGTGCTGATGGACGTGCAGATGCCCGGCATGGACGGCCGCGCCTGTACCGAGCAGATCCGCCTGTGGGAAAACACCCAAAGTGGCAACCCGTTGCCGATCGTCGCCCTCACCGCCCACGCCATGGCCAACGAGAAACGCGCGTTGCTGCACGGAGGCATGGACGACTACCTGACCAAGCCGATCAGCGAACGGCAGCTGGCCCAGGTGGTAATGAAATGGACCGGCCTGAGCCTGGGTGCGCCAGAGCAGGAACGCCTGGCCGAGCAACTGGCCAACGGTGATGACCTGAAGGTGCTGGACCCTGAGGAAGGCCTGCGCCTGGCCGCCGGCAAAGCGGACCTGGCGGCCGATATGCTGAGCATGCTGCTGAGCTCGCTGGAAGCCGACCGCGAAGCCATACGTGCCGCCCGCGAGGCCGACGACCGCAACCGTCTGATCGAACAGGTGCACCGCCTGAACGGCGCCTCGCGTTATTGCGGCGTACCGCAGTTGCGGGCCGCGTGCCAGCGCAGCGAAACCTTGCTCAAGCAGGAAAACCCGCTGGCACAACTGGCACTGGACGAACTGGATGCGGCGATCAACCGCCTGGCGGCGCAGGCCAGATTGAGCGCCTGACCTCACCGGCCCTATCGCCGGCAAGCCAGCTCCCACAGGAAATCACTGCTCTTGAAGGCTGTGTTGTACCTGTGGGAGCTGGCTTGCCGGCGATAGGGCCGGTCCAGGTCAACACCCCTTTCAACCCGCTGGCTACAATCCCCAGACCACTGCAAAGGAAGCCCCACCATGCGCGCCCTGTTGTTCAGCAGCCAGCACTACGACCAGGAAAGCTTCACCCGTGCCGCCAGCGGCACCACCCTGGACCTGCACTTCCAGCCCGCCCGCCTGACCCTCGACACCGCTGCCCTGGCCGATGGCTACGAGGTGGTCTGCGCCTTCATCAATGACGAGCTCGACGCCCAGGTGCTGCAGCGCCTGGCCGCAGGCGGCACGCGCCTGGTCGCCCTGCGCTCGGCCGGCTACAACCATGTCGACCTGGCCGCCGCCCAGCGCCTGGGCCTGACCGTAGTGCGAGTGCCGGCCTACTCGCCGCACGCCGTGGCCGAACACGCCGTGGCGCTGATCCTGGCCCTGAACCGGCGCCTGCACCGGGCCTACAACCGCACCCGCGAGGGTGACTTCACCCTGCACGGGCTGACCGGCTTCGACCTGCACGGCAAGACCGTCGGCGTGGTCGGTACCGGCCAGATCGGCACAGCCTTTGCTCGCATCATGGCTGGTTTCGGCTGCCAGTTACTGGCTTATGACCCCTACCCCAACCCCGAGTTGCTGGCCTTGGGCGCGCGCTACCTGCCATTGCCCGAGTTGCTGCGCGAATCCCGCGTCATCAGCCTGCACTGCCCGTTGACCGAGCACACCCGGCACCTGATCAATGCACAAAGCCTGGCCCAGTTGCAGCCCGGCGCCATGTTGATCAACACCGGCCGCGGGGCGCTGGTCGACACCCCGGCGCTTATTGATGCGCTGAAGAGCGGCCAGCTCGGCTACCTCGGCCTGGACGTATACGAAGAAGAAGCCCAGCTGTTCTTCGAGGACCGCTCCGACCTGCCGCTGCAGGACGACGTGCTGGCCCGTCTGCTGACCTTCCCCAACGTGATCATCACTGCCCACCAGGCGTTCCTTACCCGCGAGGCACTGGATGCCATCGCCGCGACCACGCTGGACAACATCAACCGCTGGGCGGCAGGCAATCCACAGAATCTGGTGATGGGTTAGTGCTAGGATACGCGGCATTTCTGGAGGACCCATGGTCGAGCACGATTTCCGCTACACCCTTTTCAACCCGCAACATACCCTGATCGAGTGCCGCGCCCTGGTGCCGGGCCGTTACCAGGTCACCGGCAACGGCGGCTCGATGCACAAAGGCGACACCCTGCTGGTCACCCTCAAGGGCAGCAAGGATTTGTCCATGCGCCTGACAGTGGAGAGCGTGCGCCACCTGATCAACCCGCGCGGCCAGTGGGTTGCCGTGGCCAGCGGCCCGGTGTTCAACGAGCTGGAAATCCTCACCTGGCAGGTCGCGTGCGACAGCTGCGACGCCGTGCTGGACTTCGAGTTCGCGGTGGACGCCAAGCTGGGCAAGAAAGCCCGCCAGCCTGCCGCCAGCGCGCGCGTTGCCGAGCTGGGCTGGGCCAGCCGTGGCGAAAAACACCTGTGCCCGCGTTGCCAGGAGAGCGCCGAGTGAAAAATCTGCTGACCGGCGTGCTGATTGCCACCGGCCTGCTCGGCTGCGCCGCAGAACCTTCCAAGCTGCAGCAGGAGCGCAGCTATGTGCTGGAGTGGATTGGCGAACGGCCGCTGATCGACTACAGCCACCTGACCCTGACCTTGGCCAGCGATGGCCGTGCCTATGGCAATGGCGGCTGCAACCACTGGTTCGCGCCATACAAACTGGACGGCGAGCACCTCAGCTTCGGCAAGGTCGGCAAGACCCGCAAGCTCTGCGCGCCGGCGTTGATGGAACAGGAAAAACGCTTCCTGCAGGCGCTGGAAACAGTGCAGCGCTGGGATGTGTCGCCTATCGAGCAGATGCGTTTCTGGCCGGCCGAAGGCAAGCCACTGCGCTTCTGGCCTGAGGAAGGCTGAATATTGCCGGGGCCGCTGTGCGGCCCATCGCGACACAAGGCCGCTCCTACAGGAGATCGCATCCCCCTGTAGGAGCGGCCTTGTGTCGCGATGGGCTGCAAAGCAGCCCCAAAATGCATCAGGCGCCCTTCAGTGCCTTGATCCTGGCCTGCAGCCCTTCTTGGGTCTGCTCGCCCATCAATTGTTCCCGCACCTTGCCCTTGTCATCAATGATGTAGGTCACCGGCAATGCCTCGCTACGCGGCAGGTCATAGCGCTCGGCCGGGTCCTGCGCCAATACGGTGAAAGCGATCCCCAGGGTTTCGGCAGCCTGCTTCAGCTCCTGCCCTTGCAAGCCATCGAAGTTCACCCCCACCACCTTGATACCATCGGCCGCCCACTGCTTGGCTGCCGCGTTCAGTTCAGGGATTTCGGTACGGCACGGCCCGCACCATTCGGCCCAGTAGTTGAGCACCAGCCAGTGCCCGTCGATCTGTTCGGCCTTAACCGTATTACCGTGTTGGTCCACGCCATAATCGGCACCGCAACCACCGAGCAACAGGCTCGCGGTGATGGCCAGTACTGCTGCCAGACGCCTTGCCATGGGTCAATCCTTCTCGAGTTTTAAAGCAAATTGGTCAGTCGCTGCGGTTAGAATAGCCGCCACACCCTGCTGGATGCGACCCGACATGACCGACCTCACGCTCTATCATAACCCGCGCTGCTCGAAATCCCGCGGCGCCCTGGAACTGCTCGAAGCTCGCGGCCTGGCGCCGACAATCGTGCGCTACCTCGAGACCCCGCCCGACGCGGCCACCCTGAAGGCTCTGCTCGGCAAGCTGGGCATCGCCCCGCGCCAGCTGCTGCGTACCGGCGAGAACGAGTACAAGGAGCTGAACCTGGCCGACCCGTCGCTTACCGACGCGCAACTGATCGACGCCATGGCCCAGCACCCCAAGCTGATCGAGCGGCCGATCCTCATCGCTGGCGACAAGGCCGTGGTCGGCCGACCACCCGAGAAAGTACTGGAGATCCTGCCGTGAGCGAGCCCTACATCCTGGTGCTGTATTACAGCCGCCATGGTTCGACCAGCGAGATGGCCCGGCACATCGCCCGCGGCATCGAGCTGGCCGGCATGGAAGCCCGCCTGCGCACGGTACCGGCGATTTCCACCGAGTGCGAAGCAGTGGCCCCGGACATCCCGGCCAATGGTGCGCTGTACGCCACCCTGGACGACCTGCGCCACTGCGCCGGCCTGGTACTGGGCAGCCCGACCCGCTTCGGCAACATGGCGGCGCCGCTCAAGTACTTCCTGGATGGCACCAGCAGCCTGTGGCTGGGCGGTGAACTGGTCGGCAAGCCGGCAGGCGTGTTCACCTCTACCGCCAGCCTGCACGGCGGGCAGGAAACCACTCTGCTGTCGATGATGCTGCCGCTGATGCACCACGGCATGCTGGTGATGGGCCTGCCGTACAGCGAATCGGCATTGCTCGAAACCCGTGGCGGCGGCACCCCGTATGGCGCCAGCCATCATGCTGGCGCCGATGGCAAGCGCGAGCTCGACCAGCACGAGATAGCCCTGTGCCGCGCCCTTGGCCAACGCCTGGCGACCACTGCAAAGGCCCTGGAGGCTGCACGTGGCTAAGAAGCCCAAGGTATTGCCGCCGCTTGAGTGGCTGGCGCCTCGCCTGCGCCTGACGCGGGCGCTGAGCCTGGCATTCTTCTTCGGCCTGATCGCCCTGCTGGTGGCGAACAACCTGTGGTTCGCCAACCTGCACGGGGCGCGAGTCGAGGTGATCCTGGCGATCGAGCTGGTGCCGTTGCTGCTGTTGCTGCCGGGTATGCTGACAGGTAGCGCCCGGGCACATGCATGGACCTGCTTCGTGGTGAATATCTATTTCATCAAGGGCGTGCTGGCGGCGTTCGACCCGGCGCGGGCGGTATTTGGCTGGGTTGAAGTACTGGTGAGCCTGGGGCTGTTCATTGCCGGGCTGCTGTATGTGCGCTGGAAGTTCCAGCACGAGCGGCGCATGGCAGGCGAAGGCAGTTAGATTCTTCGCGGGCTTGCCCGCTCCCACAGGGTTCGCGCCACACTTGAGGTCGGCGCTGTACCTGTGGGAGCGGGCATGCCCGCGAAGGGGCCAACACAACTCTCAATGGTTGACGGTATGCGCCAGCATCACCGACAACTGGCACAGCGGCCGCCCACTCTCCGCATGCCACTGGTTGAACGCCTGCTGCACCAAGGCCAGGTCCCGCTGGCTGGTCGGCGGCTTGTCGACCACCTTCTGCGCAATCAACGCCGCAACCATGTCATCCGTAGGGATGAACGTGTCCTTGCCAACCATGCGCAGGAAGCGCGGTGCCGACAACCCGCCCAGCTGGTTGCCGTGCTTGGCCAGGTATTTCCACAAACCGACGATGTCGGTCACCGGCCAGTCGGCGATGAAGGCGCCGAAACTGCCCTTCTCCTTGGCCACGTCAAGAACCATCTGCGCATTGCGCGGCACGCTCTTGAGCTTGCCCAGGTGGCGAATGATGCGCTCGTCGTGCATCAGCCGCTCGAGGTGCTCGGCGCCCATCAATACCACCTTCTCCGGGTCGAAGCCGAAGAACACCTGCTCGAACGCCGGCCACTTGGCATCCACCAGGCTGTGCTTGAGCCCGGCGCGGAACACGCGCAGGGCCAAGGTCGACAGGTAGCGGTCGTCGCTGATATCACGCAGTTGTGCGGGTGTGCGCGGCTGCGGCAGGAAGGCCTCCAGGGCCTGGGCCGAGCCGAAGCGGTTCAGGCAGTACTCGTGCAACCACTGGTAATCGCGCATGGGCTCAGATGTTCAGCACGTCAAGGAAACGTGGGGTGGCGTTCTCGTCGATCTTCAGGCTGGTGAAGTCGAACAGGTTGCGGTCGGCCAACTGCGACGGTGCCACGTTCTGCAGGGCGCGGAAGATGCTCTCGGTACGCCCCGGGTGCTTGCGCTCCCACTCCACCAGCATGTCCTTGACCACCTGGCGCTGCAGGTTTTCCTGCGAACCGCACAGGTTGCACGGGATGATCGGGAATTCCTTCATGTCCGAGTAGGCCTGGATATCCTTCTCGCTGCAGTAGGCCAGCGGGCGGATCACCACGTTGCGGCCATCGTCGGCGCGCAGCTTCGGCGGCATGCCCTTGAGCGCACCGTTGAAGAACATGTTGAGGAAGAAGGTTTCGACGATATCGTCGCGGTGGTGCCCCAGCGCCATCTTGGTCGCGCCGATTTCGTCGGCAAAGGTGTACAGGGTGCCACGGCGCAGGCGCGAACACAGCGAGCAGGTGGTCTTGCCCTCGGGGACAAGCTCCTTGACCACCGAATAGGTGTCCTTCTCGACAATGTGGTACTCGACGCCCAGTTCCTTCAGGTAGGCCGGCAGCACATGCTCGGGGAACCCCGGCTGCTTCTGGTCCATGTTCACCGCGACGATCTCGAACTTGATCGGTGCCACCTTCTGCAGGTGCAACAGAACGTCGAGCATGGTGTAGCTGTCCTTGCCGCCGGACAGGCAGACCATGACCTTGTCGCCATCCTCGATCATGTTGTAGTCGGTGATGGCTTCGCCGGCGAGACGACGCAGGCGTTTTTGCAGTTTGTTCTGGTTGACCGAGAGGGTGCCCATAGCGCTTGGATCCGCGAGGTGTGACAAAAGCCGGCTATTTTACGCACAAACGCGGCGGCGCTGTAGGCATTCCGATAAAGACTTCATTGTAATCAACAGCGCGTCTTACAGCGCAATTTGCTCTAAAAAGCGCGGTTTATGCGGGTAACGGCTTCCTATACTGCGACATAAGGCCACATTACCGCTTGCTTCGGTGTTCGGGCCTAGGGCCGCTTGCGCTCCATCTGGGGGGCGTTTGGCAACATTGAGAGGAGTGATCGGCATGATTCATCACGTTGTGGGGCTGTTTACCCATCCCGACCAGGAATGGCGGGAAATTCGTGGCGAAGAAGAAACCATCAGCCACATGTACCTGACGCACACCCTGATCCTGGCTGCGATCCCCGCCGTTTCGGCGTTCATCGGTACAACCCAGGTCGGCTGGGTAATCGGCGACCGGCCAGCGGTGATGCTGACCATGGAAAGCGCCATCTGGATGAGCATCATGTCGTACCTGGCGATGCTTGCCGGGGTAGCGGTAATGGGGGCGTTCATCCACTGGATGGCCCGCACCTACGATGCCAACCCGTCCATGGCACAGTGCATCGCCTTTGCCACCTACACCGCCACACCGTTGTTCATCGGCGGCCTGGCGGCGCTGTACCCGCACCTGTGGCTGGGCATGCTGATCGGCACGGCCGCCATCTGCTACACGGTGTACCTGTTGTACGTCGGTTTGCCGACGTTCATGAACATACCGTCCGACGAAGGCTTCCTGTTCTCCAGCTCGGTGCTGGCGGTAGGCCTTGTAGTACTGGTGGCGATCATGGCCGCCACGGTGATCATCTGGGGACTGGGCGTGGGGCCCGTCTACACCAACTAGAACAGACTCGACCAACACTGGGGCATCAAACCTGGGGCCGCCGCAAGGCGGCCTCTGGCTGTGCGCTGACCGGTGGCTCGGCAGGTTGCCCGGGGTTGCGGCATAATGTCCGGTCAGGAGAACCACCCCGCCATGCCCGAGCTGCTCAGACAACGCGTCGAAACCTGTTACCAGCAAGCTGAAACCTTCTTCAAACGCCCCTTCCCACGCCCGGAAATCAGCTTCAAGCTGCGCGGGCAAAAAGCCGGCGTCGCCCACCTGCACGAGAACCTGCTGCGCTTCAACCTGCAGCTTTACCGCGAAAACCAGGAAGACTTCCTGCGCCAGACCGTGGCCCATGAGGTGGCGCACCTGGTGGCCCACCATCTGTTCGGCGACCGAATCCAGGCCCATGGCGAAGAGTGGCAGCTGATCATGCGCGGGGTGTATGAACTGCCGCCCAACCGTTGCCACAACTACGAAGTGCAACGGCGCGTGGTGACCCGCTACATCTACCGCTGCCCCTGCCCGCAGAGCGACTTCCCGTTTACCGCGCAGCGGCACAAGCTGGTGCGCCAAGGGCGGCGCTACCTGTGCAAGCGGTGTCGGGAGATATTGGTGTATAGCGGCGAGACGCGCGTGGAATAGATTGGGGTTTGCCTGCACTGGCCTCATCGCCGGCAAGCCAGCTCCCACAGGTTCGGCACAGGTTTCAAATGTTGTGGGACTCCTGTGGGAGCTGGCTTGCCGGCGATAGGGCCGGTACAGGCGATATATGAATCACAGGCACAAGAAAGGCGACCCGGGGGTCGCCTTCTTTTGCATCAGCCTGCGCCTTACTTCTCGACGAAGGCACGCTCGATCAGGTAGTCACCCGGCTCGCGCATGCGCGGGGAGATCTTCAGACCGAAGCTGTCCAGCACTTCGCTGGTTTCGTCGAGCATGCTCGGGCTGCCGCAGATCATCGCGCGGTCGTCCTGCGGGTTGATCGGTGGCAGGCCGATGTCGCTGAACAGCTTGCCGCTGCGCATCAGGTCGGTCAGGCGGCCCTGATTCTCGAACGGTTCACGGGTCACGGTCGGGTAGTAGATCAGCTTGTCGCGAACCGACTCACCGAAGAACTCGTTCTGCGGCAGGTGCTCGGTGATGAATTCGCGGTAGGCCACTTCGTTCACGTAGCGCACGCCGTGCACCAGGATCACTTTCTCGAAGCGCTCGTAGGTTTCCGGGTCCTGGATGACACTCATGAACGGTGCCAGGCCAGTGCCGGTGCTCAGCAGGTACAAGTGCTTGCCCGGGTTCAGGTCGTCGAGTACCAGGGTACCGGTAGGCTTCTTGCTGATGATGATCTCGTCGCCTTCCTTCAGGTGCTGCAGCTGCGAGGTCAGCGGACCGTCCGGCACCTTGATGCTGAAGAACTCCAGGTGCTCTTCCCAGTTCGGCGAGGCGATGGAATAGGCGCGCATGAGCGGACGGCCGCTTTCTTGTTGCAGGCCGATCATCACGAACTGACCGTTCTCGAAGCGCAGGCCCGGGTCGCGGGTGCACTTGAAGCTGAACAGGGTGTCGTTCCAGTGGTGCACACTGAGGACACGTTCGTGGTTCATGTTGCTCATTTAATGGGGCTCCTGAAGAAAGACGCGGCGCGCGCAAGACGCGCAGTTGCGCGATAGTTTAGGGGCAGCGACAATATCTGTTAACTGGATTATCAAGATATGTGTTATCGGTTATATCGATATGCGATTTACACTTCGTCAACTGCAAGTCTTCGTTGCCGTGGCCCAGCACCAGAGCGTTTCCCGCGCCGCCAGTGTGTTGGCCTTGTCGCAGTCGGCCGCCAGCACCTCGATCACCGAGCTTGAGCGACAGTCCAGCTGCCAGCTGTTCGACCGGGCCGGCAAGCGCCTGAGCCTCAACGCCCTGGGCCAGCAACTGTTGCCGCAGGCAGTGGCCCTGCTCGACCAGGCCAAGGAAATCGAAGACCTGCTCAACGGCAAGTCCGGTTTCGGCTCGCTTGCAGTCGGCGCCACGCTGACCATCGGCAACTACCTGGCCACCCTGCTGATCGGCAGCTTCATGCAGGTGCACCCGGAAAGCCAGGTGAAGCTGCATGTGCAGAACACCGCGCATATCGTGCAACAGGTGGCGCATTACGAAATTGATCTGGGTCTGATCGAAGGCGATTGCAACCACCCGGACCTGGAAGTGCAGCCCTGGGTCGAGGACGAACTTGTGGTGTTCTGCGCGCCACAGCATCCGCTGGCCAAACTGGGACGCGCCGATGTACAGACCTTGTCCCAGGAGGCGTGGATCCTGCGCGAACAGGGCTCAGGCACGCGCCTGACCTTCGACCAGGCCATGCGCCACCACCGCACCAACCTCAACATCCGCCTGGAGCTGGAACACACCGAAGCCATCAAGCGCGCGGTGGAGTCGGGCCTGGGCATCGGCTGCATCTCGCGCCTTGCCCTGCGTGACGCCTTCCGCCGCGGCAGCCTGGTAGCGGTGGAAACCCCGGAGCTGGACCTGATGCGCCAGTTCTACTTCATCTGGCACAAACAGAAGTACCAGACCTCGGCCATGCGCGAATTTCTCGAACTTTGCCGCAACTTCACCGCGGGTTTCACACGCAGTGACGAGATCGTGTTGCCACCGATCGCTTAAAGCAGGATCACACCCCACACCAGCGCCACCATGGTCAATGCCACCAGTTGCGCGGCGCTGCCCATGTCCTTGGCGTTTTTCGACAGCGGGTGGCGCTCCAGCGAAATACGATCGATGGCTGCCTCCACCGCCGAGTTGAACAATTCGACGATCAAGCCCAACAGGCATACGGCGATCATGATCGCACGCTCTGCACGGCTGACCGGTAGCCAGAAGGCGATCGGGACCAGCAGCACGTTGAGCAGCACCAGTTGGCGGAACGCGGCCTCACCCTTGAAGGCAGCGCGCAGCCCATCCAGCGAATAGCCGGCGGCGTTGAAGATACGTTTGAGGCCAGTCTGGCCCTTGAATGGCGATGTCATGTGAGTCACTTAACGGCGGAAAGGCCAGCAGACTAGACCGGCACGGGTAAAAAAAGCGTGAAGCCACGCCCACTCAGCTGCTGGCAACCGATTCAAGTTGTTGCAGCAACAACGCCGCCTGGGTGCGGGTACGCACACCCAGCTTGCGGAAGATTGCCGTCACATGGGCCTTGATGGTCGCTTCCGACACGTTCAGCTCATAGGCGATCTGCTTGTTCAGCAGCCCTTCGCAGACCATGGTCAGCACGCGGAACTGTTGCGGCGTGAGGCTGGCAAGGCCTTCGCTGGCGGCCTTGGCTTCGGCCGAGACATCGACCTTTTCGAACGCCTGCGGCGGCCACCAGACCTCACCATCGAGCACCTTGCGCACCGCATCCTGGATCACTTCCAGGGTGCTGGACTTGGGAATGAAGCCACTGGCGCCAAATTCGCGGGACTTGACCACCACTGCAGCCTCTTCCTGCGCCGATACCATCACCACGGGGATCTGCGGGTATTGCCCGCGCAGCAGCACCAGCCCGGAAAAACCATAGGCACCCGGCATGTTCAAGTCCAGCAACACCAGGTCCCAGTTGTCTTTTTCGCTCAGACGGGTTTCCAGTTCGGCAATGCTGGCAACTTCTACCAGGCGTACATCCGGGCCCAGGCCGAGGGTAACGGCCTGGCGCAAGGCGCCACGGAACAGCGGGTGGTCATCGGCAATCAGGATTTCGTAAGTGGCCATCGATCTGGGGATCCTGTTCTGTGTCGGGCACTCGGGTAAGGGTCATTATGAACCAAAGCAGGGGTTGTGCCCCTTGGACTATAGGAAGGTATGCAAACGCTGGTGGGTGTCGTCCTGCTCGTCCAGCGGCAGGCGACGCTTGCCGCTCAGGTAATGCAGGCTGAACACATCCAGGTACGCGTCCAGCGCCTGCGAGGCCTGGGTATCGCCGGCAAGGTCCAGGCACATGGCAGCGACTTCCGCGGTACAGAAGTGATCATCGCGCTTGGAGCGGCGCAGGCGGTAGCGGGACATCTGCTCGGCCTGCAGGCTCAACACCGGGAAGCGATCAAGGTACGGGCTTTTGCGGAACATCTTGCGCGCTTCGGTCCAGGTGGCATCCAGCAGGATGAACAGCGGACGCTTGCCGGGCTCGCGCACTACCTCGCTGACCACTCGCTCCTGGGCAACGAATTCGCCGGGAAAGACGATGTAGGGCTGCCAACGCGGGTCGCCCAGCAACGCCAGCAAACGTTCGTCGACCGAAGTGCGCAGCCAGCCGAAAGCCGAGGTGTCCTCGATCAGGTCGGCAATCAGCCAACCGGTATTGGTGGGCTTGAGCGGCTCGGTGTCATGCATCAGCAGGCACACGCCGGACTCGGCCTGCACCCGGGGCTTCCAGGCGCACAGGCAATGAGTGGCAATGACCCGGCAATCGGGGCAGCGTTCGGCACGTGAACCACGGGCGATAAAGGGCTTGTTGCTGCGAGCCAGGCGTTCGGCGCGCAGGCGCGCTACCGCATGGCTCATGCCGGCAGGCCTCTGGACAGGTTGGGAATGGACACAAGGATGACTCGGAGAAAACTAAGGGCACCAGTCTACCAGAACAGGGGGCAATTGCTGTGCAGGTGGCGGCGCGGTCCTTATAATCGCTGCTTTTACCGTACCCCAGCCTCGCGCCTGCGCGATTTTCAGGGAACGCCGTCGACCCGCGCATGTCAAAGCGCCAGTCATCGAACCAGGAGAGATTCATGCTGCGCCGTATCGTACCCGCCCTGAGCCTGTTGCTCGCCCTGCCCCTGGCAGCCCAGGCGGCTTCCAAGCAGGAATACGACCTGAACAACATGTTGCAGAAGGTTGCCAAAGAGAGCAGTGTCGGCACCCCGCGAGCCATCAACGAGGACATCCTCGACCAAGGTTACACGGTGGAAGGCAAGGCACTGGTCAACCACCTGAGCGTGCGCCAGGACCATGCCGCGCGCATGCAGGCCAACCCCGAACAGGTCCGCAGCCAGCTGGGTGATAGCGTCTGCCGCAACAGCGGTTTCCGTAACCTGATGTCCAAAGGCGCGGTGATGGTCTACCGCTTCACGGTATACAAGACCAACCAGCCGATCATGGACCAGGCGTTCGATAATGCCAGCTGCGTGGCCGGCAACAAGAAGAAGTAACCAGCTCGGACGCTACGCCTTCTCGTCTTCACGGGCGCACCAGCGCCCCTCAGCGGCATCGGCGCGCATCTCTGCCAGCAGCGCCTGCAGGTAGCGCGACTGGCATTCCAGCCCCGACAGCCTGCGCCGGCACTCGTTCTCCAGGCTCAGGTGATGCATCTGGGCCGCATTCTCCAGCTGCTGGTAAAGCTGCCGGTCAACTTCGATGATCAAGCGATGCATACCGCCACCTCCTGCATCGACACGTTTCGCTTTACCCAGTTAACCAAACCCGCATCCCCCGTGGCTGCATGCCGACGGGCGGCTGTGGCGAACACCCCCGGCAGGATTGAGCGCAAGGGTCTAGATTGAGGTCAGAGGTATAGGTGCAGAAGGAGACGTTGCATGCCTTACCAATCGAGTGAACTGCTGTTCAGCCACTTCCGCGACAACAACATCGACCTGAGCAACATCGACGCACAACTGCAACTAGTGGCACCAAACAGCCCCAACCTGCCGCTGTACCGCGACATGATGCTGACTATCCTGCGCATGGCCCATGACGACACCGACCGCTGGAGCGCCAAGATCACCCTGCAGGCCCTGCGCGAACTGGACCATTCGTTCCGCACCCTGGAACGCTACAAGGACCGCCGCAAGGTGACCGTGTTCGGCTCGGCGCGCACCCCGCTGGAACACCCGATGTACGCCCTGGCCCGCGAACTGGGCGCAACCCTGGCGCGTTCTGACCTGATGGTCATAACTGGTGCCGGCGGCGGCATCATGGCAGCCGCCCACGAAGGCGCCGGCAGCGACCACAGCCTGGGGTTCAACATCACCCTACCCTTCGAACAACACGCCAACCCCACGGTAGATGGCACCGACAAGCTGCTGCCGTTCCATTTCTTCTTCATCCGCAAGCTTTTCTTCGTCAAGGAGGCCGATGCACTGGTGCTGTGCCCGGGTGGTTTCGGTACTTTGGATGAAGCATTGGAGGTGCTGACCCTGATCCAGACCGGCAAGAGCCCGCTGGTACCGGTGGTGCTGCTGGACTCACCAGGTGGCAGCTTCTGGCGCGACTGCCTGGACTTCATCAGCCGGCAACTGGAGGAAAACCGCTACATCTTGCCCAGCGACCTGAAACTGCTGCGCCTGGTGCACAGCGCTGACGAGGCAGTGGAGGAAATCAACCAGTTCTACAGCAACTACCACTCCAGCCGCTGGCTGAAGAGCCAGTTCGTGATCCGCATGCATCACCCGCTCAGCGAAGCGGCGCTGTATGACATCCAGGAAGGCTTTGCCGACTTGCGTCTGAGTGGCAAGTACCACCAGCAACCTGACAGCAGCGCCGAGCACGAAGTGGGCAACTTCAACCACCTGACCCGTTTGTCATTTGCCTTCAATGGCCGGGATCAGGGCAGGCTGCGCGAGCTGGTGGATTTCATCAACCTGCCGGAGAACTGGGCCAAGCCGCAGCCCATGCATACGACCCAGCGGGCCAGGGAGGCGTTGAAGGTCAGTTGATCGTGACACAAGTCCGCTCCCACAAAGGACTGTAAAACGGCCCCAGCCCTCAGTAATCGTCGAGATCACGCCCACTGAGCAGGCGGCCGATCATGTCCATGGGGAAACCCCGGTAAGCCAGAAACCGGGTTTGCTGGGCACGGCCGCGGGGATCTTGCGGGCGCTGCCCGGCAAACTTGCGCTGCCATATGTCACGCATGCGCCCGCCCCAGTCCACCTCGCTCTCGCGTAGTGCCTGCTCGATATCAGCACGCGCCAAACCGCGCTGGCCTAGCTCTTCGCGAATACGTGCAGGGCCATAGCCAGAGCTGGAACGGTACCGGATGAAACTTTCGAGGTAGCGGGCTTCGCTAAGCAACCCTTCTTCGGCGAGCCGATCGAGTTCAGGCTCAATCAACTCGTCCGAAGCGCCGCGCTGACGCAACTTGCGCGTCAGCTCGACGCGACCGTGCTCACGTCGCGCAAGCAGGTCCATGGCTGTCCGCCGGATGGCGACGGGGGTGTCGAGTACGGCGGACATGTTCGGCTATCTACCGCGCAATCAGTAGCCGGCGTCAGCGTCGGCCATGTCATCGGCATCGGCTTCGGCAGCAGCAGCCTTGCCAGCAGCCGCAACAGCACCAGCGGTCAGCAGCTTCTCGCGAATCTGCTTCTCGATCTCGGCGCCAATAGCCGGGTTCTCAGCCAAGTACTTGGCAGCGTTTGCCTTGCCTTGACCGATCTTGTTGCCCTGGTAGGCGTACCAGGCACCGGACTTCTCGACCAGGCCTTGGGAAACACCCAGGTCAATGATCTCGCCGTTACGGTAGATACCTTTGCCGTAGAGGATCTGGAACTCGGCCTGACGGAAGGGCGGCGAAACCTTGTTCTTGACGATCTTGACGCGAGTTTCGCTACCGACCACCTCGTCGCCTTCCTTGACCGCACCGGTACGGCGAATATCCAGACGCACCGAGGCGTAGAACTTCAGGGCGTTACCACCGGTGGTGGTTTCCGGGCTGCCGAACATCACACCGATCTTCATACGGATCTGGTTGATGAAGATGACCAGGCAGTTGGCGTTCTTGATGTTACCGGTGATCTTGCGCAGCGCCTGGGACATCAGGCGCGCCTGCAGACCCACGTGCATGTCACCCATTTCGCCTTCGATCTCGGCCTTCGGTACCAGGGCAGCAACGGAGTCGACGATGATCACGTCAACAGCGTTGGAACGCACCAGCATGTCGGTGATTTCCAGGGCCTGTTCGCCGGTGTCCGGCTGCGAAACCAGCAGGTCGTCGACGTTGACGCCCAGCTTGCCGGCGTACTCGGGGTCGAGGGCGTGTTCGGCGTCGACGAAGGCGCAGGTGGCGCCGTTTTTCTGGGCTTCGGCGATGACCGACAGAGTCAGCGTGGTCTTACCCGACGATTCCGGGCCGTAGATCTCGACGATACGGCCTTTTGGCAGGCCGCCGATGCCCAGGGCGATGTCCAGGCCCAGCGAACCGGTGGAGATGGCAGGGATAGCCTGGCGCTCGTGGTCGCCCATGCGCATGACGGCGCCCTTGCCGAATTGGCGTTCGATCTGACCCAGGGCCGCAGCCAAGGCGCGCTTCTTGTTGTCGTCCATTGAAATCCTCACGTGTTCGACTTGGCCCTGACGGCCGGAATACCTGTATAAGTAGCCAGTATTATTCCACAGGCAGGCGCTCGCGCAAACCCCTGTTGTCGATTTACTCGGCACCAAGCTGTAACAAGCCGTCTAACGCGGCGATCACCGTCTGTCGGCGCACCGCCTCGCGGTCGCCGTCAAACTGGCGCCGCTCGCTGAACACATGGTTGCCGTCGCCCCAGGCCAGCCACACGGTGCCCACCGGTTTGGCCGGCGAACCACCGTCCGGCCCGGCCACGCCGCTCACCGCCACGGCAAAGCGCGCGCCGCTGGCGGCCTGGGCGCCGCGGACCATCGCTTCGACCACTTCCTGGCTGACCGCGCCAACCTGGCCGAACAACGCCGCGGGCACTCCCAGCTGACGGGTTTTCTGGGTGTTGGAATAGGTCACGTACCCAGCCTCGAACCAGGCCGAGCTGCCGGGCACGCGGGTGATGGCCTCGGCGATGCCGCCACCGGTGCAGGATTCGGCGGTGGTCACCTGCGCGTTGAAGCGACGCAGGTGTTCACCCAGGCGGGTGGCAAGCGTGGTGATCGGGTCCATGTCGGGCTCCTTGAAGGCTGCCCTCTACCCTAGCATTTCAGGGATGGGGAATGGGCGTCTGGCGGCGTGCTGGGCACGAGGATGTTCGCCTCTGGATTTTTGGCGCCTGTAAGATCGAGCGCCGCGCGGGCGGCGCTCGATCTCGCAGGCGCCAAACCTCTCAAGGCATGCACCTCAAGCCCACACCAATCAGAAATTCAGCCGAAGCACGGTCCGCCAGATGTTCTTCATCGGTGAACGACGATGCTTGGTCCAGTTGCGCTCCCACCACTCGTCCTCATTGCGCACCACCTGTTCCAGGTCGCTACCGGCCACTGCGGCGGCGTGCTGGCGGAACATCATGGGGAACACGCAGTGCTGGCGGATCCGGTGTTTGACCACCACATCCACCGGGGTGCCATCGTAGGGCGTCTCTGCCAGGATCCGGCAGCCCTCGCGCGACAGCACATAGGCATGCAGCGCCACCACCCGCCCGCGGGCGATGAACGGGAACCAGGTCAGCCAGGTTCGCCCCATGGAATAACCCAGGTGCAAGGCCTCGAAGGGCCGTTTCTGCATGAAGCGGTTTACCCAGCGCACCCGCGAAGGCTTGAACTCATACGCCTTGGCATCGTCTTCGAAGATCAGGATTCGATCAAGGCCATTGTCCAGCGCATGACGGGCCAGTTGCTGATGGGACTCGTAGCAACCGCGCTTGGGGTCGCTGTTTTTCTCGACGACATGAAAGAGCACTTCGTTGTCGAGCTGTCGCCCGATGGTTTCGCTGAACAGCGTGCGCCGGTCAGCGCGGGTGTCGAGGGAAATACAAAAAACCGCATCTACATCAAAACGAATTGCGCTCACTGCACTAATCAACCTGTTGCAATAACTTTTTACCGGGCCGCGGGCCACCGCGAGTGCGTCAGGCAAGCCATCCCTGATGGGCGAAGGCAGGCAATTCTCCATGGAGGCACCATGATGTCAACCTGCCTTCAGCGCATCCCTGTGCACTCGCCGGACTTGCAGGTACAGCCCGCCGGGTAGCCGTGTTAACCTATGCGGCTTGAAAATCCGGTGGGTCTCGGCGTCGCGCATGCAACACAGAACGCCCCAATTTGCCCCACAATATTGAGACCTACTTTCTAAGCCCTTGATGAATAAAGCAATTTCCGACTTCTCCGCACACACCCCGATGATGCAGCAGTACTGGAAGCTGAAGAACCAGCACCCGGACCAGCTGATGTTCTACCGCATGGGCGACTTCTACGAGATCTTCTACGAAGATGCGAAAAAAGCCGCAAAGCTGCTGGACATCACCCTGACCGCGCGCGGTCAGTCGGCCGGCCAGTCCATCCCCATGTGCGGGATTCCGTTCCATTCGCTGGAAGGTTACCTGGCCAAGCTGGTCAAGCTCGGCGAATCGGTGGTGATCTGCGAGCAGATTGGCGACCCTGCCACCAGCAAGGGCCCGGTGGAACGTCAGGTTGTGCGCATCATCACCCCGGGTACGGTCAGCGACGAGGCCCTGCTCGACGAGCGTCGCGACAACCTGATTGCCGCGCTGCTCGGGGACGAGCGCCTGTTCGGCCTGGCCGTACTGGACATCACCAGTGGCAACTTCAGCGTGCAGGAGATCAAGGGCTGGGAAAACCTGCTGGCCGAGCTCGAGCGCCTCAACCCGGTCGAGCTGTTGATCCCCGACGACTGGCCGCGCGACCTGCCTGCCGAGAAACGACCGGGCGCCCGTCGCCGTGCGCCATGGGACTTCGACCGCGACTCGGCGCGCAAGGCCCTGTGCCAGCAGTTCGCGACCAAGGACCTCAAGGGCTTTGGCTGCGACAAGCTGACCCTGGCCATCGGCGCCGCCGGTTGCCTGCTGATCTACGCCAAGGAAACCCAGCGCACCGCCCTGCCGCACCTGCGCAGCCTGCGCCACGAACGCCTGGACGACACGGTCATTCTCGACGGTGCCAGCCGCCGCAACCTGGAGCTGGACATCAACCTGGCCGGCGGCCGAGACAACACCCTGCAGTCGGTGGTCGACCGCTGCCAGACCGCCATGGCCAGCCGTTTGCTGAGCCGCTGGTTGAACCGTCCGTTGCGCGATCTCAAGGTGCTGCAGGCGCGCCAGGACTCGATCCGTTGCCTGCTCGACGGCTACCGCTTCGAGAAGCTGCAGCCGCAGCTCAAGGAAATTGGCGATATCGAACGGATTCTCGCCCGTATCGGCCTGCGCAACGCCCGCCCACGCGATCTGGCACGCCTGCGCGATGCACTTGGGGCGCTGCCCGAGTTGCAGAATGCCATGGCCGAGCTGGAGGCACCGCACCTGGCACGCCTGGCCGCCATTACCGGCACCTATCCCGAACTGGCCAGCCTGCTGGAGCGGGCGATCATAGACAACCCGCCGGCGGTGATCCGCGATGGCGGCGTGCTCAAGGCCGGCTATGACAACGAACTGGACGAGTTGCTGGCGATCAGCGAAAACGCCGGCCAATTCCTGATCGATCTGGAAGCGCGGGAAAAGGCCCGTACTGGCCTTGCCAACCTCAAGGTCGGCTACAACCGGGTGCATGGCTACTTCATCGAACTGCCGACCAAGCAGGCCGAGCAGGCCCCGGGTGACTACATCCGCCGTCAGACCCTAAAGGGCGCCGAGCGCTTCATCACCCCGGAGCTGAAGGCGTTCGAGGACAAGGCGCTGTCGGCCAAGAGCCGCGCCCTGGCCCGCGAGAAGATGCTCTACGATGCCCTGCTGGAAACCCTGATCAGCCACCTGGCACCGCTGCAGGACAGCGCCGCCGCCCTGGCCGAACTGGACGTGCTCAGCAACCTGGCCGAACGTGCACTGAACCTCGACCTGAACTGCCCACGCTTCGTAGACGAGCCGTGCCTGCGCATCGAGCAGGGCCGTCACCCAGTGGTGGAACAGGTACTAACCACACCGTTCGTGGCCAACGACCTGGGCCTGGACAACAGCACGCGCATGCTGATCATCACCGGCCCGAACATGGGCGGTAAGTCCACCTACATGCGCCAGACCGCCCTGATCGTGCTGCTGGCGCATATCGGCAGCTTCGTGCCGGCTGCCAGCTGCGAGCTGTCGCTGGTCGACCGCATCTTCACCCGCATCGGCTCCAGCGACGACCTGGCCGGCGGCCGCTCGACCTTCATGGTCGAGATGAGCGAAACCGCCAACATCTTGCACAATGCCACCGACCGCAGCCTGGTGCTGATGGATGAAGTGGGCCGCGGCACCAGTACCTTCGACGGCCTGTCGCTGGCCTGGGCCGCCGCAGAGCGCCTGGCCCAGCTGCGCGCCTACACGCTGTTCGCCACGCACTACTTCGAACTCACCGTGCTGCCGGAAAGCGAGCCACTGGTGGCCAACGTGCACCTGAACGCCACCGAACACAACGAACGCATCGTATTCCTGCACCACGTGCTGCCTGGTCCTGCCAGCCAGAGCTACGGCCTGGCCGTGGCGCAGCTGGCCGGCGTGCCGACGGCCGTCATCCAGCGTGCCCGTGAACACCTGGCGAGGCTGGAAACCACCAGCCTGCCGCATGAACAACCACCGGCCCAAAAGGCCAAGGACGTGCCACAGGTCCCGCACCAGAGCGACCTGTTCGCCAGCCTGCCACACCCGGCCATCGAGAAGCTGGGCAAGCTGCAGCTGGACGACATGACCCCGCGTCAAGCTATCGAAATGCTATATCAACTAAAGAACCTGTTATAACGGCGCCCACTACAAGCTGGTAGAATCCGCCGCGGTTTGCTGGTGCTGCAGGTTATTAGCCTGGCCTGCAGCCACATACCCGTAAACCGCGCGGCCCTGAGAGGAAGGGCCGCCGCCGTCGCCTGAGGAGAGAATTAGAAATGACCTTCGTCGTCACCGACAACTGCATCAAATGCAAATACACCGACTGCGTGGAAGTCTGTCCGGTGGACTGCTTCTACGAAGGCCCGAACTTCCTGGTCATCCATCCGGACGAGTGCATCGACTGCGCCTTGTGCGAGCCGGAATGCCCAGCGCAAGCCATCTTCTCGGAAGACGAAGTGCCTGCGGGCATGGAAAACTTCATCGAGCTGAACGCCGAACTGGCGGAAATCTGGCCGAACATCACCGAGCGTAAGGACGCCCTGCCGGACGCTGAGGAATGGGATGGCAAGACTGGCAAGATTGCAGATCTGGAGCGCTGATAGCGTCCGGACACTAAAAAGGCCCCTTGGGGCCTTTTTTGTTTTCTGCAGACAAAAAAAGGGGCGGTTTGACCCGCCCACATTTTTTCCGTAGTCCCTGCTTGTCCCAAACAGCATCCTGATGAAATCGCGTCTTGCGATGTCCCTGGCTTTCCTCCTGAAAGCCTGTGCATGTCCCTGTGCACAGTTCGAATACTAGCGACTTGAGCCTGGCCGGCAACCGCGAAACCTCACAGGGTGTTGCAGGTGACACATTTCCTCACAGCTGAATAAGTCAGGATTTTCAAGAGGTTGGGAAAACGCAGGATCTGGATACGACAATGATTTACTGAAGCGTACATAAAAGGCTTACAGAACAAGTAAGCAAAGGCTTACACGCGATGTTATTGGGGTAGCGCAGTACATAATGTCTTGGGGCTGCTTTGCAGCCCTTTCGCGACACAAGGCCGCTCCCACAGGATAGTGGTGCATTCAAAGGCGATGAAATACCTGTGGGAGCGGCCTTGTGTCGCAAAAGGGGCGCAAAGCGCCCCCGCAATTTTGAATGGGACACCTCTGATCGCCACATACAAAAACGCCCCGAAATCATCGGGGCGCTTTGTGTTACAGGCTTCCGCTACTGGAACAACGACTCACTGGACAGGCCGTTCTTCTCGAGAATCTCGCGCAAACGCTTGAGCCCCTCGACCTGGATCTGCCGCACCCGTTCGCGGGTCAGGCCAATCTCCAGTCCGACATCTTCCAAGGTGCTACTTTCATGCCCGCGCAAGCCAAAGCGGCGCACCACCACTTCACGCTGCTTGTCGGTCAACTCGCCCAGCCACTGGTCGATGCTCTGCGACAGGTCATCATCCTGCAGCAGTTCGCATGGGTCGGTCGGACGGTCGTCAGTCAGGGTATCGAGCAGGGTCTTGTCCGAGTCCGGGCCAAGCGACACATCCACCGAAGACACCCGCTCGTTCAGGCCGAGCATGCGCTTGACCTCGGCGACCGGTTTCTCCAGCAGCGTGGCGATTTCTTCTGGCGAGGGTTCGTGGTCCAGTTTCTGGGTCAGCTCGCGCGCAGCGCGCAGGTAGACGTTCAGTTCCTTGACCACGTGGATCGGCAGGCGAATGGTGCGGGTCTGGTTCATGATCGCCCGTTCGATGGTCTGGCGAATCCACCAGGTCGCATAAGTCGAGAACCGGAAACCACGCTCCGGGTCGAACTTCTCGACCGCACGGATCAGCCCAAGGTTGCCCTCCTCGATCAGGTCGAGCAGCGACAGGCCGCGGTTCACGTAACGACGGGCAATTTTTACAACCAGGCGCAGGTTGCTTTCGATCATGCGCTTGCGGCCGGCAGGGTCGCCCTTTTGCGACAGGCGCGCAAAGTGCACTTCCTCTTCCGGCGAAAGCAGAGGCGAGAATCCTATCTCGTTGAGATACAACTGGGTGGCATCGAGCGCCCGGCTGTAATCGATGTACTTGTGTTGCTTGAGCGAAGAGCCCGACTTGGCCCTCGTCCGAACCGAAGATACAGCAGGTTCGTCTGACACCACATCCGTTTCCAAAACGATACCCGTCTCCATCAGAAGCAGGTCATCGTCGATGTCAAACTCCGGCACTTCTTTACTGAGAGCCATTGTTATAGTCCTTTGCTGAGTTCGAACTCAGACTCGAGCGGCACCTATCTCCCTGGCAGCGCTGGAGCCTGTCCCCTCTACATCACAGGAACAGGCCGGGTACAACGGTCAACGACGTGGCAGGAACTGGAGCGGATCGACGGGTTTGCCCTGGCGGCGAATCTCGAAATGCAGCTTCACCCGATCTGTGCCCGTGGACCCCATTTCAGCAATCGACTGCCCTGCCTTGACCTGCTGCCCCTCCCGAACCAACAGCCTGCGGTTATGGCCGTAGGCACTGACGTAGGTATCGCTGTGCTTGATGATGATCAGTTCGCCGTAGCCCCTCAAGCCACTCCCGGCGTACACCACTGCACCATCAGACGCAGCAAAAACAGGCTGTCCCAAATCACCGGCGATATCAATGCCTTTATTCAAACTACCGTTTGAAGCGAATTTTCCAATCAGCACGCCGTTGGCGGGCCAGGTCCAGCCACCTACCGCACGCTCCGCGGCAGGCACCGTGGCGACCACCGGGGCGCTGCTGGAGGCTGCCGGCGTGGCCGGTTTGCTGGTGTTGCCAGGAGGTGTGCTGGTGCTTCCCACAGGCCGCCGGATGACCGTGGTCTTGCTCGACGACGACGGGCTGGACACCACCGTGGTGGTGCCGGTAGAGCCGCTGCTGAAACGAATCGCTTGCCCCGGGCGAATGGTGTAAGGCGCCGCGATACCGTTGCGCGCAGCCAGCTCCTTGTAGTCCCAGCCATAACGGAAGGCGATGGAGAACAGCGTATCGCCAGGTTTGACGATGTACTGCCCGGTGGTTACCGCCGGGCGCTTGGGCACGGTGTTGTTGCGGTCGACCACCCGCGCGCTGTTGCTGCTGGTGCTCGAGCAACCCACCAGTAGCGCGCCCATGGCCAGTGCAATCACCAGAAGCGTGAAACCCGACCCGTCCTTGCGCTGCCGAATGACTGTGTGACCCACCCGCGCTCCCCTCATGGTGCCGAAAACGATATGAAGACAAGAAATGCAATATTATTGCAATTATAACCAAGCCCGCCCGCATTGGCAGGGTTGGTGAAAGACTGCTGCAAAGCCTTGCAACACGCTGTGCGATAGCGCTTCACCCCGCCAGATAGACAGGGCGTTGCTGCAAGAATTCGGTGCTGGCGCAAAAATATCGCGCGGTTCGAACCAGCAGTGTTCAGGCCAGCGGGCCGTTGAGCAGCGGTACGAAGCGCACGGCCCCCAGCACGCGGCGGGAGAATCCATGCTCCTCGCGCACGATCAGCATCAGCTGCTGGGTTTCGCCGGCTGGCCCCACCGGGATCACCATACGGCCACCGGGCGCCAGCTGGTCGAGCAATGCCTGCGGCACTTCCGGTGCCACGGCGGTGACGATGATGCCGTTGTACGGCGCCAGCGCCGGCCAGCCTTCGCAACCATCCCCCCAGCGGAACACCACATTGCGCAGGTTCAGTTCCACCAGGCGCTCCTTGGCCCGGTCCTGCAGCACCTTGATGCGTTCCACCGAGAACACCCGCTCGACCAACTGGGCCAGGATTGCCGTCTGGTAGCCCGAGCCGGTGCCGATCTCCAGCACCTTGTCCAGCGGCCCGGCCTCGAGCAGCAGTTCACTCATGTGGGCAACCATGAACGGTTGCGAGATCGTCTGGTTGTGGCCGATCGGCAGCGCGGTGTCTTCGTAGGCGCGATGCGCCAGCGCCTCGTCGACGAACAGGTGGCGCGGGGTACGACGGATGACGTCGAGCACCTTGGTGTTCGAAACGCCCTCCTCGCACAGGCGCTGGATCAGCCGCTCCCGGGTGCGCTGGGAGGTCATGCCGATGCCACGCCGCAGCATATCGTCCTCGCGCATCAGAGCAGGCCCTCCAGCCAACCGTCGAGCTGCTCGAAGGCATCACTGAAGGTGCGGTCGAGCTGCAGCGGAGTGATCGATACATAGCCTTGCATCACCGCATGGAAGTCGGTACCCGGGCCACCGTCCTCGGCATCCCCGGCGACAGCGATCCAGTAGCCTTCCTTGCCGCGCGGGTTGACCACCTTGGTCGGCGCCGCCGCCCGCGCCCGGTGACCGAGGCGGGTGAGCTGGATACCACGAATGTGCTCCAGCGGCAGGTTGGGGATATTGACGTTGAGCACGGTGCGCGGCGGCAAGGCCAGGCGCGACTGAGCCTCGACCAGGCGGCGGGCGATGTGGGCCGCGGTGGGCAGGTTGTCCGGCTGGCGCGACAACAGCGAAAACGCCAGCGAGGTACCGCCGAGGAAACGGCCTTCCAACGCGGCCGCGACCGTGCCCGAATAGAGCACGTCGTCACCCAGGTTGGCACCGAGGTTGATCCCCGACACAACCATGTCCGGCGCCTGTGGCAACAGCCCATTGAGCCCCAGATGCACGCAGTCGGTCGGCGTGCCGTTGAGGCTGATGAAGCCATTGGCCAAGGTCTGCGGGTGCAGTGGCCGGTCCAGCGTCAGCGAACTGCTGGCGCCGCTCTTGTCTTGATCCGGGGCAATAACCACGCACTCGGCGTAATCCACCAGCGCAGCATGCAGCGCGGCGATGCCGGGTGCGGTAACACCGTCGTCGTTCGAAATCAGAATACGCATGAGCTGTCCGTCTGCCCCGCCGACACCAGATCCACGATTTCGCGCACCACCACGGTGGCGAAACATCCGGCCGGAAGGACGAATTCCAGTTGCAGGATATCAGGCTCGGGATAATGCCACGTAAGACCGCCAATAGGGAGCCGCAGAATGCGTCGTTCGTGATCCATGCCCGCCAGGGCCAGCCACTGGCAAAGTGCCGGCTGCCGTGCGGCGATCGCATCCTCTTGTTGCGCAGTACTCCCCGTAGCCGGCGAATCGCCTGCCCCCCACAGCGGGCCGGTCGGATGCAGGTCAAGAATCGCCAGCCGAGGATCGGAACATTCCGACTCCCCAGCAGGAAAGAAGCTACGACTCGTGGTGAACGCCAACAGGTCGCCCACCTGCGCACGCGCCCAGCTGCCGTCGGCAACACGGGCTGCCAGCACCTGGTTGAACAGGTAGCTGCGCCCGGCCGAGAGCAACCGCGAACGCACGTTGCGCTGTTCGGGCAGGGCATTGCGTGCGGCCCAATCAAGAGCGTCGTGAACGTTGCCGCCACCGTGGCCGAAGCGCTGGGTGCCGAAATAATTCGGCACACCGTAATGCTTGAGCTGTTCCAGGCGCGCATCCACCGCTTGGTGATCGGCAGCCAGGGCAGTCAGGCGCAGCGTGAAGCCGTTGGCCGAATGCGCACCGCGCTGCAGCTTGCGCTGGTGGCGCACCTGCTTGAGCACACGCAGGCTGGCATCCTCGGCACGCGACAGGTCCGGGTCGGCCTTGCCGGGCAGGTGCAGGCTGAACCACTGGCGGGTCAGGGCCTGGCGGTCCTTGAGGCCGGCGTAGCTGATCGTGCGCACCGGCACCCCAGCGGCACGGGCCAGCCGGCGGGCCGCCTCCTCGGTGTTCAGGTCACGCTTTTCGACCCACAACCACAAGTGCTCGCCCTGTCCCGACAGCGGGATGTCCAGCACTTCGTCGACCTGGAAATCTTCGGCCACTGCCTTGAGAACGGCGGTACCCAGTGGTTCGCCCGACGCACGCGGGCCCAACAGTTCCAGTTCGGTCATGCTGGCAGCAGCAGGGCTACCGAATGCACGGCGATGCCCTCCTCGCGGCCGGTGAAGCCGAGCTTCTCGGTGGTGGTAGCCTTGACATTGACCTGGTCGAGTTCGACCTGCAGGTCTTCGGCGATCAGTTTGCGCATGGTTTCGATGTGCGGGGCCATCTTCGGCGCCTGGGCGACGATGGTGGCGTCGATGTTGCCGACCTTCCAGCCCTTGGCCTGGACGATGCCGACCACATGGCGCAGCAGAACACGGCTGTTGGCGCCTTTGAACTGCGGGTCGGTGTCGGGGAAATGCTTGCCGATGTCACCCAGCGCTGCCGCGCCAAGCAAGGCATCGCTCAGGGCGTGCAGCAGCACGTCGCCATCGGAGTGGGCCAGGAGGCCGTATTTGTGGGGGATACGCACCCCGCCCAGGGTAATGAAATCACCGTCGCAGAAACGGTGCACATCGTAGCCGTGGCCAATACGCATAGAAAAACGCCCTGAATGAGTCAGGGCGTGATTCTACCTGCTTTAACCGGTATTGGGGCCGTCGTTGTAGGAGCAGCCTAGTGCTGCGAATGGGCCGCAAAGCGGCCCCGGCAATATCGGCGATAGCGTTAGACCCAGGGTCTGCTTCGCAGCCCATTCGCAGCACAAGGCTGCTCCTACAGGCGATCGCGCAGCTACGCCTCACACCCGCCCCAAGGCCACCGCATGATGACGCAGATGCTCCTCGATGAAGCTGGCGATGAAGTAGTAGCTGTGGTCATAGCCAGGCTGCAGGCGCAGGGTCAGTTCATGCCCCCCTTTGCGTGCCGCCTGCTCCAGCGCTTCAGGCTTGAGCTGCTTTTCGAGGAAGTCGTCACGGTCGCCCTGGTCCACCAGCAACGGCGGGCATTCGCCGGCCGGAGCCTCGGCCAGCAGCACGCTGGCATCCCACTCGCGCCAGCGCGCACGGTCTTCACCCAGGTAGCGGCTGAAGGCTTTCTCGCCCCACGGGCAATCCATCGGGTTGCTGATCGGCGAGAACGCCGACACCGAGCGGTAGCGCCCCGGGTTGCGCAAGGCGCACACCAGCGCGCCATGCCCACCCATGGAGTGGCCACTGATGCTGCGCTCGCCCGAAGCCGGGAAGTGCGCCTCGATCAACGCGGGCAACTCCTCCACCACATAGTCGTGCATGCGGTAGTGCTGGGCCCAGGGCTGCTGAGTGGCATTGAGGTAGAAGCCAGCACCCAGGCCGAAGTCCCAGGCACCGTCCGGGTCGCCCGGCACCTGCTCGCCACGCGGGCTGGTGTCGGGGGCGACGATGATCAACCCAAGCTCCGCGGCCAGACGCTGGGCGCCGGCCTTCTGCATGAAGTTCTCGTCGGTGCAGGTTAGGCCGCTGAGCCAATACAGCACCGGCAGCTTTTCGCCCTGTTCGGCCTGCGGCGGCAGGTAGACGGCGAACACCATGTCGCAACCCAGCACCTTGGAGTGATGCCGGTAACGCTTGTGCCAGCCGCCGAAGCTCTTCTGGCAGGAGATGTTATCCAGGCTCATGGCAAACCTCAGAAGTGGATGACGCTGCGGATGCTCTTGCCTTCATGCATCAGGTCGAAGGCCTTGTTGATGTCTTCCAGGCCCATGGTGTGGGTAATGAAGGTATCCAGCGGGATCTCGCCCTTCTCGGACATTTCCACGTAGCTCGGCAGCTCGCTGCGACCACGCACGCCACCGAACGCCGAACCACGCCATACGCGACCGGTGACCAGCTGGAACGGACGGGTGGCGATTTCCTGGCCGGCACCGGCCACGCCGATGATCACCGACTCACCCCAGCCCTTGTGGCAGCATTCCAGCGCAGCACGCATCAGCTGCACGTTGCCGATGCACTCGAACGAGAAGTCCACGCCGCCGTCGGTGAGGTCGACGATCACTTCCTGGATCGGGCGGTCGTAGTCTTTCGGGTTGATGCAGTCGGTGGCACCCAGCTGACGGGCGATCTCGAACTTGGCCGGGTTGATGTCGATGGCAATGATGCGCGACGCCTTTGCCTTGACCGCACCAATCACTGCCGACAGGCCGATGCCGCCCAGACCGAAGATGGCCACGGTGTCACCCGGCTTGACCTTGGCGGTGTTGAGCACCGCGCCGATACCGGTGGTGACGCCACAACCCAGCAGGCAGACCTTTTCCAGCGGCGCTTCTTTCTGGATCTTGGCCACGGAGATTTCCGGCAGCACGGTGTACTCGGAGAAGGTCGAGGTACCCATGTAGTGGAACAGCTGCTGACCTTTGTAGGAGAAGCGCGTGGTGCCGTCCGGCATCAGGCCCTTGCCCTGGGTGGCGCGGATGGCCTGGCAAAGGTTGGTCTTGCCCGAGAGGCAGAACTTGCACTTGCCGCATTCCGGGGTGTACAGCGGAATGACGTGGTCACCGACGGCGACCGAGGTGACGCCCTCGCCTATCGCCTCGACGATCGCGCCACCTTCGTGACCGAGGATCGACGGGAAGATGCCCTCCGGGTCGGCGCCCGACAGAGTGTAGGCGTCGGTGTGGCAGACACCGCTGGCGACCACGCGCAGCAGCACTTCACCGGCCTTGGGCATGGCCACGTCGACTTCGACGATTTCCAGGGGTTTCTTGGCTTCGAAAGCTACGGCAGCACGGGACTTGATCATCAAAGGTCTCCAGACAGAGGGTCGATTCAGTCTGGCAGTGTAATTCACCGCCTTTTGATGAATAATCAGGCCAAAGACAAAACATTATTGCCATACAGGGATAATCAATGAGCAGCCGCTGGGAAGGCATCGACGAGTTCGTCGCCGTGGCCGAGTCGGGCCAGTTCACCGCGGCCGCAGAGCGCCTGGGGGTTTCCTCGTCGCACATCAGCCGGCAGATCGCCCGGCTGGAGGAGCGGCTGCAGACGCGCCTGCTGTACCGCAGTACCCGGCGGGTGACCCTGAGCGAGGCCGGGCAGACATTCCTGCAGCACTGCCAGCGCCTGCAGGATGGCCGCGAGGAAGCTCTACGCGCCATGGGCGATCTGGCCAGCGAGCCCAAGGGGCTGCTGCGCATGACCTGCGCGGTGGCCTACGGCGAGCGTTTCATCGTGCCGCTGGTGACGCGGTTCATGGCGCTGTACCCGCAGCTGCGGGTGGATGTGGAACTGAGCAACCATACCCTCGACCTGGTGCATGAAGGCATGGACCTGGCCATCCGCCTGGGCCGGCTGGCCGACTCACGACTGGTGGCAACCCGCCTGGCACCCCGGCGCATGTACCTGTGCGCTTCGCCGGCCTACCTGGAACGTTATGGTCGGCCGCACAGCCTGTCGGAACTGGCGCGGCACAACTGCCTGGTAGGCAGTTCGGATTTGTGGGCGCTGCAGCAGGACGGCCGCGAGATCAGCCAGCGAGTCCAGGGCAACTGGCGTTGCAACAGCGGGCAGGCGGTGCTGGACGCGGCGCTGCAGGGGATGGGGTTGTGCCAGTTGCCGGATTACTACGTGCTGGAGCACTTGAACAGTGGTGCGCTGGTGTCGTTGCTTGAGGCGCACCAGCCACCGAATACCGCGGTGTGGGCGCTGTATCCGCAGCAGCGGCACCTGTCGCCGAAGGTTCGGCGGCTGGTGGATTACCTGAAAGAAGGGTTGGCGGGGTTGCCGGAGTATCGCTTGAACTGAAACCTTGTGCTGGCTGGTCTGGCCTCTTCGCGGGTAAACCCGCTCCCACAGGTACAGCGCAAACCTGAAGGGATGTGCGATACCTGTGGGAGCGGGTTTACCCGCGAAGAGGCCGGCACAGGGCAAGAAATTCAGCGGCGCCCTGCCCAACGCTGGCGCAACCACTCCAAGTCTTCCGGCCGGGTCACCTTGATGTTGTCGCTGCGCCCTTCGACCAGCCGCGGCGCCTGGCCGGACCACTCGATGGCAGAGGACTCGTCGGTCACCAGCACATCCGACACAAGGCACTCGGCCAGTGCCCGATGCAACGCCCCCAGGCGGAACATCTGCGGCGTATAGGCCTGCCAGATGGTGCTGCGGTCGACGGTAGCGCCCACCCGACCATCGGCATCGGCCCGCTTGAGGGTATCGCGCGCCGGCACCGCCAGCAGGCCACCCACCGGGTCGCCTGCCAGCTCCGACAACAGCTTGTCCAGATCGCTGCGCGCCAGGTTTGGTCGCGCGGCATCATGCACAAGCACCCAGTCGCTGTCCGCCGCCCCTTGAGCATGCAGCATCAGCAATGCATTGAGCACCGAGTCGGCACGCTCGTGGCCACCCGCGGCGCGCTGGATGCGCGGGTCGCAGGCGCAGCGCAGGCGAGGCCAGTACGGGTCATCTTCGGCAATGCTGACCACCACGCCCTTGAGCATCGGGTGGCCAAGAAAACAGTCGAGGCTGTGCTCGAGAATGGTCTGCCCGGCCAGCTCCAGATACTGCTTGGGGCGGTCGGCAGCCATGCGGGCACCTACGCCCGCAGCAGGAATCACAGCCCAGAAGGCCGGTAAGGTTTCGATCATTTCTGTGGCAACTGGAAGAGGGTTTCGCCCTCTTTGACCATCCCCAATTCGTGGCGAGCCCGCTCTTCAACGGTCTCCATGCCTTTTTTCAGCTCCAGCACTTCGGCATCGAGCACGCGGTTGCGCTCGAGCAAGCGCTCGTTTTCGGCATGCTGCTCGGCAATCTGCTGCTTCAGCTCGGTCACTTGCGCCAGGCTGCCATTACCCACCCACAGGCGGTACTGCAGGCCACCCAGCAGCAGGAGCAGGACGAGGAACAACCAATAGGGACTGCGCATCACGTTATCCAGGTTAAAAAGGCTGCCGGGTACTTTTTACTTCGGGGCCTCGAATAGCACGAAGCCTGGCCGAGGCCAGGCTTCGTCGACAGAAACCCGTTGGAATGTAGGAAAGAACAGTACGAACGTTCCTACAACTCCGGCTGCTGTCTTTTTACCATCTCTTGCTTAGCCGCGAAACTCGGCACGACCGCGGTAAACCGCTTTGGCACCCAGTTGCTCTTCGATGCGCAGCAGCTGGTTGTACTTGGAAACGCGGTCGGAACGGCACAGCGAACCAGTCTTGATCTGGCCAGCAGCAGTACCCACGGCCAGGTCGGCAATGGTCGAGTCTTCGGTTTCACCGGAACGGTGCGAAATCACCGCGGTGTAGCCAGCAGCCTTGGCCATCTGGATGGCTTCCAGGGTTTCGGTCAGCGAGCCGATCTGGTTGAACTTGATCAGGATCGAGTTACCGATGCCCTTCTCGATGCCTTCCTTGAGGATCTTGGTGTTGGTCACGAACAGGTCGTCGCCAACCAGCTGCACCTTGGTGCCGATCTTGTCGGTGAGGATCTTCCAGCCAGCCCAGTCGGACTCGTCCAGTCCGTCTTCGATCGAGATGATCGGGAAGCGCTCGGTCAGGCCTTTCAGGTACTCGGCAAAGCCTTCGGCGTCGAACGACTTGCCTTCGCCGGACAGGTTGTACTTGCCGTCTTCGTAGAACTCGGAAGCCGCGCAGTCCAAGGCCAGGGTCACGTCGGTGCCCAGCTTGTAGCCGGCTTTCTCGACAGCTTCGGCGATGGCGCCCAGGGCGTCTTCGTTGGAAGCCAGGTTAGGGGCGAAACCACCTTCGTCACCAACGGCGGTGTTCAGACCACGGGCCTTGAGCACGGCTTTGAGGTGGTGGAAGATTTCGGTACCCATGCGCAGGCCGTCGGAGAAGGTCTTGGCGCCAACCGGCTGTACCATGAACTCCTGGATGTCGACGTTGTTGTCGGCGTGCTCGCCACCGTTGATGATGTTCATCATCGGTACCGGCATCGAGTACTGGCCAGGGGTGCCGTTCAGGTTGGCGATGTGCGCGTACAGCGGCAGGTCCTGGTCCTGGGCAGCGGCCTTGGCGGCAGCCAGGGAAACGGCCAGGATGGCGTTGGCGCCCAGCTTGGCCTTGTTCTCGGTACCGTCCAGCTCGATCATGGCGCGGTCCAGGGCCTTCTGGTCGGCAGGGTCCTTGCCCAGCAGCAGGTCACGGATCGGGCCGTTGATGTTGGCGACGGCCTTCAGCACGCCCTTGCCCAGGTAACGGCTCTTGTCGCCATCACGCAGCTCCAGCGCTTCGCGCGAGCCAGTGGAAGCACCGGACGGCGCGCAAGCGCTGCCGATGATGCCGTTGTCGAGCAGTACATCGGCTTCCACGGTGGGGTTGCCACGCGAATCGAGAACTTCACGACCTTTGATGTCGACGATTTTTGCCATTGTTGTAAGCACTCCAGAATTGACGAAAACAACTTAGCTTAGGAAATTCTTGCCGTTCACCGGGCGGACTTGCAGTGGGCAGGCCGGGTGAAGGGAACCCCTGACCGACTGGTCAGGGGTGGATCGGACGGTACTTTACCCGAGAATTGAGCTTTACGCGGTTTCTACCGTCGGAAAACTTTTCACCAGGTCGTCCAGTTGCTTGAGCTGGGCCAGGAATGGCTCCAGTTTGTCCAGGCGCAGGGCACATGGGCCATCGCACTTGGCGTTGTCCGGATCGGGGTGTGCTTCGAGGAACAGCCCTGCCAGGCCTTGGCTCATGCCGGCCTTGGCCAGGTCGGTGACCTGGGCGCGGCGACCACCGGCGGAATCGGCGCGACCACCCGGCATCTGCAGGGCGTGGGTCACGTCGAAGAACACCGGGTACTCGAACTTCTTCATGATGCCGAAGCCGAGCATGTCCACCACCAGGTTGTTGTAGCCGAAGCTCGAACCACGCTCGCAGAGAATCAACTGGTCGTTACCGGCCTCTTCGCACTTGGTCAGGATGTGTTTCATTTCCTGGGGCGCGAGGAACTGGGCCTTCTTGATGTTGATCACTGCGCCGGTCTTGGCCATGGCCACCACCAGGTCGGTCTGCCGCGACAGGAAGGCCGGCAGCTGGATGATGTCGCACACCTTGGCTACAGGCTCGGCCTGGTAAGGCTCGTGCACGTCGGTGATGACCGGCACGTTGAAGGTGCGCTTGATCTCTTCGAAGATCTTCAGCCCCTCTTCCATGCCCGGGCCACGGTACGAGGTCACCGACGAACGGTTGGCCTTGTCGAAGCTGGCCTTGAACACGTACGGGATACCGAGCTTCTCGGTCACCCGCACGTACTCTTCGCAGACCTTCATTGCCAGGTCACGGGACTCCAGGACGTTCATGCCGCCGAACAGGACGAACGGCTTGTCGTTGGCTATCTCGATGTTACCGACGCGAATGATCTTCTGGGTCATTGATCAGGCCTTGTTCTTCTGAGCCAGGGCTGCCTTGACGAAGCCGCTGAACAGCGGGTGGCCGTCACGCGGGGTCGAGGTGAATTCCGGGTGGAACTGGCAGGCGACGAACCATGGGTGGTCCTTGGACTCCACCACTTCCACCAGCGCGCCGTCTTCAGAGCGGCCGGAAACCACCAGGCCGGCATCGATCAGTTGCGGCAGCAGGTTGTTGTTCACTTCGTAGCGATGGCGGTGACGCTCGGTGATCACGTCCTTGCCGTAGCAATCGTGCACCTTGGAACCGGCCGCCAGCTGGCAGTCCTGTGCGCCCAGACGCATGGTACCGCCCAGGTCGGAGGCTTCGCTGCGGGTTTCGACGGCACCGGTGGCATCGGCCCACTCGGTGATCAGGCCGACTACCGGGTGGCCGCTGTTGCGGTCGAACTCGGTGGAGTTGGCGTCCTTCCAGCCCATCACGTTACGGGCGAATTCGATCACGGCCACCTGCATGCCCAGGCAGATACCCAGGTACGGCACCTTGTTCTCACGGGCGTATTGCACCGCGGTGATCTTGCCTTCCACGCCGCGCAGGCCGAAACCGCCCGGCACCAGGATGGCATCGGCGCCTTCGAGCAGGCTAGTACCCTGGTTCTCGATGTCTTCCGAGTCGATGTAGCGCAGGTTGACCTTGGTGCGGTTGGTGATGCCGGCGTGGCTCATCGCTTCGATCAGCGACTTGTACGCATCCAGCAGCTCCATGTACTTGCCGACCATGGCGATGGTCACTTCGTGCTCAGGGTTGAGCTTGGCATCGACCACCTTGTCCCACTCGGACAGGTCGGCGCCATTGCACTGCAGGCCGAAACGCTCGACGACGAAATCGTCCAGGCCCTGTGCGTGCAGCACGCCCGGGATCTTGTAGATGGTGTCGACGTCTTCCAGCGAGATCACCGCACGCTCTTCAACGTTGGTGAACAGCGCGATCTTGCGACGCGACGAGGCATCGACCGGGTGGTCGGAGCGGCAGATCAGCACGTCAGGCTGCAGGCCGATGGAGCGCAGCTCCTTGACCGAGTGCTGGGTCGGCTTGGTCTTGGTCTCGCCAGCGGTGGCGATGTACGGGACCAGGGTCAGGTGCATCAGCATGGCGCGCTTGGAGCCCACTTCGACGCGCAGCTGGCGGATGGCTTCGAGGAACGGCTGCGACTCGATGTCACCCACGGTACCGCCGATTTCCACCAGGGCCACGTCGGCATCGCCGGCGCCCTTGATGATGCGACGCTTGATTTCGTCGGTAATGTGCGGGATGACCTGGATGGTCGCGCCCAGGTAGTCACCACGACGTTCCTTGCGCAGTACGTGCTCGTAGATGCGGCCGGTGGTGAAGTTGTTGTTCTGGGTCATGGTGGTGCGGATGAACCGCTCGTAGTGGCCCAGGTCGAGGTCGGTCTCGGCGCCATCGTGGGTGACGAACACTTCACCGTGCTGGAACGGGCTCATGGTGCCCGGATCGACGTTGATGTACGGATCCAGCTTGAGCATGGTGACCTTCAGGCCCCGCGCTTCCAGGATGGCCGCCAGGGAAGCCGAGGCAATGCCTTTCCCCAATGAAGAAACAACACCGCCCGTGACGAATATGTAGCGCGTCATGAAAAACCCTAGAAGTCTGCGTTAAGGCGGCCAGCGCCGCCGGAGAAAGCGAAGGAAGGCCGAAGCCCCCGATCACCTGCGTCAATCACAGTGCATCTCGAAAAACTGCCGCGTCTGTACAGACCAGGGGTATCCCCGGCATGGAGCTCGCTCGTCATTTTCAGAATCAGCCCAGCAAAAAACTGCTTGGTAATCGGCAACTCCTGTGTTTTCGCGGAACCCACAGAAGCTGTATCAAGAAGGGAGGGTAGTCTACCCGAATGTACCCTTCAGCTCAAACCTTGCGCGTTCGTCGGCAACTGCCAGGACAGCTGGCAATCAGCCTGCACCAGCCCGGGCAGGTTGGCCACCGCCAGCAAGCGTTCGCCCTGGTACAGCAGTGGCAGGCGCGGGCGCAGGAAAAGCGGCACCTGCAGTTCGTTTAACAGGCGCTTGAGGTCGCGTCGGCCGCGGCCGGGTACATCCAGCACTTCACCGCCCTGGCGGTAGGCAATGCGCAGGCCGTCCAGCGGCGCTGCGCCAACAAGACGCACCCTGCCGTTACCCGGCAACAGCAAAGGCTTGGCGGTATCAGCCCAGGGCAGTTCGCCGACGGGCAGCTGCAGCCAGTCACCACTCAACCACCAGATGCGGCCATGACTGCGCAGCAACTGCCCATCGGCAAGCTGCCAGGCGGGCCGGGCATCGGCCGCGGCATCGCGCAGGTCCGCCCAGCCGGCCCAGTGCCGGGTGTCGGGCAGCCGGGTACGGCGGCTCAGCCAGTACTGCAGGGCATTGCGCTGACGGGCCGGCGACAGCGCCACCAGGGTGGCCAGGTCGAGGGAGTCCAGCCCCGGCCAAGCCACCGGCGCGCCCTCCCCGGCGAGCGCCAGGTCGTCCTGGGCAAGCTCGTCCAGCAGGCCTTGGGCTTCGCTCAGGTGCTCGGCGGCGCGGGCCAGGTTCTGGCTGGCCTGCGGCCAACGTTGCCGAAGCAGCGGAAAGACTTCGCTGCGCAGGTAGTTGCGGGCAAATTGTGTGTCAGCGTTCGTCGGATCTTCGATCCAGGCCAGCCCATTGGCCTGGGCGTGGTCCTGCAGTTGCTGGCGGGAACAGCCCAGCAATGGCCTGACCAGGCTACCCTGCCCTAGCGCCCGCTGCCCCGGCATTGCAGCCATGCCACGCAGGCCTGCGCCGCGCAGCAGGCGGAACAGCAGGGTTTCGGCCTGGTCGTCGCGGTGCTGGCCGGTGAACAGGATGTCGCCTGGGCCGAGGGCTTGCCTGAAGGCAGCATAGCGGGCGTCGCGGGCGGACTGTTCGAGGCTGGCGCCGGGGATGACCTGGACGTGGATGACCTGGAGTTCGATGCCGAGATTGTCGCAGACGGTTTGGCAGTGGGCGGGCCAGGCATCGGCGGCGGATTGCAGGCCGTGGTGGACGTGGATGGCGCGCAATGGAGGGGATGCGTGATTGCGGGCGTAGTCGGCGAGCAGGTGCAGGAGGACGGTGGAATCGAGGCCGCCGGAGAAGGCGATGTACCAGACTGGGGCGTTGAGCCAAAGGGTGAGGTTGATCATCGAACCCGCACTCAATTCGAGAATGCATTCGCGGGTGAACCCGCTCCCACAGGGATCGCGCCGTTTCAGAGGGCTGCGCAGTACCTGTGGGAGCGGGTTCACCCGCGAACACCGGCGAAGCCGGTGCCATTCATCTCGCTATCAGATACCGTAGCTCATCAGGCGATCGTAACGGCGGGCCAGCAGCGCGTCATGGTCGAGCTTGCCGAGCATGTCCAGCTGCTGTACCAGGTCGGCACGGATGCTTTCCGACATCTTCGCCGGGTCACGGTGGGCGCCGCCCAGCGGCTCCTGGATGACCTTGTCGACGATGTTCAGGCTCTTCAGGCGCTCGGCGGTGATGCCCATGGCTTCGGCTGCGTCGGCTGCCTTGTCGGCAGTCTTCCACAGGATCGAGGCGCAGCCTTCCGGCGAGATCACCGAGTAGGTGGAGTACTGCAGCATGTTCAACTGGTCGCACACACCGATGGCCAGCGCACCGCCGGAACCACCCTCACCGATCACGGTGGCGATGATCGGGGTTTTCAGGCGCGCCATCACGCGCAGGTTCCAGGCGATGGCCTCGCTCTGGTTGCGCTCTTCGGCGTCGATGCCCGGGTAGGCGCCCGGGGTGTCGATGAAGGTCAGGATCGGCATCTTGAAGCGCTCGGCCATTTCCATCAGGCGGCAGGCCTTGCGGTAGCCTTCAGGGCGCGGCATGCCGAAGTTGCGGCGTACCTTCTCGCGCACTTCGCGGCCCTTCTGGTGACCGATGACCATGACCGGCTTGCCGTCCAGGCGGGCAGTACCGCCGACGATGGCAGCGTCGTCCGAGAAATGACGGTCGCCGTGCAGTTCTTCGAACTCGGTGAAGATGTGCTCCAGGTAGTCCAGGGTGTAAGGACGACGCGGATGACGAGCCAGGCGGGCGATCTGCCAGCTGGTCAGGTTGCCGAAGATGCTTTCGGTCAGGGTGTTGCTCTTGTCTTGCAGACGGGCAATTTCATCGCTGATGTTCAGCGAATTGTCGTTGCCTACCAGGCGCAGGCCTTCGATCTTGGCTTGCAGGTCGGCAATCGGCTGTTCGAAATCGAGAAAATTCGGGTTCATAGTCATCCGTCTTGGGTCTACGGCCAGGCGGCCGGCCGGTTGATCCGTTTGGCGCCCTACCTTAAGGGATCAGGCGCATTCAGGTCGAGATTAAATTTTTGTCGGTTCAACGATATTGCAGGAAGACGTTCTCACGCCCGAACTGGTCACGCAGCGCCTGAATCAGCCCATCGGCCGGGTCGATAGCCCACTGCTCGCCGAACTGCAGCATGGCCTTGGCGTCGCTGCCGGTGTATTCGAGGGTGATCGGGCAAGCGCCGCGATGTCGGGTAATCAACTCGCCCAGCCACTTCAGCCGGTCGCCCTTGAGCGCTTCGTGTGCCACCTTCAGGCGCAGGCTCTCGGCCAGCTTGGTGCGCGCATCCTCCATGGTCATCACCTGCTTCACCCGCAGGCGCAGGCCACCGGAGAAATCGTCGTTGCTGACCTCGCCTTCGACCACCACCATGGCATCGGTCTGCAGCAAGGACTGTGCCGCCATGAAGGCATCGGCAAACAGCGACGCCTCGATGCGCCCGGAGCGGTCATCCAGGGTGACGAAGCCCATCTTGTCGCCCTTCTTGTTCTTCATCACCCGCAGGGCAATGATCATGCCGGCGATGGTCTGGGTATCGCGTGACGGCTTGAGGTCGATGATGCGCTGGCGGGCGAAGCGGCGGATCTCGGTCTCGTACTCGTCGATCGGGTGGCCGGTGAGGTACAGGCCAAGGGTGTCCTTTTCGCCCTTCAGGCGTTCCTTGAGGGTCAGTTCGCGCACCTTGCGGTGGTTGGCGTAGACGTCGGCATCCGCCTCTTCGAACATGCCGCCGAACAGGTCGACGTGGCCACTGTCAGCTGTGTGGGCGGCCTGCTCGGCAGCCTTGATGGCCTCGCCCAGCGCCGAGAGCAGGGTTGCACGGTTGATATCGATATTGGCGTGGTAGGCCTTGATCTCGTCATGGAAGTGCGGGCCCAGGCGGTCCAGCGCACCACTGCGGATCAGCGCGTCGAGGGTACGCTTGTTGACCCGTTTGAGGTCGATGCGCTCACAGAAGTCGAACAGGTCCTTGAATGGGCCACCCTGGGCGCGAGCCTCGACGATCGCCTCCACCGGGCCCTCGCCGACGCCCTTGATGGCGCCCAGGCCGTAGACGATGCGCCCGTCATTGTTGACGGTGAACTTGAAGTCGGAGAAGTTCACGTCGGGCGCGTCGAGGCGCAGCTTCATGCTGCGCACTTCCTCGACCAGCACCACCACCTTGTCGGTGTTGTGCATATCCGCCGACAACACCGCAGCCATGAACGGCGCCGGGTGGTGGGTTTTCAGCCATGCGGTCTGGTACGAAACCAGGCCATAGGCGGCGGAGTGGGATTTGTTGAAGCCGTAACCGGCGAACTTTTCCACCAGGTCGAAGATGTTACCAGCCAGGTCTGCATCGATATTGTTGTTGGCACAACCTTCGATGAAACCACCGCGCTGTTTGGCCATTTCCTCGGGCTTCTTCTTACCCATCGCACGGCGCAGCATGTCGGCGCCGCCGAGGGTATAACCAGCCATCACCTGGGCGATCTGCATCACCTGTTCCTGGTACAGGATGATGCCGTAGGTCGGTGCCAGCACCGGCTTCAGGCCTTCGTACTGGTAGTCCGGATGGGGGTAGGCGAGCTCGGCGCGGCCGTGCTTGCGGTTGATGAAGTCGTCCACCATGCCCGACTGCAGCGGGCCTGGGCGGAACAGCGCCACCAGTGCGATAAGGTCTTCCAGGCAGTCGGGCTTGAGCTTCTTGATCAGCTCTTTCATGCCCCGCGATTCAAGCTGGAACACCGCCGTGGTTTCGGCCTTCTGCAACAGCTCGTAGGTCTTGCGGTCGTCCAGTGGGATGAAGTCGATGTTTACATCGGGCAGGTTCTTCTTGGCCTGCTCGCGGTTGATGATCTCCATCGCCCACTTGATGATGGTCAGGGTCCGCAGGCCGAGGAAGTCGAACTTCACCAGGCCGGCGGCCTCGACGTCATCCTTGTCGAACTGGGTTACCAGGCCGCCGCCCTCTTCATCACAGGCGATCGGCGAGAAGTCGGTGAGCTTGGTGGGGGCAATGACCACACCACCGGCGTGCTTGCCGGTACCGCGTGTCACGCCCTCGAGCTTCAGGGCCATGTCCCAGATTTCGCGGGCGTCTTCGTCACCCTTGAGGAAGTCGCGCAGGATCTCTTCCTGCTCGTAGGCCTTTTCCAGGGTCATGCCCACTTCGAACGGGATCATCTTCGACAGGCGGTCGGCCAGGCCGTAGGACTTGCCCTGTACCCGCGCCACGTCTCGCACCACCGCCTTCGCCGCCATGGTACCGAAGGTGATGATCTGGCTGACCGCGTTGCGGCCATAGGCTTCGGCCACATAGTCGATCACCCGGTCACGGCCATCCATGCAGAAGTCAACGTCGAAGTCGGGCATGGAAATACGTTCAGGGTTGAGGAAGCGCTCGAACAGCAGGTCGTAGGCCAGCGGGTCGAGGTCGGTGATCTTCAGTACATAGGCCACCAGCGAGCCAGCACCCGACCCCCGGCCCGGGCCGACCGGCACACCGTTGTTCTTGGCCCACTTGATGAAGTCCATCACGATCAGGAAGTAACCGGGGAAGCCCATCTGGATGATGATGTCCAGTTCGAACTTCAGGCGGTCCAGGTAAACCTGGCGCTTCTCTTCGTAGTTGGGCGTGGTCTCTTTCGGCCACAGCACTGCCAGGCGCTCTTCCAGGCCTTCGTGGGACACATGCCGCAGGTAGTCATCGATGCCCATGCCATTGGGCGTGGGGAAGTCGGGCAGGAAGTACTTGCCCAGCTGCACCTGGATGTTGCAACGCTTGGCAATCTCGACGGTGTTGGCAATGGCGTCGGGCAGGTCGCTGAACAGTTCGGTCATTTCTTCGGCCGACTTCAGGTACTGCTGGTCGCTGTACATCCTTGGACGGCGCGGGTCGTCAAGGGTCCAGCCCTCACCGATGCATACGCGGGTTTCGTGAGCATCGAAGTCCGATTGCTTGATGAAACGCACATCGTTGGTTGCCACCAGCGGAGCGCCGAACCTGTCGGCCAAGGCCACGGCGGCGTGCACATATTCCTCGTCGCGGGCGCGGTTGGTGCGCTGCACCTCGACATAGAAGCGCTCGGGGAACATCGCCATCCAGTCCTGCAGCAGGGCCTCGGCTTCATCTTGCCGCCCCGCCAGCAAGGCCATGCCGATGTCACCTTCCTTGCCTGCGGACAGGGCGATCAGGCCCTCGCTGGCCGGGGCGATCCATTCACGCTGAAGGATCACCAGGCCGTTGCGCTGGCCCTCGGTCCAGCCGCGCGAGATCAGCTCGGTGAGGTTGCGGTACCCCTTGGGGTTCATGGCCAGGAAGCAGATACGCGACAGCGGTGCTTCCGGGTCGGCAGCGGCCAGCCACAGGTCGGCGCCGCAGATCGGCTTGATGCCCGCGCCCATGGCAGTCTTGTAGAACTTTACCAGCGAGCACATGTTGCTCTGGTCGGTGATCGCCACCGCCGGCATGTTCATCCCGGCCAGCGCCTTGGCCAGCGGCTTGATCCGCACCAGGCCGTCGACCAGCGAGAATTCGGAGTGGACGCGCAGGTGAACGAAGGGAACCGACATGGAAGATCCTGTAGCAGTGCTGAACGACAAGGGCGGGATTGTAGCGTAAATGGGGATGTTTTTTGGGGCTGCTTCGCAGCCCTTCGCGGGCACGCCCGCTCCCAGAGGAATATCATCGCCCTCGGGAACGGCGCCATACCTGTGGGAGCGGGCGTGCCCGCGAAGGGCCGCAAGGCGGCCCCAGAGGTCAGATCAGGGAGTCGGTGACGCCTTCACGTGCGTCCCACGCAGCCCGCACCGGGGCAAAGGAGCGCCGATGAATGGGCGTAGGCCCCAACCGTGCCAGCGCCTCGAGGTGCACCGGGGTCGGGTACCCCTTGTGCCCACCAATGCCATAACCCGGGTAGATCAGCTCGAATGCGCTCATCTCCCGGTCACGGGTCACCTTGGCCAGGATCGACGCCGCCGCGATGGCCGGCACCTGGCTATCGCCCTTGACTACCGGCGACGCCGGTACGGCCAGTTTCGGGCAGCGGTTACCGTCGATCAGGGCCAGCTTCGGTGTAATGTGCAGGCCTTCCACCGCGCGCTGCATGGCCAGCATGGTCGCATGCAGGATGTTCAGGCGGTCGATTTCCTCGACCTCGGCACGCGCGATGCAGAAGCTCAAGGCCTTTTCGCAGATCTCGTCGAACAGCGCTTCGCGCTTGGCTTCGGTGAGTTTCTTCGAATCGTTCAGGCCGAGGATCGGGCGCGCCGGGTCGAGGATCACCGCCGCGGTCACGACTGCACCGCACAGCGGGCCACGGCCCACTTCGTCGACGCCCGCGACCAGGTCCTCGACCAGGTTGAAGTCCAGTCCAATTTGCATGTCAGCGGTCCTTGAGCAAGGCCAGTACCGCCTCGGCCGCCTGGTTGGAGGCGTCACGGCGAAGGGTGCGGTGAATTTCGTCGAAACTTTCGGTCTGCCGGCTGCCATCGGCTACCAGCGGAGCCAGGGTATTGGCCAGTGCTTCGCTGGTGGCGTCATCCTGCAGCAGCTCGGGTACCAGCGCACGCTGGGCCAGCAGGTTCGGCAACGAAACGTAGGGGCTCTTTACCAGGCGTTTGAGGATCCAGTAGGTCAGGGGCGCCAGGCGATAGGCCACAACCATCGGCCGCTTGTACAGCAGCGCTTCGAGGGTGGCAGTACCCGAGGCGATCAGCACCGCGTCACAGGCCGCCAAAGCCTGGTGCGACTGGCCATCGAGCAGGGTCAGCGGCAGCTTACGCCCTTCGAGCATCTGCTCGATCTGGGCACGCCGCGCGGCATTGGCACAGGGCAGTACGAAACGCACGCCCGGTACCTGCTGGCGCAGCCTTTGGGCAGCATCCAGGAACAGTGCCCCCAGGCGCCCTACTTCGCCGCCCCGACTGCCCGGCATCAACGCCACTACCGGCCCTTCGCCCAGGCCAAGCGCGGCACGCGCCGCAGGACGGTCGGCTTCTAGCGGGATGGTATCGGCCAACGGGTGGCCAACGAAGCGCACTGGCACGCCCTGCTCTTCATAGAACCGCGCCTCGAATGGCAACAGCGTCAGCATCAGGTCGCAGCCTTCGCGAATCTTCAGCACACGCTTCTGCCGCCAGGCCCATACCGACGGGCTGACGTAGTGCACGGTCTTGATCCCGGCCTGACGCAGTTTCAGTTCGATGTTGAGGGTGAAGTCGGGGGCATCGATGCCGATGAACACATCGGGCTTTTCGCCGATCAGGGTCTCGATCAGCAGCTTGCGCCGCTTGAGCAGCTCGCGCAGGCGCCCCAGCACTTCGACCAGGCCCATGACGGCCAGGCGCTCCATGGGGAAATAGGATTGCAGGCCTTCGGCTTCCATCAAGGGACCACCAACGCCGATGAACCGTACATCGGGGTGGCGTGCCTTGATGGCACGCATCAAGCCTGAACCGAGAATATCGCCGCTGGCCTCACCTGCGACCAAGGCTACGCAAAGCTGGGCCATGTCAGCGGGTGATGCCGCGGGCGGAGCTCACGATCGACTGGCGGAACAGATCGACCTCAGGGTGCTTCGCAGCCAGTTCGTCCAGCTCCTTGAGCGCGTCTTCGACGGTCAGGCCCTGGCGATAGACAATCTTGTAGCAACGGCGCAGCACATGGATCACCTCGTCGCTGAAACCCCGGCGGCGCATGCCTTCGAAGTTCATGCTGCGGGCTTCGGCCGGGCTGCCGAACACGGTGACGAAGGCAGGGACATCCTTGCCGATCGCCGTGCCCATGCCGGAAAACGCGTGGGCACCGATATGGCAGTACTGGTGCACCAGGGTGTAACCGGACAGGATCGCCCAATCCCCCACGTGCACATGGCCGGCCAAGGCCGTGTTGTTGACCAGGATGCAGTGGTTGCCGATAACGCTGTCGTGGCCGATGTGGGCATAGGCCATGATCAGGTTATGGTCACCGACGGTGGTTTCCGAACGGTCCTGGACGGTACCGCGGTGAATGGTCACCCCTTCGCGGATCACATTGTGGTCACCGATCACCAGGCGCGTCGGCTCACCCTTGTACTTGAGGTCCGGGGTGTCTTCGCCGATCGAGGAAAACTGAAAGATACGGTTGTGCTTGCCGATGCGGGTCGGCCCTTTGAGCACAACATGCGGGCCGATAACGGTGCCCTCCCCGATCTCCACATCAGGGCCAATGATCGACCAGGGGCCGACCTCGACACCATCGGCCAGCCTGGCCGAGGGGTCGATAATGGCCCGAGGATCAATCGAATTCATAGGGAGCGTTCCGCACAGGTGATTTCTGCCGAGCAAACCGGCTTGCCGTCGACCAGGGCGCGGCACTCGAATTTCCAGATCATGCTCTTGCGGCTGAGGAACTTCGCCTCCAGCACAAGCTGGTCACCCGGCAGTACCGGCTGACGGAAACGCAGCTTGTCGGAGCCGACGAAGTAGTACAGGGTGCCATCGGCCGGTTTGGCGTCGAGCATCTTGAAACCGAGGATACCCGCGGCCTGTGCCATGGCTTCGATGATCAGGACGCCCGGCATGATCGGGTGCGCCGGGAAATGGCCGTTGAAGAACGGCTCGTTGATGCTGACATTCTTGTAGGCACGAATGCTCTGGGCCTCGTAGTCCAGCTCCGTCACGCGGTCCACCAACAGGAACGGGTAACGGTGAGGCAGGTATTCGCGAATCTCGTTGATGTCCATCATTTCGGGGGGGAAGCCTGTAATAAGAATAGGGAGCGCAGGTGCTGACCACACGCTCCTTTTGCAGTCCAAAGAGGAGCCAGCTAGCGACTGTTCACTCTTGCTCAGGGAATGGTATCAGCCTTCTGATGTCGGCTGGCCACCTGAGGTCACGGTATCGACGCGTTTTTCCAGCTGCTGGAGACGCTTGGCCATGTCGTCCAGGTGGCGGATACGCGCGGCGCTCTTGCGCCATTCAGCCAGTGGCTGCATGGCAGTGCCGGAAGAATAGGCACCCGGTTCGGTGATCGAACGGGTCACCATGGTCATCCCGGACACGAAAACGTTATCACAGACATCGATATGACCCACCATGCCGACACCTCCGGCAATGGTGCAATGCTTGCCGATGCGCGTGCTGCCGGAAATCCCGACGCAGGCAGCCATGGCCGTGTGCTCACCGATCTGCACGTTGTGGGCGATCTGGATCTGGTTGTCGAGCTTGACCCCATCAGCGATGCGCGTATCCGACAGTGCCCCGCGGTCGACCGCAGTGTTGACACCGATTTCCACGTCGTCGCCGATGGTAACACCACCGATCTGGGCAATTTTGCGCCACACGCCCTTCTCGTTGGCAAAACCGAAGCCTTCACCGCCAATCACGGCACCTGACTGGATGACCACACGCTTTCCGATGGTCACATCATGGTACAGGGTGACCCTCGGGGCCAGCCAGCCGCCCTCACCGATCACGCAACGGGCACCGACCACACAGTGTGCACCCACACTGACATTAGCCGCGATGCGCGCACCGCTTTCGATGACCGCGAACGGCCCGATGCTGGCACTGGCGTCCACCTGCGCGTCCTCGGCCACCACGGCGCTGGGATGAATACCCGCCACAGCCTTGGGTTTGGGGTCGAACAGGTGGGAGATGCGCGCATAGGCCAGATACGGGTCGGCGACGATCAGCGCATTGCCGGCAAAGCCTTCGGCGTCCGCCGCCTTCAGCAGCACCGCAGCCGCCTGGCTGCTATCCAGGAACTTGCGGTACTGCGGGTTGGCGAGGAAGCTCAACTGACCTGGGCCAGCCTCCTGCAAGGTGGCCAGCCCGGTAATCTGCAGCGCCTCGGGCCCCTTGAGAGTGGCGCCGAGGGCCTCGGCCAACTGGCCTAGCGTCATGGTCACAGTCATATCAACGGGCTTGGTTCATGCGCTCGATGACCTGGCGGGTGATGTCGTACTGAGGCTTGACATCGATGACCGCGCCACGCTCGAGGACCAGGTCGTAACCACCCTTCTTGATCACTTCCTCGACAGCGCCATCCAGCTTCGGCTTCAGTTGCTTGAGCATGTCGCGGTCAGCAACGGCCTTGGCTTCGTTCAGTTCTTTGGACTGGAACTGGAAGTCACGGGCCTTCTGCTTGAACTCGAGTTCCAGGCGCTCGCGCTCCTGCTGCTGCATCTTGTCGCCGCCCTTGATCAGACGGTCCTGGATGCCCTTGGCGCTGCTTTCCAGGCTTTTCAGCTTGGTCAATTGCGGGCCGAACTTCTTCTCGGCATCCACCGCGTATTTCTTGGCGGCGTCCGACTCCAGCAGGGCCATCTGATAGTTCAGGACGGCAACCTTCATTTCGGCGAAAGCCGGGGTGGCGACAAGCGCCGCGGCCACTACGGCCAGTTGGGTCAACTTACGCACGATGCACTCCTGGATAAACCGTTGTCATTAAGCGAGGGCCGACCTCAGAAGGTCTGGCCCAGAGAGAATTGGAACACCTGGGTGTCGGCATCGTCCGGCTTCTTGACCGGCATTGCCAGGCTGAAGCTCAGCGGGCCCAGTGCGGTGATCCAGGTCACGCCCAGGCCGACCGAGCTGGCCATACCCGAGAAACCGACCTTCTCGCAATCAGGCTGGTTGCCGCAATTGGTGTCGAACACGTTACCCACATCCCAGAACACGGACGTGCGCAGCGAACGCTGATCCTTGACGAATGGCAGCGGGAACAGCAGCTCCACACCACCTTGTACCAGCACGTTGCCACCAAACGGCAACGGATCCTGGTCCGGGTCGGCGATGGTGCCTGGCTTGCCGCCGTTGGCCTCGCCGCGGCTTGGGGTACTGCGTGGGCCCAGGCTGCTGTCCTTGAAGCCACGGACGGAGTTGAAGCCACCCGCGAAGTAGTTCTCGTAGAACGGCAGGCCGGAGGTGCTGCCGTAACCATCACCATAGCCCAGCTCGGTGTGCAGGCGCAGGGTGTAGTCGTTGGTAATCGGCTTGAACAGCTGGCCGCGGTAGTCGAGCTTGAAGAACGACAGGTCGCTGCCCGGAATGGTGGATTCCAGGGTCAGGCTTTGCGAGTGACCACGGGTCGCCAGCACGCCTTTGTTCAGGGTCGACTCCGACCAGCCGATCGAGGCCTTGAAGTTCAGGAAGCTGTCGCCTTCCTCTTCGAGGAAATCGAAGATCTCGTCAACGGTGTACTTGCCGGTCTTGATCTTGTCCTGCTGCACGCTCAGGCCATAGGTCAGGCGCGAGGTCTCGCTGATCGGGTAGCCGAGGCTGACGCCTGCACCGTAGCTGTCCACCGCGTAGCTGGCCACGTCGACGTCGAGGTCGTCGTAGTCGGTGCTGCGGTAGAAGGCGTTGTAACCCAGGCTCACGCCATCGGCAGTGAAGTAGGGGTCAACGAAGCCGAAGTTGTAGCGGGTCTGGTATTCCGAACGGGTCAGGCCGATGGATACCTTGTTACCGGTACCGAGGAAGTTGCTCTGGCTGATCGAACCACCGAGGATCAGGCCGGCGCTCTGGGCGAAACCGACGCTGGCGGTGATCGAGCCGGAGGCCTGTTCCTCGACGCTGTAGTTGACGTCGACCTGGTCGTCGGTGCCCGGCACCGGCGGGGTCTCGACGTTCACTTCCTTGAAGAAGCCCAGGCGTTCCAGGCGGGTCTTGGACTGGTCGATCAGGTAGGTCGAGGCCCAGCCGCCTTCCATCTGGCGCATTTCGCGACGCAGCACTTCGTCTTCGGTCTTGGTGTTGCCGCGGTAGTTGATGCGGTTGACGTAGGCACGCTTGCCCGGGTCGACCACGAACATGATGTCGACGGTGTGGTCTTCATCGTTCGGCTGCGGCACACCGTTGACGTTGGCGAAGGTGTAGCCTTCGTTACCCAGGCGGCGGGTGATCAGCTCGGAGGTGCTGGTCATCACCTTGCGCGAGAACACCTGGCCAGGCTGCACCAGCAGCAGCGACTTGACCTGATCTTCCGGCACCTTCAGGTCACCGGACAGCTTCACGTCACGGACGGTGTACTTCTCGCCTTCGTTGATATTGACGGTGATGTAGACGTGTTTCTTGTCCGGCGTGATGGACACCTGGGTGGAGGCGATGTCCATGTTGATGTAGCCGCGGTCCAGGTAGTAGGAACGCAGGCGCTCCAGGTCACCGGAGAGCTTTTCGCGGGCGTACTTGTCGTCGTTCTTGAAGAACGACAGCCAGTTGGTGGTCTTCAGCTCGAACAGCTGCGCCAGGGTCTCGTCGTCGAACACGTTGTTGCCAACGATGTTGATGTGCTGAATGGCGGCGACGGTGCCTTCGTTGATCTTGATCTTCAGCGCCACGCGGTTGCGCGGCTGCGGCACCACCTCGGCGTCGACCTCGGCCGAATAGCGGCCCTGGGCCACGTATTGGCGCTGCAGTTCGTTACGCACACCTTCGAGGGTGGCACGCTGGAAGATCTCGCCTTCGGCCAGGCCGGATTGCTTCAGGCCTTTCATCAGGTCTTCGGTGCTGATGGCCTTGTTGCCTTCGATCTCGATGCTCGACACCGACGGGCGTTCGACCACGTTGATGATCAGGACATTGCCATCGCGGTTCAGCTGAATGTCCTGGAAGAAGCCGGTCTTGAACAGGGAACGGGTCGACTCCACCAGTCGGCGGTCATCGGCCTGGTCGCCGACGTTCAGCGGCAAGGCACCGAAGACACTGCCGGCGGAAACCCGCTGCAGGCCGTTGACGCGGATATCGGAGATGGTGAAGGACTCGGCGTGAACTTCAGCGATCATCAGTGCGGACATGACCGCAGTTAGCAGCAGACGTTTCATGAAGTCCTTTTATTCCAACTGGCAATAAACAGCCCGCCGCGACAAGACGGCAGGTTTCGCAATTGAGCGAAGCTTTATAGTCGACCCAGATCGTTGATCAGGGCGAGCAACATCACCCCTATGACCAAACTGATACCGATCTGGACCCCCCAACCTTGCACCCGATCCGACAGCGGACGACCGCGCACCCACTCGACCAGGTAAAACAGCAAATGCCCCCCATCCAGAACCGGGATGGGCAGCAGGTTAAGAACCCCCAGGCTTATGCTCAGGTAGGCCAGGAAATTCAGGAAATCCCCCACGCCGGACTGGGCTGAAGCGCCCGCCACTTTAGCAATGGTTATCGGTCCGCTCAAGTTTTTTACCGAGAGCTCCCCGAACAGCATTTTCTTCAGCGATTCAAGGGTCAGGACGCTCATGTTCCAGGTGCGTGACAAGCCCTCACTCACCGCATCCAGCGGGCCGTAGCTGACTTCGCGAAGCATGCTGGCAGGCCATTCGCCACCTTTTACCCCGGCGCCCAGATAGCCGCCGGCCGCCTTGCCCTCGCCCTTGCGCGCCAGGATGACCGGGACGTCCAGCGCAGCACCATCGCGCTCGACACGCACAAGAACCTTGGCTTGCGGGCGGGCCCGCACGGCATCGACCACCTGCTGCCATTCGCTCACTGCCACGCCATCGAGGGCCAGCAGCTTGTCACCGGTTTTCAGGCCCGCAGCGGCAGCCGGCCCCTTCGGATCGATCTCGGCCAACACCGGCAAGATCGCCGGGCGCCAAGGGTGCAGCCCAAGGGACTGGATCGGGTCCGGCTCGTCGGCGCCCTTGAGCCAGCTGTCCAGCTTCACCTGCAGCTGGCGCTCGGCGCTGGTGCCCTCTTCACGCACGCCAATCTGCAAGGTGCCGCTCTCGCCCAGGCGGCGAACCAGTTGCAGGTTGACCGCAGACCAACCATTGGTCGGCTTGCCGTCGATGGAGACGATTTCCTGACCTGCGGTCAGGCCTGCCGATGCTGCCAGGCTGCCCGCATCGACCGCGCCGATCACCGGGCGGATCTGCTGGGTACCCAGCATCGCCAGCACCCAGAAGAACAGGATGGCCAGCAGGAAGTTGGCAACCGGGCCCGCCGCGACGATCGCGATGCGCTGGCGCACGGACTTGCGGTTGAACGACTGCTCGATCAGCGCCGGCGGCACGTCCCCCTCGCGCTCGTCGAGCATCTTGACGTAGCCACCCAGCGGGATCGCCGCGACCACGAACTCGGTGCCATGGCGGTCATGCCAGCGCAGCAGCGGCGTGCCGAAGCCCACCGAGAAGCGCAGCACCTTGACACCGCAGCGGCGTGCCACCCAGAAGTGGCCGAATTCATGGAAAGTGACCAGTACACCCAAGGCTACGAGGGTGCCGATAATCATGTAGAGCGCTGTCATATCCATCTCCGAATGATGTTCAGCGGGCTGGCATCATGCCCAGCCCCCTCGTGAACCGTGGCGGGCCTGCATCAGCGACCGTGACGCCTCAGCCACTCACGGGAAAGCTCCCGGGCACGCTGGTCGGCGGCGAACACCGCGTCCAACGACGGCAGCGGTACGACGGGCTCCTGATCGAGCACCTGTTCGATCATACCCGCGATCTCCGGGAAGCGGATACGCCGCTGGAGAAATGCCTCGACTGCGACCTCGTTTGCCGCATTGAGCACGGCCGGTGCGCTGTTGCCGGCCTCGGCAGCCTGCCGCGCCAGGCGCAGGCAAGGGAAGCGCTGTTCGTCGGGCGCCTGGAAGTCCAGACGGGCGATGGCGAACAGGTCCAGCGGTGCCACACCGGAATCGATCCGCTCGGGCCAGGCCAGGGCGTTGGCGATGGGTGTGCGCATGTCCGGGTTACCCAACTGCGCCAGCACCGAACCGTCCACATAATCCACCAGGGAGTGGATCACGCTCTGCGGGTGCACTACCACCTCGACCTTGGCCGGTGCGGCATCGAACAACCAGCAGGCCTCGATCAGCTCCAGGCCCTTGTTCATCATGCTGGCCGAATCCACGGAAATCTTGCGCCCCATGGACCAGTTGGGGTGCGCGCAGGCCTGTTCCGGGGTGACGTCCAGCAACGCCTCGACGGGCGTCTCGCGGAACGGGCCACCGGAGGCAGTAAGCAGGATCCGGCGCACGCCGACGGCACTCAGGCCGCGCGCGTAGTCGCCGGGCATGCACTGGAAGATCGCATTGTGCTCGCTGTCGATCGGCAACAGCACGGCACCACTGCGCCGCACCGCCTCCATGAACAGCGCGCCGGACATCACCAGCGCCTCCTTGTTGGCCAGCAACACCTTCTTGCCCGCCTCGACCGCCGCCAGGGTGGGGCGCAGGCCGGCGGCACCGACGATGGCGGCCATCACCGCGTCCACTTCCGACGCAGAAGCCACCTGGCACAACCCGGCCTCGCCTTCCAGCACCTCGGTGGCGCAGCCCGCTGCTACCAGGCTTTCGCGCAGTCGCGCGGCCGCCTCGGCGCTCGGCACCACGGCGAATGCCGGGCGATGGCGCACGCACAGGACCTGCAAATCGTCGATACGCGAATAGCCACTCAGAGCGAACACCTGGTAGCGGTCGGGATGACGCGCGATGACATCCAGCGTGCTCAGGCCGATGGAGCCGGTGGCCCCGAGCACGGTAATACGCTGCGGACGGCTCACATCACACCCCATTCGGCGGCCCATAGCAGCACGGCGAAAATAGGGATCGCCGCAGTCAGGCTGTCGATGCGATCGAGTACCCCACCATGGCCAGGCAACAGGTTGCTGCTGTCCTTGATGCCGGAACGGCGCTTGAACATGCTTTCGGTCAGGTCACCGACCACCGAAGACATGACCACCAGGGCTGCACTCAGCAGGCCCAGCAGAATCTGGCCGAAGCCCCAGTCGCGACTGATGCCGACCACCAGGGTAATCACCAGGCTGACCGCCAGGCCGCCATACACGCCTTCCCAGCTTTTGCCAGGGCTCACCTGAGGCGCCAGCTTGCGCTTGCCGAAGGCACGGCCGGAGAAGTACGCGCCAATATCGGCAGCCCACACCAGCACCATGACCGACAGGATCAGCCAGTTACCCAGCGGCCAGTGCTTGAGCAGCACCAGACCCTGCCAGGCCGGCAGCAAAACCAGCAGGCCGATCAGCAACCGGCAGGCTGCACTGGCCCACAGCTCGCTACTACGTGGATAGGTAAGCACCAGCCAGGTGGCCAACCCCCACCAGATCACCGCAGCGCCCAGCACCCAGGGCGCCAGCTCCGGAAGGATGTACAGCAGCATCAGCGCTCCGGCGACGACCACGGCATAGGCGATGCGCAGCGGCTGGGCCATGAGCCCGGCCAGACGCGCCCACTCCCAGGCGCCGAGGGTCACCACTAAGCCGATGAACAGGGCGAAGTCCCCACCGTTGAGCAGGAAGAAGCCACCCAGCGCGATCGGCAGCAGGATCAGCGCGGTAATGATGCGTTGTTTAAGCATTAAGCACGAGCTCCAGCCTCGACCTGCTCGCTGGTCTTACCGAAGCGGCGCTGGCGCGAAGCGAAATCGGCCAGGGCGTTGCGCATGGCCTCGTGTTTGAAGTCCGGCCAGTACAGGTCGGAGAAGTACAGCTCGGCGTAGGCCAGCTGCCACAACAGGAAGTTGCTGATGCGGTGCTCGCCACCGGTGCGGATGCACAGGTCCGGCAGCGGCAACTCGCCGGTTGCCAGGCAGGTCTGCAGCAGGCCCGGGGTGATGTCTTCCGGGCGCAGGTGCCCGGCTTGCACCTCCCGCGCCAGCCGCTGGGCGGCCTGGGCGATGTCCCACTGGCCACCGTAGTTGGCCGCGATCTGCAGGATGAAGCGGTTGTTGCCGGCGGTGAGCGCCTCGGCCTCGCGCATGGCGGCCTGCAGCTCGGGATGGAAGCGCGAACGGTCACCGATGATACGCAGGCTGATGTTGTTCTCGTTGAGGCGTTTGGCCTCGCGGCGCAGGGCCGAGAAGAACAGTTCCATCAGCGCACCGACCTCTTCGGCGGGACGCTGCCAGTTCTCGCTGGAGAAGGCGAACAGGGTCAGCACCTCGACCCCGGATTCGGCACAGACTTCGATGACCGCGCGAACGGCGTCTACACCCGCCTTGTGCCCGGCAACGCCGGGCAACAGGCGCTTTTTCGCCCAGCGGTTGTTGCCATCCATGATGATCGCGACATGACGCGGCACCGAGGACGGCGCCGCTGGCTTGGTCTTTTCCATTAAAAAGCCCCGGCCTTAGACGGCCATCAGGTCCTTTTCCTTGGCTTTGAAGGCTGCATCGACTTCGGCAACGTACTTGTCGGTCAGCTTCTGGATCTCGTCAGCGGCGCGACGCTCTTCGTCTTCGCTGATTTCCTTGTCCTTGGTCAGCTTCTTCAGGTCGGCCAGAGCGTCACGGCGCACATTGCGCACGGCTACCTTGGCATCCTCGGCAACGCCACTGGCCTGCTTGGTGTAGCCCTTGCGGGTTTCCTCGGTCAGGGCCGGCATCGGCACACGAATGGTGGTGCCGGCGCTGGACGGGTTCAGGCCCAGGTCGGAGGTGAGGATGGCCTTTTCGATGGCAGCACTGAGGTTCTTGTCGTGGGCGACGATCTTCAGGGTGCGGGCATCTTCGACGGTGATCGCGGCCACCTGGTTCAGTGGCATCTCGCTACCCCAGGCAGTGACCTTGACGCTGTCCAGGATGCTTGGGTGGGCGCGACCGGTGCGGATTGCCGCGAGGTTGCGAGCCAGGGCTTCGATAGACTTGCCCATGCGCTCCTGCGCGTCTTTCTTGATGTCGTTGATCATGCTTGGCCTTCCTCGATCAGAGTACCTTCAGCGCCACCCACCACGATGTTCAGCAGGGCGCCAGGCTTGTTCATGTTGAATACCCGCAATGGCATCTTGTGGTCACGGCACAGGCAGATTGCGGTCAGGTCCATCACACCCAGCTTGCGATCCAGGACCTCGTCGTAGGTCAGGTGATCGAACTTCTCGGCATGCGGGTCCTTGAATGGATCGGCAGTGTACACACCATCGACCTTGGTCGCCTTCAGCACCACGTCGGCATCGATTTCGATGGCGCGCAGGCAGGCGGCGGAGTCGGTGGTGAAGAACGGGTTGCCGGTACCGGCGGAGAAAATTACCACATCCCCGGAGTTGAGGTGGCGAATAGCTTTGCGACGATCGTAATGATCGGTGACACCGACCATGGAAATGGCCGACATGACCAGGGCCGGGATGTTCGAGCGCTCCAGCGCGTCGCGCATGGCCAGGCCGTTCATCACGGTAGCCAGCATGCCCATGTGGTCACCGGTGACGCGATCCATGCCGGCTGCGCTGAGCGCGGCGCCGCGGAACAGGTTGCCACCACCGATCACCAGGCCGACCTGGACACCGATCCCTACCAGCTGGCCAACTTCGAGGGCCATGCGATCCAGCACTTTCGGGTCGATCCCGAAGTCTTCCGAGCCCATCAGGGCCTCGCCGCTAAGTTTGAGCAAAATGCGTTTATAGCGAGGTTGGCGACCACTCACCTGCTGAGCCATTGCGAGTCTCTCCTGCGGCGTACTTTTAGAAAATTCGTGCGGGCTGTTTGCAGCCTGCTAACTGTAGCGTGGCACCGCTTCGGTGCCAGCGACGACGGGCCTTATAAACCCTTCGCCGTTTTGACAAAGAGGCTGCGCGCGTGAGCGGGCAGCCTCTTTGGGGCGACAGACGGGGCTGTCTTACTGCTTGGCAGCAGCGACCTGAGCGGCAACTTCAGCAGCGAAGTCGTCGACTGGCTTCTCGATGCCTTCGCCTACCTTGAAGTAGGTGAAGGAAACGATTTCAGCGCCGGCTTTCTTGGCCAGATCGCCAACCTTGACTTCCGGGTTCATGACGAAGGCTTGCTCTTTCAGCGAGGCTTCGGCCTTGAACTTGGTGATACGGCCGTTGATCATGTTCTCGACGATGTTTTCCGGCTTGCCGGCGATCTTGTCGGCGTTCAGCTGCAGGAAGACGTTCTTCTCGCGCTCGATGGCTTCAGCGGAGATTTCCGACGAATCCAGGAACTCAGGGTTCGAAGCTGCAACGTGCATGGCGATGTTCTTGGCCAGCTCGATGTCGCCGCCTTTCAGAACAACGGCAGCGCCGATCTTGTTGCCGTGCAGGTAGGCACCGACAACGTCACCCTCAACGCGCACCAGGCGACGGATGTTGACGTTCTCGCCGCACTTGGCAACCAGGGCTTCACGAGCAGCTTCACGCGAAGCGATCAGCGGAGCAGCGTCGGTCAGTTTCTGGGCGAAGGCTTCTTCGATGCTGTCGGCTACGAAAGCCTTGAAGTCGTCTTGCAGGGCCAGGAAGTCGGTCTGCGAGTTCACTTCCAGCAGGACGGCGGATTTACCGTCGGTCTTGACGGCGATAGCGCCTTCAGCAGCGACGTTGCCAGCCTTTTTGGCGGCCTTGATGGCGCCCGAGGCACGCATGTCGTCAATGGCTTTTTCGATGTCGCCGCCGGCCTTTTCCAGGGCCTTCTTGCAATCCATCATGCCTTCGCCGGTACGCTCGCGCAGTTCTTTGACCAGCGCTGCAGTAATTGCTGCCATTTCAAAATCCTCTTGGAAAGTTTTTCAACCATTCCACCCGTTCGTCACGGGCGTTCAATTCTGCAAATCCACTGTGTTTATCTCAGCGGGCCCATGATGCGGGGCCGATGCTGACAGCAGGATTTCAAGGTGGCAAAAAGGGGGCAGAGCCCCCTTTTTGCGTGCCAAGTCGACGCTAGCGTCTAATTACTCGGCAGCAGGTGCAGCCGCTTCTTCAGCGTAAACTTCGGTGCCGCCGGCAACGTTGTTGCGGCCGCGGATGACTGCGTCAGCCATCGAAGTCATGTACAGCTCGATAGCGCGGATGGCGTCATCGTTACCTGGGATGATGTAGTCAACACCTTCCGGGCTGCTGTTGGTATCGACAACGCCGATTACCGGGATGCCCAGCTTGTTGGCTTCGGTGATCGCGATGCGCTCGTGATCAACGTCGATAACGAACAGAGCGTCTGGCAGACCACCCATGTCCTTGATGCCGCCCAGGCTGCGATCCAGTTTTTCCAGGTCGCGGGAGCGCATCAGGGCTTCTTTCTTGGTCAGCTTGGCGAAAGTGCCGTCTTCGGCCTGGGTTTCCAGGTCGCGCAGGCGCTTGATCGAAGCGCGGATGGTCTTGTAGTTGGTCAGCATGCCGCCCAACCAACGGTGGTCAACGTACGGCGAACCGCAACGAGCAGCTTGCTCGGCGACGATCTTGCCGGCGGAACGCTTGGTGCCGACGAACAGGATCTTGTTCTTGCCCTGGGCCAGGCGCTCTACGAACGACAGAGCGTCGTTGAACATTGGCAGGGTTTTTTCCAGGTTGACGATGTGGATCTTGTTACGCGCGCCGAAAATGTACTTGCCCATTTTCGGGTTCCAGTAACGGGTCTGGTGGCCGAAGTGCACACCGGCCTTCAGCATATCGCGCATGTTGACTTGGGACATGATAGTTCCTTGATAAGTCGGGTTGGGCCTCCACGTATCCCAATGACCAACCCGCGAATTCTGCAACTCGGGGCACCCAGGTCATCGTGTCGACACGTGTGTGGGTTAAGTGCTGACGGGGTCGTCCCCGAAAGCGGCGCATTTTATACCACAGACCGCGACCGAACGGAACCCGGATACCGTTGCGTCCGTCAGCGGTTTTTGCAGCACCCCGGCTTTCGCGCCAGAATGCCAGCTGTAGACAGCAGCATTGCCGCCTTTATCCCGACCGATCGGCGCCCTGCTCTGCTAGAATCCGGCCTTTCCCGTTTGTTCGCGCCGTGCACGGCGCTGTAGAGAGCCTGTAATGACCGTCACCATCAAGACCGCAGAAGACATCGAGAAGATGCGCATCGCCGGCCGTCTGGCCGCCGAGGTGCTGGAAATGATCGAGGAACACGTCAAGCCCGGTGTCACCACCGAAGAGCTGGACCGCCTGTGCCACGACTACATCGTCAACGTCCAGCAGGCCATCCCGGCACCGCTCAACTACAAGGGCTACCCGAAGTCGATCTGCACCTCGATCAACCATGTGGTCTGCCACGGCATCCCCAACGACAAGCCGCTCAAGGACGGTGACACGCTGAACATCGACGTCACCGTGATCAAGGACGGCTACCACGGCGATACCAGCCGCATGTTCCACGTCGGTACCGTGCCGGTATGGGCCGAGCGCCTGTCCAAGGTGACCCAGGAGTGCATGTACAAGGCCATCGAACTGGTCAAGCCGGGCTGCCGACTGGGCGACATCGGCGAAGTGATCCAGAAGCACGCTGAAAAGAACGGTTTCTCGGTGGTACGCGAGTTCTGTGGCCACGGCATCGGCAAGGTGTTCCACGAAGAGCCGCAGATCCTGCACTACGGCCGCGCCGGCACCGGCATGGAGCTGAAGGAAGGCATGACCTTCACCATCGAGCCGATGATCAACCAGGGCAAGGCCGACACCAAGGTGCTGGGCGACGGCTGGACCGCCATCACCAAGGACCGCAAACTCTCGGCCCAGTGGGAGCACACCCTGGTGGTGACCGCGACCGGCTACGAGATCTTCACCCTGCGCAAGGACGACACCATCCCGCGCACCTCGGCCTGACCGCACTCCCACAGGCCACCCTACGACAGGAACGTGACGCGATGCCCCAGGTGGACCCCGAGCTGTTCGACCGCGGCCAGTTCCAGGCGGAACTGGCCCTCAAGGCGAGCCCCATCGCCGCCTTCAAGAAAGCCATCCGCCAGGCCGGCGAGGTGCTCGACAAGCGTTTCCGCAGTGGCAGCGAAATCCGCCCACTGATCGAGGCCCGCGCCTGGCTCGTCGACAACATCCTGCAACAGGCCTGGAACCAGTTCGACTGGGGTGACCAGAGCGGCATCGCCCTGGTCGCGGTGGGTGGCTACGGACGCGGCGAGCTGCACCCGCATTCGGACATCGACCTGCTGATCCTGCTGGGTGCTGCCGAACACGAGCAGTACCGCGACGCCATAGAGCGGTTTCTCACCCTGCTTTGGGACATCGGCCTGGAAGTGGGCCAGAGCGTGCGCACCGTCGACGAGTGCGCCGAGCAGGCCCGCGCCGACCTGACGGTCATCACCAACCTGATGGAAAGCCGCACCATCGCCGGCCCCGAGGCGCTGCGCCAACGCATGCTTGAGGTGACCAGCACTGCGCACATGTGGCCGAGCAAGGACTTCTTCCTGGCCAAGCGCGCCGAACTCAAGGCCCGCCATCACAAGTACAACGACACCGAGTACAACCTCGAACCCAACGTGAAAGGTTCACCCGGTGGCCTGCGCGATATCCAGACAGTGCTGTGGGTGGCCCGCCGCCAGTACGGCACCCTCAATCTGCACGCGCTGGCCGGCGAAGGCTTCCTGCTGGAAAGCGAGAACGAACTGCTGGCCTCGTCCCAGGACTTCCTGTGGAGGGTGCGCTACGCCTTGCACATGCTGGCCGGGCGCGCCGAGGATCGCCTGCTGTTCGACCACCAGCGCAGCATCGCAGCGCTGCTGGGCTACAGCGACGACAACCCCAAGCGGGCGATCGAGCAGTTCATGCAGCAGTACTACCGGGTGGTGATGAGCATCAGCCAGCTGTGCGACTTGATCATCCAGCACTTCGAGGAGGTCATCCTCGCCGATGACGACAGCGGCACCACCCAGCCGCTGAATGCGCGCTTCCGCCTGCATGATGGCTATATAGAGGCAGTCAGGCCGAACGTGTTCAGGCGCACACCGTTCGCCATGCTGGAAATCTTCGTGCTGATGGCTCAGCACCCCGAGATCAAGGGCGTACGCGCCGATACGGTGCGGCTGCTGCGCGAACACCGGCACCTGATCGACGACACTTTCCGCACCGATATCCGCAACACCAGCCTGTTCATCGAGCTGTTCAAGTGTGAAATCGGCATCCACCGCAACCTGCGGCGGATGAACCGCTACGGCATCCTTGGCCGCTATCTGCCGGAGTTCGGCCTGATCGTCGGGCAGATGCAGCACGACCTGTTCCACATCTATACGGTCGATGCGCACACCCTCAACCTCATCAAGCACCTGCGCAAGCTGCAATACACCCCGGTGTCCGAGAAATTCCCGCTGGCCAGCAAGCTCATGGGCCGCCTGCCCAAGCCCGAGCTGATCTACCTGGCCGGCCTGTACCACGACATCGGCAAGGGCCGCCAGGGCGACCATTCCGAGCTGGGCGCGGTGGATGCGCAGAAGTTCTGCGAGCGCCACCAGTTGCCGGCCTGGGACAGCCGGCTGATCGTCTGGCTGGTGCTGAACCACCTGGTGATGTCGACCACCGCCCAACGCAAGGACCTGTCCGACCCTCAGGTAATCAACGATTTTGCCCTGCACGTGGGCGACGAGACACGCCTGGACTACCTGTACGTGCTGACCGTGGCCGATATCAACGCCACCAACCCCAGCCTGTGGAACTCGTGGCGGGCCAGCCTGCTGCGCCAGCTGTACACCGAGACCAAACGCGCCCTGCGCCGAGGCCTGGAAAACCCGCTGGACCGCGAAGAGCAGATTCGCCAGACCCAATCGGCGGCGCTGGATATCCTGGTGCGCGAAGGCACCGACCCAGACGATGTCGAGCAGCTGTGGTCGCAGCTGGGGGATGACTACTTCCTCAAGCACACCGCTGCCGACGTGGCCTGGCACAGTGACGCGATCCTCCAGCAGCCAGCCGATGGCGGGCCGCTGGTGCTGATCAAGGAAACCACCCAGCGCGAGTTCGAGGGTGGCACGCAGATCTTCATCTATGCCCCCGACCAGCACGACTTCTTCGCCGTCACGGTGGCAGCCATGTCGCAGCTGAACCTGAACATTCATGACGCGCGAATCATCACCTCGAGCAGCCAGTTCACCCTCGACACCTACATCGTGCTGGACAACGACGGCGGCTCGATCGGCGACAACCCGCAGCGGGTCAAGCAGATTCGCGACGGCCTGACCGAAGCGCTGCGCAACCCCGAGGACTACCCGACCATCATCCAGCGCCGGGTACCGCGCCAGCTCAAGCACTTCGACTTCCCGCCACAGGTGACCATCCTCAACGATGCCCAGCGGCCGGTGACCATCCTCGAAATCACCGCGCCCGACCGCCCAGGCCTGCTGGCCCGGCTGGGGCGGATCTTCCTGGAGTTCGACCTGTCGCTGCAGAACGCCAAGATCGCCACCCTTGGCGAGCGGGTGGAAGACGTGTTCTTCATCACCGATGCCGACAACCAGCCGCTGTCCGACCCACAGCTGTGCAGCCGACTGCAGGAGGCCATCGTCCAGCAGTTGCAGGCCGGCCAGGCCAGCGATGCCAGCCCCACCCGCGTGACCTTTTAACGACTAGACGATTGACGAGACCTTGCGCCGATGAACCATGCCTTGACCCAGCTTCAGCCCTACCCGTTTGAGAAACTCCGCGCCCTGCTGGGCAGCGTGAAGCCTGCGGCGGACAAGCGCGCCATCGCGCTGTCGATCGGTGAGCCGAAGCACGAATCGCCGGTGTTCGTCGCTCAGGCCATGGCCGACAACCTCGACAAGCTGGCAGTGTACCCAAGCACCATCGGCCTGCCCGCCCTGCGCCAGGCCATTGGCCAGTGGTGCGAGCGGCGCTTCGGCGTACCGGCCGGCTGGCTGGATGCCGACCGCCACATCCTGCCGGTCAACGGCACCCGTGAAGCGCTGTTCGCCTTCACCCAGGCCGTGGTCAACCGCGCCGATGACGGCCTGGTGGTCAGCCCCAACCCGTTCTACCAGATCTACGAAGGCGCAGCGCTGCTGGCCGGTGCCACCCCGCACTACCTGCCGTGCCTGGAAAGCAACGGTTTCAACCCCGACTTCGACGCCGTGCCGGCTGAAGTGTGGAAGCGTTGCCAGATCCTGTTCCTGTGCTCGCCGGGCAACCCCACCGGCGCACTGGTGCCGATGGACACCCTGAAGAAGCTGATTGCCCTGGCCGACGAGCACGACTTCGTGATTGCCGCCGACGAGTGCTACAGCGAGTTGTACTTCGACGAGGATGCCCCGCCACCAGGCCTGCTGACCGCCTGTGCGGAACTGGGCCGCAGCGACTTCAAGCGCTGCGTGGTATTCCACAGCCTGTCCAAGCGCTCCAACCTGCCGGGCCTGCGCTCGGGCTTCGTCGCCGGTGACGCCGAGATCATCAAGCCGTTCCTGCTGTACCGTACCTACCACGGCTGCGCCATGCCGGTACAAACCCAGCTGGCCAGTATCGCTGCCTGGCAGGACGAGGCGCATGTGCGTGAAAACCGCGACCAGTACCGCGCCAAGTACGACGCCGTGCTGGATATCCTGCAGCCGGTGCTGGATGTGCAGCGCCCGGATGGCAGCTTCTACCTGTGGGCCAAGGTGCCCGGCAGCGATGCCGAGTTCACCCGCGACCTGTTCGAGGCTCAGCATGTGACGGTGGTACCGGGGTCGTACCTGTCGCGTGAAGTGGATGGCGTGAACCCGGGCGCCGGGCGTGTGCGCATGGCACTGGTTGCACCGCTGGCCGAGTGCATCGAGGCGGCGGAGCGGATTCGCGAATTCCTGCAGAACCGCTGATTCCACAGGGGCCGTACAACTCTCGAGTGTTGTGCAGTACCTGTAGGAGCGGTTTTACCCGCGAACACCGGCACAGCCGGTGCCATGCACCGCGTCGCCTGATTCGCGGGTAAACCCGCTCCCACAGGGCCGCAAAGCGGCCCCTTGGGGTCTACCTGACTGACCCCAGGTTCGCTTCACTCATATCCAGCTCACCCAGCACCTGCCGCACCACTTCATCCCCCACCAGATGCTGGCGATGCAGTTCATACAGCTCCAGCCGCTGGGCCCGCAGCGCCCGCAGGCGCAAACGCCGCTCCAGCAGGTCCATCTGCTCGGCCAGGGCCTTGGCCTCGGCGCTGTTGTTGTAGCTGTCCAGCTCATCGCGGTATTCCGCCATCAAGCGCGCCTTCAACTCGGTCGCCAGGGTCGCCTGCGCGGCATCCTGCGGCGCATTGCTGTCGATCACTTCCTCTGCCTCCAGCGCATGGATCGCCGCCTCGGCCGTGCGTCGCCAGGCCTCCTGCACTTCCTGGTGCAAGCGCTCGTCCGGGCTCTTGGTCACCCCGCGCAGCAACAGCGGCAGCGCGATACAGGCGCTGATCAATGACAACAGGATCACACCGGCCGCAATGAAGATCAGCAGGTCACGCTCCGGGAAGGCCTTGCCTGCTCCCATCAGCAACGGGATCGACATCACGCCGGCCAGGGTGACCGCACCGCGCACACCGCCCAGGGTCAGCAGCCAGCACGAGCGCGCCGTGGGCACCAGCACCAGCGCCGGCTTGCCACGCCAGCGGCGTACCACATCGATCAAGCGCCAGATGCTCTGGACCCAGATGAACCGCAGCAAGATCAGCGCCACAAAGATCGCCACCACGTCCAGGCAGCGCCAGGCCAGGGTCGGCCAGACGGTGGGCTCATGGCTGACCACGGCCTTGATGATGTCCGGCAACTGCAGGCCCAGCAGCAGGAAGATCAGGCCGTTGAAAGCGAACTCCAGCAGCGACCATACGCTGCGGTTGAGCAGGCGCGTGCTGGTCTGCCGTGGCAGCAGGTCCAGCCAGCTCTGCATCATGCCGGCGGCCACCGCCGAAAGGATGCCCGATACGCCCAGGCGCTCGGCCAGCACGTAGGCAGCGAAGGGCAGCAGCAACATGAACACCACGTGGGTGGCCGGGTCATCCCAGCCGCGAGCGATCATCCAGGCACGCAGGCGGCCGATCAGCCAGCTCAGGCCCACGCCCACCGCCAGGCCGCCCAAGGCGACCAGCACAAAGCTGAAGCTTGCATCGGTCAGCGAGAACACCCCGGTGATCGCCGCCGCCAGGGCGAACTTGAAGGTCACCAGGCCCGAGGCATCGTTCATCAGGGCCTCGCCCTGGAGCATGTGCATCAGCGGGGTGGGCAGGCGGTCCTGGGTAATGGCCGAAACCGCCACGGCGTCGGTTGGCGACAACACTGCGGCCAGGGCGAAGGCCACGGGCAGCGGGATGCTCGGCAGCAGCCAGTGAATGAAGTAACCGGCCCCAACCACGGTAAACAGCACCAGGCCCACGGCCAGCGCCACCACCGGCCCACGAATGCGCCACAACTCACGCTTGGGAATGCGCCAGCCGTCGGCGAACAGCAACGGTGGCAGGAACAGGAACAGGAACAGCTCGGGGTCCAGTGCCACATGCAGGCCCAGTGTCGGCCAAGCGAGCAAGGCACCAGCGGCGATCTGTACCAGCGGCAAGGGCAGCGGAATCATGCGGCCGACCAGCTTCGACACGCTGACCAGCGTCAGCAGGATGAGGACGGTGTAGGCGGACTGCATCCGGGAAAGCTTCCTTTGTGAACCAGAAACGACAACAGGGCGAAACATCGCCATTGAAACAATATGTTAGCGGCGGTGGGCGATTCGGGGCCGCTGCACAATAGTCGCAAGGGAACCACGAATATGTAACACGATGCGTCTCAAGCGAAAAAATAGACCCGCCGAAGCGGGTCTGGGTAATTCCAAATGTTTACACCGCTTCAAGCCGCTCCAGCATATCCGGGTATTTTTCAACCAACTTGAGCAACATTGCCGCCTGAGGGTTCGGGCTGGCTTTATCCTGCTCCCAGTTCCGGAGCGTTGCTGCCTTCGTCCTGATGCACCTGGCAAATACCTCCTGCGACATACGCAGCCCCTCACGTATGGCGACAATCTCCTGCGGAGTAACCTTGGGTGCATCCAATGCCTTTACATGATGCTGGCGCAGGGTGATCTTCCCCTCGCGCTGCGCTTTCATCTCGTCGATGCCGCTCATCATTTCGGCAAACAAATCACGCTTTTTCATTCATTTGCTCCTCTGCTTGACCGATCGCTTCGTTTTTCGCGCCTCGACTTCCACAGTGATGGCCATAGAGAAAACGTACGCAAGTTGCACATACTTAACAATGGTGCAGGCTTGACCGGGTGTTGCCTTGGAACTGTATGCCTTGAAGTTGAGGTGATGCTGAGATCGAGCGCCGCCCGCGCGGCGCATCGCCGGCAAGCCAGCTCCCACATCTGTTTCGGGCCAGTCTCTTCTGTGAAATTACCGCTGCCCGCCCTGTTTGTTCCCTTCGATATTGAAGGTATCGCTTCTGCTTCTCACCAAAATTCAGTCATGCACTAAGGGTTCGCGCGGCTGAGGTGCAGGAATAACTGGCCCGAAACAGATGTGGGAGCTGGCTTGCCGGCGATGCGCCGCGCGGGCGGCGCTCGGTCTCCGACACACTGCAAGACCCAAGACATGCACACCCGTGGCGCTCACAGGATCGTTCCCGCATAATCCAGCGACTGAAATCGGAAAATGGAGAAATTGGGGCAGCCTGTGATCCCCAATGCACACAATGACCTACACGCTCTACGGCATCAAAGCCTGTGACACCATGAAAAAGGCACGTACCTGGCTCGAAGACCAGGCCATCGCCTACGAATTCCACGACTACAAGGCCCAAGGCATCGACCGTGACAGCCTGAACCGCTGGTGCGAGGAACACGGCTGGGAAGTCATCCTCAACCGTGCCGGCACCACCTTCCGCAAGCTGGACGACGCCAGCAAGGCCGACCTCGACCAGGCCAAGGCCGTCGAGCTGATGCTGGCCCAGCCGTCGATGATCAAGCGCCCGGTGCTCGACCTTGGCGCGCGTACCCTGGTCGGCTTCAAGCCCGACCTGTACGCCGCTGCCCTGGCCTGAGCCCCTACCCTATTTCGCACGAGGTAATCACATGTCCAATACCCTGTTCAGCCTGGCCTTCGGTGTCGGCTCCCAGAACCGCCAGGGCGCCTGGCTGGAAGTGTTCTACGCACAACCACTGCTCAACCCGAGCGCCGAACTGGTCGCTGCAGTAGCCCCTGTTCTCGGTTACCAAGGTGGCAACCAGGCCATCGCCTTCAGCAACGCCCAGGCCGCGCAACTGGCCGAAGCCGTGAAAGGTGTGGATGCCACCCAAGCCGCCCTGCTGACCCGCCTGGCCGAAAGCCACAAGCCGCTGGTCGCCACCCTGCTGGCCGAAGACGCCGCGCTGACCTCGACGCCAGAGGCCTACCTCAAGCTGCACCTGCTGTCGCACCGCCTGGTCAAGCCGCACGGCGTGAGCCTGGCTGGCATCTTCCCGCTGCTGCCGAACGTGGCCTGGACCAACCAGGGCGCGGTCGACCTGGCCGAACTCGCCGAACTGCAACTGGAAGCGCGCCTGAAGGGCGAGCTGCTGGAAGTGTTCTCGGTGGACAAGTTCCCGAAAATGACCGACTACGTGGTCCCGGCAGGCGTGCGTATCGCCGACACTGCCCGAGTGCGCCTGGGCGCCTACATCGGCGAAGGCACCACCATCATGCACGAAGGCTTCGTCAACTTTAACGCCGGCACCGAAGGCCCGGGCATGATCGAAGGCCGCGTTTCCGCTGGCGTATTCGTCGGCAAGGGCTCGGACCTGGGCGGCGGCTGCTCGACCATGGGCACCCTGTCCGGTGGCGGCAACATCGTCATCAAGGTTGGCGAAGGCTGCCTGATCGGCGCCAACGCCGGTATCGGCATTCCGCTGGGCGACCGCAACACCGTCGAAGCCGGCCTGTACATCACCGCCGGTACCAAGGTGAACCTGCTGGACGAGAACAACCAGCTGGTCAAAGTGGTCAAGGCCCGCGACCTGGCCGGCCAGACCGACCTGCTGTTCCGCCGCAACTCGCTGAACGGCGCGGTGGAGTGCAAGACCCACAAGTCGGCCATCGAGCTGAACGAGGCGCTGCACGCGCACAACTGAGAACCCTTCAACCGCTGCCGGAGCGAGCTTGCTCGCGAACAGCGGATTCTCAGCGTTTGAAATGTTAAGATCGGGTCTGGCACCACGCCAGACCCGATTTTCATTCCAGGCCCCGCGACCATGTTTCAGCCCTCCCCCTGGCGTGCCGATTTTCCCGCCATCGCCGCCCTGCAACGGCAGCACCAGACCTACCTGGACAGCGCCGCCACCACCCAGAAGCCGCAAGCCCTGCTCGATGCCCTTAGCCATTACTACGGCCATGGCGCAGCCAACGTGCACCGTGCCCAGCACTTGCCCGGCGCACTGGCGACCCAGGCCTTCGAAACCAGCCGCGACAAGGTTGCCGCCTGGCTCAATGCGGCAGACTCGCGGCAGATCATCTTCACCCACGGTGCCACTTCGGCGCTGAACCTGCTGGCCTATGGCCTGGAACACCGCTTCGAGGCCGGTGACGAAATTGCCGTCAGTGCCCTGGAGCACCATGCCAACCTGCTGCCCTGGCAACAGCTGGCGCGCCGGCGCAACCTGCGCCTGGTGGTGCTGCCGCTGGACGCCCATGGCCGCATCGACCTGGACCAGGCGCTGCAACTGATCGGCCCGCGCACCCGGGTGCTGGCGGTGAGCCAGCTGTCCAACGTACTGGGTACCTGGCAGCCGCTGCCGGCGCTGCTGGCCCATGCCCGCGCCCAAGGCGCACTGACCGTGGTCGACGGTGCCCAGGGCGTGGTGCATGGCCGCCATGATGTGCAGCAGCTTGGCTGCGACTTCTATGTGTTCTCCAGCCACAAGCTGTACGGCCCGGAAGGCGTCGGTGTGCTGTACGGCCGCAGCCAGGCGCTGGAACTGCTGCACCACTGGCAGTTCGGTGGCGAGATGGTGCAACTGGCCGAGTACCACAACGCCAGCTTCCGCCCGGCGCCGCTGGGGTTCGAGGCTGGCACGCCACCGATCGCCGGGGTGATCGGCCTGGGTGCGACCCTGGACTACCTGGCCAGCTTCGATGCCCAGGCACTCGAAGCCCATGAAACCAGCCTGCACCAGCACCTGCTGCGCGGCTTGGCAGACCGCGATGGTGTGCGCATCCTGGGCACGCCACAGGCGGCCCTTGCCAGTTTCGTCATCGAAGGCGTGCATAACGCCGATATCGCCCACCTGCTGACCGAGCAAGGCATTGCCGTACGTGCCGGGCACCACTGTGCCATGCCGCTGCTGCAGGGCCTTGGCCTGGAGGGCGCGATCCGCGTGTCCTTGGGGCTGTATAACGACAGCGATGACTTGCAGCGTTTCTTCGAGGCGTTGGATCAGGGCCTGGAGCTGTTGCGATGACCTTGCCCGATCAGGCGCGCCAGGCGCTGGAAGCTTTCGAGCAGGGCAAGGGTTGGGAACAGCGTGCGCGGCTGCTGATGCAGTGGGGCGATCGGCTGGAACCGCTGGCTGATACTGAAAAGACCGAGGCCAACCGGGTGCATGGTTGCGAAAGCCTGGTATGGCTGGTGGCCGAGCAGGCCGAGGGTTTGTGGCGGTTCAAGGCCAGCAGCGATGCACGCCTGTTGCGCGGGCTGCTGGCGTTGTTGCTGGTGCGGGTGCAGGGGTTGGCCAGTGAAGAACTTGCCGGGCTCGATCTGCGTGAGTGGTTCACTCAGCTGGGCCTGGAGCGCCAGCTTTCGCCATCGCGCAGCAATGGGCTGCATGCGGTGTTGCAGCGGATGGCGGAGCTGGCGTCCAACCGTTGAATCGGTGCTGGCCTCTTCGCGGGCTCGCCCGCTCCCACAGGACTTTCACCTTTCTTGAGAGAGATGCAGTACCTGTGGGAGATTGCCCAGCCCTTTGGGCTGCGCTTTCGCGCAGAGAACCAATATCGCTCGTCTGACGCGTCCTTTGTAGGAGCAGCCTTGTGCTGCGAAGAGGCCGGTACAGCCAATAGACAGGCTTTGTCAGCCCGGCCTCTTCGCAGCACAAGGCTGCTCCTACAGAACCTCGCCGAACCAATGAGTCATGTGTTGTTCTATGAGAGCGGGCAAGCCCGCGAAGAAGCCCACGCGGTCTATTCAGGCTTGACCCGCTCCAAAGGCCGCCGCGCCCCCGCTACCAGTTTTTCCACCGCCTTGCTCGCCGCCACCATGCCAAAGGTCGCGGTCACCATCATCACCGCGCCAAAGCCACCCGAGCAGTCCAGCCGCACGCCCTCGCCCACGAAGCTTTTCTGCAGACAAACGCTGCCATCGCCCTTGGGGTAGCGCAGCTGTTCACTGGAGAACACGCATGGCACGCCATAGTTGCGGCTGACATTGCGCGAGAAGTTGTAGTCGCGGCGCAGGGTGGAACGCACCCGCGAGGCCAGCGGGTCGTTGAAGGTCTTGTTCAGGTCGGCGATCTGGATCTGTGTCGGGTCGATCTGCCCACCGGCGCCCCCCGTGGTGACGATGGCGATCTTGCGCCGCCGGCACCAGGCAATCAGCGCCGCCTTGGCCATGACGCTGTCGATGCAGTCGATCACACAGTCGAGGTTCTCGGTGATGTACTCGACCATGGTGTCGCGGGTGACGAAGTCAGCGACAGCATGCACCGTACACCCCGGGTTGATCGCCCGCAGGCGCTCGGCCATGACCTCGACCTTGGGCCGCCCCACCTGCCCTTCCAAGGCATGGGCCTGGCGGTTGGTGTTGCTGACGCACACATCGTCAAGGTCGAACAGGGTGATCTCGCCCACGCCACTGCGTGCCAGCGCTTCCGCCGCCCACGAGCCTACTCCGCCAATACCGACCACGGCCACATGGGCCTGACCCAGACGGTGCAACCCCTGGTCGCCATACAGCCGGGCAACGCCGGCGAAGCGTGGATCTTCTGTGCTCATGTTCATACCCCAAAAAACCGGCGCGCATTATATGCCAGCGGGCCCATGGCCTGCATCGTTAGGAAAGAGACTACCAACCCTGCTTTAATGTCCTATCACTTCGACACATATGGACGACAATGTCTTCACGTAAATTCGGCCTGAACCTGGTCGTGGTCCTGGCCATCGCCGCGTTGTTCACCGGGTTCTGGGCACTGATCAACCGCCCGGTCTCCGCCCCCGCCTGGCCAGAGCAGATCTCTGGCTTCTCGTATTCACCGTTCCGCCTGGGCGAAAGCCCGCAGAAGGGCCAGTACCCCAGTGACGACGAGATGCGCCAGGACCTGGAACAGTTGAGCAAACTGACCGACAGCATCCGGATCTACACCGTGGAGGGCACCCAGGCGGATATCCCGCGCCTGGCCGAGGAATTCGGCCTGCGGGTGACGCTGGGCATCTGGATCAGCCCGGACCTGGAGCGCAACGAACGCGAAATCGCCACGGCCATCCAGCTGGCCAACACTTCGCGCAGCGTGGTGCGGGTGGTGGTCGGCAACGAGGCGCTGTTCCGCGAAGAAGTCACCCCGGAAAACCTGATCAAGTACCTGGACCGGGTACGCGCAGCGGTCAAGGTGCCGGTGACCACCAGTGAGCAATGGCACATCTGGAAGGAAAACCCGCAGCTGGCCAAGCACGTCGACCTGATTGCCGCGCACATCCTGCCGTACTGGGAGTTCGTGCCAATGAAGGATTCGGTCGAGTTCGTGCTCGACCGTGCCCGCGAGCTGAAGCACCAGTTCCCGCGCAAACCCCTGCTGCTGTCGGAAGTCGGCTGGCCGAGCAATGGCCGCATGCGCGGCGGCGCCGATGCCACCCAGGCTGACCAGGCCATCTACCTGCGTACCCTGGTCAACACCCTCAACCGCCGTGGTTACAATTACTTCGTCATCGAAGCCTACGACCAGCCGTGGAAGGCCAGCGACGAAGGCTCGGTAGGCGCCTACTGGGGCGTGTACAACGCCGAACGCCAGCAGAAATTCAACTTTGACGGCCCGGTGGTGGCGATCCCGCAATGGCGCGCCCTGGCGGTGGCCTCGGTAGTGCTGGCGATGATCGCCCTGATGGTACTGTTCATCGACGGTTCGGCCCTGCGCCAGCGCGGCCGCACCTTCCTGACCTTCATCACCTTCCTGTGCGGGTCGGTGCTGGTATGGATCGCCTACGACTACAGCCAGCAATACAGCACCTGGTTCAGCCTGACCGTAGGCGTGCTGCTTGCCCTCGGCGCGCTGGGCGTGTTCATCGTGCTGCTGACCGAGGCCCACGAACTGGCCGAGGCAGTATGGATACACAAGCGCCGGCGCGAATTCCTGCCGGTGCAGGCCGATAGCGCCTACCGGCCCAAGGTATCGGTGCATGTGCCGTGCTACAACGAGCCGCCGGAGATGGTCAAACAGACCCTCGATGCCCTGGCCGCGCTGGATTACCCAGACTACGAAGTGCTGGTGATCGACAACAACACCAAGGACCCGGCCGTGTGGGAGCCGCTCAAGGCCCATTGCGAGAAGCTCGGCGAGCGCTTCAGGTTCTTCCACGTCGCGCCCCTGGCCGGTTTCAAGGGCGGCGCGCTGAACTACCTGATCCCCCACACCGCCAAAGACGCCGAGGTGATCGCGGTGATCGACTCGGACTACTGCGTCGACCGCAACTGGCTCAAGCACATGGTGCCGCACTTCGCCGACCCGAAGATTGCCGTGGTGCAGTCGCCGCAGGACTACCGCGACCAGCACGAAAGCGCCTTCAAGAAGCTGTGCTACAGCGAGTACAAGGGCTTCTTCCACATCGGCATGGTCACCCGCAACGACCGTGACGCGATCATCCAGCACGGTACCATGACCATGACCCGCCGCAGCGTGCTGGAAGAGCTGGGCTGGGCCGAGTGGTGCATCTGCGAGGACGCCGAACTGGGCTTGCGGGTATTCGAGAAGGGACTGTCGGCCGCCTATGCCCACAACAGCTACGGCAAGGGCCTGATGCCCGACACCTTCATCGACTTCAAGAAGCAACGCTTCCGCTGGGCCTACGGCGCCATCCAGATCATCAAGCACCACGCCAGCGCCCTGCTGCGCGGCAAGGGCAGCGAGCTGACCCGCGGCCAGCGCTACCACTTCCTGGCCGGCTGGCTACCGTGGATCGCCGATGGCATGAACATCTTCTTCACCATCGGCGCGCTGCTGTGGTCGGCGGCGATGATCATCGTGCCGCACCGGGTCGACCCACCGCTGATGATCTTTGCCATTCCGCCGCTGGCACTGTTCTTCTTCAAGGTCGGCAAGATCATCTTCCTCTACCGCCGCGCGGTAGGGGTGAACCTGAAGGATGCCTTTGCTGCGGCGCTGGCCGGGCTGGCACTGTCGCATACCATCGCCAAGGCGGTGCTGTACGGGTTCTTCACCAGCAGCATGCCGTTCTTCCGCACACCGAAGAACGCCGACAGCCACGGGCTGCTGGTGGCGATTTCCGAGGCTCGGGAAGAGCTGTTCATCATGTTGCTGCTGTGGGGCGCCGCGCTGGGCATCTACCTGGTACAGGGGCTGCCGAGTTCGGACATGCGCTTCTGGGTGGCGATGTTGCTGGTGCAATCGTTGCCTTATGTGGCGGCGCTGGTGATGGCGTTCCTGTCTTCGCTGCCCAAGCCTGGGGAAAAGGCCGCCGAGCCGCAGCAGGCCTGAGAATGCCGGGGGCGCTTTGCGCCCCTATCGCGACACAAGGCCGCTCCTACAGGGGATCGCATCCCGTCAGATATGGCGAGATCGCCTGTAGGAGCGGCCTTGTGTCGCGATGGGCCGCAAAGCGGCCCCATTGGCCTGACGGTTTGATATAAGATAACGCCCTCAGATTTCCCCGCCTTGCCTTGCCCCGGAGTTCCCCATGACGGCCCCTGCCGAGCTCTCGCCTACCCTTCAACTGGCCTGCGACCTGATCCGTCGCCCCTCGGTCACCCCCGTCGACGCCGACTGCCAGGCGCAGATGATGAACCGCTTGGGCGCCGTAGGCTTCCAGCTCGAGCCGATGCGCATCGAGGACGTCGACAATTTCTGGGCCACCCACGGCAGCCAGGATGGCCCGGTGCTGTGCTTCGCCGGCCACACCGACGTGGTACCCACCGGCCCGGTGCAGCAATGGCAGCATGAGCCGTTCGAAGCGCTGATCGACGCCGACGGCATGCTCTGCGGTCGTGGCGCCGCCGACATGAAAGGCAGCCTGGCCTCCATGGTGATTGCCAGCGAGCGCTTCGTGCAGGACTACCCGGACCACCGCGGCAAGGTCGCGTTCCTGATCACCAGCGACGAGGAAGGCCCGGCCCACCATGGCACCAAGGCCGTGGTCGAGCGCCTGAAAGCACGCAACGAGCGCCTGGACTGGTGCATCGTCGGCGAACCCTCCAGCACCACCCTGCTGGGTGACGTGGTCAAGAACGGCCGCCGTGGCTCGCTGGGCGCCAAGCTGACCGTGCGCGGCAAGCAGGGCCATGTGGCCTACCCGCACCTGGCGCGCAACCCGATCCACTTGGCCGCTCCGGCCCTGGCGGAACTGGCGGCCGAGCACTGGGACGAAGGCAACGCGTTCTTCCCGCCGACCAGTTTCCAGATCTCCAACCTCAATTCCGGCACCGGCGCCACCAACGTGGTCCCCGGCGAGCTGACCGCCCTGTTCAACTTCCGTTTCTCTACCGAGTCCACCGTCGAAGGCCTGCAGGCGCGGGTGTCGGCGATCCTCGACAAGCATGAGCTGGACTGGTCGATCGACTGGGCGCTGTCGGGCCTGCCGTTCCTTACCGAACCGGGCGAATTGCTGGACGCCGTCTCGGCCAGCATCAAAGGCGTCACCGGCCGCGACACCCAGCCGTCGACCAGCGGCGGTACCTCCGATGGGCGCTTCATCGCCACCATGGGCACCCAGGTGGTGGAGCTCGGCCCGGTCAACGCCACCATCCACCAGGTGGATGAGCGGATCCTGGCCAGCGATCTCGACCTGCTGACCGAAATCTATTACCAGACCCTGGTCCGGTTGCTCGCCTGATGCTCGCCTGCCCTCTTTGCCAGGCACCGCTGAGCCGGCTCGACAACGGTGTGGTGTGCCCGGCCGGCCACCGCTTCGACCGCGCCCGCCAGGGTTACCTGAACCTGCTGCCGGTGCAGCACAAGAACAGCCGCGACCCGGGTGACAACCAGGCCATGGTCGAAGCCCGCCGCGATTTCCTCGACGCCGGCCACTACGCGCCGGTGGCGCGCCGCCTGGCCGAGCTGGCCGCCGAACGCCAGCCCGGGGCCTGGCTGGACATCGGCTGTGGCGAGGGTTACTACACTGCGCAAATCGCCCAGGCACTGCCGGCTGCCGACGGCTATGCCCTGGACATTTCCCGCGAGGCAGTCAAGCGTGCCTGCCGTCGCGCGCCCGAGGTTACCTGGATGGTCGCCAGCATGGCCCGCGTGCCGCTTGCCGACGCCAGCTGCCAGTTCATCGCCAGCGTATTCAGCCCGCTGGACTGGGACGAGGCCAAGCGCCTGCTCAGCCCGGGCGGCGGCCTGATGCGGGTCGGCCCCACCAGCGGCCACCTGATGGAACTGCGCGAAGTGCTCTACGATGAAGTACGCCCTTACGCCGACGACAAACACTTGGCCCTGGTCCCCGAAGGCATGGCCCATGCCCACAGCGAAACCCTGGAGTTCCGCCTGAGCCTGGCCGCGCCCAAGGCCCGCGCCGACCTGCTGGCCATGACCCCGCACGGCTGGCGTGCCAGTGCCGAAAAGCGTGCCCGGGTGATCGACCAGCCCGAGCCGTTCGAGGTCACGGTTTCCATGCGTTATGACTATTTCGTGCGCCAAGACTGAGCACACCCGGAGCCCTTATGCGCCAACCTGATATCGAGATCTACCTGAAGGACGCCGACGTCGACCACAAGCAGATTGCCGAGTGGCTCGCCCAGGCAATCGGCCCCTGCAGCGAATGGAAGCAGAAAGGCCATACCTTCAAATGCCAGGCCGGTAACATTCCGGTCACCTGGCTACCCAAGGCTGTAGGGAAATGGAACAGCCTGTACCTGGAAAGCGACCAGACGCCGTGGGCCGATGATGTCGCCTGCGCCCGCGCCGCATTTGCCGCACTGGGCGTGGAAGTGCGCTGCGCGCCAGGTGGCTGGGTGGAGGAAGATGGGGAAGAAGATGCCGACCGTTGGGTCCGCATCAGCGCCGACGGTGAAGAGGAAATCACCTGGCGTACATGAATGCACTGCATTCGTTGCGGGAGCCCGGCTTGCCGGCGATGCAGGCAACACGGTGCCTGGCATCGGCTTCGCCGGTGATCGCCGGCAAGCCAGCTCCCACAACAAGCCTTACAGCATGAGGCTCAGAGGCCCACTACGTCCTCGGCTTGCAGGCCTTTCTGGCCCTGCACGCAGGCGTATTCCACCCGCTGACCTTCGACCAGGGTACGATGCCCCTCACCGCGGATCGCCCGATAGTGGACGAATACATCCGCACCACCTTCGCGCTGAATGAAGCCATAACCCTTGGCATCGTTGAACCACTTTACATTCCCAGTCTCACGAGACGACATCTGAACTACTCCGGATTTTTATTGTGAAGATCGCCTTGCAGACACAGAGTCCCTCCCTGTGTCGACGCCGCTTGCGCAAATATCTTGCAAGTGGCAGGCCGAGTATATGACACAGAACAAAAAAATTTGATGACCGTCGCGCCGTTCGGCGATTTTTGCTGAACTTGCGCGGATACGGCAGACTAATTGGCTGGATACCCACCTGAAAACCACCCCCAGGGCACACACCCCATGACCCGTTCCCCCCTGCGCCGCCTGATCTTCGGCGCCCTGCGTCGCCTGTTGTACCTGTGGGTGCGCTCCGAGACCATCAACCAGTCTTCCCTCACCCTCAAGCTCGACCGCAGCCGGCCGGTGTTCTATGCCTTGCCCTCGCCCGCGCTCACCGACCTGGTCGTGCTCGACCATGAATGCACCAAGGCGGGCCTGCCGCGCCCGGTGCTGCCGGTGGCGGTTGGCCCGCTGCAGGAACCTGCGGCATTCTTCTACCTCACCCCGGACCCGGACTGGCTCGGCCGCCATGACAAGCGCGGTGCCCCACCCACCCTGGAGCGCCTGGTCGCCGCCGTCAGCCAGCATGCCGAAGAGGATGCGCAGATCATTCCGGTCAGTGTGTTCTGGGGGCAGACCCCGGCAAGTGAATCCAGCCCGTGGAAGTTGCTGTTCGCCGACAGCTGGGCGGTTACCGGGCGCCTGCGCCGGCTGCTGACCGTACTGATCCTCGGGCGCAAGACCCGGGTGCAGTTCTCCGCGCCCATTCACCTGCGCGAACTGGTACAGCACAACAAGGGCCACGAACGCACCGTACGCATGGCCCAGCGCCTGATGCGCGTGCACTTTCGCAACCTGAAGACCGCAGTCATCGGCCCGGACATCTCGCACCGGCGCAACCTGGTCAAAGGCCTGATCCACGCGCCCCAGGTGCGCCAGGCCATCGTCGAAGAGGCGCAGCGCGAAAACCTGCCGCTGGCCAAGGCCGAAGCCCAGGCCCTGCGCTATGGCAACGAGATTGCCTCGGACTACACCTACACCGCGATCCGCTTCCTCGAAGTGGTGCTGAGCTGGTTCTGGAACAAGATCTACGACGGCATCAAGGTCAACCACATCGAGCAGGTGCAAGGCATCGCACCCGGCCACGAAGTGATCTATGTGCCGTGCCACCGCAGCCACATCGACTACCTGCTGCTGTCATACCTGCTGTTCCGCAACGGCCTGACGCCGCCGCACGTGGCCGCGGGCATCAACCTCAACATGCCGCTGGTGGGTAACCTGCTACGCCGTGGCGGCGCCTTCTTCATGCGCCGCACGTTCAAGGGCAACCCGCTGTACACCGCGGTGTTCAATGAGTACCTGCACACCCTGTACACCAAGGGCTTTCCGGTCGAGTACTTCGTCGAAGGCGGGCGCTCGCGCACCGGGCGCATGCTGCAGCCGCGCACCGGAATGCTGGCCATTACCCTGCGCAGCTTCCTGCGTTCGTCGCGTACGCCGATCGTTTTCGTGCCGGTTTACATCGGCTACGAGCGCGTGCTCGAAGGCCGCACCTACCTGGGCGAGCTGCGCGGTGCCAGCAAGAAGAAAGAGTCGATCTTCGATATCTTCAAGGTGTTCGGCGCGCTCAGGCAGCGCTTTGGCCAGGTGTACGTGAACTTTGGCGAGCCGATCCGCCTGGCCGGTTTCCTCGACCAGCAACAACCCGGCTGGCGTGAACAGGACCACGGCCCGCAGTACCGCCCGGCCTGGCTCAACGCCACCACCACCCGCCTGGGCGAAACCGTTGCCCGCCACCTCAACGAGGCGGCCGCTATCAACCCGGTCAACCTGGTGGCGCTGGCGCTGCTGTCCACCAGCCGCCTGGCCCTGGACGAGCGCGCCCTGACCCGCGTGCTCGACCTGTACCTGGCCTTGCTGCGCCAGGTACCCTACTCGCCGCACACCACCCTGCCCGACGGCGACGGCCAGGCGCTGATCGAGCACGTGCGCGGGATGAACCTGGTGGCCGAGCAGAAGGACGCCCTGGGCCGCATCCTGTACCTGGATGAAGGCAACGCGGTACTGATGACCTATTACCGCAACAACGTGCTGCACATCTTCGCCCTGCCGGCGCTGCTGGCCAGCTTCTTCCTCAGCAGCTCGCGCATGAGCCGCGAACTGCTGGGCCAGTATGTACACGCGCTGTATCCCTACCTGCAGGCCGAACTGTTCCTGCGCTGGACGCCGGAACAACTGGATGCGGTGATCGACCAGTGGCTGGCCGCACTGGTCGAGCAAGGGCTGCTGCGCCAGGACAACGCCATCTACATTCGCCCGGCGCCCAGCTCGCGGCAGTTCGTGTTGCTGACCCTGCTCGCCCGCACCATCACCCAGACCCTGCAGCGTTTCTACATGGCCACCTCGCTGTTGCTCAACAGCGGGCAGAACAGCCTCAGCGCCGAAGAGCTGGAAGACCTGTGCGTGATGATGGCCCAGCGCCTGTCGATCCTGCACGGCCTGAACGCCCCGGAATTCTTCGACAAGACCCTGTTCCGCCACTTCATCCAGACCTTGGTCGAGCAAGGCGTGCTACATGCTGACGCCCAAGGCAAGCTCGGTTATCGCAACAAGCTCGGCGAGCTGGCCGAAGGCGTGGCCAAGCGCGTGCTGTCTGCGGAACTGCGCCTGTCGATCCGCCAGGTGGCATTGCACCGCGATGAGCCTGCGGAGGTTATACAGCGGTAGCTTTTCAGGCTGCTCTCAGCCCTTGGGAGGGATCAGGATCACAGTGCTCTTCAGCACATCCCTCTCAAGGAGCACCAACATGACTCAAATGAAGACGCTGGACGTTGAAATCGTTTCCTCTGGCGATAACGCGCTCGCACCGTCCGGCCTGGTTGAATTGAAGCTGATCGATATTTCGAAGGCAGATGCGCGCTCCATCAGCCTTGCCGAGTTGCGTCTGCGCTGTGGCGGCCTGATGCCGATCAATCTACCGCTGACGTTTGATACCAGCCTTATCGACCCACGCCGCAGCTATGCCCTCGCCGCGCGCATCGAGATAGACGGCCAACTGCGCTACCTCACCACCAGCCGTCACTCGATAGAACCAGCCACGGTATCGGGTACACAACGGGTGACTGTCGACCAGATTGCCACCGAAAACGGTCGCCAGTTCAGCAACAACCTCGCTGAGTGACTGGCGCCTGTACCCATGACCGAACCGAGGAATACCAACATGCTACCCGCCAACTTCATCGAGATCCGCGGGACCGTGCTTGTCCCGTCGTGCATCCATACAGCTGAAGGCGCACCGCACCTTGGCGTACGCGTACAGTTGGGCACGGATGAGAACAAGATCATCCTGGCCGCCTGGGGGTGCCAGACGCTTGGCGTCGCAATGCCTTTCAACTTGCTGCTGGACCGCAATAGCCTGCCGGAAGGTGCCGAACCAACGCTAGTGGCCAGTTATGGTGTTGGCGTCAATGAAGAGCCAAACGGCTTGAGCCTGTCGATGCCTCTTGCAATCAACCAGCCTGAGCCAAACCCTCCCATGGTCCTGAGGATACCCGCCCAGCCTGGCGAGCAAAGTCAGCAGCCCCTGTCGCCCGCGATCATCGAGATGAAGAACATCATCGAGATTCCCGAAGAGTTGCTAAGGCCACAGGCGCTCATGACGTTCGGCCTGTATCGGACCCAGGAAGACGGTTACAGCAACAGAAGCTCCAGCTACATTGCCGGTGCCGCCCTGTGGCCGACACACGGACCTGTGACGCTTACCACGTACCTGGATGGCAACACAGTCAATGACGACGAACCCTTGCATCTGCGCGTGGCCTACTACGACCCACACACCATGACCCCGTACGCCGGGAGAACGCTGCGCGGCCTGACCCTTCCAAGCGTTACCGAACTGGAGGCAATCAGCCTGCGACCGCCGCGCCGTAGCTGAATATTGCGCTTCGCCTTGCTCTCCACCTCTTTGTCTTTGTCGCATCTTCATCAAGGACCCACCAGAAGAAATCCGCTAAAGTCCCTGGGGTTGGCCACAAGCCAACGCCAAGGACTTCGGAGATACCATGAAAAAGCTCTTTATGCTGTGTTGCGCATCCTTGCTAGCAGCCTGTTCCAGCCACACCCCGTCCAACCAGGCCAGCCTGGATGGCGAAGTCTTCTACCTGCAACGCAGTGCCCTGCCACCGGCCGCCACCCTCAGCGTGGAGCTGCAGGACGTCTCGCTGATGGACGCCCCGGCGGTTACCCTGGCCCGCCAGGCTGGCCCGGTCAAAGGCAACGTACCGCTGCCATTCCACCTCATCTACGACCCGGCCCAGGTCAAGCCAGGCCACCGCTATGCGGTAAGCGCGCGCATCGAGCTGGACGGCAAGCTGCTGTTCATAAACACCGAGCACCACGGTGTCATGCTCGACGGCAGTGACCCTCAGCCCGTGCGGATCAAGGTCGATCCGGTCCGCTGAAACCCGTATTCATCTGTTTACAAGGAAAGCTTCATGATCCGCACTTCCCTGCGCTTCACCACCCTGTGTGCCGGCCTGCTGCTGTCGGCCAGTGCCCTGGCCCTGTCGCTGGGCGATCTGACCCAGAAAGACGCCACTGGCGGCCTGAAGGATGCCCTGACCCAAGGCGCACAATTGGCCGTCAAGCAGCTGAGCACCCCGGGCGGCTTCAGCGACAACCCCGACGTGCGCATCGAACTGCCTGGCAACCTGGGCAAGGCCGCCAAGGCGATGAAGATGTTCGGCAAGGGTGAACAGGTCGAGGCCTTGGAAACCAGCATGAACAAGGCCGCCGAGGCTGCCGTGCCGCAGGCCCAGGCGATTCTGGTAGATGCCGTGAAGAACATGAGCGTGACCGATGCCAAGGGCATCCTCGCCGGCGGTGACGACTCGGCCACCCAGTACCTGAACAAGAGTAGCCGCGAGCAGATCCGCGCCAAGTTCCTGCCGATCGTCAAGCAGGCTACCGACAAGGTTGGCCTGGCTCAGCAGTACAACAACTTTGCCGGGCAGGCAGTGGCGTTGGGTGTGGTCGATGCCAAGAGCGCCAGCATCGAGAACTACGTGACTGAAAAGGCACTGGATGGCCTGTTCGAAATGATTGCCAAGCAGGAGCAGAGCATTCGCCAGAACCCGGCTGAAGCGGCTACCAGCCTGGCCAAGAAGGTCTTCGGCGCCCTCTGAATCCCGGTTGTCGCAAATCCTTGTAGGAGCAGCCTTGTGCTGCAAAGAGGCCGGGGCAGCACATGAAAATTCATGTTGCCGTGCCGGCCTCTTCGCAGCACAAGGCTGCTCCTACAGTGCGATGACAGCCGCTAGGCTTTCTTCACCCTGAACCAAGCCGCATACAACGCCGGCAGGAACAGCAGGGTAAGCACGGTGGCCACGATCAACCCGCCCATGATCGCCACCGCCATCGGCCCGTAGAACACACTGCGAGACAACGGGATCATCGCCAGCACCGCCGCCAAAGCAGTCAGCACGATCGGGCGGAAGCGCCTCACCGTGGCTTCGATGATCGCTTGCCAGCGATCCAGCCCCGCCGCGATGTCCTGCTCGATCTGGTCCACCAGGATCACCGAGTTGCGCATGATCATCCCCGCCAAGGCAATGGTGCCAAGCATGGCGACAAAGCCGAACGGCTGGCGGAATACCAGCAAGAACAAGGTCACGCCAATCAGCCCCAGCGGCGCGGTGAGGAACACCATCACCGTGCGCGAGAAGCTGCGCAGCTGGATCATCAGCAAGCTCAGCACCACCACCACGAACAGCGGCATGCCGGCATTCACCGACTTCTGCCCGCGCTCGGAGTCCTCGACCGTGCCGCCCACTTCCAGCAAATAACCATCCGGCAGCTTGGCACGAATGTCACGCAGGGTCGGTTCTATCTGTTTCACCAGCGTCGCCGGCTGCTCCTTGTCGTAGATATCGGCGCGCACGGTCACCGTCGGCAAGCGGTTACGGTGCCAGATGATGCCCTCCTCGAAGCCGTACTCCAGGGTCGCGACCTGCGACAACGCCACGCTCTGGCCATTGTCGGTCGGCAGTGCCAGGCTGCCGAGGTTGCCAAGCTCGCTGCGTTCCTGCCGGGTGCCGCGCAGCAGGATCTCGATCAACTCGTTGTCCTCGCGATACTGGCTGACCGTGGTGCCGGTCAGCGAGCTTTGCAGGAAGCTCGACAGGTGAGCGGTGCTCACACCCAAGGCGCGGGCGCGGTCCTGGTCGATCTCGAGGAACACCGCCTTGCTCGGCTCTTCCCAGTCCAGGTGCACGTTCACCACATGCGGGTTCTGGCGCACCTTGTCGGCCACTTCACGGGCCAGCGCGCGGGCCTTCTCGATGTGCTCGCCAGTCACCCGGAACTGCACCGGGTACCCCACGGGCGGGCCGTTTTCCAGGCGGGTGACCCGGGCACGCAGGTCGGGGAACTGCTGGTCCATGGTGCTGATCAGCCAGCTGCGCAGGCGCTCGCGGTCTTCCATCGACTTGGCCAGTACCACGAACTGGGCGAAGCTGGCCGCCGGCAGCTGCTGGTCCAGTGGCAGGTAGAAACGCGGCGAACCGGTGCCCACGTAGGCCACATAATTGTCGATACCTTCCTGCTGCTTGAGCAACGCCTCCAGTTGCTTGACCCGCTCGGCGGTGTTGGCCAGCGAGGCACCCTCGGCCAGTTTCAGGTCGACCATCAACTCCGGGCGCCCTGAGGCCGGGAAGAACTGCTGGGGCACGAAACGGAACAGCAGGATACTGCCGACAAAGGCGGCAATGGTCAGCAGGATCACCGTCTTGCGCCGACGCACACACCACTCCACCACACGCCGTACACGCTGGTAGAACGGTGTGGCGTAAGGGTCTGGCGCGTGGCCGTCCTTGCCATGACGGGAGGCATGCAGCTTGGCCAGGTCCGGCAGCAGGCGCTCGCCCAGGTAAGGCACGAATACCACGGCGGCCACCCAGGAGGTCAGCAAGGCAATAGTCACCACCTGGAAAATCGAACGGGTGTACTCGCCCGTACTGGAGGCCGCCGTGGCAATGGGCAGGAAGCCCGCCGCCGTGATCAGGGTGCCGGTGAGCATCGGGAACGCGGTGCTGCTCCAGGCGTAGCTGGCCGCCTTGAGGCGGTCGTAGCCCTGCTCCATCTTGATCGCCATCATCTCCACGGCAATGATCGCATCATCGACCAACAAGCCCAAGGCCAGCACCAGCGCGCCGAGGGAGATCTTGTGCAGGCCGATACCGAAGTAGTGCATGGCGGCGAAGGTCATGGCCAGCACCAACGGGATGGCCAGCGCCACCACCAGCCCCGTGCGCAGGCCCAACGAGAAGAAACTCACCAGCAGCACGATGACCAACGCCTCGACCAGCACCTGGACAAACTCGCCCACGCCGGCCTTGACCGCCGCAGGCTGGTCCGAGACCTTGCGCAGTTCCATGCCGGCCGGCAGGCTGCGTGCCAGGCGCTCGAACTCGCTTTCCAATGCCTTGCCCAGCACCAGGATGTCGCCGCCGTCTTTCATCGAAACCGCCAGGCCAATGGCATCCTCGCCCATGAAGCGCATGCGCGGTGCGGGCGGGTCGTTGAAGCCGCGGTGCACCTCGGCCACATCGCCGATACGGAAGGTGCGTTCAGCTATGCGGATGGGGAACTGGCGGATCTGCTCGACGCTGTCGAAGCGCCCGCTCACCCGCAGTTGCAGGCGCTCGCTGGGCGTTTCGAAGAAACCGGCGGTGCTGACCGCATTCTGCTCCTGCAGGGCCTGCTGCACGGCCTCCAGCGGCACGCCGAGGGTGGCCAGCTTGACGTTGGATAGCTCGATCCAGATTTTCTCGTCCTGCAGCCCGATCAGCTCGACCTTGCCCACGTCCTTGACCCGCTGCAACTGGATCTGGATACGGTCGGCATAGTCCTTGAGCACCGCGTAGTCGAAGCCCTCACCGGTCAGTGCATAGATATTGCCGAAGGTGGTGCCGAACTCGTCATTGAAGAACGGGCCCTGGATCTCCGGCGGCAAGGTGTGGCGGATGTCCGCGACCTTCTTGCGGATCTGGTACCACAGCTCGGGGATGTCCTTGGAATGCAGCGAGTCGCGGGCCATGAAGGTGACCTGCGATTCGCCCGGGCGGGAGAACGAGACGATCCGCTCGTACTCGCCAGTTTCCATCAGCTTTTTTTCGATGCGCTCGGTGACCTGACGCGACACTTCCTCAGCGGTGGCACCGGGCCATAGGGTACGAATGACCATGGCCTTGAAGGTGAACGGCGGGTCCTCACTCTGGCCGAGCTTGGTGTAGGACATGGCGCCAATGGCCGCCAGCAGGATCATCAGGAACAGGACGATCTGGCGGTTGCGCAGCGCCCAGGCAGAAAGGTTGAAACCCATCGGGACTTACTCCTTGGCCGTCAGGTTCACTACGCGGTTGGTACGGTCCACGGGGCGTATCTCCTGGCCCTCGCGCAATACATGGCCACCCGCGGCGACAACCCAGTCGCCGGGGGCGAGGCCTTCGAGCACGGGTACGCTGTCGGCGCCATAGGGCCCCAGGCGCACCACTGCCCGCTCCAGGCGGCTGTCCTTGTTGACCCGCCAGACGTAGGCCTGGCCGTTTTCCGCTGTGACTGCCGACAGGGGCACCGCCAACGGGATCAGCCCTTCGTGGGCGATGAACACCCGGGCGCTCTGGCCCAGCTCCGCCGGGGTGGCGGCCGATGTAAAGGCGATGCGGGCAGCGAAAGTGCGCGAACGTGGGTCGGCAGCCGGTGACAGCTCGCGGATACGCCCCTGGAAGCGCTCCTGCGGGTGCGACCATAGCTCCACGCTCACCGGCTGGCCCACGGCAAAGCGGGCGAACTGCTGCTCCGGCAGGCCGATGGCGACTTCCCGCTCGCCATCTGCGGCCAGGGTGAACACAGTCTGCCCTGCGCCGACCACCTGGCCCACTTCCACCTGGCGCTTGGCGATCACCCCGGCCTGCGGGGCGCGCAGCACAGCATATTCAGCCTGGTTGCCAGCCACGTCGAACTCGGCCTTGGCCTGTTTCAACCGGGCCAGGCCGGCACGGTAGAGATTTTCGGCGTTATCGAACTGGGAATGGCTGACCATTTGCCGGTCCAGCAGCTTCTGGTAGCGATCGCGCTCGGCGCGCACCAGCGACAGGTTGGCCTCGGCGGCTGCCAGCTGGGCACGGTTGGCCTCCAGTTGCAGGCGCACATCCTGCGGGTCCAGTTCGGCCAGCGGCTGGTCGGCCTTTACCCGCTGCCCCTCCTCGACCAGGCGCTTGCTGACCTTGCCGCCTATGCGGAAAGCCAGTTCCGGCTCGAAGCGTGCACGCACTTCGCCGGGGTAACTGTCGGCAGCGGCTTCGGCCGGCTGCGGCTGCACCACCAGCGCCGGGCGCGGCGCAGCCGGTGGGGCGGCTTCCTGGCCGCACGCCGCCAGCAACAGCGCGGCAGCGGCAGACAGAGCAATGAACAAGGCATGGCGCAACATGATGAATCCTTTCGCGGAGGGCACATTCAATATTTGTACTGGAGAGTATATTAAGTCAGGCAACGGATGCCGGGAAGAGGTTGCAGCCGAATACGGCAGGCGTGCGTTGAACGGCATGTGACCGTGCGCCTTCGGGCTCCCGGCGCCAGGGCCATATAGTCCGATACTCCCAGTCCGCCTAGGAGTATCAGCCGATGCGCAGCTCATGGCGCTTCGCCATAGTGGAGGTCTATTACAGAGCCCTGTGGTCAGGCCTCGACAACCGGTAGTGGTGAGGGCCACGGCCTCGTTCACAGACAGCGCGCCGATCATCACCGCGACCGGTGTGAGCGTGACGCTGGACGAAACGACCTCGTTGCAGACAACAACATAGTGCTGGGCCGGGCTGGCGGGCCAACAGGCGCGATCATCTTCGCGGGCTATATCGAAGAAACCGGATCGCCCGTCAGCGGCGGCAAGATCTGGACGGTGGAATACCAACCGCTGAAGCATCCGGACACGAGCAACTCCGACGACGCGCTCAATCTGCTGAACAAGGTGTTCATCGGCACCAGTCAGGACCTGTTATTCAGCCTGGCCAACGCCCCCTCCCGCCAGAACCTGTTCCTGATGTTCACCACCGCGAACCCGACCGTCGTCAATGACGTAAGATCGAGTACACCACCACACAGGATCACAACCGCGTACTCGTCGAGAACGGGGCCGCCGTCGACCCCAAAGGCCAGACCGGTAGCCCCCAGGCCGTCGGCGCCGATCGTACTGTCCCAGAACCCATATTGCGGCAGGATACTTCCGGTTCCGATCAGGTTGCCGAAGGCATAGGACTCGGGGCACCCGACCCGACCGAAGCCCCGCTACAGATGCTGTCTGCGCCAGTGTTGTCGATCGACTGGACGACGGCGTTCGGATCACCATTGAGCACCAGCGTGTCTCGTTGCCCCGCGCCAGCATCGAACCCGCTGACCTGGTAGAGGAGCTGATCGGTCGACAGGTCGACGTTGAAGGCATCGCGCTGGCCAGTCGTGCCAACCAGGGTGAAGTCGAACGGTGCGTTGTCCGATTCGTTGGCGAACAGGTTGGCGTCGAACGTGCTACTCGCCGAGTCGCCATCTTTGTCCGTCAGCGTCGCACTGAACTGCAATTTGACGTCGTAGGCCAGGTTCTCGGTTTCCTTGATGAACTCGATCACCGGGATCTCCATTGCCGAATCCGGCGGGCAGACGACGACCATCACCCTGGTCGGGGTCGATATCTTCAACAGCGACATCTTCAACGGCAGCGCCTGAAACACTGCGTACGTGAAACCTGCGAGGGTGGCCTGGAAACCACCCTCGCAGCGCAATGCCAGTCAGTTAAGCGAAGTGGAGCCGCTTTGCGGCCCATCGCCGGCAAGCCGGCTCATATAACAAAACATGACTCATTGGTTCGGCGAGGTTCTGTAGGAGCAGCCTTGTGCTGCGAAGAGGCCGGTACTGACAAAGCCTCTCTATTGCTTGTACCGGCCTCTTCGCAGCACAAGGCTGCTCCTACTGTCTCCCATGAAAAACGTTCCATGTCCTCCCCTTGTAAGCCTTTTCCTACAGACCCTTCGGTGGAGTCTAGGCGAACCTTGCCTGCTGCCAGTCCCTCGCGCCGGCAGGCAGCACCTCAAGCCCCCTGTGGATGGGAGCCATGCTCACCCCGTCCCGCCCCTGAAAATCAATGTCTTGGGCTCATCGGGCGCCCCCATGAGGGCACTCCTGCATGCGACGAAAAGTCAACTAATCGACGAATGGCGCGAAGTTACACACGTTAAAATTATCTCGTCAATTTACCGCCACACAGGTTTTCCCCGCAGGCTTTAGCCGGATGGCGCCTGAACCGTTAAGATGGTGTTTCTTCAACCAGATGCAGACCACAATGTCCAACGACGCACCCATCGGCCCGGGCCGGCCCAAGGACCTGGCCAAACGCGAGGCTATTCTCGAAGCAGCAAAAGCCCTTTTCCTCAGCCTCGGTTACGCCAACACCAGCATGGATGCGGTCGCTGCGGCGGCAGGTGTTTCAAAGCTCACCGTATACAGCCACTTCACCGACAAGCAGACGCTTTTCGGCTCGGCGGTCATGGCAACCTGCCAGATCCAGTTGCCCGACCTGCTGTTCGAGTACCCCGACGGTGTGCCGGTAGAAGAGATACTGCTGACCATTGCCCGTGGTTTCCAGGCGCTGATCAGCAGCGATGAAGCGGTCAAACTGAGCCGCCTGATCATGGCCCAGGGCAGCCTCGACCCGAGCTTTGGCGAGTACTTCTACGAAGCCGGGCCCAAGCGCGTGCTGGCGGGGATGGAAGCTTTGCTGCGCGGGGCGCATGAGCGCGGGCTGCTGCGCATCGAAAACCCGCTGCGAGCTGCCGAACACTTCTTCTGCCTGGTCAAGGGCGCGCCGGATTATCGGTTGCTGCTGGGGTGTGCCGGGCCGCTGGAAGGTGACGAGGCAGAAGCGCATGTGCGCGAGGTGGTGGGGGTATTCTTGCGAGCTTACCTACCCTGAAAGCACCTTCTGGCATACGCGGTCACTTTGTAGAACCCCGTATGCCAGTTACTGCGCCCCAACCGGCGCACTACCTGACATTTTTGCCAGTATCTGACCAGCCCCCCTCCTGACAGACTCTCATGTACTCGTCCGCAATAGAACGCGACCATGTCCATGCAAACACTCAAACTTTTTTACAAGGGCAGCAAACTCTCGACAGTGCACTCAGGCAGTGCTCATTTCACAGTCGTCAGCGCCAACCACCAGAATCTGTGCGAAACGACCAACCAAACCACGCCAACACAGCTTTTGGCCACCGATGCCCAAGCGTCGACAGTTACCGCCCATGCAGGAAGCCAAACGGCCATTGCCTACAGCCCTTATGGCAATGACAGTTTACCGGCCTCTTACCAGGTACTGTCCCGCTTTACCGGGCAAACCTGGCTACCCTCAGCCATCGGTTACCTGCTCGGTAATGGCCATCGCTTGTTCAACGTGGGACTGATGCGCTTTCACAGTGCAGATAGCTTGTCCCCATTCGAAAAAGGGGGAATCAATGCTTACGCTTACTGTACCAATGATCCCATTAACAGATCGGATCCTAGCGGTATGTTTTCGATACTAAAATTCGTGACCGGAGGATACCGCGCAAAAAACATCATTCTTCGCCTGTACGAGAACAACCCCAGTTTGACATCCCGAGAATACAAAATACTTACACGACACTTTGCAGCCCAAAAAGTTAAAGGGATGAAGGAGGCAATATCCCAATCCCCCGAAATAAGAACAATAGGTAAAAATAGAATCCTCAACGCCACTTCCCAAGAATCCATTTTAACGAGCCTTACGCGTGACGAATTCAATGGAAAAGCACAATACGTCAACGCGGCAGCAATCTTTGAAGATGTAACAGAAAGATTTGAAAAACTTAAGGCAAAATACAGTAGCAACGGTGCCTCTACCTCTTCTAATTTCTACAAAAGGCGGGATCAGCCGTCGTCTACGTGGCCCAGAAGAGAGCCACGTTCGGAACAACTCGATAAATGCACAGGTAATTACATCGACAAGGAAGTAGCAAAAATCCGCATGGACTAGCATTGAGGCCAGACTGACAAGATGATCTCGCAGTTGCGATCAGCCTCTCAACGCTTTCTTCGGGTAAATGTCATACCGGCTCGACTTGCCCTCCAGGCTGTGGCTCGGCTTCGGCCCGTCGATGATCGGCGCCTTGCGCGGCCGCTTCACCACCACCCGGTGGCTGGCCAGCGCCAGGGCGGCTTCGAGCAGGGCCGGGGCATCCAGGTCATCACCGACCAATGGGCGGAACACACGCATTTCCTTCTTCACCAGCGCACTCTTGTCCCGGTGCGGGAACATCGGGTCGAGGTAGATCACCTGGGGCGCCTCACCTTCCCAGGCGCGCATGCGCTCGATGGCGTTGCCGGTCAGCAGGCGCATGCGCCCCACGATCGGCCCCACCTCTTCATCCGACCGCGCCCGCGCCAGGCCATCCTCCAGCAACGCGGCAATCAGCGGCTGGCGCTCGATCAGGGTCATCTGGCAGCCCAGGCTGGCCAGCACGAACGCGTCCTTGCCCAGCCCGGCAGTGGCATCCAGCACCTGCGGACGCACGCCCTGGGCAATGCCCACCGCCTTGGCGATCATCTGCCCGTTGCCACCACCGAACAGGCGCCGGTGCGCGGCCTGGCCTTCGACAAAGTCCACCCGCACCGGCCCCGGGGCCTGCGGGCCCAATTGCTGGATCTGCAAACCATCGACGCCCACCTGCACGGCAAACCCGGCAGCATCGTCCTGCAGCGGCAACTCAAGGCGCTCGGCCCACGCAGCGGCTTGCGCCTCGAATTCAGCCGACAGCGCCTCGACCCGGATACCTGTGCCCTGCTCTTCCATCATTCACACCTAGAAATTGAACCCAGCCGTTAATGTATCGGCTACTTCGGCCGATACAGGCAATATCCCGCTATTCTGCCAGAGCACAACGCGCGCGACTGCCATGTCAGATACTCTTCCCATCGGCTTGACCTACCTGTCGCCTGTCGGCAACTACAGTCAGCACAACACTCAGGCACTCGGGGGCGTCAGCCACCTGTGGCAGGATTTCTTTGCCCGGGCCATGGCCGAGCAGCAGGAAGAGCCCGTAGACAGCGTCAGCCAGTCGTTCGTGCAATACGACCAGAGCAGTGGCGAGCCGATCGGCGGCGCCCGGGCGCTAGCCCTGATCGACGCCCAGCGTGCCTGCCCGGTGCATGACACCATCGTGGCACCGCCCGAGCCACTGTTCCTGCCCAAGGCAGAACTCGAAGCCAACCTGCTGCCGCCCGCCCCCGAGCCGTTCAGCGCAGTCGAGCTGATCGAGCAGCAGCGCCAGCTCGATATCAGCAACAGCTGGCTACGCCCGGTGGTGATGAGCCAAGGTCACCCGATTGCCGAGCCCGGCCCCGGCCCTGCTCCGCGCTCGCTGTTCCTGCCGATCGCCGAGTTCGAGACCAACCTGCTGGACCCGGCGCCCGAACCGTTCGATGACGCCACCCTGGCCAAGCAACAGAACGACCTGGAGTTCGACATCCACTGGGCACGCCCGGTGGTGCTTAACAACGTGCGCGCCCACGCCTGAACGCGCCCACGCTCAGCGACAGATCTGCCAGCGGCCCATGTCCACATGAAAGTGGTTGTGGTGTGCAGCGTTGTAGTCCGGCCCAAGTACCGTGCTGAAGCTGTCACAGGCCGCCCGCTGCACCTGACGAAGGAATTCCGCTTTCTGCCCGCCCGCCTGCCAGTCCCGCGCAAGGACGATGCGCTGGCCGTCTCGCAGGCGAAAGCCACTGATGTCCAGGGCATCGGCCGTGGCGTGCTGGCTCAGCCGGCCCTGCTTGCGGTGGTAGACATTGCGGCAGGCAAAACTGCCCAGGTGGTCGACCTGAACCACCGGCTGCCCCAACACCCGTTGCGCCACAGGCTGCAGCCCATGGTTTTCGAACAGTGCATACGCCACTGCCAACGGACAACTGGCCAGGAAGCTGCCGCCGAGCCGCGCCTGACCACCGTCGATACGCCATACGTTCCGCAATGGGCAGTTGGCAGTAGCCGAACTGTCGGCTTGTGCCCGGTAGCGCAGCTGGCTGGTTTGAAGTGCCAGGCGACACAGCGTCGGGTCATCGCGAAGGCGAGACAACTTGTACGGGGTCAGCAGGTTGGGGGGCTGACGCACGTCGAGCGGCGCCCACGGGTTCCACGCGGCGGGCAGCCGCCAACCCAGGTGCCAGGCCAGCCCCGCAAGCAGCGACAGGCTGGCCAGCAACGCCAGCACGGCCCTCATCAGCGGCGGAACAGGTCGTTGAGTTTGGCGAATGGCAGCGCCTGCTCCCCATAGCCGAAGGTGCCCTCATCGCGAATCTCCAGCGCGGCACGGTGGAAGGCCCCCAACGCGGCACGGGCAAGCGACGAGCCGACGCTGATGCGGCGTACACCCAGGTCCTGCAACTGGTTGACGCTCAGCGGCACGCCCGCCATGCCCATCAGCACATTCACCGGCCGCGGCGCGAGGGCCTGCACCACCGCGCGGATTTCCTCGACAGTCCGCAGCCCTGGCGCGTACAGCACATCAGCACCGGCCTCGGCATAGGCCTGCAGGCGCAGGATGGTGTCGTCCAGGTCCATGCGCCCGTGCAGCAGGTTCTCTGCCCGGGCGCACAGGGTGAACGGGAACGACAGGCTACGCGCTGCCTGCACAGCTGCACGAATGCGCTCCACGGCCAGCCCGGAGTCGTAGATGGGCGCTTCACTGCGGCCACTGGCATCTTCGATGGAACCGCCTACCAGGCCAGCCTCGGCAGCGCGGAGGATGGTCTGGGCACAATCTTCGGGCAGGTCACCAAAGCCGTTCTCCAAGTCGGCAGCCACCGGCAGCGGGGTGGCATCGACGATCTCCCCGGCATTATCAAGGGTATCGTCCAGGCTCAAGGCGCCTTCGGCGTCCGGACGCCCCAGGCTGAAAGCCAGGCCTGCACTGGTGGTGGCCAGCGCCTCGAAGCCCAGGCTGGCCAGCAACTTGGCCGAGCCGGCATCCCACGGGTTGGGGATGACGAAGGCGCTGTCGCGCTCGTGCAGAGCCTTGAAGGCTTCGGCTCGCAGGGTTTGCACATCCATGGTTCAACCTCCGGCAGTCAGGGGAAGGTCAGAGTAGCCCCAATTGTTCGACCTCGGGGGTGCGCGGCAATTCCGGCAACGCGGCAAGGCCCGGTAGGCGCTGCATCAGGCGTTGATGAAAACGCTGGGCCAGCGCCGCGGCCAATCGGTTGTCCGAGGTGTGCAGGAAGATGTAGGGGTTGCGGCCTTCCTCGATCCAGGCGGCGACCTTGTCCACCCAGGGGGTAAGAAAGGCCTCGTTGGCCTCCAGCTGCGGGTGGCCGATGAAGCGCACCTGCGGGTGCTGGGTGAAGGCTGCCGGGCGTGGCGGTACCTTGGGCTTCTTCGCCTGCGCATGCAGCACGGCAGGTTCACGAGAGGTGCAGCTGAACAAGGCGCGCGGGTCCAGGCAGATACGTTCCACGCCACGCTCATGCAGCAGGCGGTTGAGCAACCGCTCTTCTTCACCCTTGGCGAAGAAGGCCTGGTTGCGCACCTCCACGGCCACCGGCACTCCGACTTCGTCAAGGAAGTGGCAAAGCTCGCCCAGCCGTGCTGGGCTGAACTGGGCCGGCAACTGCAGCCAGTATGGCGCTACGCGCTGGCCCAGCGGGGCCATCAGGCGGGTGAAGTCAAAGGCCGGTTCCAGCTGATCGCGCAGGTCGCCTTCATGGCTGATGTCCCGGGGGAACTTGGCAGTGAAGCGAAAGTGTTCGGGCATGATCTGCGCCCAGCGCGCAATAGTGCCTGGTGCGGGGCGTGCGTAGAAAGTGGTATTGCCCTCGACGGCGTTGAACACCTGGCTGTAGTAGCCGAGCATTTCACCGCTGTTGGCGTCGGCGGGATACAGGTAGTCGCGCCAGGCGTTTTCGCTCCATGACGGGCAACCGAGAAAATAAGGCAGTGGTGATGGACTCATCCACTAAATGTACAGGTCGAGCCCCAGTACTTCCATGTCCCAGTCGGTAAAACCGGCAGTGCTCAGGTAGCTGGCCAATGCGGTAGCGGTGCGGCGGTCACGGGCGCGGGGGAAGATCATGTCCTGCTGGCGTGCTGGCAGGCCACCGCTGCGGCGGCGAGCGGTGGCTTCCTGAGGGGCGGTCTCGACCTCCTCGATCACCTCGGCATCATCGATGGCCTCGTCACGTACCGCTGCCTTGCGCGGGGTGCGCTTGATCGGATAGGACTGCGATGAGAAACCGTCGATACGCATGGCATGAGCACTCAGAACCAATGATGGCAATTTAGCAGCATCAGGGTTCCATCGCTAATGCTCGAGTGATAACTGGACCACAGATCGCGCAAAAGGTTTTAGTGTCATCGGCGATAACCGACGAAAAACACTCAGCGCTTCTTGGGTGTCGCTACATTATCGCGCAGGTAGACCGGTTGCGCCTGTTCGGCAACGATCGCCTCGCCACGCGCCCAGGCAAAGCTGGCCAGGCTGAGGATGTCCAGGGCGTTGGGCAAGGCACTGGCATTGCTGGCGGCCACCTGCACTGCCAGGCGCTCGGCATAACCCCAACCGGTACCGGCGCCGAACCACTCGCCAGCGCTGCCCACCGGCAGCGCCACCTGCTCGGGCGGCAGCACTGCCTCCTGGCCGACCAGGCGCATTTCACCTTCGGCGGCCTGGTAGCAGCCCCAATACACTTCATCCATGCGCGCATCAATGGCGGCCGCCACTTGCTGTACACCGTGTTCACGCAGCGCGCCCTGGGCCAGTGCGGCCAGGTTGGACACCGGCAAAACCGGGCGCTCCAGTGCGAAGGCCAGGCCCTGGACCACCCCGATGGCAATGCGCACGCCGGTGAAAGCGCCCGGGCCACGGCCAAAGGCGATGGCATCCAGCGCATTCAGCACCACGCCGGACTCGGCCAGCAGCTGCTTGATCATCGGCAGCAGCTTCTGGGCATGCATGCGCGGGATCACCTCGTAATGGCTGGTTACCTTGCCGTCATGCAGCAGTGCGACGGAACAGGCTTCGGTAGCGGTATCCAGGGCCAGCAGGGTGGTCATCGAACGGGTATCCAGGTACTAGGGGGAAAAGAGCGGCAGTATAGAGCAGCCGCGGCGTTGTGTCCGCAAGGGGCCGCTGTGCGGCCCATCGCCGGCAAGCCAGCTCCCACGGGTACGGCACAGCCTTCGGAATCGGCGCGGTCCTGTGGGAGCCGGCTTGCCGGCGATGGGCTGCTTAAGCAGCCCCCCAAAAGACAACGGCCCGCAAGCGGGCCGTTGTCGAGGTGCGTCAGGCGCTGGATCAGCTCAGGGCTGCCAGGACCTTGGCGGTGATGGCTTCGACCGAGCCGACGCCTTCGATGTGGCTGTACTTCGGCTTGCCGGCATTGGCCGCCGACAGCTTCTGGTAGAAGTCCACCAGCGGCTTGGTCTGGCTGTGGTAAACCGACAGGCGATGGCGAACGGTCTCTTCCTTGTCGTCATCACGCTGGATCAGGTCTTCACCAGTCTCGTCGTCCTTGCCTTCCACTTTCGGCGGGTTGTACTGAATGTGGTAGGTGCGGCCCGAAGCCAGGTGCACGCGGCGGCCAGCCATGCGGCCGACGATTTCCTCGTCGTCCACGGCGATTTCGACCACGGCGTCGATATCGACACCGGCAGCGACCATGGCTTCGGCTTGCGGGATGGTGCGTGGGAAGCCGTCGAACAGGCAGCCCTTGGCGCAATCAGGCTGGGCGATGCGCTCCTTGACCAGGCTGATGATCAACTCGTCGGAGACCAGCTGGCCGGCATCCATGACTTTCTTCAGTTCCAGGCCCAGCGGGGTACCGGCCTTGACGGCGGCACGCAGCATGTCACCGGTGGAGATCTGGGGGATACCGAACTTTTCGGTGATGAACTTTGCCTGAGTACCTTTACCGGCCCCGGGAGCTCCCAGCAGAATTACGCGCATCTCGTGCTCCTCAAATTTTGTTATGAAATTCAATGGATTCGGCGACCAGGGCCAAGTCCGGAAAATCGGGTATGACCATAAATCGGTCAGAAGGCTGCTCAAGATACACAGCGCCCGGCAGCCAGACAAGCGTCCCAAAGTTGCAGGATTGCGCCACCTACGGCTGGCCTGGCAGGCGGTTGCGCCCGGCGCAACCACCCTCTTCGCCCACTTGCATCCCCCGCACGGCACCTGCCCTGTGCGCCCCGGGCTTACCCTCAGCCGGTGTTGCGCAGGCCGGCTGCAATACCCGCCACAGTCACCAGCAAGGCCTGCTCCAACGGGCTGTCCAGAGCGGCTTCGCGGCTGCGCGAGCGGGCCAGCAACTCGGCCTGCAGGCGGTGCAACGGGTCCAGGTAGGTATTGCGCAGGCTGATGAATTCCAGCGTCTCGGGGCTGTGCGCCAGTAGCACCGGCTGCCCGGTAAGGCCCAGTACCACCTGGCACGACTGCGACAATAGGTCGCGCAGGTGCGCACCCAAAGGCAGCAGGTGCGGTTGCACTAGACGTTCGTCGTAGGCCTCGGCGATCTGCGCATCGGCCTTGGCCAGCACCATCTCGAGCATGTCGATGCGGGTGCGGAAGAACGGCCATTGCTCGCGCATCTGCGCCAGCAGTTCACCCTGGCCACGGGCCAGGGCATTGTTCAATGCCGTTTCCCAACCAAGCCAGGCGGGCAGCATCAGGCGGGTCTGGGTCCAGCCGAAGATCCACGGGATGGCCCGCAGGCTTTCGATGCCACCGGCGCGGCGCTTGGCCGGTCGGCTGCCCAGCGGCAGGCGCCCCAGTTCCTGCTCCGGGGTCGACTGGCGGAAGTACTCGACAAAATCGGGGTTCTCCCGCACCACGCCGCGGTAGGCCTTGACGCCATCGGCGGCAAGCTGGTCCATCACCTCGCGCCAGGCCGGCTGCGGTGGTGGCGGTGGCAACAAGGTGGCTTCCAGCACCGCAGCCAGGTACAGGTTCAGATTCTGCTCGGCGATACCCGGCAAGCCGAACTTGAAGCGGATCATCTCGCCCTGCTCGGTGGTGCGGAAGCGCCCCGCCACCGAACCCGGTGGCTGCGACAGGATCGCCGCGTGGGCCGGGCCACCGCCGCGGCCCACCGTGCCGCCACGGCCGTGGAACAGCAGCAATTCGACCTGGTGCTCGGCGCAGATGCGCACCAGGTTTTCCTGGGCCCGGTACTGCGCCCAGGCTGCTGCCGTGGTACCAGCGTCCTTGGCCGAGTCGGAATAGCCGATCATCACTTCCTGCGGGCCGCGCAGGTTCGCTCGGTAGCCTGGCAGGCCAAGCAGGCGTTGCATCACCGGGCCAGCATTGTCGAGGTCGGCCAGGGTCTCGAACAGCGGCACCACGCGCATGGGCCGCGTCAGGCCGGCCTCCTTCAACAGCAGCTGCACCGCCAGCACATCCGAGGCGGCACCGGCCATGGAGATCACGTAAGAGCCCAGCGATGCGGCTGGCGCGGCGGCAATTTCCCGGCAGGTGGCAAGCACCTCGGCGGTCTCGGCCTGCGGCTTGAAGTGCGCGGGCAGCAGTGGCCGGCGGTTTTTCAGCTCGGCCTGTAGGAACTCAATGCGCTGCTCTTCATCCCAGTCGGCATAACGCCCCAGGCCCAGGTAGTCGGTAATCTCGCTCAACGCATCACGGTGGCGGGCAGCGTCCTGGCGCACGTCCAGGCGGCCCAGGAACAGGCCAAAGGTCACGGCGCGGCGCAGGCAGTCGAGCAACGGGCCTTCGGCGATCACACCCATGCCGCAGGCGTGCAGGGACTGGTAGCACAGCTCCAGCGGCGCGATCAGGTCGCGGTTGTCCACCAGCACCTCGGCGCTGGCCGGCTGGCTGCTGGTCAATGCCGAATGCGCCCACGCGCGCGTTGCTCGCAGGCGATCGCGCAGTTGCTTGAGCAGGGAGCGGTAGGGTTCGGGACTGTCGCCGACCTGCTCGCGCAGCGCATCGTCCGCCTGCTGCATGGACAACTCGGAAGCCAGCGCATCGATGTCGCGCAGGAACAGGTCGGCAGCCATCCAGCGCGCCAGCAGCAGGACTTCGCGGGTGACCGCTGCGGTCACGTTGGGGTTGCCATCACGGTCACCGCCCATCCACGAGGCGAAGCGGATCGGCGCCGCTTCCAGCGGCAGGCGCAGGCCGGTAGCCTCCAGCAGGGCCTTGTCGACCTTGCGCAAGTGGCTGGGGATGGCGTGCCACAGCGAATGCTCGATTACCGCAAAGCCCCACTTGGCTTCGTCCACCGGCGTCGGTCGGGTACGGCGGATTTCTTCGGTGTGCCAGGCCTCGGCGATCAGCCGGCGCAAGCGCTCGCGCACCTGCTGGCGTTCCCCCGGGGTCAGGTCGCGGTGGTCCTGGGCAGCCAGTTGGCCGGCGATGGCGTCGTACTTCTGGATCAGGGTGCGGCGAGCCACTTCGGTGGGGTGCGCAGTGAGCACCAGCTGGATGTCGAGCTTGGCCAATTGCCGGGCCAGGGCATCATTGCTGTGCCCGGCCTGCTTCAGGCGCGCCAGCAGCTCGGGCAGCACCCGGGCCTCGAACGGCTCGGGCTGGTCGGCGTCGCGGCGGCGGATCAACTGGTACTGCTCGGCCATGTTGGCCAGGTTGAGGAACTGATTGAAGGCCCTGGCCACGGGCAGCAAGTCTTCATCGGCCAGGTCCGCCAGGGTCGAGCTCAGTTGCTCGCCGGCGCTACGGCGGTCGGCCTTGGCACTGTGACGGATGTCCTCGATCTTCTGCAGGAACGCCTCGCCATGCTGCAGGCGAATGGTATCGCCAAGCAGTTCACCCAACACATGGACATCTTCACGCAAACGCACATCGATATCGGTCATTGGCCCTCTCTCCGGCGCGGCTCTGGCGCAGTGCATCCCTTTTTCAGCCTTTACGCGATCCCCTGTGGGAGCGCGGTATTCGCTCCAAGAGTGCCCACAGCCAGGCGCCGATGGCAAGCCGTGATCGGCCAAAGCAAACTAAAGTGAAAGCACGACACTCCCATGCATTGCAGCCCTTTCAGGCGTCAACAGAGGTCAGCATGAAAATCCGTGAACTCGCCCAGCACTGGGAACAGAATGCCGCCGGTACCCTCAGCCCCACGGGCCATGTCCTGCATCTGGACCTTGAGTCCGAAGCGCGCCTGGCCGCGCTGATCGACATGTACCCCAAGCGCACCGCCGAGGAACTGCTCGGAGAGCTGGTCGCGGCAGCCCTCGAGGAACTGGAGGCCAGCTTCCCCTATGTGCAAGGCCGCCAGGTCATTGCCACCGACGAGGAAGGCGACCCGCTGTACGAGGACATCGGCCCTACTCCGCGCTTTCTGTCACTGTCGCGACAGCATCTGCACGCCCTGAGCAACCCAGCAGCCGACAGCGAATAGCTAAGGTGTAGGTCATGAGTTTTGCAGCGCCCGGGAGATCGAGCGCCGCCCGCGCGGCGCTTCGCAGCGCAAGGCTGCTCCTACATCTGTTTCGGGCCAGTCACGCCTGTGCCAGTGCACGCGACCACCTTGTTCGTACAACGCGATATCGAGCCATGCGCCAAAGCGTTCGCGCACAAACCTCACAGGAATAATTGGCCCGAAATAGATGTAGGAGCAGCCTTGCGCTGCGAAGCGCCGCGCGGGCGGCGCTCGATCTCCCAGGCGCCACAAACCCCAAACATGATCAAATTTTTCTGAACTATCCAAAAAACGCGTCAGTCACAGCCAATAGCCATCACGCTAAAACCCTGCACACCTGCCGTTGTGCACCGTTGAGCTGAAGCGCGCGCACGTGTCAGGGAACGAGCGATGGACTGCTACGGACAACGTCGTAAACAGGAGTGATCCAATGGAACTGACCACCAAGAACACCCGCATCTACAAACCCGCATCCACTCATGTGCGCGGGTTCAAGCTGGCAGCGCTGGCCCTGGGCAGCAGCCTGGTCCTGGCCGGCTGTGCGGGCAACCCGCCCACCGAGCAGTATGCAGTCACCCAGTCCGCCGTGAACTCGGCCGTCAGCGCTGGCGGCACCGAGTTCGCCGCCGTGGAAATGAAAGCGGCCCAGGACAAGTTCAAGCAGGCCGAGATCGCCATGCATGACAAGAAATACGACGACGCCAGGCGCCTGGCCGAACAGGCCGAATGGGACGCCCGCCTCGCCGAACGCAAGGCCCAGGCGGCCAAGGCCCAGAAGGCAGTGCAGGATGCCCGCCAGGGCGTTCAGGACGTACGTGAGGAAGGCCTGCGCAGCGCTCAGTGAGCCCTGCCCTGCCCACCTCGGTCTTCGCACACGATCAAAGGATGAACACTATGCGCAACTACGTCATGATTCCCGCCCTGCTGGCCCTGAGCGTCGGCCTTGCCGCCTGCTCGCACGACCCTAACGCCAACCTCGAATCGGCCCGCACCAACTTCTCCTCGCTGCAGAGCGACCCGCAATCGAGCAAGGTTGCGGCGCTGGAGACCAAGGACGCCCAGGACTGGCTGAACAAGGCCGACAAGGCCTACATGGACCGTGAAGACGAGAAGAAGGTCGACCAATTGGCCTACCTGACCAACCAGCGCGTCGAAGTGGCCAAGCAGACCATCGCCCTGCGCACTGCCGAAAGCGAACTGAAGAACGCTTCGGCCCAGCGCGCCCAGGCCAAGCTTGACGCACGCGACGCACAGATCGCCAAGCTGCAGGACAGCCTCAACGCCAAGCAGACCGACCGCGGCACGCTGGTCACCTTCGGAGACGTGCTGTTCGACTTCAACAAGGCCGAACTCAAGAGCAACGCCTACCCGAACGTCACCAAGCTGGCGCAATTCCTCCAGGAAAACCCGGAACGCAAGGTGATCGTCGAGGGTTACACCGACAGCGTCGGCTCGGCCAACTACAACCAGGGCCTGTCGGAGCGCCGCGCCAACAGTGTACGCATGGCACTGGTACGTGCTGGCGTCGACCCAGCGCGCATCGTCGCCCAGGGCTATGGCAAGGAGTACCCGGTAGCGGACAACTCGAGCAATTCGGGGCGTGCGCAGAACCGCCGGGTGGAGGTGACCATCTCCAACGACAACCAGCCGGTGGCACCTCGCTCTGTGAGCCAGGTACAGCAGTAAGGCTGGCTAGCTGAACTGACAAGCCCCGCGATCGAAGCGGGGCTTTCTTTTGCCTGTGCTGGCCCTTTCGCGGCTGAAGCTGCTCCCACAGGGACTGGCGCGGTCCCTGTAGGAGCGGCTTCAGCCGCGAAAGGGCCAGCACAGGCAGCAGAGATAATGGCTCACTGCACCTGCTGCGGCGTTTCCTCGCCCATGCAACGCACAGCGCGCTTGCGGTTGTCCACCAGCACCCCTGTCAGGCCTTTCTGCTGGGTATCGAACAGCACCAACACGCCGTCGACGCACTGGGCCATTTGTGGTGCCGGGTCCAGCGAGACCTTGTAGTCCTCGCCGGGGATGGTCTTGAGCATGGTGAAGTCCTGCAGCAACAGGGCATCTTCGGGCTTGGCGAAATGCAGGTAACCGTAGTACCACAAGGCCCCCACCGTCACGATGATGCTGCAGACACCGGTCAGGATCAGCGGGATGGCGTTGCGTTCTTCACTCATTGCTTGTTCTTCTCGTCAGGGTAATTGGGCACTTCGGCCAGCCGCCGCAGGCCGTTGAAATGGCTGGGGTCGTCAAGAAAACGCAGCATGACCTGGCGCCAGGTCGGGTCGGCGAAGGTCTGCACGTGGCCACCACGGGTCAGTTGCAGCACCCGCGGCGCTGGCGCGTGCTGGTACAGGCGGATGCCGTTGTCCATCGGCACCAGGGTATCGTCGATGCTGTGGAAGAACAGCTTGGGCGGGCTGCTCAGCTGTTCGATCGAGCGGATCGCGCTGTCGCCGTCCGGCACCAGCCACGACAGCGGCACCTGCAGCGGCCAGGTCATCCACGAGGTGCTGAGGGCAAAGCGCCCGACCGCACGGTAACTGGCCGGCACACCATCGAACACCAGGGCGTTGAAACGCTGGCGCTGCTCCGGATGGGCCGCCAGGTAGTGAATGGCCATGGCCCCGCCAAGGCTCTGCCCCAGCAGCACCAGCGGCTTGCCCTTGACCTCGGGCGCCTGCTCCAGCCAGGCCATGGCCGCGGCGATGTCCTGGTACACTTCGGGCAGGCTCGGCTCGCCCTGGGACAGGCCATAGCCGCGGTAATCGATCATCAACACCTGGTAGCCCTGCTCCGGCAGCCAGTAGCTGCCGCCCAGGTGCCCAGGCAGGTTGCCGCCATTGCCATGCAGGTGCAGCACCGTGCCCTTGACCTCGACCCCGGCCTTGGCCGGCAACCACCAGCCGTGCAGGCGGATGCCATCAGCAGTGATCAAGGTGACATCGCGGTACTCGAGCCTGGCCCGCTCGGGCGTGAACGGCTGGCCGCGCTCGGGATAGAACAGCAGGCTGCTGCAACCGCCCAGGCCCAGCAGGATCAAACCCAGGGCCAGCAGGCGGCAGCACTCAGAGAATGTTCGCGTAATCGGCTTCAATACGGTCCAGGCTCAGGTGGTTGAGGAAGTTGGAGAAGCACATCCAGGCCGACAGCGCATTGAGGTCGCGGAACTGCTCGGGCAGGTACTTGGGCGGCTCGACCAGGCCTTCCTCGACCAGCTGTCGCAGGGTACGCATGTCTTCCAGGGTGGTCTTGCCACAGAACAGCAACGGGATCTGTTCGAGCTTGCCCTTCTTCACGGCCAACTGAATGTAGTTGTAAACCATGATGAAGCCTTTGAGGTAGGACAAGTCCTTGGTAAATGGCAGGCCATTGGGCACCGACCCGCGGAACACCCGGCTGGCGTTGCTGTAGCTCTGCGCCATCTCGAACCCCTGCTCGCGGAAGAAGTTGTAGATCTGCATGAAATCGGCACCCTCCTCGACCATGTGGATGGCGCGGGTGCGGTTGGTGAGCTTGCGCAGGCGGCTGGGGTAGGAGGCGAAGGCGATCACCTCCATGAGGATGGCCAGGCCTTCCTGGGTCACCGTCGACGAGGGCGGGCCCTTGGCCAGGAAGGTACAGATCGGCTGGTTCAGGCCGTTGAGCGTGGTGCCGACATGCACCAGCCCTTCGTGCACCTCCAGGGCGCGCACGTCACGGGAGTTGAACATGGCGTCGGCACGCACCTTGATGTAGTCGGCCCCGGCCGCGGCATCGGCGACGATACCGTCGGACTCGAACACACGGATGGTCTCTTCGGCCTCGCCAAACACCTTGTTCAGCCGGTGCTGGAGGATTTCCACGGCCTCCTTGGCGGTGAGGTTCTTCGGTTCGTCCTTGAGGTCGCCACGGCCATCGATGTTGTTCAGGTAGTCCGACAGCATCAGGCCGAGGTCGGCCAAGGTCGGATCACCAGCGTGGAAGGCATCCGAGGCAGCGCCGTACAGTTCCTGGGAGATCAGCCCGAAATCCTCGGTGCCACGCGCTTCGAGCATGCGCACCACCATGCGGTATTCGCGGCACATGCGCTTCATGATCTGCCCGACCGGGTTGAACTGGCCGAGCTGGCGAATGATGTCGCGCTCGATGCCCTGAAACTCGGCCTTGACCGCGCTGGAATCGAACGCCAGCGGGCGCGACTGGTAGTAGGCACGGTCGACAGCCGGCGGCTCCTTGCCCTTGGCCTTGAGGAAACCCTGGCGGATGTTGTCGTCCCACTTCACCGCGTCCAGAACCCGGATCGGGGTCTGTGCCGCGACGATGCGGTCGGACAGGGCGCGGATGGTTTGCTGGTATTCGTCCACCGGGGACTCCTTATTGGAACAAAGTGCCAAGCCTTGCTTTGCCTGTACCGGCCTCGGTTCCTGTAGGAGCAGCCTTGTGCTGCGAAGAGGCCATTAGCGGCAACTGAAATGGTTTGCCCTACTGGCCTCTTCGCAGCACAAGGCTGTTCCTACAGGGGACCTGGGCCGGCACAGGTAATTACTTGCCGGAGCGCTGGAACCGCGCCACTTCAACGAACAGGTCGGAGTTGGCCGGGTCGTCCAGGTACGCCAGCACCCGCGCCGATGGGCTGTCGATCAGCACGCCGTCGCCGTTGTCTTCCGGCACTTCGGTGCTGCGCCCGGTCAGCTCCTTCTTGTCCACCGCCTGCTGCACCTGCTCGACATCCAGGTTGTAGACCACCAGTTCCTTGCCATCGACGATATCGAAACCGCCGATCAGGAAATTGCCACCCAGGCGCTTCGGCACGCCAGCCGACAGGTACCAGCGGTTGCCGTGGCGCGACACGGTGAACACGTATTCCTCAGGGGCTTTGCCTTTGGCCGTGGCCACCGCCTTGTAGGCATCACCGCCGCTACGGCTGATCACCAACTTCAGCGGCTCGCCCCAGGCGTCCTTGCTGCTCCACTTGCCGAGCAGGGCCTTGGGCGCCGCCTGGTTGCTAGGCAAGGGCTCGTGGAAGGTCACCAGACAACCGCCCAGCAGCAGGAATGACAGAGTCAACAACACCACACGCCAGGCTTTCATCAGGTTCTCCTTGAAAAGTCAGTCTCGGCTCAGGCCGATGCAAGCACCAGCTGCAGGTATCGGCTAAGCATAGCGAGCATCTGCCCATCGGCTTGCGCGTTCGCATCCTTGAGCAGGCCCTGATATTCCATCTGCTCGATAATCGCCGTCAACATTTGGGCGTCCTGTTCCGGTTGTTGCGAGCCCACCACCTGCAGCAATTGGCGGGTGCCATGCAGCAGGATCTGTTCATGGGCGCACACCAGTTGAGCCAGGCGCGGGCACAGTAGCGCCTCCTGGCGGAAGGCCTGCTCGGCCATCAGAAAATCACGGCGGTTCAGCAACTGTCGCTGCACGTAGTCGGCAGTCATGCGTGCTACCTCGTCAGCCAGACGTGCCCGCGCCTGCGGGCTGCCGTCACCCTGGGCCAGCAACTGGCGCAACACCACCTCGGTATTGGCCCACAGCTTGGCCATATAGGCGGCGCTGCGTTCGACGTACTGGGCAAAGGTATCGGTGAGCAGGTCCTCGATATCCTTGAAGTAGTAGGTGGTGGCCGACAATGGCACACCGGCCTCGGCGGCGACGGCGCGATGGCGCACACCGCGTACGCCATCGCGCACGACAATGCGCATGGCGGCGTCGAGGATCAATTGGCGACGCTGCTCGCTGCCCTGGCGGGCAGTCTTGCGGCCTTGGTATTGCACGCTTTCGGCGACGGCGGTGGCGATGCCGGCGGCGCCCTGGTGAGGCATTGCGGGTGTCACAGGGGGTACCTCATGGTTCAAGTCATCTGCAGCCTGTACCGGCCCTATCGCCGGCAAGCCAGCTCCCACAGGTACTGCACAAGTCCTGAAGATTGTGGGAACCCTGTGGGAGCTGGCTTGCCGGCGATAGGGCCGGTACTGACAACATAAAGCTTCAGGCAAGAAAAAGCCGCCTCGAAAGGCGGCTCATTCAATTCACTCAGGCCTGCGGACGCATGTGCGGGAACAGGATCACGTCGCGGATCGACGGCGAGTTGGTCAACAGCATCACCAGGCGGTCGATACCGATACCTTCACCTGCAGTCGGCGGCATGCCGTACTCCAGTGCGCGAACGAAGTCGGCGTCGTAGTGCATGGCTTCGTCGTCACCGGCGTCCTTCTCGGCCACCTGGGCCAGGAAGCGCTCGGCCTGGTCTTCGGCATCGTTGAGCTCGGAGTAGGCGTTGGCGATCTCGCGGCCACCGATGAACAGTTCGAAACGGTCGGTAACAGCCGGGTTGTCGTCGTTGCGACGGGCCAGCGGCGATACTTCGAACGGGTACTCGGTGATGAAGTGCGGCTGCTCCAGCTTGTGCTCGACCAGCTCTTCGAAAATCATCACCTGCAGCTTGCCCAGGCCCTCGTGGCCCAGCACCTTGGCACCGGCCTTTTTGGCGATGTCGCGGGCGCGGTCGACGTCCTGCAGGTCGGCAGCGGTCAGCTCCGGGTTGTACTTGAGGATCGAGTCGAATACCGACAGGCGGGCGAACGGCTCGCCGAAGTGGAACACCTTGTCGCCGTACGGCACGTCGGTAGTGCCCAGTACCAGCTGCGCCAGCTCGCGGAACAGTTCCTCGGTGAGGTCCATGTTGTCGCGGTAGTCGGCGTAGGCCTGGTAGAACTCGAGCATGGTGAATTCAGGGTTGTGACGAGTCGAAACGCCTTCGTTACGGAAGTTGCGGTTGATCTCGAATACCTTCTCGAAGCCACCAACCACCAGGCGCTTGAGGTACAGCTCCGGCGCGATACGCAGGAACATGGCCATGTCCAGGGCGTTGTGGTGGGTTTCGAACGGCTTGGCTGCGGCACCGCCCGGGATGGTTTGCAGCATCGGCGTCTCGACTTCGAGGAAGTCGCGCTCGATGAGGAACTTGCGGATGTGCGAGATCACCTGCGAACGCACACGGAAGGTGTGGCGGGTTTCTTCATTGACCATCAGGTCGACGTAACGCTGGCGGTAGCGCTGCTCGGTGTCGGTCAGGCCGTGGTGCTTGTCGGGCAGCGGGCGCAGCGACTTGGTCAGCAGGCGCACGTTGGTCATTTCGACGTACAGGTCGCCCTTGCCGGAACGGGCCAGGGTACCTTCGGCGCTGATGATGTCGCCCAGGTCCCAGGTCTTGACCGCAGCCAGGGTCTCTTCCGGCAGGGTCTTGCGGTTGACGTAGACCTGGATACGGCCGGTCATGTCCTGAATGACCATGAACGAGCCGCGGTTGAGCATGATGCGGCCGGCAACCTTGACCGGAATCGCTGCAGCTTCCAGTTCTTCCTTGGTCTTGTCCGCATACTGCTTCTGCAGGTCGTTGCAGTAGCTGTCGCGACGGAAGTCATTGGGGAAGGCATTGCCCTTGGCGCGCTCGGCGGCAAGCTTTTCCTTGCGCAGGGCGATCAGGGCGTTTTCTTCCTGTTGCAGGTCTTGCGCTTCGGTCTTGAGGTCGCTCATTTCGTCATTCTTTCCATCAGGTGTTCGGTGCCCCTTTCGGGCAGGGCACGCGGTACCGGCCCAGGCCAGGTACCGCGGCGGTTGTGTGCGATTTACAGCCCTTGCTTGAGGCTCGCTTCCAGGTACTGGTCGAGGTCGCCGTCCAATACCTTCTGGCAGTCGCTGCGCTCGACACCGGTACGCAGGTCCTTGATACGCGAGTCATCCAGCACGTAGGAGCGGATCTGGTGGCCCCAGCCGATGTCCGACTTGCTGTCTTCCAGCGCCTGCGAGGCGGCGTTGCGCTTCTGCATTTCCAGCTCGTACAACTTGGCCCGCAGCATTTTCATGGCGGTGTCCTTGTTGGCGTGCTGGGAGCGTTCGTTCTGGCAGGCCACCACGGTGTTGGTCGGTACGTGGGTAATACGCACCGCCGAGTCGGTGGTGTTCACGTGCTGACCACCGGCACCGGAGGAACGATAGGTGTCGATACGCAGGTCGGCCGGGTTGATCTCGATCTCGACCTTGTCGTCGATCTCGGGCGACACGAACACCGCCGAGAACGAGGTGTGGCGACGGGCACCGGAGTCGAACGGGCTCTTGCGCACCAGGCGGTGCACGCCGATCTCGGTGCGCAGCCAGCCGAAGGCGTACTCGCCCTTGATATGCACGGTGGCGCCCTTGATGCCGGCGACTTCACCTTCGGAAAGCTCGATGATGGTGGCATCGAAACCACGCTTGTCGGCCCAGCGCAGGTACATGCGCAGCAGGATGTTGGCCCAGTCCTGCGCCTCGGTACCGCCGGAGCCGGCCTGGATGTCCAGGTAGGCGTTGTTCATGTCCATCTCGCCGCTGAACATGCGACGGAACTCAAGCAGGGCCAGGGACTCTTCCAGGGCTTGCAGCTCGGTCTCGACGTCGCTTACGGCGCCTTCATCCTCTTCCTCGACGGCCATGTCGAGCAGGTCCTTGCAGTCGGACAGGCCATTGGACAGTTTGTCCAGGGTCTCGACGACCTGCGCCAGCATGGCACGCTCGCGGCCCAGGGCCTGGGCGTACTCGGGCTTGTTCCAGACGTTGGGGTCTTCCAGCTCGCGGTTGACTTCGATCAGGCGGTCATGCTTGTGATCGTAGTCAAAGATACCCCCGAATGGACTGGGAACGCTCGGTGAGGTCCTTGATGGTGTTCAGGATCGGTTGGATTTCCATGGGCTGGCTACTCGCACGAATTCGGTGAAAAGCCTGCGAGTATAACCGAGTCCGCCGCAGGGCGGCAGACCCGCCGGGCGCCGAATGGCTGCAATTACCGTGCAGGCCCTGTCAGGCGATGCCAACCTGGTTGCGCCCGCCATTCTTGGCCTGGTACAGGCCTTTGTCCGCAGCCGAGATCAGTTGCCGGCTATGGCTGCCGATGGACGGAGTCTGGGTAGCCAGGCCAATGCTCACGGTCAGATACGAGTCGGGCACCGGCGCGGTGTGCGGGATGCCCAGGCCGAGCACGGTCTGGCGCAGCTTCTCGGCCACCAGGCGTGCCCCACCCGGCGAGGTGTTGGGCAATACCAGGACGAATTCCTCGCCGCCATAGCGCGCCGGCAGGTCGGTCGGCCGCGAGCACGAGCCGCGGATCGCCTCGGCCACCTGGCGCAAGGCCTCGTCACCGGCCAGGTGGCCAAAGCTGTCGTTGTAGGCCTTGAAGTAGTCCACGTCGATCATCAGCAGCGACAACTGCTGCTGCTCACGCATGGCCCGGCGCCATTCCAGTTCCAGGTACTCGTCGAAGTGGCGGCGGTTGGACAACCCGGTCAGGCCATCGGAGTTCATCAGCCGCTGCAGCATCAGGTTGGTATCGAGCAGTTGCTGCTGGCTGACACGCAAAGCGCGGTAGGCCTCGTCGCGCTGCAACAGGGTAAGGTAGGAACGCGAGTGATAGCGGATGCGCGCCACCAGCTCGATGGTGTCCGGCAGCTTGACCAGGTAATCGTTGGCCCCGGCAGCAAAGGCTGCGCTCTTGACCAGCGGGTCTTCCTTGGTCGACAGGACGATGATCGGAATGTCCTGGGTCGCCGGGTTGTTGCGGTATTCACGCACCAGGGTCAGCCCGTCCAGGCCAGGCATGATCAGGTCCTGCAGGATCACCGTGGGCTTGATGCGCACGGCCTGGGCCACCGCCTGGTGCGGGTCGGCGCAGAAGTGGAAGTCGATGTTCTCTTCATGGGCCAGGCCACGCCGCACCGCCTCGCCGATCATGGCCTGGTCGTCGACCAGCAGCACCATCGCCGAGTTCTCGTTGGGGGTCGTGAAACCTTCGATCGGTAAATCATTCATACCTGTTCACCCGATCACTGCCGGCCTGGCGGCGTGATTCAATACACTTCGTCATTTTGCGAAAAATTCCATCAAGCGCCCGGCTATGCGTTCCAGCGGGCGGATTTCCACTGCGGCATCGATGGCCGCAGCGGCCTTGGGCATCCCGTACACCGCACTGCTGGCCTGGTCCTGGGCAATGGTCAGGAAACCCTGCTGGCGCATCAGCTTCAGGCCCTGGGCACCATCGCGACCCATGCCGGTAAGCAACACACCCACCGCATCGCCGGTCCAATAGCGCGCCACACTCTCGAAGAACACATCGATCGAGGGCCGGTAAATTTCATTGACAGGTTCGGCAGTGTAGGCCAGTTGGCCGTTCTGTAGCAGGCGGATGTGGTGATTGGTGCCGGCCAGCAATACCTGCCCCGGCTGTGGTGGCTCGCCCTCACGGGCCAGGCGCACCGGCAAGCCGGCGGCGCTGCTGAGCCATTCTGCCATGCCCGCGGCAAATACCTGGTCCACATGCTGGACCAGCACGATGGCCGCCGGAAACGCCGCCGGCAGGCCCTTGAGCAGTACTTCGAGGGCCGCCGGGCCGCCAGCGGACGAACCGATCGCAACCAGCCCGCGGTGCTGTGACGCCGCCCGCACGGGTGCGGCGACCGGGCGTGCGGCCGGTGCGCGCTGCTGACCAATCAACCAGCTTATGTTGAGGATCTTGCGCAGCAGTGGCGCTGCCGCTTCACGCGGATCGCCCGCCCCCAGCGCCGGCGTGTCGACCACGTCGAGGGCGCCGTGGCCCATGGCCTCGAATACCCGGTGCACGTTCTGCTTGCGATCGACCGTGACGATGACGATGGCGCAAGGGGTTTCGGCCATGATCCGCCTGGTGGCCTCGACGCCATCCATGACCGGCATGATCAGGTCCATGAGGATCAGGTCTGGCTGCTGCTCGGTGCAGCGCTGCACCGCCTCGGCGCCATTGCTGGCCACCCACACCACCTGGTGCGCCGGTTCGAGGGCAACCGCCCGGCGCAGCGCCTCGACGGCCATGGGCATGTCGTTGACGATGGCGATCTTCATCCCTGAGCACCTCCGATCAGCTCAACCACAGCATCCAGCAACGCATCGTCATGGAAACTGGCCTTTGCCAAATAGTAGTCGGCGCCGGCATCCAGGCCCCGCCGTCGGTCTTCCTCACGGTCCTTGTAGGACACCACCATCACCGGCAGCGATTGCAGGCGCTGGTCGCGGCGTACCAGGGTGACCAGCTCGATGCCGTCCATGCGCGGCATGTCGATATCAGTGATCAGCAGGTCGAAGTCCTCGCCACGCAAGGCGTTCCAGCCGTCCATGCCATCCACCGCCACGGCCACGTCGTAGCCACGGTTGCCGAGCAGCTTGCGCTGCAGTTCACGCACGGTCAGCGAATCATCGACCACCAGGATGCGCTGGCGCGCCACGCCACGGGTGCCGCTGCTGCCGCGGTCGATGCGTTCCAGGCTGCCGGTGCTGAGCAGCTTCTCCACCGAACGCAGCAGGTCCTCCACATCGACGATCAGCACCACCGAGCCATCGTCGAGCAGGGCACCGGAAGAGATGTCCTGCACCTTGCCCAGCCGTGGGTCGAGCGGCATCACCACCAGCACCCGCTCGCCCACCAGTCGCTCCACGGCTACCCCGTACAACTGCTCGCGCTCGCGGATCACCACCACGCGCAGGTTGCTCTCCTGCGTTTGCCCGGCCGGGCGATTGAGCAGTTGGCTGGCCGCGACCAGGCCTATGTGCCGGCCTTCGTGCCAGAAATGCTGGCGCCCCTCGATCTGCACGATCTCTTCGGCACTTACTTCGAGCGTGCGTTCGATATGAGCGAGCGGGAAGGCATAGGCCTCGCCACCCACCTCGACCACCAGGCTGCGCACAACCGACAAGGTCAGTGGCACCTGCAAATGGAAACGGCAGCCCTGCCCGGCCAGCTGGGTCAGCTCTATCGAACCGCGCAGCTCCCGGATCATGTGCTGCACCGCATCCAGGCCGACACCGCGCCCGGACACCTCGGTGACTTTGTCGCGCAGGCTGAAACCGGGCAGGAACAGGAATGTCAGCAACTCTTCCTCGCTCATGCGCGCCACCGTGTCAGCGGGCGACAGGGCGCGCTCGACAATGCTGCTGCGCAGGCGTTCGAGGTCGATGCCGGCACCGTCGTCGATCAGTTCAAGGCTGAGCATACCGGCCTGGTGCGAGGCCCGCAGGCGGATCACGCCCTCCTCCGCCTTGCCCGCCAGCAGGCGCCGCTCGGGCAGCTCGATGCCGTGGTCGACCGCGTTGCGCAACAGGTGGGTCAACGGTGCCTCGAGCTTTTCCAGCACATCACGGTCGACCTGGGTCTTTTCCCCTTCCACCAACAGCCGCACCGGCTTGCCCAGCGAACGACCAAGGTCGCGCACCATGCGGCTCTGGCCGGTCAGCACATCGGCAAACGGCCGCATCCGGCAGGCCAGCGCGGTGTCGTAGAGCAGTTGTGCGCGCTGGCTGGCCTGCCAGCCGAACTCGTCCAGGTCGGCAGCCTGCTGCTGCAGGATCTGCTGGGTTTCCGCCAGCAGGCGCTGGGTCTGTGCCAGGGCTTCGAGCACCTCGCTGCTCTGGCCACTGTCCTCCAGTTGCAAGCGCAGGCCATCAAGCGCCTGCATGCCCTGGCCGTGCATGCGCTTGAGGCGCTGCAGGGTGGCCAGGTAAGGCTTGAGCCGCTGGGTTTCCACCAGCGACTTGCTGGACAGGTCGAGCAGGCTGTTGAGGCGGTCGGCGGTGACCCGCAGCACCCGCTCCGTACCTTCGCCGGTGCGCTTGCCGGCCTTGCGACGCGGGGCCAGCTCGGGCTCGGGCTCAGGCTCCAAGGGTTCGACGGGTAGCGGCAAAGGTTCGGCTTGCACGGTTTGCGCCGGCGCTTCCGGCAGCGCTGGCACGGCTGGCGGCGCGGGGGGCAAGGCTGCCGTCCCCGGGTCGAGCAGGTTGGCCATTTGCGCAAGGAACACCGGCAGGGTCGCCTGCGCCCCGGCATCGCCAGGCGTGGCGATGCGCATCAACAGGTCGGTGCCCTGCAACAGGGCATCGATATGCTCGGCGCTCAGCCGCAGGCGACCCTCCTGGGCGGCCACCAGGCAGTCCTCCATGACATGGGCAACGCTGACGCCAGCGTCCACCCCGACGATCCGCGCCGCACCCTTCAGCGAGTGGGCCGCGCGCATGCAAGCCTCAAGCTGGTCGGCCTGCGTGGGATTACGCTCCAGCGCCATCAGGCCGGCACTGAGCACCTGGGTCTGCGCCTCGGCCTCCAGGCTGAACAGTTCGAGCAACGATGCGTCGCGCATTTGCTCTGGGGTCATGACAGGCTCCGCTGCACGGCAGACAGTAAATGTTGATCGTCCAGTACCCGCACACTGCGGCCACGCCATTGCAGGACCGCTGCGGTGAAGTGGGAGGCGTCCTGCCCGCTGTTCAGCAGCAGCGGGTCGAGCCGGTGAATGCCGTCGATTTCCTCGACCGCCATCACCACCGGCCCGCCCTCCGCGGCCAGGATCAGCATGCGTGGCATCGCCCGGCCGCCACGTTGCTCGGCAGCGCTGGCCTGCACACCCAGCAAGTCAGCCAGTGACAGGCACGGCACCAGCGCACCACGTACGTTGGCCACCCCCTGCAGCACCCGCGAGCGCTGGTGCGGCAGCGAATGCACCGCCTGCAGCGGGGCAATTTCGGCCAGGCAGGCGGTGGGCAGCGCCAGCCATTCTTCGCCAAGGCGGAACAGCAGCATGGAGCGGCCAGTGTTTTCCTCCACCGGCGCAGCCACGGCGGCCTGGTGGTCCTGCATAAGTGCGTAGCGGTCGAGCAGGCGTGTGGCCGCTGTGGCATATACCTCGCAGTTGCGACAGTGAACATGACGCTCCAGCAATGGGCACTGCTTGTCGCCGTGCACGCCAATGCGGTTCCAGCAGTCATCGACGTGCGTGTCAGCCTCGGCGAGCAATTGCATCGCGGATTCCTTCATCGTTCAGACTCCCGGCCAACCCGCGCGGCGCGCTCCTGCAGGCGCCGGGCACCGGCCAGGTCACCCTGGGCTGCCAGCAAGGCAGCCAGGTGTACCAGCGCCTCGGAGTGCTGCGGTTCCAGGTACAGGGCTTTGCGATAGTGGGTCAGAGCCTGCTGCGCATCGCCTTCGGTGTCGCTGAGCAGCCCCAGCCAGTAGTAAACCTGCGCCGAAGGCGCGAACTGGCCCAGGTAGCGCTGGCATTCGGCACGGGCCTGCTCGCTGGCACCGGCGTTGGCAAGCCGGGCAATGCTGGCCAGCAACTCAGTTGCATCCTCGCGTTTGTGCTCGCGCGCTGGTGCTGGCTTGGCGGCAAAGGGGAGCACCCGCAATGGGCGCGGCAACGCTGCGCTCGGTAACGGAGAGCCTGGCTTGGCAGGTGCTGGCGACGTGCGACGCAAGGGCTGGACCGGGGGCGTAGCCAGCGCAGCGCTACCGCCCTCCTGGCGCACGTAGGCGAACGACTGGGCAATCCCCAGCGGGCGCATGCCCAACCGCGCCAGCAAGCTGCCTTCGGCGGGGCCGATGAACAGTACGCCCTGTGGATGCAGCAAGCGCTTGAGCACTTCGAACACCCGTTGCTGGGTCGGCACGTCGAAATAGATCAGCAGGTTGCGGCAGAACACGAAGTCGTACAGGCCATCGCGGCTGGCCAGGGCCGGGTCGAGTACGTTGCCCACCTGCAGGCTTACTTGGTCACGCACCCGCTCATGCAGGAGGTGGCCTTCGTCGAGCGCATCGAAGTAACGCTCGCGAAAGCCCAGGTTACTGCCACGGAAGGCATTGCGCCCGTACACGGCCTGCCCGGCCTTGGCCACGGAACTGGGGCTGATGTCCATGCCGTCGATCATGAACGCCCCCGGCGCGATACCGGCATCGAGCAAGGCCATGGCCAACGAATAGGGCTCCTCGCCGGTCGAGCAAGGCAGGCTGAGCAAGCGCAGCGGGCGCGCCCCGGCCAGCTCGGCCAGGCGCTTGTGCGCCAGGCTGGCCAAGGCGGTGAAGGATTCGGGGTAACGGAAGAACCAGGTTTCCGGAACGATGACCGCTTCGATCAACGCCTGTTGCTCATCCGTCGACTGCTGCAGGTGCAGCCAGTAATCATCCAGGTCCGCGGCGTCCACGGCCACGCAACGCTGGCGCAGCGCACGCTCGACCATGGGCGCGCCCACCGACTCCACGTCCAGGCCAATGCGCTCGCGCAAGTAGCGGAAGAAATGCTGTTCGTTCATGTCGGCATCCCTGTCGGATCACCCGCATACAGCAACTCGTGCACGGCATCGGGGAGCAGGTCGTTGACTTCGATGCGCTGCAACAAGCCCTGCTCATCCTGACGCACCGGGCCCAGGTACGGGGCCTCGCCGCTGTCCACGCCATACGGCTGGAACTCGTCGGGGTGGCAACGCAGGGTTTCGGTGGCCTGCTCCAGTATCAGACCAAGCTGTAGGCCGACTCGGTAGTGCACCAGAACCAGGCGGGTACTGGTGCGCTGCGCTGCCGGTTGGCCGAAGCTCAATGCCGCCAGGTCGACCACTGGTACCAACAGGCCTCGGTGCGCAAGGATGCCTGCGACCCAGGCAGGTGCCTTGGCGATCGGTTTCAGCGGCTGACGCGGCAGCACCTCGATCACCTCGTGCACGCTCAGGGCAAAGCGTTGCTCCCGAATGCGAAACTGCAGGTACAACGCCCCCTTGGCGTTGCCCGTCCGCGCGGCCCGCGATTGCAAGTCGTTCATCGCGGTCAGACTTTGAAGCGCGACACGCCGCCACGCAGGCCCGCGGCCACCTGGCTCAGCTCATCGATGGCGAAACTGGCCTGGCGCAGCGACTCGACTGTCTGGGTGCTGGCATCGCTGAGCTGGGCCAGCGCCTGGTTGATCTGCTCGGCACCGGTGGCCTGGGCCTGCATGCCTTCGTTGACCATCAGCACGCGCGGCGCCAGGGCCTGCACCTGGTGGATGATCTGGCTGAGCTGTTCGCCCACCTGCTGCACCTCGAACATGCCGCGGCGCACTTCTTCGGAAAACTTGTCCATGCCCATGACCCCGGCCGACACCGCCGACTGGATCTCGCGCACCATCTGCTCGATGTCGTAGGTGGCAACGGCGGTCTGGTCGGCCAGGCGGCGCACTTCGGTGGCCACCACGGCAAAGCCCCGGCCGTACTCGCCGGCCTTTTCCGCTTCGATGGCAGCGTTGAGCGACAGCAGGTTGGTCTGGTCGGCAACCTTGACAATGGTCACCACCATCTGGGTGATGTTGCTGGCCTTTTCGTTGAGGATGCCCAGCTTGGCGTTGACCAGGTCGGCGGCACCCATCACCTGGTGCATGGTTTCTTCCATGCGTGCCAGGCCCTGCTGGCCGGAGCCGGCCAGGCTGGAGGCCTGGTCGGCGGCCGAGGTGACTTCGGTCATGGTGCGCACCAGGTCACGCGAAGTGGCGGCGATTTCCCGCGAGGTGGCGCCGATTTCGGTGGTGGTGGCGGCCGTTTCGGTGGCGGTGGCCTGCTGTTGCTTGGAGGTTGCGGCAATTTCGGTCACCGAGGTGGTCACCTGCACCGACGAACGCTGGGCCTGGGCCACCAGGTTGGCCAGGGCCTCGGCCATTTCGTTGAAGCCGCTTTCGATGGCGCCGAACTCGTCCTTGCGGTCCAGGCTCAGGCGCATGCTCAGGTCGCCGGAGCGCAGTTTGTCGAGGGCATGGACAATGCGTTGCATGGGCGCGGTGATGGCGCGCATCAGCAACAGGCCGCAGATACCGGCGGCGATGATCGCCAGCAGCAGCGAAACCATCATGCTGCCCTTGGCGGTGCTCACGGCGCCGACGATCTCGTTGGTGTCGGTGTCGGCGGCGGCCCGGTTGTGCTCGATCACTTCGTTCAGAAGCTTGCGGCCTTCTACCCAGGCCGGGGTCAGCACATCGGTGATCAACCGCTGGGCTTCGGCATAGTCGTGCTTTCGATAGGCTTCCAGCACCTGCTCGATGATCTTGAGGTAGGCAACCTCCATCTGGATGAAGGCGTCGAACCGCGCCTGGTCGTCATCATCCTGAATGGTGCCCTGGTAGCTGGCCATGTGCTCTTTCAGGCGGTCCTGGAAGCTCTTGAACAGTTCCGCATCGGCCGAGGTGAATTCACGCTGGTTGGACAGGCCTACCAACTGCTGGCTAGCCACGTAACCGTCGACCCAGGCACTGCGGATCATCGAGCTGTAGTAGAGGCCGGGAATGCTGTCGGTCCCCACTGCCTGTTCGGCGGATGCGATGGTCACCAACCGCGAGTAGGCGGCCACGATCATCAGCAGCATGATGGCGATGATCACGGCGAAACTTGCCAGGATCCGTTGGCGCAAGGTCCAGTTCTTCACATTCAGCCCTCAGGAATTCACAACGAGCGGGAAAAATCGCCGAAGTATAGCCCAGGCGCCCAGTGCTCATGCGGCTGAAATGTGGGGTGACCAGGTAACCTTGCCGACAGACCGGTCATTTGTGCCCAACGCCATTGGGGCCGCTGTGCGGCCCATCGCCGGCAAGCCAGGCTCCCACCTCGACCGCATGACCTCAGGTCATGTGTGATCCCTGTGGGACCCGGCTTGCCGGCGATGGGCTGCAACGCAGCCCCCATCACTGGCCGGCGGCAAGCCTTGCCTGGCTTTCCAGCTCCTGGCGCAGGGCCGGGTCCAGGCGCAGCTGGCGGGCCAGTTCGTCCAGGTAGGCGCGCTCCATGAAGTTTTCCTGGTCGACCATCATCACGCTGGCCAGGTACATCTCGGCGGCCATTTCCGGCGTTTGCGCGGCACGGGCCACTTCGGCCGGGTCCAGCGGCTTGTTCAGCTCGGCATGCAGCCAGTGCTGCAACTCGCGGTCGTTGTCCAGGCGGGTGAATTCACCCTCGATCAGCGCACGCTCGCGTTCATCGATATGGCCATCTGACTTAGCCGCCGCCACCAGCGCCCGCAGCACCGCCTGGCTGTGCAGTTCGGCCTGGGCCGGCGGCAGGCGGTCGACGGTCTGCGGCTCGGCGGCGGCCACCTGCTGGCGCGCCTGCCAGTTGCCGTAGGCCTTGTAGGCCAGCACACCGAGCGCGGCCAGGCCGCCATAGGTAAGGGCCTTGCCGCCATACTTGCGGGCCTTCTTGTTGCCCAGCAGCAAGCCCATGGCGCCCGCCGCCAGGGCGCCGCCACCGGCACCGGAAAGCAGGCTGCCAAGGCCGCCGGCACTGGCGCCTGGCTTGCCAGAGCTGCCCTTGCCGGCCTGGCTGGCGAGCAAGTCCTGGCCGGACTTGAGCAACTGGTCGAGCAATCCCCGGGTGTTCATCAAACGGTCTCCACGTTGGCCAAGGGAGCCGTCAGGTTAAGCCCTGCCCGCCCGATCGCCATGGGGGGATTTGCTTCCGGATGTTGCATTGGCTGGCAAAAAGCCAACTAGACTCGATATCGCCAATACCGCGCGTAAACCGCACTACGCCTATAACGCTCGCTTCACGGCTTGCTTGATGACTGCCCCGACCAAAATCTCCAAGAAGAGGGAACACCATGTCAGTGCACAAGACCGCATTGCTCGGCGCAACCGCCTGCGCCGTGCTGGCCAGCGCCAGCCTGCAGGCTGCCGAACCGCCCAAGGCCCTGGGGCCCGGCGAGGGCCGCCTGGACATCGTCGCCTGGCCCGGCTACATCGAGCGCGGTGAAAGCGACAAGGCCTACGACTGGGTGACCGGCTTCGAGAAGGAAACCGGCTGCAAGGTCAGCGTCAAGACCGCCGCCACCTCGGACGAGATGGTCAGCCTGATGACCAAGGGCGGCTATGACCTGGTCACCGCCTCGGGCGATGCCTCGCTGCGGCTGATCGCGGGCAAGCGGGTACAGCCGATCAACACCGACTTGATCCCCAACTGGAAGAACATCGACCCACGGCTGCAGAACGGTGGCTGGTACGTGGTCGACAAGCGGGTCTACGGCACCCCGTACCAATGGGGCCCGAACGTGCTGCTGTACAACACCGACGTGTTCAAGCAGGCGCCCACCACCTGGGGTGTGCTGTTCGAGCCGCAGAACCTGCCCGACGGCAAGCCGAACAAGGGCCGCGTGCAGGCCTACGATGGGCCGATCTACATCGCCGATGCGGCGTTGTACCTGAAGACGGCCAAACCGGAGCTGGGCATCCAGGACCCGTACGAGCTGAGCGAAGCGCAGTACAAGGCCGTGCTGGAGCTGCTGCGCCAGCAACAACCGCTGATCCACCGCTACTGGCATGACGCCACGGTGCAGATGAGCGACGTGAAAAACGAAGGCGTGGTTGCCTCCAGCTCCTGGGGCTACATGGTCAACGGCCTGAAGGCCGAGAAGCAGCCCGTGGCCTCGACCATTCCCAAAGAAGGCGCGACCGGCTGGGCCGACACCACCATGCTGCACAGCGAGGCCAAGCACCCCAACTGTGCCTACAAATGGATGGACTGGTCGCTGCAGCCGAAAGTACAGGGTGACGTGGCGGCCTGGTTCGGTTCGTTGCCGGCGGTGCCGGCGGCCTGCACCGGCAACGAGCTGCTGGGGGCCGAGGGCTGCAAGACCAACGGTTTCGACAACTTCGACAAGATCGCCTTCTGGAAAACCCCGCAGGCCCAGGGCGGCAAGTTCGTGCCGTATAGCCGCTGGACCCAGGATTACATTGCGATCATGGGCGGGCGCTGAGGGTTTCTTCACCTGTACCGGCCCTATCGCCGGCAAGCCGGCTCCCACAGGGCCCGCATAGGCCTTGAAGCCTGCACAGTACCTGTGGGAGCTGGCTTGCCGGCGATAGGGCCGGCACTGGCAATACAAGAACAACCGAGTACCGCCTATGCCCCTAGCCGTCCAGTTCACCCAGGTTTCCCGCACCTTCGGCGAGGTCAAGGCCGTCGACCAGGTCAGCATCGACATCATCGATGGCGAATTCTTCTCCATGCTCGGCCCCTCTGGCTCGGGCAAGACCACCTGCCTGCGCCTGATCGCAGGCTTCGAGCAACCCACCAGCGGTTCGATCCGCATCCACGGTGTCGAAGCTGCGGGCGTACCGCCCTACCAGCGCGACGTCAACACCGTATTCCAGGACTACGCCCTGTTCCCGCACATGAACGTACTGGACAACATCGCCTACGGCCTGAAGGTAAAAGGCGTGGCCAAGGCCGAACGCCACAGCCGCGCCGAAGAAGCCCTGGCGATGGTGGCCCTGGCCGGCTATGGCGCGCGAAAGCCGGCGCAGTTGTCCGGTGGCCAGCGCCAGCGCGTGGCCCTGGCCCGCGCGCTGGTCAATCGGCCACGGGTACTGCTGCTGGACGAGCCGCTTGGCGCGCTGGACCTGAAGTTGCGCGAACAGATGCAGGGCGAGCTGAAAAAGCTGCAACGCCAGTTGGGTATCACCTTCATCTTCGTCACCCACGATCAGACCGAGGCGCTGTCGATGTCCGATCGCGTCGCAGTATTCAACCGCGGCCGTATCGAGCAGGTCGACACCCCACGCAACCTGTACATGCAGCCGGCCACCACCTTCGTCGCGGAATTCGTCGGCACCTCCAATGTGCTGCGTGGCGAACTGGCCATGGCGCTCAATGGCAGCCCGGCCCCCTTCTCCATCCGCCCCGAACACATCCGCCTCGGCGACCCGGCCACAGCCAGCCAGCACGTCCAGGTCAGCGGCCTGCTGCGCGATATCCAGTACCAGGGCAGTGCCACCCGCTACGAGCTGCAGCTGGACGGCGGCCAGCTGCTGGCGGTGAGCCAGGCCAACGACCGCTGGCAGGCGCAGGCACAGGCACAGGCATGGCAAACAGGGCAACGGGTACAGGCGCACTGGCCCCGTGAAGCCATGACAGTGCTGCAGGAAACGGAGGGCCGCTGACATGAGCACGCTGCGCGGCCTGTCCAACCTGCTGTACCGGCGCCCCAACCTGTACCTGGCCCTGCTGCTGATCCCACCGCTGACCTGGTTCGGCGCGATCTACCTGGGCTCGCTGCTGAACCTGCTGTGGCAAGGCTTCTATACCTTCGACGACTTCACCATGGCGGTGACCCCGGACCTGACCCTGGGCAATTTCGCCGCGCTGTTCAACCCGTCGAACTTCGACATCATCCTGCGCACCCTGGGAATGGCGCTGGCGGTGTCGCTGGCCAGCGCGGTGCTGGCCTTCCCCATCGCCTACTACATGGCGCGCTACACCAGCGGCAAGACCAAGGCATTTTTCTACATCGCAGTGATGATGCCGATGTGGGCCAGCTACATCGTCAAGACCTACGCCTGGACCCTGCTGCTGGCCAAGGGCGGCGTGGCCCAGTGGTTCGCCCAGCAACTGCACCTGGATGCCCTGCTGCAAATGGTGCTGACGGTGCCGGGCGTGGGCGGCAGCACGCTGTCGACTTCGCACCTGGGGCGCTTCATGGTGTTCGTGTACATCTGGCTGCCGTTCATGATCCTGCCGATCCAGGCCTCGCTGGAACGCTTGCCGCCGTCGCTGCTGCAAGCCTCGGCAGACCTGGGCGCCAGGCCCGGCCAGACCTTCGTGCAGGTGATCCTGCCGCTGTCGATCCCGGGCATCGCCGCCGGTTCGATCTTCACCTTCTCGCTGACCCTGGGCGACTTCATCGTGCCGCAGCTGATCGGCCCGCCCGGCTATTTCATCGGCAGCATGGTCTATGCCCAGCAAGGGGCGATCGGCAACATGCCGATGGCCGCCGCGTTCACCCTGGTGCCGATCGTGCTGATCGCGGTGTACCTGTCCATCGTCAAGCGACTGGGGGCCTTCGATGCACTCTGAAAAAGCCTCGACCGGGCTGCGCCTGGCGGCCTGGGGCGGATTGCTGTTCCTGCACTTCCCGATCCTGATCATCTTCCTGTACGCCTTCAACACCGAAGACGCGGCGTTCAGCTTCCCGCCCAAGGGCTTTACCCTGAAGTGGTTCGCCGTGGCCTTTGCCCGGCCCGATGTGCTGGAAGCGATAAAGCTGTCGCTGCAGGTGGCCTGCCTGGCCACGCTGATCGCCCTGGTGCTCGGCACGCTGGCCTCGGCGGCGCTGTACAGGCGCAGCTTTTTCGGCAAGGAGAGCATTTCGCTGATGCTGATCCTGCCCATTGCCCTGCCTGGCATCATTACTGGCATCGCCCTGCTCTCGGCGTTCAAGAGCCTGGGTATCGAGCCCGGCGTGTTCACCATCGTGGTCGGCCACGCCACGTTCTGCGTGGTGATCGTCTACAACAACGTGATCGCCCGCCTGCGGCGCACTTCGCAGAGCCTGATCGAAGCTTCGATGGACCTCGGTGCCGACGGTTGGCAAACCTTCCGCTACATCATCCTGCCCAACCTCGCCTCGGCGCTGCTGGCCGGTGGCATGCTGGCCTTTGCCCTGTCGTTCGACGAAATCATCGTCACCACCTTTACTGCCGGCCACGAGCGCACCCTGCCGATCTGGCTGCTCAACCAGCTCAGCCGCCCGCGCGACGTGCCGGTGACCAACGTGGTCGCCATGCTGGTGATGCTGGTGACCATGCTGCCGATACTTGGCGCCTATTACCTGACCCGTGGCGGCGAAAGCGTCGCGGGCAGCGGCAAATGACCCTGGAGGAGTCCCCGATGCAAACGCAGATGCTGATCAATGGCCAACTGGTCGCTGGCGAAGGCCCGGCCTGGACCGTGCTCAACCCGGCGCTGGGCAGTGCCCTGGCGCAGATCAACGAAGCCAGCGAGGCCCAGGTGGACAGCGCCGTGCGCGCCGCCGACCAGGCCTTCGACAGCTGGTCGCAAACCAGCCCCAAGGAACGCTCGCAAGCCTTGCTGGCACTGGCCGACGCTATCGAAGCCCATGGCGACGAACTGGCCCGACTGGAATCGCAGAACTGCGGCAAGCCGCTGAGCGCCGCGCTGAATGATGAGATCCCGGCAATTGCCGACGTGTTCCGCTACTTCGCCGGTGCGGCGCGCTGCATGGGCGGCTCGGCAGCCGGCGAGTACCTGCCGGGCCATACTTCGATGATCCGCCGCGACCCGCTGGGCGTGGTGGCCTCGATCGCGCCGTGGAACTACCCGTTGATGATGCTGGCGTGGAAGATCGCCCCGGCCCTGGCTGCCGGCAACACGGTGGTGATCAAGCCCTCCGAGCTGACCCCGCTGACCGCCCTGCGCCTCGGCGAACTGGCCCGGGACCTGCTGCCACCGGGGGTGCTGAACATCCTCTTCGGCCGTGGCCAGACGGTCGGCAACCCGCTGGTCAACCACCCCAAGGTGCGCATGGTGTCGCTGACCGGCTCGATCCCCACCGGCGCGCACATCATCAGCGCCACCGCCGACAGCGTGAAACGCATGCACATGGAACTGGGCGGCAAGGCCCCGGTGCTGGTGTTCGACGATGCCGACATCGATGCCGCCATCGACGGCATCCGTACCTTCGGCTTCTACAACGCCGGCCAGGACTGCACCGCCGCCTGTCGGCTGTACGTGCAGGATGGCATCTACGAGCGTTTCGTCGAACGCCTGGGGGCCGCGGTGGCCAGCCTCAAACCGGGCCTGCAGGAAGCCGAGGACACCGAACTGGGGCCACTGATCAGTGCCCAGCACCGCGACAAGGTCGCAGGGCTGGTGCAACGGGCCATCGCCCAACCGCACATTCGCCTGGTGACCGGTGGCAAGGCGATCGAGGGCGACGGTTTCTTCTTCGAACCGACCGTACTGGCCGACGCCCTGCAGGACGACGAAATCGTGCGTAATGAAGTGTTCGGCCCGGTAGTGTCGGTGACCCGCTTCAACGACGAAGCGCAGGCGCTGGAATGGGCCAACGACTCCAACTACGGCCTGGCCTCATCGGTATGGACCCGCGACACCGGCCGCGCCCACCGCCTGGCGGCGCGCCTGCAGTATGGCTGCACCTGGGTGAACACCCACTTCATGCTGGTCAGCGAAATGCCCCATGGCGGGCAGAAGCATTCGGGGTATGGCAAGGACATGTCGATGTATGGGCTGGAGGACTACACCTGTGTGCGGCATGTGATGATCAAGCACTAGTCCAGGGTTGAATCTACTGGCCTCTTCGCGGGCTTGCCCGCGAAGAGGCCTGTGCAGGTAGAACCTAGTCCCGCAGGTCCGACTCGTGAATCGGGTTGGCCCGGCTGGTGGCGCGCTGGTATTGCGCTGGCCAGGTAGCTTTGTTGCCGCCCAGGTCGTCGTCGGCATGCAGCGGCCAGTACGGGTCGCGCAGCAGTTCGCGGGCGAGGAAGATGATGTCGGCCTGGCCAGTGCGCAGAATGTGCTCGGCCTGGGCCGGTTCGGTGATCATGCCCACGGTGCCGGTGGCGATTTCCGATTCCTTGCGCACACGCTCGGCGAAGCGCGTCTGGTAGCCCGGGCCGGTGGGGATTTCGGCGTTGACCGAGGTGCCGCCGGAGGACACGTCGATCAGGTCGACGCCCAAACCACGCAGGCGGCGGGCCAGTTCGACGGTTTCATCCGGGTTCCAGCCGTCCTCGACCCAGTCGGTTGCCGATACCCGCACGAACAGCGGTAACTCGGCAGGCCAGACCTTGCGCACGGCCTCGACCACCTGCAGGGTCAGGCGGATGCGGTTTTCGAAGCAACTGCCGTATTCGTCGCGACGCTGGTTGCTCAGCGGCGACAGGAACTGGTGCAACAGGTACCCGTGGGCGGCATGGATTTCGACCACCTTGAAACCGGCCTTCAGGGCGCGCTCGGTCGAGGCGACGAAGGCGTCGATCACACCCTGAATCTCATTGTGGTTCAACTCGTGCGGCGTCGTGTGTTGCGGGTCGAAGGCGATTTTCGACGGGCCCACCGGCTGCCAGCCGCCCTCCTCGAGCTTGACGCTGCCTTGCTTGCCCAGCCATGGGCGATAGGTGCTGGCCTTGCGCCCGGCGTGAGCCAGCTGGATGCCGGGCACGCTCCCCTGGGCGGTGATGAAACGGGTGATGCGTTGCAGCGGGGCGATCTGAGCGTCGTCCCACAGGCCGAGGTCTTCAGCGGTGATGCGGCCATCGGCGGTCACCGCCACGGCTTCAGTGATTACCAGGCCAGCGCCACCCACGGCGCGGCTGCCTAAATGGACAAGGTGCCAATCATTGGCCAGGCCATCGACGGCGGAATACTGGCACATCGGCGAAACGGCGATGCGGTTGGGCAGGGTCAGCTGACGCAGGGTGTAAGGCTCGAGCAGCAGGCTCATGAGGGCACCTCCCAAGGACTCCAATGGTGATCCGGCCCGGACACTCAATTGCACGTCCCTGGCCCAGGTCCGGTCATAACTTCAGACTAGACCAGAATGGTTGGGGGGGAGGTTCCATGGGATTTCGGGTGGGATGCGAGGGGGGGGTGGATCGAGAGTGGTGGCGCCTATGAGATCGAGCGCCGCCCGCGCGGCGCTTCGCGGGGCAAGCCCGCTCCCACATTTGTTGCAACGTGCCAAACCTGTCAGGCCATGGTTGCCCGCTTTGTTGGCCTGACGATGTCTCCCCGTTGGCGCGGCTGCCACCCCACATGTCTTCACTCATGCACCAAGGCTGACAACCATGGCCTTGCAGGCATGGCCACGTTGCAACAAATGTGGGAGCGGGCTTGCCCCGCGAAGCGCCGCGCGGGCGGCGCTCGATCTCCTAGGCGACATCACTCTCAAGGCAGGCACATGGCAGCCCTGACCGTCGCTAAAGGCAAACCCTCTGACAGGCATTTCAGATATCCCCTACGAGTCGGATCTGGTGATACCTGGCCTGAGGAAATACCCTACATGTTCTGTCGACAGGCATCTGATTGTTCCTGGAAACACTGCCACTTAGTCTTTTCAGGTCGCTGAAATCCAGCGATGCGGGTGTGGAAACCCGGTCAACCTTCAAGTTCCTGTCGTAATGGCAGCTGTGTGCGGGAGGCCTTTTGGCCTACCGGGTTCCTTGAAGGCCGGTTTTCCACCCTGCATACAGTTGCCGCCCTTCGTGTGGAAACGGCGGTGGCAACTCCTTTAACCTTCAAGGAATTGCTAGAAAAATGACTACAGAAGACACCCAGTTCACCGTCGGCAAGACCACTTTCTTCCAGGGTGAAAACCAGACCCACCCATTATTTCGCATCGAAGCGGGCATTCCGTGCCGAGACGCCCGTGATCAGGCTTCGGAATTGATGGGCTATGTGCGGGAGTTGACCATCGTCGGGCTAATGGATGAGAAACCCATGATGATCTGGGCTGCGCACTATCTCAGTGCGATGGCCAAGGCGCTGATGGATGATGCCGAGTTAGGTATGGCTCGTTGACGTTACTGTTATTTGCTAGAGACCAGTAATTACTCCAAACATAAATGGGTTGCCACACCCATGTATACCTTGTCGCCCCGGCGCGCCGGGGCAATGAGAAATTTCCCACAGCCAATTTCCTCAAAAGCCACATCCGGGTCGGAAAATCTTCTCAATCGGTAAGTCCCACTTCCTATCGCCCCCTCGACACCAAATCACTAATGTCTCACTGCGTCAGCCAGCACTACTTGGGCAAGAGCCTTTAAGGCATGTACAAAATTTGAGACATAGAAAATGACGAGACAATTTACATCTAGAGATGTAAGCATTCTAGACGATGCTATTACACCTGATGAACAAGCCAAACTCAACAACGCATTCTCACATACCCTATGGAGATACGACTGGCCAATAAACTCCACGCCCTTCGCTCGCCCCTGCTGGCATTTTTTCATTGCAGGAAGCAAGCGTGAATCACTGGAATGTTGTGAGCAAGAACTGGTTGCAAACGAGCGCTGGGGATTCCTCATCAACATCTGGAAACGTCTATGTGCTGTGCATATGAAAAACTCCAGACTGATCGGCGTGTATGCAAACGGCCAAACCTCTGGGCAAGACAGCCCGATTCACCGAGATAACCTGCCAGGCGAGCCGGGGTATACCGCAGTGCTCTTCTGTAACGACTACTGGGCTACGACGTGGGGAGGTGAGCTTTTATTCTGCAATGACGCCAAGACGGACGTTATCGCCGCGGCGTTACCCAAACCAAGGCGCATCACAATCTTCAATGGTGAAATACCGCACCGTGCTAAATCTCCAGCCACAGACTGCGACCGCCTGCGCATCACCATTGCATTCAAGACAATCAACAAGGACTTCAACTATGACTAATCGAGTAGAGATATTTGTCGCCATGGTCGACAGGGTCGGGAGGCCTGGGTTCCAAGCTGGCGCGGCCGCTGCGGTTCACGATCAGTTCAAGACTGACAACCAGGGCTTCGCACTTGTAGTACAGAGCGCCCAGACAAGCAGCGCGATTGCTTCTGTATTGTCAGTTACGCAAATGACTGCGGGCGCGGTTCCGTTTATAAATATCGTTACCAACACCTTGGCGGGCACGGTAACCTTTCTGAAGATTGTTGCCGAGTACCAGCCCAACGACGAACCGAATGTAGGGGACTATGTCAGCCTTGTAGGTAATGTAGCAGGCGTCGTTGCGGGTTTTGCAATACTGGTAGGTGCACCTTGGGTCGCAGGCGCCTTTACCGCCATATCATTGGGAACGAGCTTATTTGGGACGTATAATTCAGAACTTGCAAAACAAATTCAAACGGCAATCACCCCAATAATAGACGCACTCATTAAACACGACATAACAAAAGAGAGCGCAACACCGGTGCTAGCGCCGAGCCTAGTTATTACAGACCCACAATCCATACGCGACCATTTCGGAGGACTAATACAAGTCATCACATGGAACCCGAACACCTTGGAAATCAAACTAGACACTAGAACGCTAGAGTCATTCACTATCACCCCACCGATAATACAACATGGCGGCATCAACCCACCTATTGCACCACCCACACCTCCCGCCACTGGAGGGGGAGCTACGATAACAGTAGGAATTGAAAGCATTAACGGGCAATCACCGGCCGGGCCAATCCCCTCTATTACAACTGTAGTGGGTGGAGGCCAAGACAAATATGCCTGCTGCTCAGCACCGCAGCAAGACAAGTATCGTTGAATAGAATAGGGCCGAGGGTTGTTTCCGATGTTGACTTGGCAGTCGTGGATGCAAATGATGCGAGCATTGGAGCCGGGTAAACGGGTTACCTGCCTGTTATTTGCAGGCTCTATATTTTTTTGTTTTGTACTCGCACAGCTTACCATGAGAACGGAAGACCCAGAGCCGATAACCGCGCCATGGGTAAGCGTCAGAGCAACTCTTGCATCCGCACCTGATACTTGGGATTACGACAAATCGCTTTACACCTTTCAGATCACCTACAAAGAGCCAAGCGGACAAGTTACCAGACGTCGGATATATGCTCAAAAAACGCGTTATGATGCTGCCAACATCAATAAGAAAACACCACTCTTCGTCGAGATCGAGGATGCTTTGTCCGGACCAATCGTCAGGCGGCTATCGACCGATAACGAAATCCTGTATGAGCCATCCCTCAAGCAGTATGTGATCGAAATATACAATCGCGAACTTTTGGAGGGAACTGTGTTTTTCTCACTGCTTAGCCTGGCCTCGTTTGGCGCAGCAGGTGTGATGCACTGGCAAAACCGGCAGCGAAAAAAGCAATCTGAGCTCCGCTGATAGCTTTTACCCGCAAAGAATGCGACGCGGTGGATGGCACCGGCTTCGCCGGCGATCGCCGGCAAGCCAGCTCCCACAGGTACAGCGCAAGTCTCAAGCCCGCCGCTGGCCCTGAGGGTTTACCCGCGAAGCAGGCGACGCGGTGCACCGGCTTCGCCGGTGTTCGCGGGTGAACCCGCTCCCACAACGGGCCTGCGCCAGGCCGTCAGCAGCGGCGGTATCTACCCTCAACGCGGCTCCATGTGGGCAATCATCAACTGCACACTTTCATTGCCACGAAACTCGTTCACATCCAGCTTGTACGCCAGCTCGACCCAACGCACCGTCGGGTTCGGCCACACTTCGCGGTCAATGCCAAAGGCAATGCCGTCCAGCCGCACCGAGCCGCACTCGCTCTTGAGCACCACCTTCAGGTGCCGCTCGCCCACCACGCGCTGCTCCACCAACTGGAACACGCCATGGAACAGCGGCTCGGGGAAGTGCTGCCCCCAGGGCCCGGCATGGCGCAGGGCCTTGGCCAGGTCGAGGTGGAACTCCTCCACCGCCAGACTGCCGTCGGACAACAGCCGACCGGTCAGGTCCTCTTCGCGCAGCTGGCGTCGCACTTCTTCATCGAACGCCTCGGCAAATGCCGGGAAATTGGCCTCGGGCAACGACAACCCCGCCGCCATCGCGTGGCCGCCGAATTTGCTGATCAGGTGCGGGTGGCGCGCCGCCACCGCATCCAGCGCATCGCGAATATGGAACCCCGGCACCGAACGCGCCGACCCTTTGAGCATGCCCTCGCCAGCGTCGGCAAAAGCGATGGTCGGCCGGTGGTAACGCTCCTTCAGGCGCGAAGCCAGAATACCGATTACCCCCTGGTGCCAGTCGGCATCGAACAGGCACAGGCCATATGGCATCGACTCGACAGGCAGGTCCTTGAGCTGGGCCAGGGCCTCGCGCTGCATGCTCTGTTCGATGGACTTGCGGTCCTGGTTCAGGTCGTCCAGCTGCTGGGCCATGTCCTGGGCCAGGGCCGCGTCTTCACACAGCAGGCATTCGATGCCCAGGCTCATGTCGTCCAGGCGCCCGGCAGCGTTCAGCCGCGGGCCAAGGATGAAGCCGAGGTCGGTCGAGGTGATGCGCCGGTGATCGCGACGGGCCACTTCAAGAATGGCCTTGAGCCCCGGCCGGGCACGGCCGGCGCGAATGCGCTCGAGGCCCTGGTGCACCAGGATGCGGTTGTTGGCATCCAATGGCACCACGTCGGCGACGCTGCCCAGGGCAACCAGGTCGAGCAATTCGCCGATGTTCGGCTGCGGCTGCGTTTCGTAGCGCCCCAGGCTGCGCAGGCGCGCACGCAGGGCCATCAGCACGTAGAAGATCACCCCTACCCCGGCCAGCGCCTTGCTCGGGAAACTGCAGCCCGGCTGGTTGGGGTTGATGATGGCGTCGGCGTCGGGCAACTCCGCGCCCGGCAGGTGGTGGTCGGTGACCAGCACCTTGAGCCCGGCGGCTTTGGCAGCAGCCACACCCTCGACGCTGGAAATGCCGTTGTCCACGGTGATCAGCAGCTGCGGCTGGCGTTGCAGCGCCACCTCGACGATTTCCGGGGTCAGGCCGTAGCCGTATTCGAAGCGGTTGGGCACAAGGTAGTCGACGTGGGCCGCGCCCAGCAGGCGCAGGCCCAGCACGCCGACAGTACTGGCAGTGGCGCCGTCGGCATCGAAGTCGCCGACGATGAGGATGCGCTGGCGCTGGTCGATAGCCTCGACCAGCAGATCCACACCGGCCTCGATGCCCTTGAGCTGCTGGTACGGCAGCAGGCGCGCGAGGCTTTTGTCCAGCTCGGCCTCGCTCTGCACGCCGCGCGCGGCGTACAGGCGGGTCAGCAAGGGTGGCAGGTTACCCAGGAATGGCAGGGTGGGCGGCAGCGGGCGAGGTTCGATACGCATGGGGTGCTTCAGCCGCGCTCACCAAGCAGCCACTCCAGCTGCACTTCGTGCTGGCCACGGTCGTCGGTGACGAACAACGTGCCTTCACTGATCATCACGTCCCACTTGATGGTGCGGGGCATGTCGGTGGCGAGGGTTTCCAGCACCTCCTGCGGCACAGCGGCGATGCTCAGGTTCTTCAGCCCCTTGACCGCGTCTACCACTTTGTTCTGCCATACGCGCAGGCTGCCGTAGGCCAGCAGGCTGGTACGCTCGGTGCGGCGCGAGCACCAGGTCAGTCGGTCGGCGTCCGGCTGGCCTACTTCGATCCAGTGCAGGATGCGATCGTCCAGGCTCTTTTCCCACAGCGCCGCCTCGTCCACGTCGGACAGGCCACGGCCGAACGACAGGTTTTCGTTGTACCAGAGGGCGTAGGCCAGCAAGCGTACGGCCATGCGTTCTTCGGTTTCCGAAGGGTGGCGGGCAATGGTTTGACGGACGTTTTCGTACACGCCGCGGTCGAGGTCGGTCAGGTTCAGTTCGAATTTGTAGGTGGTGGACGGCTGGGCCATGGTCGACGGGCTTCTTGCGCAGAGAAAAAGTGACACAGTCTAACCGATACTGCCCTTCGTTGCCCCGCAGCAGTATCTGCCGCTTCGGACCTATGATAAAACCACGCATCTGCCCAGCTGCCACGGATGCCCCATGACTACGCCCAGCAAACCCCTCGCCGGTCTCAAGGTTGTCGAACTCGGCACCCTCATCGCTGGCCCGTTCGCCTCGCGTATCTGTGCCGAATTCGGCGCCGAGGTGATCAAGGTCGAATCGCCCGATGGCGGCGACCCGTTGCGCAAATGGCGCAAGCTGTACGAGGGCACTTCGCTGTGGTGGTTCGTGCAGGCCCGCAACAAGCAGTCGCTCACCCTCAACCTCAAGCACCCAGAGGGCCGCGAGATTCTAAAACGCCTGCTGGCCGACGCCGACATCCTGATCGAGAACTTCCGCCCGGGCGTGCTGGAAAAACTCGGCCTGGGCTGGGACGTGCTGCACGCGCTCAACCCGCGCCTGGTAATGGTGCGCCTGTCGGGCTTCGGCCAGACCGGGCCGATGAAGGACCAGCCGGGCTTCGGCGCCGTGGGCGAGTCGATGGGCGGCCTGCGCTACATCACCGGCTTCGACGACCGCCCACCGGTGCGCACGGGTATTTCCATCGGTGACTCGATTGCTGCCCTGTGGGGTGTGATCGGTGCACTGATGGCGCTGCGACACCGGGAAGTCAACGGCGGCCAGGGCCAGGTGGTGGACGTGGCCCTGTACGAAGCGATCTTCGCCATGATGGAAAGCATGGTCCCGGAGTTCGATGTGTTCGGCTTTATCCGCGAACGTACCGGCAACATCATGCCAGGCATCACGCCCTCCTCCATTCACACCAGCGCCGACGGCAAGCATGTACAGATCGGCGCCAACGGCGATGCGATCTTCAAGCGCTTCATGCAAGCCATTGGCCGCACCGACCTGGCCGACGACCCGACCCTGGCCACCAACGATGGCCGCGACCTGCGCCGTGACGAGCTGTACGGGGTAATCGACCGCTGGGCCAACAGCCTGCCGCTGGAGCAACTGATACAGGTGCTGAACGCCGCCGAAGTACCGGCCAGCCGCATCTATTCGGCCGAGGACATGTTCAATGACCCGCAGTACCTGGCACGCGAAATGTTCCTGCAGGCCAAGCTGCCGGACGGCAAGCCATTCCGCATGCCGGGGATCGTGCCCAAGCTGTCGGACACCCCCGGCTCTACCGAGTGGGTAGGCCCGGCGCTGGGCGAACACACCGAGGCACTGCTCGGCACCCTGGGCTACGACGCGGCGGCCATCGCCAGCCTGCGCGCAGCAGGCACGGTCTGACCCTGGCGCGGCCCTGGTCCATGCGCGCTGCCCGTTGCCTATGTCACCTGGTCCTGCTGTGCGGGCTGCTGCCTGCACTGCTGCAGCCAGCCAGCGCCAAGGAGCGCATCTTCTGGCTGGTGCGCGACCTGCCGCCGTTCACCATTCTCGAAGGACCGGAAAAAGGCCAAGGGGTGATCGACCAGTTGCTGCCCCTGCTGATCAGGCAGATGCCCGAGTACGACCACAGCATCCTGCGGGTCAACCGCGCCCGCGGCATCCAGATGCTGCAGGACCCGAAAAGTTTCACCTGCGACCCGACCCTGCTGTGGACGCCGGAACGCGCCGAATATGTGAGGTTTTCCGTGCCTTCCCTGGGCGTGCTCAGTGGCGGCCTGGTGCTGCGCAAGGAAAGCGAGGCGCTGGTGGCGCCTTACCTCGACGGCCAGGAGGTAGACCTGCTCAACCTGCTGAGCAAGACCCCACTGAAGCTGGGTGTTGTCGCCGAGCGCAGCTATGGCACACAGATCGACGCCATCCTGCGCCAGTTGCCCGACACCGCGTTCAGCCGCCACTACGGCAACGACGCCACCGCCAACCTGCTGCAGATGCAACAGCTCGGGCGCCTGCGCATGGTGCTCGGCTACTGGCCCGAGGTGCGCTACCTGGTCGACCTGCAAGGCGGGGCGCTGGCTGACTACCAGTTTCACCCTGTGAAAGGGGTAAACCGCTACCAGTTTCTGCATGTGGGCTGTTCAAACAGCGAGCTGGGGCGTGAAGCCATTGCGCACATCGACCAGCTGCTGCCTGCCCTGCGTCGGGATGTGTTGCCGGGGTTGTATGCACGCTGGCTGGACCCGGCGTTGCAGGAAGACTACCTGGAAGAGAGCAAGCGCTTCTTCGAAGACCACTAGCTGCCCGATCGGCCCCTGTAGGAGCGGCCTTGTGTCGCGATGGGGCGCGTAGCGGCCCCACATTTTCAGCTTCGCCGCAAAGATTGCCGGGGCCGCTTTGCGGCCCATCGCGACACAAGGCCGCTCCTACAAGGACATGTGCCTGCCCCCCAAGAAAAGAAACCCCGGGCGCTGGGGAAACACGCCCGGGGCCAAGCGAAAGCCCTTGGGGGCTTCCCGTGACAGCCTTGCCAGCGCCGGAGCAAAGCACTGGCCAGGCTGCCCCTACAGTGTCTGATAAACCACTCAGGCAAAGGTTCCATGGGGTTGCTGACGCTGCTGCAATGCCGCGATCACACAGGGCTGCAAACGCCCTTCGGCGATCTGCAGGTCACGGTGAAGGCCATCCACCAGGTCGACCAACAGGCGTTGTTCCTGCAACTGGCGTTCGCTCACCGTGCGCCGCAAGGTGATGCCGGCGAGGCGGTCATGAACGGTCAGTTGGCGATTACCCTGGGCATCGGCGACGCCGAGGTGGGTCTGATAGGGGGTCAGGGCTTCGTTGAGCAGTCTGCAGATTCTTTCCATCCGGATCACTCGCTGCGTGGTGGGATATAGAGGAACTGACCAACAGACGCAGCGGAAAGTTCGTTACACCGCGGCTGCTTCAGTGAGCATGCGGGGCGGACGTGACAGTTTGAATACGCCGCCACGGGCGCACCTGCAGTGCCTGCAGAGCTCGCTGCAGGCATGGCATCGACAGTGGCCAGGACAGTTCCGCGAGCACCCACAGGCCGCGGTTTCTGGCCTCTTGGGCAAGGTTGCGGCGCTTGGGGGTAGCCTGGCCGACGAACAGCAAAGCACGAGTTCGGTGCTGCTGTTCGAGCAAGGCAAGGCCGGCCCGGGTTGGCATGGCGTGGTCAAGGATCAGCAGATCGGGGCGGTGATCGGCGTTCAGGCAGGCGTCGAGGTCTGCACTGGTTTCGCTGATGCGCACATGGAACATGCCCTGAGCGTTGAGGGCCTGGTGCAGGAGGATCTGATGGGATGGGCGAGCCTGGTGGATCAACACGTAGGGCTGGTGCATGAGCCGCTCCTGATGGGAGGACCGGCTAATTTAGGCGTTGCGCTGGGCGGCCTGAATAGGATGTTTCTGATGGAGCAGTGGGAAGATTCGGATAATTAGGGCTGCTCCGCAGCCCATCGCCGACAAGCCAGCTCCCACAGGGATTGCACATGACCTTGGGTCTATGCGGTCGGGGTGGGAGCTGGCTTGCCGGCGATGGGCCGCAGTGCGGCCCCGATGCTTACAAAGGCTTGCCGCGGTTACCATGCTGGCTGACAAAGCCCTGCACGGCCTTCAGGTCATTGGCCAGCACCGTGCAACGCTCTTCACGGCTGAACAGGTCGCTGAGGTGCGCTGGCAGCTCCAGCGCCTTGCCAACACCGGCCTTCTCCACCGCTTCCGGGAACTTGACCGGGTGCGCGGTGCCCAGCACCACCATCGGCGTGTCCAGGCTGCGGCGGCACTCGCGGGCGGCCTTGACGCCGATAGCGGTGTGCGGGTCGAGCACTTCGCCGGTAGCGGCGAACACTTCGGCGATGGTTTCGCAGGTCTGCTCGTCGCTCACTGCCAGCGAGTCGAACAGCTTGCGCGCTTCGGTCCAGCGGTCTTGCTCGACGCTGAAGCCGCCACCTTGCTTGAAGTTGGCCATCAGCTCGGCAATGGCGCCGCCGTTGCGGCCGTGCAGGTCGAACAGCAGGCGCTCGAAGTTGGACGAGACCATGATGTCCATCGACGGCGACAGGGTCGCGTGCAGGGTTTCCTTGACGTACTGGTTGCCGCTCATGAAGCGGTGCAGGATGTCGTTGCGGTTGGTGGCGACGATCAGCTGGCTTACCGGCAGGCCCATGTTACGTGCCAGGTAGCCGGCGAAGATGTCGCCGAAGTTGCCGGTCGGCACCGAGAACGCCACGGAACGCGCCGGGCCACCCAGCTGCAGGGCAGCGTGGAAGTAGTAGACGATCTGGGCCATGATCCGCGCCCAGTTGATCGAGTTGACCGCAACCAGGCGGGTGCCCTTGAGGAACGACTGGTCGGCGAAGCTGGCCTTGACCATTTCCTGGCAGTCGTCGAAGTTGCCTTCGATGGCGATGTTGTGGATGTTGTCGCCGAAGATGGTGGTCATTTGCCGGCGCTGCACTTCCGACACGCGCTGGTGCGGGTGCAGGATGAAGATGTCGACGTTGTCGCAACGGCGGCAACCTTCGATGGCGGCGGAACCGGTGTCACCACTGGTGGCGCCGATGATCACCACGCGCTCGTTGCGCTTGGCCAGCACGTGGTCCAGCAGGCGGCCGAGCAGTTGCAGGGCGAAGTCCTTGAACGCCAGGGTCGGGCCGTGGAACAGCTCCAGCACCCACTCGTTGCTGTTCAATTGACGCAGCGGGGCAACCGCGGCGTGGGCGAACTCGCCGTAGGTTTCCTCGAGGATCTTCTTGAAGTCGGCGTCGGCGATGCTGCCTTCGACGAACGGGCGCATTACCCGGAAAGCAAGTTCGTGGTACGGCAGGCCAGTCCACGAGGCGATTTCTTCCTGGGTGAAGCGTGGCAGGTTTTCCGGGACGTACAGGCCGCCGTCGCTGGCCAGGCCAGCCAGCAGGACGTCTTCGAAATTGAGGGCCGGAGCCTGGCCGCGGGTACTGATATAGCGCATGGGTGCAAACCTTCGATACTGGGGCCGGGGCCGCGCTGGCGGCCCCACGGCACTATTGTTAGTTGAGCTGCTCGACGCGAATGCGCACGACCTTGCCGATGACGTCCTGCAGGGCTTCCAGGGCGACGATAGCGTCGTTGATGCGCTGCTCGACCACGCGATGGGTCAGCAGGATCATCGGCACCAGGCCGTCCTGTTCCTCGGCTTCCTTCTGCATGATCGACTCGATGTTGATGCCACGCTCCGAGAGGATGCTGGCCACCTGGGCCAGTACGCCAGGGTGATCCTTGGCCTGGATACGCAGGTAGTAGGCACTTTCGCAGGCCTCGATCGGCAGGATCGGGTGGGCCGACAACGAATCCGGCTGGAAGGCCAGGTGCGGTACGCGGTTTTCCGGGTCGGAGGTCATGGCACGGACCACATCGACCAGATCACCGACTACCGACGAAGCGGTAGGCTCCATGCCGGCACCGGCGCCGTAGTACAGGGTGGAGCCAGCGGCGTCGCCGTTGACCATGACGGCGTTCATCACGCCGTTGACGTTGGCGATCAGGCGGTCGGCCGGGATCAGCGTCGGGTGTACGCGCAGCTCGATACCTTCGGCAGTGCGGCGGGCCACACCCAGGTGCTTGATGCGGTAGCCCAGGGCCTCGGCATAGTTCACGTCAGCAGTGGTCAGCTGGGTGATGCCTTCGGTGTAGGCCTTGTCGAATTGCAGCGGGATGCCGAAAGCGATCGAGGCCAGGATGGTCAACTTGTGCGCGGCATCGATGCCTTCAACGTCGAAGGTCGGGTCGGCTTCGGCGTAACCCAGCGCCTGGGCTTCGGCCAGCACGTCCGGGAAGGCGCGGCCCTTCTCACGCATTTCGGTGAGGATGAAGTTGCCGGTGCCGTTGATGATGCCGGCCAGCCAGTTGATGTGGTTGGCCGACAGGCCTTCGCGGATGGCCTTGATCACCGGGATGCCACCGGCCACGGCCGCTTCGAAGGCGACGATCACGCCCTTCTCGCGGGCCTTGGCGAAGATTTCGTTGCCGTGCACGGCAATCAGCGCCTTGTTGGCGGTGACCACGTGCTTGCCGTTTTCGATGGCCTTGAGCACCAGTTCGCGGGCCACGGTGTAGCCACCGATCAGCTCGATGACAATGTCGATCTCCGGGTTGCTCGCAACTTCGAACACATCAGCGGTAATGGGGGTACCGGTAATCTGGCAGTTCGGGTTCTGCGAGCGCATGGCAATCTGTGCCACTTCAATACCGCGCCCGGCACGGCGGGCGATCTCCTCGGCGTTGCGCTGAAGTACATTGAAGGTTCCGCCACCGACGGTCCCCAACCCACAGATGCCTACTTTGACCGGTTTCACTGTGAACTCCCCATTGAACGGCCGACACCTATGCCGACCGTGAAACATGCCGTCACCCCATGACGACGGCGTACTGAATTGGATTACTTGGCCAGTGCCAGCTTGGCGACCTGAGGTGCCGGCTGGTAGCCCGGAATGACCTGGCCGCTTTCAAGGACGATCGCCGGCGTGCCGTTGACGCCGATCGACTGGCCCAGCTGGAACTGCTTGCTGACCGGGTTGGCGCACTTGGCGGCCTTGATTTCCTCACCCTCGACCATCTTGTCCATCGCCGCACGGCGGTCGCTGGAACACCAGACAGCCTGCAACTGCTGGTCACCCGACGAACCGAGGCCCTGACGCGGGAAGGCGACATAGCGCACTTCGATACCGCGGCGGTTGAGCTCGGGCACCTCGGCGTGCAGCTTGTGGCAGTACGGGCAGGTGGTGTCGGTGAACACGGTGATGTGCGACTTGGTCTCGCCTTTGGCAGGATAAACCACCATCTCGGCGGCTGGAATGCCGTTGATGAGCTTGGCAATGCCCAGGCGCTCGGTCTTCTCGGTGAGGTTGACCGGCTTGCCGTCCTGGATCTGGAACAGGTAGCCCTGCATCACGAACTGGCCGTCGCCGCTGGCATACAGCACGCGGCCGCCCTGCAGCTTGACTTCATACAGGCCACTGACCGGGCTGCTGGCCACGCTTTCGACGGGCACTTCCAGCTCGAGGTTCTGCAATGACTTACGGATGGCCTGCTCGGCAGCAGCATTGCTATCGGTTGCCGCGGCAGCGGCAAAGGTACTGGCCAGCGCCAACGCGGCGGCGGCGAAAAACTGGGTCACGCGCATGGGAACTCCTGAAGGCGGACAGGGGCCGGAGGGCGCCACCTGCGGAAAATACGCGGTGACCGTGCGGCCCTTGGTGCAAACCGCTCAAGCCTACCACATCACACCGCCAGTGAAGGGCCTTGCAAGGACCGGTCGGCGGAACATGAAAAACATTCATCCACGCGGGTGGTGCTGGGCATGCAATTGCTGCAGGCGGGCCTTGGCGACATGGGTGTAGATCTGCGTGGTCGAAAGGTCACTATGGCCCAGCAGCATCTGCACCACGCGAAGGTCGGCACCATGGTTGAGCAGATGAGTAGCGAAGGCATGGCGCAGGGTATGCGGCGACAGCGGTTTGTCGATACCGGCGACCCGCGCATGATGCTTGATGCGATGCCAGAAGGTCTGGCGGGTCATCTGCTCGCCACGCTGGCTGGGGAACAAGACATCGCTGGGGCGGCCATTGAGCAGTTCGGCGCGGCCATCGCGCAGGTAGCGTTGCAACCAAAGCACCGCCTCTTCGCCCATGGGCACCAGGCGCTCCTTGCTGCCCTTGCCCATCACCCGCAGCACGCCCTGGCGCAGGTTGACCTGATCGAGGGCCAGGCTGACCAGTTCGGTGACCCGCAGGCCGCAGGCGTAGAGGACTTCGAGCATGGCGCGGTCACGCTGGCCAATGGCTTCGCTCAGGTCCGGGGCCTGCAGCAAGGCTTCGACGTCGGCTTCGGACAACGACTTGGGCAGCGGCTTGCCCAGTTGCGGCATGTCGACTTGCAGGGTCGGGTCGATGGCCACCAGCTTTTCCCGCAGCAGGTAGCGGAAGAAACCGCGCAGGCCGGACAGGAAGCGTGCCGTGGAGCGCGGCTTGTAGCCTTGGTCGAGGCGCCAGGCCAGGTGGTCGAGAATCAGGTCGCGGCCGGCATCGGGCAAGCTGACGCCGTGTTCCTGCAGCCAACCGTTGAACAGGGCCAGGTCGCTGCGGTAGGACATGCGGGTGTTGTCGGACAGGCCCTTTTCAAGCCACAGGGCGTCGAGGAACTGGTCGATCAGGGGGTGGTCTAGGGCGGGCATTCGGGGCTGCTGGGTGTTGGAGGTGGCTTAGTGTTTCACAGCAGCATAATTGTTGTCTGTACTGGCCTCTTCGCGGCTAAAGCCGCTCCCACAGAGATATCACCGCCCTTGAGGTATGTGCGATCCCTGTGGGAGCGGCTTTAGCCGCGAAAGGGCCAGTGCAGGAGAACTCAGGCCTGGGGCAAAACCGGCACCGGCCGCTTGTCCTCGTCGATGGCGACGAAGCTGAACACCCCGTGAATCGCTCGCTCGCGCCCATCCAGGTACATGTTCTCGACGAACACATCCACCTGCACCTGCAAACTGGTATTACCCACCTTGATGACCGTCCCCACCAACTCGACGATCGAGCCCGCCGGGATCGGGTGCTTGAAGTCGATGCGGTCAGTGGACACGGTCACCAGTGGCAGGCGGCAGAAGCGCGTGGCAGCAATGAACGACACTTCGTCCATCCAGGCCAGGGCGGTGCCGCCGAACAGGGTGTTGTGGTGGTTGGTGGTGTTGGGGAACACCGCCTTGGTCACGCGGGTCACCGACAGCTCGGTGCGGCGCAGGATTTCCTGGTCTCGGGTAGTCATGGCAATCACATCTTCGGGGGTCAAAACGCAAAAAAGCAGCCCGAAGGCTGCTTTTTTCTCGCTAGGCGGCCTCGGCCACCGGGCAAACTGCACTCAGGACAGTTTTTCCTTGATGCGAGCGGCTTTGCCGGACAGGTCGCGCAGGTAGTACAGCTTGGCTTTACGCACGTCACCACGACGTTTCACGGCCAGGCTGTCGATTTGCGGGCTGTAGGTCTGGAAGGTACGCTCTACGCCAACGCCGCTGGAGATCTTGCGCACGGTGAAGGCGCTGTTCAGACCGCGGTTACGCTTGGCGATAACGACGCCTTCGAACGCCTGCAGACGGGAACGCTCACCTTCCTTCACTTTAACCTGAACGACAACGGTGTCGCCTGGTGCGAAGGTCGGGATTTCCTTGCTCATCTGCTCGGCTTCGAGCTGCTGGATGATCTTGTTGGTCATGCTGTGCTCCTAAGATGGATACGTGATCCACCATCGATACGTTTAACTATCGTCCCGCTCGCGGAGATATTCCTCGAGCAGCTTCTTCTCTTCTCCAGAAAGCGAGCGACTTTCCAGAAGATCGGCGCGTCGTTCGAAGGTCCTACCAAGGGACTGCTTCATTCTCCAACGCCGGATGTGTGCATGGTTGCCACTTAGCAACACGTCGGGAACACGCTGATCCGCATACACCTCAGGTCGGGTGTAGTGCGGGCAATCGAGCAGACCGTCGGTGAAGGAATCTTCTTCCGCCGAGTCCACATGCCCTAAAGCTCCGGGCAGCAGCCGTGTAACCGCATCGATCAGTACCATGGCCGGCAGCTCGCCACCGGAAAGCACATAGTCGCCAATCGACCACTCCTCATCGACATGAGCCTCGATAAAGCGCTCGTCGATGCCTTCATAACGACCGGCGATCAGGATCAACGATTCCTGTTCGGCCAGGCCTTTGACCGCCTGCTGAGTCAGCTTGCGGCCTTGTGGCGAAAGGTAGATCACCTTCGCCGCTGCTCCGGTCGCTTGCCTGGCGCTAACCAGGGCATCTTCCAGAGGCTTGATTTTCATCACCATGCCCGGACCACCGCCAAACGGCCGATCATCCACCGTGTGGTGACGATCTGTGGTGTAGTCCCGCGGGTTCCAGCAAGTCACCTGAAGCAACCCCTGTTTCACCGCGCGGCTGGTAATGCCGTACTCCGTGATGGCCGAGAACATCTCGGGGAACAACGTGATGACGTCTACGCGAAGGTTACCCATCGTTTAGAAGTCCGCGTCCCATTCAACCCGCATCACGCCTGCTTCCAGGTCGACGTCGAGCACGCATTGCGCCGTATAGGGCAACAGACGCTCGCGATCATCCAGGCTGCCTGCGCAGGGCTTGACCACCATTACATCGTTCGCACCGGTCTCCAACAGGTGATCGACCTTGCCGAACAGTTGTTCGTCCTGGTTGATGACCTTCAGGCCGACCAACTGGTACCAGTAGTACTCGTCAGCAGCCAGGTTGGGCAGAAGGCTCCGCGGAATGCAGATTTCGTAACCGCTCAGAAGACGGGCTTCATCGCGATCATCGAGGCCTTTCAGCTTCACGACCAGGCCCTTCTGGGAGCCACGACCGTTGACCAGCTCGACCTGCTTTACCTTGCCTTCGTGCCGAAGCGTCCAGCGCGGATAATCCAACAGGTTTTCAATCGGATCGGTAAAGGAATACACCTTCACCTCGCCGCGAACGCCGTGAACCGAAAAAATCTTGCCAACGACGATGAGGTCGTCAGCCTTTTCTGGCGTCGCGTTCATACTACTCAGGCAGCAGCCTTGGCAGCGTCCTTCAGCAGCTGAGCAACGCGCTCAGACGGCTGTGCACCCTGGCTCAGCCAGTAGTTGACGCGCTCTTGGTTGACCGACAGCTTGACTTCGGCGCCAGCAGCGATCGGGTTGAAGAAACCTACGCGCTCAACGAAACGGCCGTCACGGGCGTTACGCGAGTTGGTCACGGTCAGGTGGTAGAATGGGCGCTTTTTCGAGCCGCCACGGGCCAGACGAATGGTTACCATGTGAACATCGTTCCTATAGTCGGTGCTGCAGTTGATACAGCAGCTGGTACTGCAAATCTGAATGCCAAATAGGCACACGGGTGCCCAAAAGGCCGCATATTCTCGGGGAATACACGGACATTTGCAAATGACTTTTTCGGCAAGGCCCTGCCCTGCCGTCCAGATCTGCCGGTTGAGCCGCGAAATCCGCGGCCATTGCCCCGCCACGGCGGGGGTTCTGGACGCCTGCCGGACAAACGGCAGGCCCCCGGAATAGGGGTTACAGCTTCGGCATGCCGCCGCCCGGCAGCATCCCGCCAAGGCCGCGCATCATCTTGGCCATGCCGCCCTTGGCGGAGAATTTCTTCATCATCTTCTGCATTTGCTTGTGCTGCTTGATCAGGCGGCCGACGTCCTGCACCTGGGTGCCGGAACCGATGGCAATGCGGCGCTTGCGCGAGCCGCTGATCAGCTCCGGATCACGGCGCTCGGCCGGGGTCATGGAGTTGATGATCGCTTCCATCTGCTTGAACTGCTTCTCGGCGGCGCCCTGGGCGTTGCCCATCTGCGACAGGTTGACCCCGCCGATGCTCGGTAGCTTGTCCATCAGGCCGCCGAGGCCGCCCATGTTCTTCATCTGCTGCAGCTGGTCACGGAAGTCTTCGAGATCGAAGCCCTTGCCCTTCTTCAGCTTCTTGGCCAGCTTGTCGGCCTTGGCCTTGTCGATGTTCTGCTCGGCCTGCTCGATCAGGCTGAGCACGTCACCCATGCCGAGGATGCGCGAGGCGACGCGGTCGGGGTGGAACGGTTCGAGGGCTTCGGTCTTCTCGCCCATACCGATGAACTTGATCGGCTTGCCGGTGATGGCACGCACCGACAGCGCGGCACCGCCACGGGCGTCACCGTCGACCTTGGTCAGCACCACGCCGGTCAGCGGCAGCGCCTCGCCAAAGGCCTTGGCGGTGTTGGCCGCGTCCTGGCCGGTCATGGCGTCGACCACGAACAGGGTCTCGATCGGCTTGACCGCGGCATGCAGCGCCTTGATCTCGTCCATCATGTCGGCGTCGATGTGCAGACGGCCGGCGGTGTCGACGATGACCACGTCGATGAACTTCAGCTTGGCTTCGCGGATGGCCGCTTCAGCGATGGCCACCGGCTTCTGGCTGATGTCGGACGGGAAGAAGGTTACGCCGATGTCGTTGGCCAGGGTTTCCAGCTGCTTGATCGCCGCCGGGCGGTAGACGTCGGCGGACACCACCATCACGCTCTTTTTCTTGCGCTCCTTGAGGAAGCGCGCCAGCTTGCCGGCGGTGGTGGTCTTACCGGCACCCTGCAAGCCGGCCATCAACACCACGGCTGGCGGAGCGGCGTTCAGTGCGAGGTCTTCGTTGGCCGCGCCCATCAGGCTTTCCAGCTCGGCCTGGACGATCTTCACGAACGCCTGGCCTGGGGTCAGGCTGCGCGACACTTCGGTGCCGACTGCACGGTCCTTGACGCTGTTGACGAAATCCTTGACCACCGGCAGGGCAACGTCGGCCTCGAGCAGGGCCATGCGCACTTCGCGCAGCGTGTCCTTGATGTTGTCTTCGGTCAGCTTGGCCTTGCCGGTGACATGGCGCAGCGTCTGTGACAGGCGGTCGGTCAGGTTTTCGAACATGGTGATCCTTTCAGGCCCAGTAAAAGCCGAGGTTTGTCAGGCGCCCAGGGGGGAATGCATACCCGCCGGGCACAGCAAGGCGGCGATTATAGCGAAGTGCGGCGGCGGCGCACACCTTGCTGGCGGCCGGGTAGATATTCGGTGGCTGTGCCGGCCTCTTCGCGGGTGAACCCGCTCCCACAGGAACATCACCATCCTGAAGAGCGGCGCGATCCCTGTGGGAGCGGGCGCGCCCGCGAATGCCGCACCGCAGTCTGCCAGTCTTCCTAGACCAGCGCGATCTATGCCAAACTCCGTCTCTTTAAGGCTCGCCAACCAGGACTTATGTTCTCCTCACCCAGCCTCATCCCCAACCTGATCGCCGCCGGCCTATATATAGCAGCGGCCATCTACCAGGGCTCTTACCTTGCCCAGAACCGCAAGGCCGACAAGCGCCTGCTTGCCCTGCTGGGTGCCTTCGCGGTACTCGCCCAGGCCGGTGCGCTGTTCTTCCAGCTGATCACCCCGCTGGGCCTGAGCCTGGACTTCTTCAGTGCCGCCAGCCTGATCGCCGTGGCCGTCATCGCCCTGACCCTGCTGGCCTGCTTGCGCATACCCGTGGAAAACCTGTTGGTGCTGCTGTTCCCGCTGGGCGCGGTGACCGCGCTGCTGGCCCAGTTCGCGCCCCCCGGCACGGTGCCGCTGGTCAACGAAGAGCCGGGCATCCTCGCGCATATCCTGCTGTCGATCCTGGCCTATGGGCTGTTCACCATTGCGGTGTTCCAGGCCCTGCTGTTGCTGCTGCAAGACCGCCAACTGAAGAACAAGCACCCATCCGGGCTGATCCGCAACTTCCCGCCGCTGCAAACCATGGAAAGCCTGCTGTTCGGCTTCCTCTGGGCTGGCTGGTGCCTGCTGTCGCTGTCGCTGATCTCCGGCTGGCTGTTCCTCGACAACCTGTTCGCCCAGCACCTGGTACACAAGACCCTGCTGGCCTGTATCGCCTGGGTGGTGTTCAGCGTGCTGCTGTGGGGCCGTACCCGCCTGGGCTGGCGTGGCCACAAGGCCATCCGCTGGACGCTGGCCGGTTTCTGCCTGCTGATGCTGGCCTATTTCGGCAGCAAGCTGGTTCGCGAATTCATCCTGCATATCTGACGGCCGCCCATGGATACCCTGCCGTACGCACCGCTATTCGGCACCCTGGCACTGGCGCTGTTGTGGTCGGCGCTATTCACCGCGGTGGATGCCGCCCGCCTGCAACTCAATGGCGCGCTGCGCACAGGCGAGGAGGGCCAGCCGGTGCTGCCGACCCAGGCCTTGGTGCTGTGCGCCAGCCTGGGCAAGCTGCTGGTGCTGGGCCTGGCCTGCCTGGTTGGCCAGCGCCATAGCGGCGAGCACGGCTTCTGGCTGGCCGGGTTGGCCGCCACCCTCGTCCTGCTGGTGTTTGCCGAATACCTGCCGCGGCGCCTGGCCCGGCGCAACCCGCAAGCGTTCGTCAGCCTCGGCACTAGCCTGCTGAAAGTCCCCCTCGCCCTGCTGCAACCGCTGGCCTGCCTGCTGGATGGCATTGCCAAGCTGATCCTGCGTCCGTTCCGTGTACAACCCACGGCCGTGGCCCTGCACCCGCAGGAAGCCGACGAGTTCGACGAGGATGAGGAACACGAAGCACCGCGCCACGGCCTGCTCGACGGCCTGCAGTCACTGGACAAGATGACCGTCAACGACATCCTGGTACCGCGCAACGAAGTGGACGGCATCAGCCTCGACGAGCCGATCGAGCGCATCATCGAGCAACTGATCGTCAGCCGCCACACCCGCCTGCCGGTGTACCACAGCGACATCAACCAGGTTGAAGCTATCCTCAATACCAAGCTGATCAGCCACCTGCTGCCCAAGGCCGAACTGACTCTGGAGATGTTGCTCGGAGCCTGCTACGAGCCCTATTTCGTGCCCGAGAGCACCCCCTTGCAAATGCAGTTGCTGAACTTCCACAAGCAGCAGCGCCGCCTGGGCGTGGTGGTGGACGAGTACGGCGAAGTGCTGGGCATCGTCACCCTGGAAGACATCCTCGAAGAGATCGTTGGCGAGTTCGAGGATGAACACAGCCTGGACAACCCCCACGTGCACCCGCAGCCCGATGGCACCTTCGTCATCGACGGCACTGCTTCGCTGCGCGAGATCAACCGCAGCCTGGGCTGGCACCTGCCCTGCGACGGCGGGCCGAAAACCCTCAACGGGCTTGTCACCGAAGCGCTGGAAAGTATCCCGGAAAGCGCCGTTTGCCTGAAGATCGGCCGCTATCGCCTGGAAATCCTCGAAACAGAGGACAATTGTGCCAGCAAGGTACTGGTGTGGACCGTGACCCGATAGCTATACTCGGGTCACGCTTACCCAGCCCCGCCGTCCCGCCTGCTACCCGCACCCGGCGCTCCACGGCCAGTCCGCTCCACTGACACGCCCCGCGGTCCTGCTTCAACACCCCGAACAGTGCCCGCCCCCGCCCCTATCCCCCTTGGGCTATCGTCAGTCGGGCGCACACAACAACAAAACGCTCCGGCGCCCGCGCCACCGTGCCTGCCCTTTTGCATTGCACGCCGCGGGGCTTATCCCAATGGAGCCGGACCAGACTGTCAGGGACCTATTCAATGACAACCAGCAGCACCTATGCCGAAGCGCCTGCCGCGCCGGTCAACTCGCCCGCGCGGGTAGCCACTGCCAGCTTCATCGGCACCGCCATCGAGTTCTACGATTTCTACGTCTACGCCACTGCCGCCGCCCTGGTGATCGGCCCGGTGTTCTTCCCGTCCGGGTCGGGCACCGCGCAGATGCTGGCGGCCTTTCTCACCTTCGGTATCGCCTTCCTGGCGCGCCCGCTGGGTTCGGCACTGTTCGGCCACTTTGGCGACCGTATCGGCCGCAAGTCGACCCTGGTCGCCTCGCTGCTGCTGATGGGCGTGTCCACCACGGCCATCGGCGTGCTACCGGGCTACGACAGCATTGGTGTATGGGCGCCGATCATCCTCTGCCTGCTGCGCTTTGGCCAAGGCCTGGGCCTGGGTGGCGAATGGGGTGGCGCGGCCTTGCTGGCCACCGAGAACGCGCCCGAAGGCAAGCGCGCCTGGTTCGGCATGTTCCCGCAGCTGGGCCCGTCGATCGGCTTTTTGGCCGCCAACGGTCTGTTCCTGACCCTGGCCCTGGTGCTCAGCGACGAGCAGTTCCGCGAGTGGGGCTGGCGCATTCCGTTCCTGCTCAGCGCCGCGCTGGTACTGGTAGGCCTGTATGTGCGCCTGAAGCTGGAAGAAAGCCCGGTGTTCGCCAAGGCCGTCGCCCGCCACGAGCGGGTGAAAATGCCGGTGGTCGACCTGTTTTCCAGATACTGGCTGCCGACCCTGCTGGGCGCAGCGGCGATGGTGGTGTGCTACGCGCTGTTCTACATCTCCACGGTGTTCTCGCTGAGCTATGGCGTGACCACGCTGGGCTACAGCCGCGAGACGTTCCTTGGCCTGCTGTGCTTCGCGGTGGTGTTCATGGCCCTGGCCACACCACTGTCGGCCTGGCTCAGCGACCGCTACGGGCGCAAACCAGTGCTGATCGTCGGCGGCCTGCTGGCGGTGGCCTCGGGCTTTACCATGGAGCCGCTGCTGACTTCGGGGTCGACCGCAGGCGTGGCGCTGTTCCTGGCCATCGAACTGTTCCTGATGGGCGTGACCTTTGCGCCGATGGGGGCACTGCTGCCTGAACTGTTCCCGACCCACGTGCGTTATACCGGCGCTTCGGCGGCCTATAACCTGGGCGGCATCGTCGGCGCCTCGGCGGCACCGTTCTTTGCCCAGAAGCTGGTGAGCATGGGTGGGTTGAGCTGGGTGGGGGGTTATGTTTCGGTGGCGGCGGTGATCAGCTTGATTGCCGTGCTGTGCCTCAAAGAGACCCGCAATACCGAACTTTGAACAGTTGGGGGCGCCCTGCGCCCCATTCGCAGCACAAGGCTGCTCCTACAGAGGGATGCGTTGCCCTTGTAGGAGCAGCCTTGTGCTGCGAATGGGCTGCAACGCAGCCCCAATCGGATCAGAACTCGACCTTGACCGCCTGCGAAGCACGGGTCGCCTTGGCACGCGCCGCTTCGACCGATTCGTCACGCGCCAGGCATACGCCCATGCGGCGGGTACCGTTGATTTCCGGCTTGCCGAACAGGCGAATGGCGGTATCCGGCTCGCTCAGCGCCGCACCCAGGTTGGCAAAGCTGGTCTGCTGCGACTGCCCCTCGGGCAAGATCACCGCCGAAGCCGAAGGGCCGAACTGGCGCACAACCGGAATTGGCAGGCCAAGAATGGCGCGGGCATGCAGGGCAAACTGCGACAGGTCCTGGGAAATCAGGGTCACCAGGCCGGTGTCATGCGGGCGCGGCGAGACTTCGCTGAACCACACCTGGTCGCCCTTCACGAACAGTTCCACGCCAAACAGGCCACGACCGCCCAGGGCATCGGTGACCGCCTTGGCCACCCGCTGCGACTCGGCCAGCGCCTTCGGGCTCATGGCCTGCGGCTGCCACGATTCCTGGTAGTCACCCTTCTCCTGGCGGTGGCCGACTGGCTCGAGGAAGGTGGTGCCACCGACGTGGCGCACGGTCAGCAGGGTGATTTCGTATTCGAAGTCGATGAAGCCCTCGACGATGACCCGGCCTTTGCCGGCGCGGCCGCCTTCCTGGGCGTAGGCCCACGACTTCTGCAGGTCGGCATCGCTGCGCAGCAGGCTCTGGCCCTTGCCCGACGAGCTCATCACCGGCTTGACCACGCACGGGTAGCCGACATCGGCCACGGCCTTGGCGTAGTCTTCATAGGTGTCGGCGAAGTGGTACGGCGAGGTCGGCAGGTCCAGCTCTTCGGCGGCCAGGCGGCGGATGCCTTCACGGTTCATGGTGAGCTGGGTGGCGCGGGCGGTCGGCACCACGTTGAAACCTTCGTTTTCCAGCTCGACCAAGGTGGCGGTGGCGATGGCCTCGATTTCAGGGACGATGTAGTGCGGCTTCTCGGCCTCGATCACCGCGCGCAGGGCCACGCCATCGAGCATGTTGACCACGTGGCTGCGGTGCGCCACCTGCATCGCCGGGGCATTGGCGTAGCGGTCGACGGCGATCACTTCGACGCCCAGGCGCTGCAGCTCGATCACCACTTCCTTGCCCAGCTCGCCACAGCCGCAGAGCAGTACACGGGTCGCAGTGGGCGACAAGGGGGTTCCGATACGGGTCATTTCAGGTCCTCGAAGGCGTCCGGGGCCGCACCAGGCTTGGCGCCGCCCGCTGAAAAAGGACCGCTATTCTACACCATCAACCCGCCACGGCGGCCCGCCGAGCGCGAAATGCCATGGCCAGCCACACGGCGGTGACACCGGCGAATTTCGAGGCCATGGCGGTGCCGATCACGGCTGGGGTCAGGGCGCCGATCATGCCGAAGAAGATGAAGGTGTCCACCGGGATGCTCAGTGCCGAGCTCAGCCACAGGCGGTCGCGCAGCGGTCGGCGGGTAACGCTGAACACCAGCCAGTCGATCAGTTCGGAAATGAAGAACGCGGTAGCACTGGCCAGGGCGATGGCTGGCTCCGAGGTGACATAGGACAGCACCAGCGCCACCAGCATGGCGACCAGGGCGCCATGGCCGAAGCGGGTCTGCACCATGTCGCGCAGGATGAACACCAGGCCACCCCAGGCGGACCAGATGATGTCCAGGTGCGGCGCGCTGGAGAAGGCGTAGTTGATCAGCACTACGCTGCTGATGTAGGCAATCAGATAGAACATTGGCGGGTGGTCTGTGGGCAAGCCGCACAGATTACCGCTGGCTTGTTCGCGGGTAAACCCGCAGGCACAGGACATGTAGGAGCAGCCTTGCGCTGCGAAGAGGCCACATCTGCAAACGATCACCTTTTGCCTTGCTGGCCTCTTCGCAGCACAAGGCTGCTCCTACAGGGGGGCGCGTCAGCCTACAGGATGAGGCCAGCCTCCACGGCCCTTTCATGGCAACGCTTGAGCACAGCCCGGCGCTCGTCGTTGTCCATCCGCCCCCAGCGGCTGATTTCCGCCACGCTTCGCTGGCAACCGGTGCAGATATCCTGCTCGTCCAGTGCACAGATGCTCACGCACGGCGAGGCCACCGGCCGCTCCACTACATCACTCATCATCAACCACCAACTCCCGTGCATAACGCTGGGCATTGTGCACGTAATGCGCGGCACTGGCTTCAAGCATGCGTTTCTGCTGTTCGGTCAGCTCGCGCACCACCTTGCCCGGCGAACCCATCACCAGCGAACCGTCGGGGATCTCCTTGCCTTCTGCAATCAGCGCATTGGCGCCAATGATGCAATGCTTGCCGATACGCGCGCCATTGAGGATGACCGCGTTGATACCGACCAGGCTGTAGTCGCCCACCGTGCAACCATGCAGCATGGCGTTGTGGCCAACGGTCACGCCCTTGCCCAGGGTCAGCGGCGAGCCCATGTCAGTGTGCATCACCGTGCCATCCTGCACGTTGCTGCCTTCGCCAATGTCGATCAGCTCGTTGTCCCCGCGCAGCACCGCGCCAAACCACACGCTGGCATCGGCCTGCAGGCGCACCTTGCCGATCAGCGTGGCGTTGGGTGCGGCCCAACTGGTGGGGTGGCTCTCGACCCGCAGGTCGCCCAGGCGGTATTTCATGCTTGCTCCTCAGGCTGCAACGCAGACGACGGGGTTGGCCCCGCTCAGTTTTCGATGTAACGCTCCGGGGGCTGGTGCAGGCTGATGCCGGCATCGAACAGCAGGTTGACCAGTTCGACGATCATGATCGCCGACAACCCCCAGATCTTGTATTCGCCATAGCGATAGCTGGGCACATACCAGCTGCGCCCCTGGTAATCGATACGATGGGTATGGTCGCGCGGATCCTGGCGGAAGAATTCCAGCGGCACGGTGAATACTGCCGCGATCTCGGCATCATTGGCACGGTATTCGACGAAATCGGGAATGAGCCCGACGAATGGCGTCACTTTCAGGCCGTGCAGCGAAATCAGCGGGCTGAGTGGGCCGATCACCTCCACCAGGCCTGGTGGCAGGCCGATTTCTTCTTCGGCTTCACGTAGCGCGGTGAACACCAGGTCCGGGTCTTCCGGGTCGCGGCGGCCACCGGGAAAAGCCACTTCGCCGCCGTGGGTGGACAGGCCCTTGGCGCGCAGGGTCAGGACCAGCTCGGGCGCTTCGCTGCGGGTAATGGGCAAGAGGACCGCCGCTTCGGGGAACCGCCGGTCGGTTTCCAGTGATGCGGGTTGGTGGTTGCTCATTCGGCGAAGTAGCTCGTCCAGCATTGCGCACGCTCATATCCAAGGCCTGCCTTGCATGATGCACCAAAGGCGCGAAGCACCCAAGCCCCGTGCGCTTGCGACGGCACGGCCGGCGCGCCAAGATAGCCCGGAGCAAAAGGAACGACACATGAAATTCTGCAGCGCGTGCGGCCAGCCGGTCACTCAGCGGATCCCCGAGGGCGACAGCCGCCTGCGGTATGTCTGCGAGGTTTGCCAGACCATCCACTACCAGAACCCCAACATCGTCGCCGGCGTGTTGCCGACCTGGGGCAGCCAGGTGTTGCTGTGCCGGCGCGCCATCGAGCCACGCCGCGGCTTCTGGACCCTGCCCGCCGGTTTCATGGAAAACGGCGAAACCCTGGACCAGGCCGCCCGTCGCGAAACCGTCGAGGAGGCCTGCGCCCGGGTCGGCAGCATGAGCCTGTACCAGCTGTTCGACCTGCCACACATCAACCAGGTGCACGTGTTCTTCCGCGCCGAGCTTGCGGACCTTGATTTCGCTGTCGGTGTCGAAAGCCTGGAGGTGCGGCTGTTCGAGGAACATGAGATTCCGTGGGGCGAGCTGGCTTTCCGCACCGTCACTCGCACACTAGAATGCTACTATCGCGATCGCATCGGGCAGCACTACCCCATAGGCCATGAATACCTGCCGCCGATGAACGTCTCGCCCACCACCTAGAAGCCTTCAGGGATACCGTTACATGCGCTGGTTGCTTGCCCTTTTCTGCCTTTGCGTTACCTCGGTGTCCCAGGCGGCCTTCACCGAGACCATCATCCGCAAGCCCCAGCCGGCAGTGCAAACCCCGTCGCCTTCGCAGCAGGCCATGCAACCGCTGATCGACAAGGTGCTGGTGATCAAGTCCGAGCGCCGTCTGCAACTGATCAGCCGTGGCGAACCGCTGAAGACCTACCGCATCTCGCTGGGCAAGCAGCCAAAGGGTGCCAAGGAGCGCGAAGGCGACAAGAAAACCCCCGAGGGCCTTTACTGGCTGGACTGGCGCAAGCAAAGCGACCGTTTCAACCTGGCCATACACATCAACTACCCGAACATCAACGACGCGGCCCGTGCCACTCGTGAAGGGGTGAGTGCCGGCAGCATGATCATGATCCATGGCACGCCGATCAACGACGAGTATCCGGAGTGGTACTTCCACACCCTGGACTGGACGGATGGGTGTATTGCCATGCGTAACCGCGACATGCAGGAAGTGTGGGACCTGGTGCGGGATGGCACGTTGATCGAAATTCGGCCCTGATAGCGGGCCTTTCAACTGATGCTGTAGGAAGCTTCCCACCATCAGGCAAGAACGCGCCCTACAAGCGCTTAGGCCGGGTACTGCATCCAGGCGAACCCCTTAATTTTTAGCATCCACGCAGACGAGTACGAAATCCGTACATCATTTGCGGGGTGCTTCAATGCCGTTCCACATTCATCGCGCCACCTGCTGGGCGCTCACCTGCTGCCTGTCAGGTTTGCTGGCCGCACCACAGGCGTTGGCAGACGACCCGGCCAGCCAGCAACTGCGCGATCAGCAGCGCGGGCTGCGGCAGCTGGAACAGCAACAGCGGCTGGAACGCTGGCAGCGCCAGCCCGCCCCTGCCGAAAGCCACAACGCCACCGCCCCCCTCCCCCACGACCAGCGCTGCTGGGCCATCACCGGCGTACGCGTGGCCGGCAACCGCGAGCTTTCCGACTCGGCGCTAACGCCAACCCTCCGCAGGTTCATTACCCCGTGCATGGGTATCGCGGAAATCAACGGGCTGCTGAAAGCCATCACCCAGCGCTATGTGCAAGCCGGATACCCGACCAGCCGGCCCTACCTGCAGCAACCTCCACAAGACGGCGCACCGCTGAACCTGGTCATCGTCGAGGGGTTCGTCGAGTCCATCGAAATGGCCGGCCCCGAGTTGCCTCTGTCGCTCCCCGGCGCCTTTCCCGGACTACTCGGGCAGCCACTGTTCCTGCCAGCCCTGGAGCAAGGCCTCGACCAGCTCAACCGGCTGCGCGCTTATGACCTGTCCGCAGAGTTGCTGCCCGGCGAACTGCAGGGCGGCACCCGGGTTGTCGTGCAGCCGCGCAAGGTGGCCTCGCGCGGGCACCTGGACAGCCGCTTCGACAACCGCGGCAGCGACCTGACCGGGCGTCATCGCCTGAACTTAGGCTTCGGCCTGGACAGCCCGCTGGGCCTCAATGATGACCTGCGCCTGTCGCTAAACGGCACGGTGCTCGATGCGCCCGGGCAAAGCCAAGGCATCTCGCTGTACTACAGCATCCCCTACGGCGCCTGGACCTTCGCGCTCAGCGCCAGCGAGCTGCGCTACGAGGCGCCGCTCCCCCACAGCCGCCAGGTAGCCGACGGCAGCAGCAGCTACCAGGGCCTGAGCGTCGAGCGGGTGCTGTGGCGCAACCAGCAAGGCATGCTCAGCGCCAGCACCCGGCTGGACCGCAAGCAAATGGTCAACCGCAGCGCGGGCGCGGTGATCGTCCAGCAGAGCCCCACCCTGGTCTCCTTGGAAGCGGGTATCAACCTGCTGTGGCTCCAGGGCGGCCTGTGGAATGGCTACCTCGGTGTCGCCCAGGGCGTCGATGCCTTCGGCGCCGACCGCTCACCGCTGGGAGCGGAACGCCTGCGCCCGGATTTTCACAAGTACCGCGCCAACCTGCTGCACCTGCGCCAGGGCCCGGCCAGCCACCCATGGCGCTGGCAGAGCGAACTGGCTCTGCAATACAGCAGTGACCCGCTACCCGCCGTCGAGCAGTTGCTGGCCAGCGACGATTCGGCCGTGCGCGGGTTTCGCCTGCGTACCTACTCCGGTGCCAGCAGCGCCGTCTGGCGCAACACCGTCAGCCAGCCGCTGCCGGGGGGCTGGGCCGCTCCCCTGCAAGTACGCCCCTACATCGGCCTGGACCTGGGCTGGACCCGCACTGCCGAAGGCAAACCTTCACAACGCCTTGCCGGGGCAACCGCCGGTGCCGAACTGAGCCTGCCCGGCAGCCACCTGCGCCTGGGTTACCAACGGGCGCTGTATGCCAGCGACCTGCCCCGCCCGCTGCTGGAACCCGGCTTCTGGGTAGTGGAACTGGCCCTGACCATCTGATTCACCCACAACAAAGAGAACGAGAACATGCAAACACTCTCGCAGTCACCGTATTCCCGCCCGGATATCTTGCGCTGGGCCATCTTCCTCGGCCTGCTCGGGCCCGGCGCCGCACTGGCCCAGGGCGGCCTGGCAGCAACCAGCGGCCCCGGCGGTACACCGGTCATCAACGACGGCCACGGCGTCCCGGTCATCGATATTGTCGCGCCAAACGCCAACGGGCTGTCACACAACCAGTTCCTCGACTACAACGTCGACCGTTCAGGGCTGGTGCTGAACAATGCCACCCAGGCCGGGCAGTCGGAACTGGCCGGTGCCCTGGCGGCCAACCCGCAATTTCAGGGCCAGGCCGCCTCGACCATCCTCAACGAGGTGGTCAGCCGCAACGCCTCGCTGATCGAAGGGCCACAGGAAATCTTCGGCCGCCCGGCCGACTACATACTGGCCAACCCCAATGGCATCACCCTCAACGGCGGCAGCTTCATCAACACCACGCGCGCCGGCTTCGTGGTGGGTACCCCCGAGTTCGAGGGCCAGCAACTGAAGTATCTCGACACGCTGAACGCCAGCGGTACCCTGCAAGTGCTCGAGGGCGGCCAGCGAAACCCCAACGGCGCCCTCGAGCTGATTGCCCCGCGCGTGGACAGCAAAGGGCTGCTGATGGCGCGCAACTCCATCGATATCACCGTGGGTCGCAACCGCATCGACAGTACCAGCGGCGAAATTGTCGAGCACCTGCCCGGTACCCCTTCCAGCATCGATGCCAGCCTGTTCGGTGCCATGCGCGCCGGGCGCATTCGCGTGGTGAGCACCGCAGAAGGTGCTGGTGTGCGTGTGGGGGCATCGCAACTGCTTGGCATCGACGGGGTCGACATCCAGTCGGCCGGCGCCCTGCAGGTCAGCGGCAAGGCCGACAGCCCCGTCGAACTGCACAGCGAACAGGGCGATCTGCGGCTGACCGCTGCCGATGACCTGACACTCGAAACCGTCGATGGGCAGGCTCGGCGAATCGAGGCCAAGGCGGGCAAGAAGCTCACGCTGGATGCCACAACCCGCGAGAACATCGAGCGCGACAGCGACAGTTGGAACAAGAAGTTCCTGTTCGTCACCCGCGAAACCTACAACCGCGAAACTACCACCACCCAGCAGCAGCAACAGGGCAGCCGCTTGCAAGGCAAGGACAGCGTGCTGCTGCAATCCGCTGACGACATTCGCCTGGTGGCTGCCAAGGTGGATGCTGGCAATGAGCTGACCCTCGACAGCGGCGCCAGCCTAGCCATCGCTGCCGGCATCGACAGCCAGCACACCGAAGAGCAGGTTCGCCACCGCAAGGACTTGTGGCGCGGTGACAGTGATACCGACCAGTACAAGGAAACCGCACAAGGCAGTGCGCTCCAGGCCCAGCGCATGACGCTCAAGGCCAAGAATACTGTCGATGTGAAGGGGAGCAGCCTGCACAGCCGCGGCGACATGGCGATAGAAGCCAAGGAGGCAAACATCGCTACCACCGCCCTGCAGCAGCGCGGTACCCGGCGCGACTATCGCGGCGACCTGGTATCCGGCACCTTCTTTGGCGACCGCAAGGGTAACGACAGCGAAGGCCAGGCCGTTGCCGGCAGCAGTGTCACGGCGGATGGCAAGCTTACCGTGACAGCTGACCAGGTAGCCATCAAGGGCAGTACCGTGTTCGGCAAGGAGGACTCGGTGCTCTACAGCACAAAAGGTGCACTGGCCATCGAAGCCGACCATGGTCGAACCACCTCTACCGACCGTACCAGCGACAGCAAGCTGTTCGGCCTGATTGGCAGCGACCGCGAGAACACCGAGCGTACGCAACAGGTGCTTACCAGCGACGTCAGCTCGGCCACCAATTTGCGCCTGGCCAGCGCCGAGGAAATGCGCATCCAGGGCGCCAAGGTCGTAGCGGGCGAGCACCTGCAGGTAGAGGCCAAGGGCGACCTGCTGATTACCAGCGCGCAAGCGGTTGACGAGCGCGAAACCCGTAACCAGCAACGTGGGTTCACTGCCAGCGCCAAGCAGACCCAGGAGGCCGAGGATGGCAAGCCCGAGTCCCGCCAGTATTCGGCCGGCATTGCCTATGACGTCGCCACCACCAGCAGCAGGCAGCGCACCACCAGCCAGGTCGCCAGTGAGCTCGAGGGCGCCTCGGTGAGCCTTGGCAGCAGGGCCCACCTGCAAGTCAACGGTTCCACGGTGAAAGCCGCCGCAGGCGACCTCGATGTGCAGGCCCAAAAGGTGACCCTGGGGGCAACCCGCAATGACCACGACACCACCACCAGCACCACCCAGAGTGGCGGCGGCTTGACGGTGACCGGCGGCATCGATCGGCTGGGCAGCTTGTTCGAAGGCCATCACAACCGCCAGGTGCAGACTGAACGCGACAGCAATGCGCAACGCAGCACATTGCAGGCCAGCGGCGACCTGAAGCTCAAAGGCGATGAACTGGTCACCGAGGCCGCACGCGTCAAGGCTGGCAACACTCTGCAGGTAACGGCCAAACGCATCGACAACCGCGCGGTGCAGGATATCGAGGAACGTGAACAAAGCCGTGACGACTGGTCGGGCAGCCTCGGCGCCAGTGTCGAGTATCGCGACCTTACCCGCCCCATCGAACGCCTGGTGCTGGGCGAAGAAGCCGCACGCTTCCAGCAAGCCTCCCCCGAAGACGCCATGGCGCCACCCAGCGTTGGCGCCGACATGACCGTGGAGCACATCAAGCGCCTGGAAAACCAGCGCCGCGGCTTTGCCCAGGTGAGCGAGTTGTCCGGGGCCAAGGTCGAAGTCAAGGCCGACAACATCACCGACCAGGGCACCGCCTGGCGCGCCAACGACGGCAAGCTGCAGATCGGGGCCCGACAACACCAGATGCAGGCGGCCGAGAACACCCAGGAAAATACCGTGCAACGCCTGGCCTACGGCGGCGATGTTCGCCTGGACACCAGCACCGGCGAAGACCTCAATGTACGCGCCGCCGGCAAAGGCGGCTCGCTGGACAAAAAGGACAGCACCAGCAGCGCCGTACCCGGCAGCCTGTATGGGCAACAGGGCATCCAGGTGCAACTGGGCAGCTCAGGGCATTATGAAGGGACGCGCATCGATGGCGGTGAAGGCAGCGTGGTCATGAGCAGTGCCGGTTCGCTGACATTGCCCCAGGCAACCGACCAGGTCGAACAGCAGTCACGCCAGCTCGACGGCAATGCCTGGGCCAAGGTCGGCAACCGCCCGGGCAGCACCGGCGTCGATGGCCGGGGCTACCTCGACCATGGCCAGAACCAGAGCACACAGCGCAAGGCCCAGGTGGCGCAGATCGACGCCAAGGGCCAGGTACAGCTGAGCAGTGGCGGCGACCTGTTGCTCGAAGGCACCCGCATTGGCAGCCGTGAGGCCAAGACTGGCGACATACAACTGCAAAGCGGCGGCCGGCTACAGGTCAAGGCAGCCAGCGATACCCAGAACGCTACCGGCGCCAAGTTGGGCGGGGGCGTGGAGCTGGCGGTCAAGGCTGGCAACACCAAGGGCGGCGCCATCGGCGGCCACTTCAGCCACGGCAAGCAGGACGAAGCGGCACGCCAGGCGGTGAATGCCCTGTTCGCAAGCAACGGCACAGTGACCTTGGGCAGCAGCGCCCGCGAGAATGTCGCCCTGCACCTTGAGGGCCTGCAGGCTTCGGCCGAACAAATAACCCTCGACGCATCGAATGGGGGCATGCTGGTGGAAGCGTCATCCAGCCAGGAGCGACGTGACAACCTCGACATCACCGCCGGTGCCGGCTTCGACATGGCCAAGGGCGCGCTCGATACTCGCGGCCTGCATGGCCGCGTCAAAGTGGAGCTCGACAAGCGCGACAACCTCACCTGGAATGCCAGCGACCTGCGCGCCGAGCGCATCGACTTGCAAAGCCGCGGCGATACCCGCCTCGAAGGCGCCACCGTGGAGGCTGGGCATATCAAGGGAATGATCGATGGCGACCTGCGTATCGCCAGCCGCAAGGACAGCGTCGATACCCTGAGCGTGAAAGGTGATGCCCGCCTGAGCCAGGAGAAAAACCCGCGGGGCTACGTCAACGCGGCCACTTCGGTGGCAGGGCCGCTGGGGAGCAAGGTGAATGAAAAAGCTGGCTCCGCCCTGAGCAAGGCAGACCCGGGGCTCTCGCCCACTTTCAGCCTCGACGTGTCGCACGCGCAGCGCGACAGCGTAGGCCAGCAGGCCACGCTCAAAGGTAGCGACGGCATCGACCTGCAGGTTGGTGGCAACGCTCACCTGGTGGGGGCACGCTTGCAGTCGGCCAAAGGCGATGTGGCACTCGACGCCAACTCGGTTAGCCGAGAAACACTGAGCGGTAACGACTATCGCCGGGATGTGTCGATCGATGCGTCCAACTCACCGGTGGACCTGGGCACGGCGGTGGCCGAGCTGGCCAAGGGCAAGGGTGCGGCGGATGGGGAAAATGCACTGGACCTTGGGTTGTTGAGGACCAGTGGGCACAATCGCAGTGAGCAGTGGGCTTCGAGTGTGCAGGGCAAGAAAAACTGAGGCAGGCGCCGCGCTGGAGGGCACGGGCTTCGCCCGTGTTCGCGGGTAAACCCGCTCTCATGGAACTCATTGGTTCAGTGAGTTTTTGTAGGAGCAGCCTTGTGCTGCGAAGAGGTTGGTACTGACAAAGCCTGATTATTGCTCGTACCGGCCTCTTCGCAGCACAAGGCTGCTCCTACAAAGGACGGGTCGGAGTCGATTGGATAAGTTGTAGGAGCCGAGCCAGCTTGCCGGCGATAACACCTGTCTACCAGCGCAAATCCCGCTGCCCTGCCAGCGCCTGCGGCCCAAGCCACTGCACGCCTCGCAGCAAAGGCGTCAGCGCCGCTTCTGGCTGCAACTCCACCACCACTTGCGCCCGTCGCGCTGGCAGGTCAGCATCCACGGCCAACAGATGCTGCCCCGGCTGCGCCAACTGCCCGCGCACGTGCCAGCCGCTGCGGCAGTCCATTTCCAGCCAGCCCTGCCCCAGGCCCAGTGACCAGGGCTCGCTCAAGGCAAGGTCGGTTATCGCGATGCGGCCTTCGCTGGCACGGCATTGCCGCCCTGCTCCCTGCACCCGCAACGCGCCTTGCCACTGGCCGGCCAAGCGGAAATCCGTCGTCACCGTCGCCTGGGCGCCCATGGCCGTCGCCCCCAACCGCCAGCGCCATGGCCAGCCTTCGGCGCGCAACTGCCAGGCCTGGCCTTGGAAGCCCAGCTGTGCATCCGCCTGCAAGCGCCAGGGCTGCACCGCCCAACGCAATGGCCCGACCGGCCCCAGTTGCTGCGCCTGGCCTTGCCACAGGCTGCCGCTGACCTCACGCGCTGGCAGGCCTATCCCGCGCACCACCCAGCTGGCCGGCAGTTCCACCAGCAATGTCACGGTGAATACCAACAGCACCCACACCACACTTCTTCGGCTCATGGCCGCACCACCAGGTCGAAGCGCAATCTCTTTTCATGCTGTTCCAGCCCCCACTGCAATGGCTGTACGCCTTCTGCACGCAGGGTCTGCAACCAGCCTTGCAGCACTCGCTCGTCGGCCACCTGCCCACGCAGTTGCCAGGTCTTGCCCTGCGCATCGACCTCGGCCAGTTCGATCTGCCGCGCCTGGGCCGACTGGCGTAGCCGCTCCAGGCTCAACCCCGGGCCGCCTTGAAGGCTGGCGGCCTGTTCGGCCAGCCCGCGCCACTGGCTGAGCTCGCGCCATTGCGCAAGGCCTGCGCGCAGGGCCAGGAAGGCCAACAACAGGGCAATCAGTGCCCAGGCGAACTTCAAACGATGACGCTGTATCCAGTCCCGGTTCATGAGGCTGCTCCCAGGTCGAACACCACTTGGCCGTCCTGCACTTGCACAGAGGCCCCGGCGGCTGTCGCCATGTCGCTCCATGGCGGCGCACCGCCCTCGCCTTTCAGCCGCAAGTGCCAGCGCTGGCCATCGAAGCGCACCGCTTGCAGGCGCCAGCCGGGGTGGTCACGCAGCCAGGTCTGCAACGCAGCCTGCAGGTCTTCGAGCTGGCGCGTGCGCAGCTGCTGTTGCAATTCACTTTCGCGCAGGCGTTTGAGGGCCTGCGCGGCGTGCCGGGGGCTGGCCTGCTCACCGGTCACGGCGATGACCTGGCTGCGCCAGAGTTGCGCCTGGGCCCACTGCTTGTTCAACCACAGCCCGCCCCAGACGGCAGCCAGTACCAGGCAGGCCGCGAGCAGCCGTTGCTGTGGCCGGGAAACCACCGGCAGCGAACGCACCTTGCGGGTACGCTCGAACAGGTCGGGCAATAAATCGAGCGGTGCCAGCGTACTGGGCCAGTCTCCGCTCAGCGAAACCTTTTGCAGCTCCGCCCACGGTTGCCGTGGCACCTCGCCCAGTGCATCCGGCCAGGCCAGCCAGTGCTCCTGCCTGTCTTCGGCCAGCCCTTTGTACAAATACATGCCGGGTGTGCGCTGCCATTGCCAGGCATGTCCCGCCTCGGGGGGCGGCAGCAGCTGTAGTTCTGCCCAGCAACGTGCCACCTGCAAGCCCCATTCGGCGCACTGCCCGCGCCAGTCCTCCAGTTGCTGACGAGCCACTACCAGTAACCGAAGATGGCCGGGCTCGCGGGCCAGGCAGGCGCATGTCACCTCGTCGACTGCCTGCAGCAAGCGGTCTTCGAGCAACAGCGGCCATTCTTCACGCTTGAGCCCCGGCGGTGCCGGCACGCGGAAGTAGCTGCAGGTCTCGGCAGGCAGGATCAACGCCACACGGGCTTGCAGGTTCGCCAGGGGCTCGCCCTGCCCATGGCGTTGCACAAGGCCGCCCTCGGCCAGCGCCCAGTGCCAGACAACGCCCGGTCGCAGCAACAGCCACGACTGGGCCGGGCTGCGCCGCCGCCATTCAAACTTCATGAGCGCCCCCAAGGGAGGGCGAAAGTGCAGACATAGGGTGCTCCGTCACGCTGCAGTTCCAGACGCACGCCACGGCCGGGGTGCGCAGGTTGGTCGGAAGGCCAGGCCAGCCAGCGGCCGCCCTGGTAATAAAGAACATTCATGGCGCTGACCCGGTCGAGCCGCTCGCGCTGGACCCAGCGTGGGGCGGCGGCGGCATAGAGATCGGCCGAGCTTTCCAGCAGCAGGCGCTGCTCACGCGCCTCGAAGCGCAGGCGCTGGCGCTGCAGGCGCGAGCCGCCTTCGGCTTCCGGCATGCCGGTGATGGCGACCCAGAGCAACTGGTTGCTTGCCGGTTGCCAGTCCAGCCAGCGGCTGGCCAAGGGCAGGCGCTGGTCGTAGACACGGCGCATTACCGGGCTGTCGAAGCGACGCTCCAGGGCCAGGCAGAAATCCAATACCGAGGTTTCCTGGTTGGTGACCTGCAGGCGTTCGCGAACCTTGAGCCAGCCGTTGACCAGGGCGGCGAGCATGATGCCGAGCACGGCGGTAAGTGCCAGGGCTACCATCAGCTCGATCAGGGTAAGGCCGGCCTGGCGGTGCCTCGTGGGTAGACATCTGCGCGGGGGGTTGAACTGGGCATCTGTGGGAGCGGGTTCACCCGCGAACACCGGCGAAGCCGGTGCCATGCACCGCGGTGCCTGCTTCGCGGGTAAACCCGCTCCTACAGGGACCGCGCACGCTTCACGATCTCTGTAACTCATGGCCGCTCCAGAAACACGGTGTACTGGCCTAGCGGCAGGCGCTGGTCGCGGTCGGCGAACAACAGCAGCTCGCCACGGCGCAGGTCGCGTACGCCGGTGCGGCGCAGTTGCAGTTGCCAGTGGCAGCGCTGGCCGCCTTGGCTCAGTTCACCGCCAACCTGGTTTTCCGCCGGCCAGTACTGCTCGACGGCAAAGCGGGTTTGCAGTTCTCGCACGCATAGCAGGCCAAGGCGGTGTTGCTGCAGGTTGTCCTGCACCGCCAGGCGCTGGCGCAAAACCTGGCTGGTGATCACCGCCAGCACCGCGGCAATCGCCAGGGCCACGGTCACCTCCAGCAGGGTGAAGCCACGCTGATGCCGCTTCATGGGGTGACCACCACCTGCAAGCGGCCATCGCGGCTCCAGGCCCATTGCTGGCTGCCATCGGCCCAACGCCAGCGCACCTTGCCTGGGTGCGCCCAGCCATGTGGGGTGAACAACAGGCGCGGCTGCGGGCTGGCCGGCCAGTCCGGGCGCAGCCCCTTGGGCCAGTCACCAAGGGCGACTGCCTCGACCACCCAGCCATTACCCTCGCGCCGGACGAACTCCGGACGCTGGCCATTCCAGCGCAGCCCGCGCAGCTGCCCGGCATGCCGGGCCAGCGCGGCCTGCGACCGGGCCTCGCTCGCCAGCCGTTGCAGCGCCTGGTCGACACTGGCCTGGCTGTTGCCGAACCCGGCCACCGCCAATCCGGTCATCAGCCCGGCGATGGCCAGCACCACCAGCAACTCGATCAGGCTGAAGCCCCGCTGACGACGCACCCGTTACAGTTCCCAGTTACCCAGGTCGGCATCCTGGCCTTCGCCGCCCGGCAGCCCGTCGGCACCCAGCGAGTACACGTCGACACGGCCATGTTCGCCGGGCATGCGGTACTGGTAAGGGGTGCCCCACGGGTCTTCCGGCAGGCGGCGCACGTAGCCGTCGCTGCGCCAGGCCCGTGGCAGCGGCTCCTGGGCCGGCTTTTTCACCAGCGCGGCCAGGCCCTGCTCGCTACTGGGGAAGCGCAGGTTGTCCAGGCGGTACATGTCCAGCGCTTGCTCCAGGGTGGCCAGGTCGGCCATCACCTTCTGCTTCATGGCCTTGTCCTGGTTGCCCAGCACGCTGGGCGCAACCACGGCGATGAGCAGGCCGATGATGAAGATCACCACCATGATTTCCATGAGGGTGAAACCGCGCTGGCGGTTACGTCGATGCTGCATGGCAGTACTCCTTGTCGTCACAGTTGCAGGCCCTGGTTGAGTTGCATGATCGGCAACAGCACCGCCAGCACGATGAACAGCACCACGGCGCCCATCACCAGGATCATCAGGGGTTCGAACAGCGCCATGGCGGTATCGACCTGGCGGGCGAAGCCGCGCTCCTGGTCATCGGCCACGCGCTCGAGCATGTCGGCCAGGGTGCCGCTGGCCTCGCCGCTGCCGACCATGTTCACCAGCAGCGGCGGGAACTGCTGGCAGGCATCCAGCGCGCGATGCAGGCTGGTGCCGCCCTGAACTTGCTGGCGCACCTGCTCCATGGCCAGGCGGATACGGCGGTTGCCGACGGTTTCGGTGGCCACTTGCAGGGCTTCGAGCAGGGCCACGCCACTGCCGCTGAGGATTGCCAGGCTGCGTGCCAGGCGCGCGCTTTCCAGCACCTGCAGCAGGTTGCCTATATGTGGCAGGCGTAGCAGCAGCTGGTCGCGGCGCAGGCACCAGTGCGGCTTGCGCAGCAACCAGCCGCCGAGCGCGCCAAGCAACAGGGCCAGCGCCAAAAGCCAGGGCCCGGCCTGCACCAGCCCTTGGCTCAGGCCGATCAGCAACGAGGTAATGAGCGGCAGGCTTTGCCCGGCATGGGCGAATTGTTCGGTGAGCTTGGGTACGACGAAGGTCATCAGGCCTACCACCACGGCAAGCGACACCCCCATCAACACGGTGGGGTAGATCAGCGCGGTACGTGCCTTGTGCTGCTGTCGTTGAACCTGCTCCAGGTGGTCAGCGAGGCGGGTCAGCACCTGGGCCAGGCGACCGGACCGCTCGCCGGCCTCGACCAGCGCGCAGTACAGGCCGGTAAACGGTGCCCCCTGACGTGCCAGGCTGCGAGCCAGGCCCAGGCCTTCGGCCAACGAGCCGCGCAAGGCCACCAGCACACTGTGCAAGGCGGGCTGGCGCAGTTGCCGTTCCAGGGTAGCCAGGGCGTCGACCAGAGGGATACCGGCACCGGTCAGGGTGGCCAGCTGACGAGTCAGTTCGCATAGCTGGGCGCGGCTCAGGCGCTGGCGCCGGGGTTGCCGGGTGCCGGCTTCGTGACGCTGCAAGCGGCGGGCGAACAGGCCCTGCTCACGCAACAACTGGCGGGCATGACGTTCGCTGTCGGCCTGCAAGCTGGCCTTGTGGGTCTTGCCGGCGAGGTCGACGGCCTGGTAGCGATAGGTCGGCATGGCTCAGCCCTGCACCACGCGTAGTACTTCGGCCAGGCTGGTCTCGCCACGGGCCAGGCAGTCACTGGCCATCGCCACCAGGCTCTGCCGGCGCTCGGCCAGGTAGTCCTGCATGGCCAGTTCGCTGGCGCCGTCGTACAACAGGCCGATCAGCCCGGCATCCAGCTCGATGAATTCATACAGGCCCAGGCGCCCGACATACCCGCTGCCCTGGCACTGCTCGCAGCCCACCGCGTGGTAGCTGCTGCCCAGCGCCGCCAGCTCGGGCCACAGGTCGCGTTCCGCCGGCTGCAGCGGGTGCGCCACGGCGCAACTGCACAAGCGCCGCACCAGGCGCTGGGCCAGTACGCCGCGCAGGCACGAGGCAATCAGGAACGGTTCGATGCCCATGTCGCGCAGGCGGGTCACCGCGCCCACCGCACTGTTGGTGTGCAGCGTGGACAACACCAGGTGGCCGGTGAGGCTGGCCTGCACGGCGATCTGCGCGGTCTCCTGGTCACGGATTTCGCCAAGCATGATCACGTCCGGGTCCTGGCGCAGGATGGCGCGCAGGCCGCTGGCAAAGGTCAGCCCGGCACGCGGGTTGATGGCGGTCTGGCCGATGCCTGCGATAGCGTATTCCACCGGGTCCTCGACCGTGAGGATGTTGCGGCTGCCGTCGTTGAGGCTGTTGAGGCTGGCATACAGGGTAGTGGTCTTGCCCGAACCGGTCGGCCCCGTGGACAGCACGATGCCGTTGGGCCGCGCCAGGCAACTGCGCAGGCCGTGCAATACCGCTGCCGGCATGCCCAGGTTGCCCAGCGCCAGCAGGCTGGCTTGCTTGTCGAGCACACGCATCACCACCCGTTCACCATGGATGCCGGGCAGGGTCGAGACCCGCACATCCACTTCGCGCCCCGCCGCACGCAGGGTGATACGGCCATCCTGGGGCTGGCGCTTTTCGGCGATGTCCAGACGGGCCATGACCTTGATCCGCGACACCAGCATGGCCGACAACGCACGCGGTGGGCGCAACACTTCGCGCAGGTGGCCATCGACGCGCAAGCGCACCACCAGGCTCTGCTCGAAGGTTTCTATGTGAATGTCCGAGGCACGCAGGCGCAGGGCCTGGCCGAACAGGCCGTTGATCAGGCGGATTACGGGGGCTTCGTCGTCGCTTTCCAGCAGGTCCTCGATGCGCGGCATTTCGCTCATCAGGCTGTCCAGGTCGACCTGGTCGCCGATGCCTTCGATCAGCGCCTCGGTGGCGGCATCGCCGGCCTGGTACAGCTGGCCGAGGCGTTCGTCGAACAGTGCAGGCTCCAGGTATTCGAGCAGGCTGGGCTGGCCGTGCACGCGCAGCAGCTCCTGCAATTGGGCGCTGTCGGCGTCATGCCGCAACCATAGCTGCCAGCCCTGCTCCGCAGGGGCCATGGCCACCCCGCTCTGCCGTGCCTGGCGATAAGGCAGCATCACCAGTCACCGCCTTCCAGCCGTGCGCGGCTGGAGGGGAACACCTGCAACAGCGGCGTAGCGTTTTGGGCATCCGCCAGGTCGGGCAACTGCAGCGGCGTGGTCTGCTGCAAGCTGCGGTACTTGTCTTCGCTGAGCCCGGCCAGGCTCGGCCCGTCACGCAGGATGCGCGGGCGGATGAACACCATCAGGTTCTGCTTGGTGTTCTTCGTGGCGTCGGAGCGGAACAGCCGGCCCAGGTAAGGGATATCGCCAAGCAGCGGCACACGCTGGTCGCTGGTGCTCAGTTCGTCGCTGATCAGGCCGCCGAGGATCACCAGGCCGTTGTCCTCGACCATGACCTTGGTCTTGATCTCGCGCTTGTTGGTGATCACGTCGCTGGCAGCCGTGGTGTCGGCAATCGACGACACTTCCTGGACGATGTCCAGGCGCACGCTGTTGTCGATGTTGATCTGCGGCTTGATGCGCAGCTTCACCCCGACTTCCTTGCGCTCGATGGTCTGGTACGGGTTGGCGTTGTTCTGCGTCACCGATCCGGTGACGAAGGGCACTTCCTGGCCGACCAGGATCGACGCCTCGGCGTTGTCCAGGGTCAGCAGGGTGGGCGTGGACAGCAGGTTGAAGCCGCTCTTGCCCTTCAGCGCGTTGACCAGCATGGCGAAGTTGAAGCCGCCGCCGAAATGGCCGATACCCGCCATGGCGCCGGTGGTGCTGGACAGCAAATCGCCAAGGGCCTCGTTGTCGCCGCTGGCAGCGGCCCCTGCGATGCTGGCGATGTTTACCCCGTTGCTACCGAAGTTGACGATGCCGGCACCGAACTTCTCGTCAGCGAACAGCCACTGCACGCCCAGTTCCTGGGCGCTGCTGTCGGACACCTCGGCGATGATCGCTTCCACCACTACCTGGGCACGGCGGATGTCCAGCTGCTCGACGATGGCGCGGTAAGCGGCCAGCTCGCTGTCGGGGCCGACCATGACCACGGCGTTGGTGCCTTCTTCGTATTCCAGGCGGATGCCCGCCCCCCCGGCGACAGGCACTACGGGCCTTTCCTTGCCCTCTGCTTCGCCCGCACCTTCAGAGGGCGCCATGCCTTCCTGGCTGAGCCCACGCAACACCTTGACCACTTCGCCAGCATTGGCATGGCGCAGGTAGATGACCTGGGTACTGCCGCTGCCTGGTGCGTCCTGGGGGCGGTCGAGCTGGCGCAGCAAGCTGGCGATACGTTCCAGGTTGCTGCGCCAGTCGGTAACTACCAACTGGTGCGCCGCCGGATAAGGTGTGATCACACCGACCCGTGGGTCGATCAGGGGCTTGAGAATGCCCAGCACCTGCTCGCTGGCGGCGTTACGCACATTGAATACCCGCGTAGCCACACTGTCGCTGCCTTCCCCCTGCTGCCCTCCCGCCTCCACCGGCACAGGCTCCAGGCGGGCGGCCTGGTCGGGAACGATCTTCACGCTGCCGTTGGGCAGGTCGACAGTGGCGTAGCCCTGGGCGCGCAGCTGGGCCAGAAAGATGTCGTAGATGGCATCGGCGTCGTGCAGGTCGACGGTGCGCACGGTGACCTTGCCCTTGACCCGGGGGTCGACGATGAAGGTGGTGCCGGTGATGCGCGACACGCTGTCGATGAACTCGCCCAGCTCGGTGTCGACGAAGTTCACCTCGTACATCGGCGTACCGTTGTCGTCGAACACCGGCTCTTCAGCACAAGCCATGGACAGGGCCAGGCTCAGTGCGGCCGCCACGCAATATCTAACAGGCATCGTTCATCCTTGCCGCTTGAAGCCGGTCACGACGGGGCGTGGCGGCCAGGGCAGGCGTTCACGCCGCCCCTGGTTGTTGAAAATCAGGCCATCGCTGTCGATGTCCTGCAGCACGATCCCTGGCGCCAGGCGCTGGCCGCGGGCCAAGGTGCGCACCTGCTCGCCATAGCGCAGCACCACCACACTGGAGGCCAGCGGCTGGGCCTTGAGGCCACCCAGGTATTGCAACGGCAGGCGGGTGATGGCGATGGCACCGTCGTCGACGGGTACCTTCCAATAGCCAACCATCAAGCCAGGCAGCGGCTTGTCGGGCGCGGCGGGCGCGGCGGGCGCAGTGGCCGGTTGCGGCTGGCGGCCCAGTTGCAGCACGCACTGGGCCGCCAGCCAGCCGACCAGGGTCAGGCCAGCGCCAGTCAGCAGGCGCGAGGCGAGCATCACGAGGCCAGTTGCCTTGGGTGCCAGCCCGGATGCCCCTGCACGTAGCGCACTTCGGGCAGTTGCAGCGGCGCCAGTTGCCAGTCGCTTGCCTGGCGGGCGAGCCAGGCTTCGACCCGTTGCCACAGCGGCTCGCCGGCCTGGGTTTCGAATTGCAGGCCAAAGGTGCGGCACAGGCCCTGCACCGGCTCCAGGCCACTGATGCGCTTGCCTTGCGGGCTGTAGCTGACACGCCAGGCCTGGCCCTGCCAGCGCGGCAGGTCCTGGCTGTTGTCCAGCAGCAGCGGGTCGCCGAACAGTTGCTCCGCGGCGTTTTCCAGAACTTGTTCGACCTGCCGGGCCGGCGCTTCGACCACCGGTGCCGGGTAGCCACCGGTGAGGCTGATCAGGTGTTCGCGGGTAATGGCCGCCCCGGCGGGCAGCGGATAGTCGTAACGCAGGCCCGGCAGCAACACCGGCATGCTGCTGTCGTCGGCCAGGGCCTGATGCAGCAGGCGGTCCCAGCTGCCGCCTCGGGTATCGCGGCGCCACAGCGCCTGGGGCGCGCGGGCTAGCGGTTGGTCGAGCCAGGCCGCGTGGCCGGCGCGCTGCTGGCGCAGTTCTGCCTGCAATGCCCCGATACGCTGCTGCGCGGCGGGTGCCAGCTGGTGCTCAAAGGCTGGGAAGAAACGCCCGTCGAACTGCCACAGCCCGGCCACGCGCTGGCAGCGCAGGCGGAAGGCGCCGCTGCCCCGGCAACCGGCGAACAGCACCGGCACGCGGCGGCCGCTGGCCTGGCTAACCTCGACCGGCGCCGGCCACAGGTCCTGGCCGCGGGCGCACAGCAGCACGTCGATCTGCGGCACTCGCTCGGCCAGCCACAGGCCCGGCCCGGTACCGACATCGGCCATGGCCACCACCAGGTCGGCCTCGCTCCGGGCTTGTTCGAACACCGGCTGCAATGACTGGTACCACTGTTTAAGAGAGGCTTTCTGGTCCTGGGCGTAGGGGTCGGTCACGCCGACCACAGCAATACGTGCACCGCCACGTTCAAAGACGTGCAAGGCTTCCAGGCCCAAAGCCCGGCGTTGTGTGTCTGCCAGCCCGGCGCCCAGGCTAACGGTGCCAGCCTGGCGATACAGCGCCGGGCTGCGCTGTGGCCACAGCACGCGCTCGTCGCTGCTGACCCGCGCTTCGCTGCCCAGCAGCTGGCTGCCCTGCAGGCCGCTTTCGCCCTGGGTCAGGTAGGCCAGGCCACTGCCATTCCAGCCCTGGCCGTTTTCCAGGGTCAGGCTGTTGCCCGCCCCAGCCTCGCCGCGCAGTTGCTCGAGCAACGCCGCCAGCACCGCATAGCCGCCCAGCTGGGCAGATGCAGCCTGGCTGGCATCGAGCAATGGCGCCAGTTGCGGGTAGGCGATGCTGGCACTGCTGCCGGTCATCCATGGTGCGCGGCCCAGGTGGCTGACCGGCCCCAGGCGGGTGGCCGGCACCACGGCCTGGCCAGGCTGGCGGGCATCGAGGGTGTCGGCCACGTACAGCAGGTCGAAGCTGGCATTGCCGCCCTGCTGCCCAGGAAGGGCGGAGCAGGCGCCGAGCAACGGTGCCAAGGCACCGATACCCATCCAGCTGATCACTTCGCGCCTGTGCACACTGCTTGCCATCGAACCCGCCATCCTTATCCATGTTCATTCAGGGCCCCGGATGTTGCGGCGTTGGCATTACAGTTTGATGGCAGAAATCCGACAGCCATTCCAAATTGATCTGTAGAGCACGCTTCTAAGAGCGAGTTGTTTTAAAACCCCTTTAACATTTCTGCCAATGAATCATCATATTTGCGCACTAAAGTCGCGGTTCCTCCAACTCAGCCAACATAAGGACACCCTGATGAGTCGAGATACCGGCGACAACCTGGACCGGAACCAAAGCGGCAACCTGCCGATGGCCAGCGTTATGGACGCCTACCTGAGCCGCCGCAGCGTGATGCGTGGCAGCCTGGGCGCCGCCATCGCCATGATTGCCGGTACCGGCCTGACAGGCTGCTTCGACGGTGGTGGTTCCGATCACGATGATCCGGTCACCGAGCCACCCGTGACTGAGCCGGAAGTGCCGAAACTGGCACTGGGCTTCCAGTCCATTCCGGGCTCGCGCACCGACGCCTGCGTGGTAGCCGCCGGTTACAGCGCCTATGTGCTGGCGCCCTGGGGCACGCCGATCAACAGCAACGGCAACCCGTGGAAATCCGACGGCAGCAACACCTCGACCGACCAGGCCAACGCCATGGGCATGCACCATGACGGCATGCACTTCTTCCCCATCAACGGCAGCTCCGAAGACGGCCTGCTGGCGATCAACTTCGAGTACATCGACACCGCCGCCCTGCACCCGGCCGGCCCGACCACCGATGTGAACGGCAAGCGCCCGGTCGAGGAAGTGCGCAAGGAAATCAACGCCCATGGTGCCGGCGTGGTGCGCCTGCAGAAAATCGGCGGCCGCTGGCAGGTGGTCGACAACGACCCGCTCAACCGCCGTTTCACTACCGCCTCGCGCATGGAAATAACCGGCCCCCTGCGCGGCACTGATCACGTGAAGACCAAGTATTCGCCGGACGGCACCCACTGCCGCGGCACCAACAACAACTGCGGCAACGGCTACACCCCCTGGGGTACCTACTTGACCTGTGAAGAGAACTGGCCAGGCATCTTCGTCAACAAAGGTACCCGCCCTGAAGACCAGCGCCGCATTGGCGTGGGCACCTCCAGCGGCCAGTACAAGTGGGAAACCGCAGCCGGTGACAGCAGCGAAGTGGCCGACGAATTCGCTCGTTTCGACGTCACCGTCAAAGGCGCCAGCGCCACCGACGACTACCGCAACGAAGCCAGCACCTACGGCTACATCGTCGAGATCGATCCGTACAACAGCGCCACACTGGCCACCAAGCGCACCGCGCTGGGCCGTTTCCGCCACGAAGGTTGCTGCCCGGGCCTGGCGGTCACGGGCAAACCGCTGGTGTGGTACATGGGCGACGATTCGAACAACGAGTACCTGTACAAGTGGGTGTCCACCGCTGTGTGGGACGCCGCCGACGCCAACCCCGCCGACCGCCTGGCCACCGGCACCAAGTACCTCGACCAGGGCAAGCTGTACGTGGCCCGCTTCAATGCCGACGGCACTGGCGTTTGGCTGCTGCTGGACGTGGGCACTGCGACCACTGGCGGCAGCACCTTGGGTGCGCTGTATGGCGACCTGCCGGGCATCATCCTCAACACCCGTGGTGCTGGCGATGCGGTGGGCGCAACGCCGATGGACCGCCCGGAATGGACCACGGTCAACCCGCTGAACGGCGACGTGTACCTGACCCTGACCAACAACAGCGCGCGCACCCCGGAGAAGGTCGATGCAGCCAACCCGCGCGGCCCGAACCGTCACGGCCACATCATCCGCTGGCACGACAGCGACGACCAGCTGAGCTTCACCTGGGACATCTTCGTGTTCGGCGCCAACGCTGCCGGTACGGCCGACATCAACCGCTCCGGCCTGACCGAACTGAACCAGTTCGCCAGCCCGGACGGCATGAGTTTCGATAGCCGTGGCGTGTTGTGGTTCGAGACCGACAACGGCGAGAGCACCGTGACCGACTACACCAACGACCAGCTGCTGGCAGTGATCCCCACCAATCTGGTGGATGCCAGTGGCAAGCAGGTGCCGGTGAACGCGCAGAACCAGGTGGACCTGCGCCGCTTCTTCGTCGGGCCGAATGGCTGCGAGGTGACCGGCATTACCTTTACCCCGGACAACAAGACGCTGTTCGTCAACATCCAGCACCCGGAGAACTGGCCGTATACCGACAAGGCCACCGATGCCACCCCGGCAGGTGCCACGGTAAGGCCGCGGGCTGCGACCGTGGTGATCCAGCGTATCGATGGCGGGGAGATCGGCACCGCCTGATTGATCTGCGCACGGGGGCCGCTTTTGCGGCCCTATCGCGACACAAGGCCGCTCCTACAAGGGATCGCATTCCCCTGTAGGAGCGGCCTTGTGTCGCGATGGGCTGCAAAGCAGCCCCGGAAAAATCATCCGTTACATTTCTACTCGGGACCGCATGCCCAGTAGCAGTGTATTCAAACCACCTGATAAATCTGCCAGTAGACATCCGCAAGCTTGTGAAAAATACTTTTACCACTTGTAACCCTTTGGAACACACACATGCGTTCAGCAACGCCCCAATCAAAACGGAAAAAATTCTTTTTCCAAGATAACCAATTGACTTGTGAAGCAAGTGACAGCCCACGTCGCCTATTGTGGGCCAATGGCATTACACTAGCGGAACTAGACATCTCGAAAAAAGCCAGCCAAATTCTGCAATCCGACAATGCAAACACTGCTTTGCGCAGTATTCCAGAAGGTTTGCCACAAAACTATTCGCCCTATGGATTTCTCCAAACAACTCCATTAGCACATCTTGTCGCATTCAGCGGGCAGCGACTCGATACAATGCTGCAATGTTATGCACTTGGCAATGGACGCCGATTCTATAGTCCCAGATCAAGACGATTTCTCCAGAGTGATAATCAATCTCCGTTCCGTAAAGGTGGACCTAATGGATACAGCTATTGCCAGAACGACCCCATCAATCGGCATGACCCAAATGGACAATGGTGGCAATGGTTGAAGCGGGGAGTAAATTGGCTGGCCGGTAAGCTTCCAACATATTCTGTAGATAGACCACAGTTACGCACCGGAAACCAAACCTTACAAAGCCCCAACGTTAATATAAGAATTCATACCACTGAACAAGCACCATCACCGGATTCATTTCACGTTTCACTAAATATCCGTGACATCGAGTTTGCCGCGAGAATAGGAAACAGAGTCATTAATAGTGCCACAGTACTAGAACCATTGTCTAATGCGGCCGTCAGACAGTTAAACCATGCAGCCGCTGGACTTGCAGTGGCCTATACTACCGACCGTGTAACGAATAGTATTTTTGGCGAACCCAATACGGCTCTCGCCGTAACCGCCGAGCTCGGAACTCTAGCTTATCTCGATAGACGCCTAATCAGTGATACTGCATCAGCCATTCGAAATGTATATTTCCGATAGCACCATAATGCTTCAACCGCCATTGAATTAGCTTTTGCAATCCAAGGGTGCTGTCGAGCAAATTGGAGCAGCGCCGTGGTCTTGTGACGCGCCTCTTCCAAGGATGTATTGCTCAGCGAAAAATAGTTCCGCGACATGGGCCACGGAAAGGCTTCAGGCTGTGACTGTGGTGATCCAGCGTACTGATGGCGGCGAGATTGGGACTGTCTGACCGTTCTGGGCATAGGGGCCGCAAAGCAGCCCCGGCAATCTCAAGCCCTACCACACCATCGGCTCGCGGCTGCGCACCCGCACCTGCTGCGCCGGTACCCGGGCATGCCATTGCACCACCCCCAGCGCCTCCACCTGGAACTCACTGCGTATCACCCGCCCCTCCTCCGCGAACGACAGCTGCAACAGGAAATACCCGCTGTTCAGCAGCAGCCCTTCGCTCAAGCGCTCGAAGGTTTCGTCATCCACCGCCCCCAGGGCCTGGCGTAGCGCAGTTGCATCCACATACCCCGACGCCGGCCGGCCGCTGATGATGCGGCTGAGCAACGAGCGTGGATAACGCCCTTCATACAGCGCCTCCAGCAACGGCAGATGCTCCAGCCCCAGGGCATTGGCATTCAGCCGCCAGCCGGTGGTCTGCGGCAAGGCGCACAGCATCGGGTAACGGCCCTGGCGGCTGGCGTCCGGCTCCAGTAGCAGATTCAGCTCGCTGGTATCGAGCATCGGCTGGTTGGCAGCCAGGCGTGGTGGTTGCTGGCGCAGGTACTGGGCGCTCTCGGCGCCCTGCAGACGGGCATCGCTGTCGGCATCCAGCCAGTCGGCCAGGGCATCGACCAGGCGCTCGGCAGCCATGTCGTCGCCCAGCAGGTAGCGCAACTGGCGCGCAGCACGCTCGCCGTCAGCACCGAGCAACGCATTGACGTTGAAACAGGTGTGCTGGTCGCGCACCCGCAACTGCGCCTGGCCGGCGCCAAAATCGTAGTTCAACGGCTGCCCGCGCAAGGCCTGCCAGAACAGTGGGCTAAGCCGCCAGCTGGGGTCACGCAGGGCCTGCTCGGCATAGGCCAGGCCGGCCTGCTCCATCGCGCGCGCCTGCACCCGCTGGTGCAACAGACGCACATCATCGACCTGGCGTCGGCCATCTTCCACCAGCCAGGCCATGCCCGCCGCCAGCATCGCCAGCACAACCATCACCATCAGCAGGGCCGCGCCCTGCTGTTGCCTGCCACCCATCCTTGCCTGCCCCTGTCGCCGAATAAAGACGCCAGTCAACACGCCCGGTGTTGCAGGTAGATGGCAGTGACCGTTCGTCATGTGTACGTCATCTGCGCGAGGCAGGATTGTCTTTCCTTTTCATGACCTTACAGGAGTGGTCGCAATGGGTGGCATTGGAATCTGGCAACTGGTGATCGTACTGCTGATCGTATTCCTGCTGTTTGGTACCAAGCGCCTCAAGGGCCTGGGCAGCGATATGGGCGAGGCGATCCAGGGTTTTCGCAAGTCCATGGGCGGTGACACTGACGCCACTCCCCCAGCGCAAACGCAGGTGCAGCAACAGTGCCCGTTGACCGGTCAGGGTACGCAGCAACCGCAAGCGGACCGTCAGCCCTGATGTTCGAGGTAGGCTTCAGCGAGTTGCTGCTGGTCGGCATCGTCGCGCTATTGGTTTTAGGCCCGGAGCGCCTGCCGGTGGCTGCACGCACCCTCGGGCGCGGCCTGGGCCAGGCGCGCAGGGCCATGCACACCTTGCGCAGGCAGGTGGAGCGGGAGATCGAACTGCCCGCTGTCGAGCTACCCACTCTCGACAGTGCGCCTTTGCAGCGCCTGGAACAGGAGATCCGCCAAGGCATCAGCCTGAAAGCGGAGCCGGCCAATGATGCGGCCACGGTCGCTCCCCCCAAGGAAAACCTTTCATGAGCATTGCCATGGACCCGGCGGCGAGCATGCCGCTGACCGAACACCTGCGCGACCTGCGCAAACGCCTGATGCGTTGCCTGGCGCTGGTGGCGCTGGTGTTCGCCGGCCTGTTCCCCTTCGCCCAGGCGCTGTACACGCTGATTTCCGAGCCGTTGCGGCGCTTCTTGCCGGAAGGCGCGAGCATGATCGCCACCAGCGTCACTTCGCCGTTCCTGACGCCGTTCAAGCTGACTGCGATGTGCGCAGTGTTTATCGCCATGCCACTACTGCTGCACCAGGCCTGGGGCTTTCTGGCGCCGGGGCTGTACCGCCGTGAACGGCGCATTGCCCTGCCGTTGCTGGTATCGAGCATCGTGCTGTTCTACGCCGGCATGGCCTTCGCCTTCTTCCTGGTGTTCCCGATGATGTTCGGCTTCTTTGCCAGCGTGACACCGGAGGGGGTGGCGATGATGACTGATATCAGCCAGTACCTGGACTTCATCCTTGCGCTGTTTCTGGCGTTCGGGCTGGCGTTCGAGATCCCGGTGGCGACGTTTATCGTGGTCTGGGTGGGGTTGGCCGATGTGGCTACATTGCGGCGCAGCAGGCCCTACGTGATCGTCGGCTGCTTTGTGGTGGGGATGATCCTGACGCCGCCGGATGTGTTTTCACAGACGATGCTGGCGGTGCCGATGTGGGTGCTGTTCGAGGTGGGTTTGCTGGCTTGTGGGTGGTTGAAGCGGCCTGGGCAGGGCAAGGAGATTGTGGCTGGATTGTAGGGCCCTATCGCCGGCAAGCCAGCTCCCACAGAGATATCACAGGTTCTGATGACTGCGATATTCCTGTGGGAACTGGCTTGCCGGCGATGGCCTTGATGCGGTCTAGAACTCGGCGAGCCGCCAGACTTCGTAGGCTGGCGTCTCGTACGGGTGGCTCTGCTTGAGTGCAGCGACGACCTGGGCAATCAGGTCGTCAGCCACCACCAGCTCCACCTTCCACTCTTCCACCACCTCGACCTGGCCGGTTTGCCCGAGGAACGGCTGGCTGCCGTCCAGCGGGCGGAACTGGCCCTGGCCCAGCGTCTGCCAGGCGCAGTGGTCATAGTCACCGATGCGCCCGCCACCAGCGGCGAACACAGCGGCCTTGACCACTTCGACGTGGCTGGCGGGGACGAAGAAGGCGAGCTTGTACACGCCTTAGTTCACCCACACCCGTGCGTTACGGAACATACGCATCAGCGCGGCATCTTCCTGCCACTCATCCGGGCGCCAGGAGTTCTGCACGGCACGGAACACACGCTCCGGGTGCGGCATCATGATGGTCACGCGGCCATCGCGGCTGGTGAGGCCGGTGATACCACGCGGCGAGCCGTTCGGGTTGGCCGGGTAGGCTTCGGTGACCTTGCCGTGGTTGTCGACGTAGCGCAAGGCCACGCAACCGGACAGGTCGGCTGCCAGCAGTGCTTCTTCGCTGGCGAACTCGGCATGGCCTTCACCGTGGGCGATGGCGATCGGCATGCGCGAACCGGCCATACCCTGCAGGAAGATCGAGTTGGACTTCTGCACTTCGACCATGGCCACACGCGCCTCGAACTGCTCCGAGCGGTTGCGCACGAAGTGCGGCCAGTGCTCGGTGCCCGGGATCAGTTCGTGCAGGTTGGACATCATCTGGCAACCGTTGCACACGCCCAGGGCGAAGCTGTCGGTGCGCTCGAAGAAGGCCTGGAAGGCGTCACGGGCGCGGCTGTTGAACAGCGCCGACTTGGCCCAGCCTTCACCGGCACCCAGCACGTCACCGTAGGAGAAGCCACCGCAGGCGACCAGGCCCTTGAAGGCTTCGAAGTCGACACGGCCGGCGAGGATGTCGCTCATGTGCACGTCGATGGCGGCGAAGCCGGCGCGGTCGAAGGCGGCTGCCATCTCGACCTGGCCGTTGACGCCCTGCTCGCGCAGGATGGCCACTTGCGGGCGCACGCCCTTCTTGATGTACGGCGCGGCGATGTCGTCGTTGACGTCGAAGCCCAGCTTGACCGACAGGCCCGGGTTGTCTTCCTCGAGCAGCAGGTCGAATTCCTGGTCGGCGCAGTCGGCGTTATCACGCAGGCGCTGGATCTGGTAGCTGGTCTCGGCCCACTGGCGCTGCAGCATGCGGCGGTCGTCGTCGAACAGCACTTCGCCGTTCAGGCTGATGGACACTTCACCGTTGTTGACCGGCTTGCCGATCACCGCGACGCAGCCTTCACCCAGGCCAGCGGCGCTGAACTGAGCCAGTACGTCCGGGGTGGCATCCTGGCGAACCTGGATGACCGCGCCCAGCTCTTCGTTGAAGAGGATGGCCGGCACGTCGCCTTTGCTGTCGGTCAGCGGGTCGAGGTGCAGGTCGAGGCCGCAGTGGCCGGCGAAGGCCATTTCCAGCACGGTGGTGACCAGGCCGCCGTCGGAACGGTCATGGTAGGCCAGCAGGTGACCATCTTCGTTCAGGCCCTGGATCACGGCGAAGAACGCCTTCAGGTCTTCGGCGTCGTCGACGTCCGGTGCCTGGGCAGCGATCTTGCCGTAGGTCTGTGCCAGGATCGAAGCGCCCATGCGGTTCTTGCCGCGGCCCAGGTCGATCAGGATCAGGTCGGTCTCGCCCTTGTCCATGCGCAGTTGCGGGGTCAGGGTCTTGCGGATGTCGGTGACCGGGGCGAAGCCGGTGATGATCAGCGACATTGGCGAGGTAACGCTCTTCTCTACGCCCTCGTCGCTCCACTTGGTCTTCATCGACATCGAGTCTTTGCCGACCGGAATGGTAATGCCCAGCTCCGGGCACAGCTCCATGCCGACAGCCTTGACGGTGTCGTACAGGCGGGCGTCTTCACCTGGGTGGCCGGCGGCAGACATCCAGTTGGCCGACAGTTTGATGTCGGACAGCTTCTCGATGCGCGAGGCAGCCAGGTTGGTCAGTGTCTCGCCAATTGCCATGCGGCCGGACGCCGGGGCATCCAGCAGCGCCAGCGGGGTACGCTCGCCCATGGCCATGGCTTCACCGGTGTAGACGTCGAAGCTGGTGGCGGTGACGGCGCAGTCGGCCACCGGTACCTGCCACGGGCCGACCATCTGGTCACGAGCTACCAGGCCGGTGATGGTGCGGTCGCCGATGGTGATCAGGAAGCTCTTGCTGGCCACGGCCGGGTGGCTGAGGACGCGCTGAACGGCGTTGTCCAGGTCCAGCTTGCTCGGGTCGAAGTCATCGCCCAGCTCGGCTTCGCGGGTAACCGAACGGTGCATGCGTGGCGGCTTGCCCAGCAGTACGTCGAGCGGCATGTCTACCGGCGTGTTGCCGAAATGGCTGTCGCTTACGGTCAGGTGCTTCTCTTCAGTCGCTTCACCCACTACCGCAAACGGGCAACGCTCACGCTCGCAGATTGCCTTGAAGCGCTCGAAGTCGACGGCGCTGACGGCCAGCACGTAACGCTCTTGCGATTCGTTGCTCCAGATTTCGTGCGGGGCCATGCCCGGCTCGTCGTTGGGCACGTTGCGCAGTTCGAAGCGGCCACCACGGCCACCGTCGTTGACCAGTTCTGGGAAGGCGTTGGAGATACCACCGGCGCCGACGTCGTGGATGAAGGCGATCGGGTTGTTGTCGCCCAGCTGCCAGCAGCGGTCGATGACCTCCTGGCAACGGCGCTCCATTTCCGGGTTTTCGCGCTGTACCGAAGCGAAGTCGAGGTCAGCCGAGCTGGCACCGGTCGCCACCGACGAAGCGGCGCCGCCGCCCAGACCGATCAGCATGGCCGGGCCGCCGAGCACGATCAGCTTGGCGCCGACAGTGATCTCGCCTTTCTGCACGTGGTCTTCACGGATGTTGCCCATGCCACCGGCCAGCATGATCGGCTTGTGGTAGCCGCGCACTTCTTCACCGTGCGGGGTGTTGATGGCCTGCTCGAAGGTACGGAAGTAGCCGGTCAGGGCCGGGCGACCGAATTCGTTGTTGAACGCAGCGCCACCCAGTGGGCCTTCGATCATGATGTCGAGGGCGTCGACGATACGCTCAGGCTTGCCGTAGGCCTGCTCCCACGGCTGCTCGAAGCCCGGGATACGCAGGTTGGACACGGTGAAGCCGGTCAGGCCAGCCTTGGGCTTGGCGCCACGGCCGGTCGCGCCTTCGTCGCGGATTTCGCCGCCGGAGCCGGTGGAGGCGCCGGAGAACGGGGCGATGGCGGTCGGGTGGTTGTGCGTCTCGACCTTCATCAGGATGTGCACCGGCTCCTGCACCGCGCCGTACTGGCGGGTTTCAGGGTTCGGGAAGAAACGGCCGGCAACGTTGCCGACGATCACCGAGGCGTTGTCCTTGTACGCAGACAGCACACCTTCGTTGTGCATCTGGTAGGTGTTCTTGATCATGCCGAACAGGCTCTTTTCCTGAGCCTGGCCGTCGATGTCCCAACTGGCGTTGAAGATCTTGTGGCGGCAGTGCTCGGAGTTGGCCTGGGCGAACATCATCAGTTCGATGTCGTTCGGGTTGCGCTTGAGGCCCTGGAAGGCGTTGACCAGGTAGTCGATCTCGTCTTCGGCCAGGGCCAGGCCCAGGTCGATGTTGGCCTTGGCCAGGGCATCACGGCCGCCGCCGAGGATGTCCACCGAGGTCATCGGCTTGGGCTGGGCATGGCTGAACAGGTCAGCGGCCTGCTCCAGCTGGCCGAGCACGCGCTGGGTCATGCGGTCGTGCAGCTCGGCCGCGATCAGTTCGGCGTCGGCTTCGCTCAGGCTGCCGGCAACGTAGTAGGCAATACCGCGCTCCAGGCGCTGGATCGACTGCAAGCCGCAGTTGTGAGCGATGTCGCTGGCCTTGCTGGCCCACGGCGAAATGGTGCCCAGGCGCGGCACGACCAGGAACAGGCGGCCGCTCGGCTCCTGTACCGGCACGCTCGGGCCGTACTTGAGCAGACGCCCCAGCACCTGCTGCTGGTCGGCGGTCAGCTCGCCGTCGACATCGGCGAAATGGGCAAATTCGGCATACAAACCAGTAACAGCGGGGACTTTCTGGCTCAGTTGCTCGAGTAATTTACCGTGGCGAAAGGCAGAAAGGGCAGGAGCGCCGCGCAGGATCAACATCGTCGGGACAGCCTCAGGAAGGGGTGTGCTTAGAGGCCGTGCATTCTAGCCTAATTCGAAGGGTTTCGGCACCCGCTCTAAGCCACGGCTGCCGGGCGGCGGAACCGGACTTGCGGGTCAGAATTCAGGGGGCCTACCTTTAGAGATTTAGCGCCTGTGAAATCGAGCGCCGCCCACGCGGCGCTTCGCAGCACAAGGCTGCTCCTACATCTGTTTCGGGCCAATTATTCCTGGGGGAGTGGCGCGCGGCCCCTTGGCGTCCACCTCGGCAGCGTGTCGGAAAATCAAGGCAGTCGCGCGCATTGGCGCAGGCGTTACTGGCCCGAAACAGATGTAGGAGCAGCCTTGTGCTGCGAAGCGCCGCGCGGGCGGCGCTCGACCTCCCAGGCGCTGAACCTCCAAAGGCAAGCCCCCAAAGCACAGAACCCGCTACCAGACAAGCTAACAGTTGTCGAGATATGGTTGGGCCAGTCCTTTGCGTATACTGCAACCTATGTTCGCCCACACTGCTTTGCGCCAGCGTTGCGCCAGATGGCTTTTCGCAACCGGACTCTTTCTGCTGCTCGGTGCCTGCGTTGAAAAACCCAGCACCCTCGAGCGCGTGAAGGAGGATGGCGTGCTGCGCGTGATCACCCGCAACAGCCCGGCCACCTACTTCCAGGACCGCAACGGCGAAACCGGCTTCGAATACGAGTTGGTCCAGCATTTCGCCGAAGATCTGGGCGTGAAGCTGCAGATCGAGACCGCCGACAACCTCGACGAGCTGTATGACAGCCTCGGCAAGCCCTCCGGCCCGGTGCTGGCAGCGGCCGGCCTGGTCACCAGCGAACGGCGCAAGGCCCAGGTCAGGTACTCCCACCCTTATCTGGAAGTGACCCCACAGGTCATCTACCGCAACGGTCGCACGCGCCCCACCAACGCCAAGGGCCTGGTCGGAAAGAAGATCATGGTGCTCAAGGGCAGCAGCCATGCCGACCAGCTGGCCGAGCTGAAAAAGCAGTACCCGGGCCTGGAATACGAGGAATCCGACGCCGTCGAGGTGGTCGACCTGCTGCGCATGGTCGATGAAGGCCAGATCGACCTGACCCTGGTCGACTCCAACGAGCTGGCGATGAACCAGGTGTACTTCCCCAACGTGCGGGTTGCCTTCGACCTGGGCGACACCCGCGACCAGCGCTGGGCGGTGGCGGCCGGTGAAGACAACAGCCTGCTCAACGAGGTCAACGAGTTCCTCGACAAGGCGCAGAAGAACGGCACCCTGCAACGCCTGAAGGACCGCTACTACGGCCATGTCGACGTCCTGGGCTATGTGGGTGCCTACACTTTCGCCCAGCACCTGCAGCAGCGCCTGCCCAAGTACGAGAAGCACTTCAAGAGCTACGCCAAGGTCGAGCAGGTGGACTGGCGCCTGCTGGCCGCCATCGGCTACCAGGAATCGATGTGGCAGCCCGAGGTCACCTCCAAGACCGGCGTGCGCGGCCTGATGATGCTGACCCAGCGCACCGCCCAGGCCATGGGCGTGTCCAACCGCCTGGACCCGAAGCAGAGCATCCAGGGCGGCGCCAAGTACTTCATGAAGATCAAGGAAGAGCTCGACGACAGCATCCAGGAACCGGACCGCACCTGGTTCGCCCTGGCTGCCTACAACGTCGGCAGCGGCCACCTGGAAGACGCCCGCACCCTGGCCAAGCGCGAGAAGCTCAACCCGAACAAGTGGCTGGACGTGAAGAAGATGCTGCCGCGGCTTTCGCAGAAGCAGTGGTATCGGCAGACCAAATACGGCTATGCACGTGGCGGCGAGCCGGTGCATTTCGTGGCCAACATCCGTCGCTACTACGACATCCTCACCTGGGTGACCCAGCCGCAGCTCGAAGGCCAGGTGGCCGAGGGCAGCCTGCATGTGCCCGGGGTGAACAAGGACAAGCCGGCGGAGCAGTCGCCGCCGATGTAGCCTGTCAGTGCCCTATCGCCGGCAAGCCAGCTCCCACAGGCTCACCACTGCCCCCAAGGCCTGCAGATATCCTGTGGGAGCTGGCTTGCCGGCGATAGGGCACTGACAGGCTACCCCTTTGCTCGGCGAGCCTTGAAGAAGTCAGTGAGGATCTGCCCGCACTCCTCCGCCAGCACCCCCCCCTCCACCATCACCCGGTGGTTCAGGAAACCCTGCCCGAAGAACTGCCCCTGGCTCTGCACGATCCCCGCCTTGGGCTCCAGCGCGCCGAATACCACCCGCATCACCCGCGAATGCACGATCAACCCCGCACACATGCTGCACGGTTCCAGGGTCACATACAGGGTGCTGCCGGGTAGCCGGTAGTTACTGGCGGATTTCGCCGCCGCGCGAATGGCCACCATCTCGGCGTGCGCACTGGGGTCACTGTCGATGATCGGACGGTTGAAGCCCTGCCCGATCACCTGCCCATGCTGCACCAGTACCGCGCCCACCGGCACCTCGCCCATGGCCGCACCTTCGGCGGCCAGGGCCAGGGCCAGACGCATGAATTCCTGATCGCGACTGCGATCGATGATCTGCGGGCGCATCAGACCACCGCGATCGCGGCCATCAGACCGGTTTCCATGTGGTCGATGACGTGGCAATGGAACATCCAGGTGCCCGGGTTATCCGCCACCAGCGCCACCTGGGCGCGCTCGTTCTTGCCCAGCAGGTAGGTATCGGTGAACCACGGCTCCTTGATGTCATGACGGTTGGAGCCGATCACCTTGAAGCTCATGCCGTGCAGGTGGATCGGGTGCTGGTACTGGGTCATGTTCTTCAGCTCGAAGATGTAGCTCTTGCCCTTCTGCAACGTGGCAATGGGGCGCTCGGCGCAGGTCTTGTCGGTGATGTCCCAGGCCTGGCCGTTGATCTGCCACATGCTCGACGGCTTATCCTGGTCCGTAGTGACCGAGACTTTCGCCGCCCACTCGAAATTGAAGTTGAGCTTTTCGGCATTCTCCAGGTCCGGCTCGGCGATCGGGTTGGGCGGTAGCGCCGGCGGCCAGTCACTTGGCGCGCCGTTGCTGGCAACCGAACGCAGGGTGCCCAGGCGCACGAAACCGTCGCGCAGGGAGATCTCCTCCCCCGCCTCAGGAATACGGATAGCGAGGCAGATACGCATGCCTGGGCCGAGCCAGTAGTCATCGTCCAAGGGGCGCGGGGTTACCGGGTTGCCGTCCAGAGCATAGATTTTTGCCTCGCAGTTACCCTTGAGGTTGATGCGGTAGGTCCAGGTGTTGTCCAGGTTAAGCAGACGCACCCGCACAACCTGGCCGGCTGGCAACTCGGTGACCGAATCGGCCTGGCCATTGATGGTGATCAGGCGCCCGGCGGTGCCGTTGCGCGCCGCCTCACGCGGGATGCTGAACGGCAACCAGGCGCCCTGCTCGTCCACGTGCCAGTTCTTCAGGCTGAGCGTGCGTTCATGCTGGAAGCCGGTCGGCTCGCGCTCCTCGACGATCAGCGGGCCGACCAGGCCACGGCCCAGCTCTTCGGAACTGCTGACATGCGGGTGATACCAGTAGCTGCCGGCGTCCGGCACACGGAATTTGTAGTCGAAGTACTCGCCCGGCTTGACTGGCAGCTGCGACACATAGGGCACGCCGTCCATTTCCAGCGGCAGGCGGATACCGTGCCAGTGGATGGTGGTTTCGACCGGCAGGTGGTTGATGAAGCGCACCCGCAGCCAGGTGCCCTGGCGCACACGCAACTCGGTGCCTGGCGCCGAAGGGCCGAAGGCCCAGGCCTCGGTCTTGAAGCCCGTCACCAGCTCGACGTCCAGGGGAGCAGCGATCAGCTCGTAGTCATGCCCGGCGTTGTCGTCCTCGACCTTGCCCAGCCAGTAACGTGCCGCGCCACCGGCGCCCAGGCCAACCACAACCAGGCCGGTCAGGCCCTTGAGCATTTGTCGACGGGTGAAGGACATCGGTGCGGGTACCTCGCGTTCTGCGCAATCAAGCTGCCAGCACGGCTGGCGATGAAGGGCGAATACGATACACCTGCAAATGGGAAATATTAAGTGAAGTATCCAGCCATCGTTTGCTTTGGCCACCCTATTGGCCATTCGGCAGACTTAACGGAACTGACCGACAAGCATGAGATCAAATTGACACCATTGCCAGAGGCACCTCAGATGAGAAAATGCCTCGCAATGCAATCGGCAGCTCGATTGGCGACTGGCTTGACCGTCAGCGTGGTGCATGGGAAAGAATCGCCTGCCGCCCGCACACTCACCTGCCTTCTCTAAAGGAATGCAATGGTAAATGGACTTATCAACTCACGTCCCTAGCTGGGGCGACATCGAACGCAACCTGGACCAAAAATTCAGCGCCCTCAATCAAAGCGTCAGCAGCGGCTTGCGCAATGTCCATGACAGCTGGGACGGCTTCACCCGTCGCGTAAGCGATGGCGCCAGCCAGGCTTATGGCGCTGTAGGCGGACACCGGATAGACAATGTCCGGCAGGCGATGGCTTTGTCCTATCCCATGATGCAGTCAAATCTGTCGCGCAAATGGGCGTCCATCAATATCGACCAGATTTTGCCCGTACTGCTCAAGCTCGTGCAGGAAGTGGTGATGATTCTCGGCGGCAGCGTCGCGCTAGGCGGCGCTATCGGCGGCGCCGTGGGTTCTCTAGCCTTTGGCGTCGGTGCGGCACCTGGGGTGGTCGCAGGCAGCGGTATCGGCCTGCAGGTCGGCAACCTGATCCTGATGGCGCTGGGCCTGGCCGCCATCGCGGAGTATTTCTATCAAGGGCTTCCCGCGTGCCTGGCCTCCATGCAAGAGGGGCTTGCTACCGCGTGGACTGCCGAAGACGGCTTGAAACCCTCCGGTCTCGACCCTTCGGGCGGCTCGGCGGCGCTGGTTCAAGAGCGTACCGAACACGCTGCAAGGCAACTGGCCCGTGGGCAAGAGCAGCTGGTGATGCTTTTGCTGATGGCAATTGTGACCTACCTGACCCGCGGGCAGATGAAAGCCGGCGTGATGAGCAGCGTGGAAAGCATCGCCAGCCGTAGTGCCAAGCTTCAGGCCGAAATCTCCAACAAACAGTTGGCCACCTGGCTGGCGAAGAACGAAAGCAGGCTGCTGGCTGAACCTGAGTTGCAGATGAAGGCCGCGACACCGCTGCAGAAAGCAGAGCCAGAGCTGCCGCCAGCAAAGCAAGCCACTGAAAAAAGCATTGCAGCGGCGCCCAAGAAGCTCATGAGCCTGCGAGAGGCAGTGGGCAAGGACATGGCAGAGCGATGGATTGCCGAAGGCCGCGCCCGGGCAGATTTTCGGGCCCCGGAGCTTTCGAAACTGCTCAGCGACGATCAAATAGGCGCACTTTACGGTTACTCTACCAACGATGTGTACAAGGCGTATAACCTGGCGATGCGCCAAGGCACAGCCACGCCTGAAATCATGGCTTTTGCCGAGCATGCAACCGAAGGTCTGGCACGCTTGCCTCGCTACGTTGGCGCTGAAACCTACCGTGGAACGGATCTGCCACTGGATGTGCTCAATCGGATGCAAATGGGCGCAGTGGAGACCGACATGGCATTCTTCAGCTCATCCGCGACAACACCATTCGCGGGCAATACCCAGATGGTCGTACGCGGCGTATCCGGCAAGGACATCAGTTTCCTGACGCAAATTCCCGAGGCGGAAGTACTGTACCCGCCGGGTACTTCTTTCAGGGTACTGAACCGGATTGAGCAAGGCCCCACGACTCATCTCTTATTAGAAGAAGTTCTATGATCGACCTGCACAGCCCTACCCTTGAAGTTACCGAGTATGCCTACCGGTACAACCACTTGCTACCAGCGCCCACCCCACGCGAGTCCGCAGGCCGTGCCTACGTGCACCCGCAATGGCAAGAATCGCGCGTTTGCACATTAACCCCCGAACAATCGCTCGACCGAGCCAAAGGTGCGTTGCTGGGTTTGGCCATTGGCGATGCCGTAGGCACCACCCTGGAGTTCCTGCCTCGCGATAAAGCACACGTCGATGACATGGTCGGCGGCGGGCCGTTCAGGCTCAAGCCAGGTGAGTGGACCGATGATACGAGCATGGCGCTTTGCCTGGCGGACTCGTACCTGGCTTGCATGCGATTCGACCATGCAGATTATCTCGAGCGACTGTGCAGGTGGTACAAGCGAGGGGAAAACAGCGCAAACGGTGTCTGTTTCGACATCGGCAATGCTACACGCCTTGCCTTGGAAGGGTGGCTACGCCATGGCCTGGACTGGATAGGCAACACAGAGCCGAATACGGCCGGCAATGGCTCCATCATCCGGCTCGCCCCCACCGCCATATTCAGGCGCCACATGCTGCCATCCACGTGGCGCGAAGCCCAAAGCCAGAGTCGGGCCACCCATCGGGCGCCCGAAGCAGTGAGTGGCTGCGAACTGCTGGGCGCGCAGCTGCACCTCGCCCTGAACGGCGCCGACAAGGATGAAATGTGCCGCCCGATGGTCCGCCCGCTGCAGCCCCGCGCCACCATCATCAACGCTGGCGAATACAAGGAAAAAAGCCGCGACCAGATCCGCTCCTCAGGGTATGTCATCGACACCTTGGAAGCTGCGCTATGGGCGGTTTGGAATACCGACAATTTCAGAGACGCAGTGCTACTGGCGGCAAACCTGGCAGACGACGCCGACAGCGTGGCAGCCGTGGCTGGGCAGCTGGCCGGAGCGTTGTACGGGGTATCCGGCATGCCCGAGGAATGGGTAAAGACAGTGGCGTGGTCTGAACACATCCAGGACCTCGCCCAAGCGTTGCACGACCAGGCGCCTGAAAACGATCCGTTCTATTCGCTGTGATGATGCGCCCGTCGGGGCAGACAGCTGAATGATAAAGGCCCAGGCCTCGGTCTTGAACCTCGGTACCAGCTCGACGTCAAGCGGCGCGGCGATCAGTTCGTAGTCATGCCCGGCGTTATCGTCCTCGACCTTGCCCAGCCAGTAACGCGCCGCGCCACCAGCGCCCAGGCCAACCACAACCAGGCCAGTGAGGCCTTTGAGCATTTGTCGTCGAGTAAAGGACATCGGTGCGGGTACCTCATTCTGCGCAATCAGTCTGCCAGCAGGGGCTGGCGATGAAGGGCGAATTTGATACACCTGCATTTGCGAAAGATTCAGTGAAGTCTTGTCGCACGACCGGTTATCTGCCCCGACCACCTGTGGCAACCTGCTCCCCCTCGGTACCAAACTAACGCCCAGAGGCTGACTTGCCCGATTCAGGGTGGGCTGCTTAAGTTCAACAGACGGGGTGCACAGGTGCTGGCCTTCTGCCCGCCTATCGCTTCAGACAAGACGCCTGCTCTGTGAATGCGAAGGTTTGACACCATGTGGCACAGGAATTCATTACTGTATTTTTCGCTGCTGCTCACTTCAGGCCTTCTTCTGGCACCGAAGATCATCCTGATCGAGTTTTTCTCCTATCGATGGGTGGAGACCGGTGTTCTCGATATTGCCCTGTACTTGCTTCAAGACGTGCTGCTGGTGGTCGCCTTCTTTGTGATTGCTGCCACCACCATTACCAGAAACAAATTCAATTTTTATCTGTTAAGCATCGCCTCAGGCGCCTTGCTGCTGTTCCTGCTGGTGGACATGCGAGTTCGGGAGCTATGGCTGAAGCCACTGGACTGGCAACTGATACGCTACAGCCTGCAGAACGCAAGCAACCTGACCTCCGGAGCCGAGGTGTTCCTCACCCAAGCCGCCGGGTTCGGGCACACATTCAGGTTCATTGTCTTTGTGCTTTTTCTTGCCTACCTGGTGACCTGGTCTTTCGCTGGGCTGGCAACCTACATCGCTTATAAAGAACAGCGCACGGTCACAATAAAGAAAAGACAACACCTCTGGGCGTCGCTGCTGGTGATAGGCGCCCTGCTCATCGGCTCCATCCATGCCAAAGACGCACGCTATCACCTGAACGAAAATATTGTCGTCAGTCCGCTGGTCACAACACTCAGAAGCACCACCTTCTTGAATGCAGCTCCGCATAGACCGCCGCTGCCATTCGAACAACCCGCCTACCCGCTAACCAGCGTCAACGACATCCGAAAACTTCAATCTCATGCCACACCAGACTTCAAGAACCTGGTCTTCATCATTCTGGAGTCGGTGCGCTGGAACAGCGTTTTTGCGCCCGACATCAAAACCGCCGAGAGGTATCCCACCTTCGATAAGCTCTCTCGGGAGGGCATGCTCTTCAAAACGTACGTATCAGTGCCTCACTCGTCCAAAGGCTACCACGCGATCCTGACGGGGCTGCACGCCTACCCAGATATTGAAATCAAAGAGGCCATGTACCTGCTACAACCCAGCGTCATCCATGAGCTGAAAAACAGGAAAAACATGGAAGCCGTCGCATTCAGCTCGCTGTACCTGCAATTCGAAAACATGGAGGGTTTCCTGAAGTCCATCGGCGTATCGAATGCCTATGCAGTTTCGGAGATCACCCATGCCGAAAATCGCTCACAACACGCCAGTAGCTTCGGAGAGAGTGATGAACAGCTGTTTTCATCCAGCATCTCTTACCTGGAGAAGATAAAAAAGAATGGCCAGGGTTTCATCGCACTCTACTTCCCAAGCGCAGCCCACTACCCCTACCAATGCAGCCAAGGGCCCCCATTACTGAGCGAGCTGGAAAAGTATGAAGACTGCATAGCCAGAACAGACAGCGTACTGGGTGAAATGCTGACATCATTCGACAAGCAAGGCCTTCTGGACTCGACATTATTCGTGCTCGTGGGTGACCACGGTGAGTCGTTTGGTGAGCACGGTCTCTTCATTCACAACGCTTCCATGCACGAAGAAGAAGTGACCGTACCCCTGATTTTCTGGGCCAAGGAAAAGTCACTGCCCAAACCCGCCACAACGACCAGTCACCAGATCGATGTTGCGCCCACGGTCGCCGACTTCTTTGGCGTGACCGAGTCGCCCCTGTCTGTCCAAGGCATCAGCTTGTTGAGGGAACATGGCAAACGCACATTCTTCATGTCCACGTTCTTTGACCAACTGGCGTCAGCCTTGGTGGAGCACCCTTACAAATACATATACGAATTCAGTTCGGACACCCTGACCAAATACAATATCGAGAATGACCCGCAGGAAAAGCACCCGCAGCGCGTGGAGGGCGATGAGTTCGTCGCGGTAAAGAGCAGGTTGCTTTCCTATAATGTCTACCAGAAAGCGCTATTTGCCAAAAAGCCAAAAGAATAAGCAAATCTGAATGAGCGAGAACCAGAAAGCCCGCAATTATGCGGGCTTTCTGGTGTATCCGTGCCTACGGGTACCAGCCTGAGCTGGCTACCCGATCATTCCCACTCGATAGTCGCTGGCGGCTTGCTCGACACGTCGTAGGTAACGCGCGAGATACCGTCGATTTCGTTGATGATACGGCCGCTGACGGTTTCCAGCAGCTCGTACGGCAGGTGCGCCCAGCGCGCGGTCATGAAGTCCACGGTCTCGACGGCACGCAGGGCCACGACCCAGGCGTAGCGACGGCCGTCGCCGACGACGCCTACCGACTTGACCGGCTGGAACACCACGAATGCCTGGCTGGTCTTGTGGTACCAGTCGGCCTTGCGCAGCTCTTCGATGAAGATGTGGTCGGCGCGACGCAGGATGTCGGCGTATTCCTTCTTCACTTCACCAAGGATACGCACGCCCAGGCCCGGGCCCGGGAACGGGTGGCGGTAGACCATGTCGTACGGCAGGCCCAGCTCCAGGCCGATCTTGCGCACTTCGTCCTTGAACAGTTCACGCAGCGGCTCGACCAGCTTGAGGTTCATTTCCTCCGGCAGGCCACCGACGTTGTGGTGCGACTTGATCACGTGGGCCTTGCCGCTCTTGGCGCCCGCCGACTCGATCACGTCCGGGTAGATGGTGCCCTGGGCGAGGAACTGGATGTTTTCCAGCTTGCTGGCTTCGGCATCGAACACGTCGATGAAGGTGCGGCCGATGATCTTGCGCTTCTTCTCCGGGTCGGCTTCGCCGGCCAGGTTGTCGAGGAACTGCTTTTCAGCGTCGGCGCGGATGACCTTGACGCCCATGTTCTCCTTGAACATGGCCATCACCTGGTCACCTTCGTGCAGGCGCAGCAGGCCGTTGTCCACGAATACGCAGGTCAGCTGGTCGCCGATGGCGCGGTGCAGCAGTGCGGCAACGACGGAGCTGTCGACGCCGCCGGACAGGCCCAGCAGGACGTTGGCCGAACCGACCTGCTCACGCACCTGGGCAATGGCGTCTTCGACGATGTTGGACGGAGTCCACAGGGCTTCACAGCCGCAGATGTCCTGCACGAAGCGGGACAGGATGCGACCGCCCTGCTTGGTGTGGGTCACTTCCGGGTGGAACTGCACGCCGTAGTAGCCGCGCGCGTCGTCGAACATGCCAGCGATCGGGCAGCTCGGGGTGCTGGCCAGCACGTGGAAGTTGCCCGGCATCTGGGTGACCTTGTCGCCGTGGCTCATCCACACGTCCAGGCCCAGCAAGCCGTCGGCGTCGATGTGGTCTTCGATGCCGTCGAGCAGGCGGCTCTTGCCAACCACGTCCACGCGGGCATAACCGAATTCACGCAGGTCGGAACCTTCGACCTTGCCGCCCATCTGCTCGGCCATGGTCTGCATGCCGTAGCAGATGCCCAGCACTGGTACGTTCAGGTCGAACACCGCCTGCGGGGCGCGCGGGCTGTTGGCTTCGTGGACCGACTCGGGGCCGCCGGCGAGGATGATGCCGCGCGGGTTGAATTCGCGGATCGCTTCATCGTCCATGTCGAACGGATGCAGCTCGCAGTACACGCCGATTTCGCGCACGCGGCGGGCGATCAGCTGGGTGTACTGGGAACCGAAATCGAGGATCAGGATGCGGTGAGCGTGAATGTCGAGGGCCATGACTCAATCTCGTCAGTGGAAATCGGAAACGACGCGGGGCTGTCATGACAGCCCCGCTTTCTGTTGTAGCTGGAAGCCTCAGCCTACGCGGTAGTTAGGGGCTTCTTTGGTGATCTGCACGTCATGCACGTGGGACTCGGCCATGCCGGCACCGGTGATGCGCACGAATTCCGGCTTGGTGCGCATCTCTTCGATGGTTGCGCTGCCGGTGTAGCCCATGGACGAACGCAGGCCGCCCATCAGCTGGTGGATGATCGCGGCCAGCGCGCCCTTGTAGGGAACACGGCCTTCGATGCCTTCCGGTACCAGCTTCTCGGCGCCGGCCGAGGAGTCCTGGAAGTAGCGGTCGGACGAGCCTTGCGCCTGTGCCATGGCACCCAGCGAGCCCATGCCGCGGTAGGCCTTGTAGGAACGGCCCTGGAACAGTTCGACTTCACCCGGAGCCTCTTCGGTACCGGCGAACATCGAACCCATCATCACGCAGGAAGCGCCGGCAACGATGGCCTTGGACAGGTCACCCGAGAAGCGGATGCCGCCGTCGGCGATCAGTGGCACGCCAGTGCCTTCCAGTGCAGCGGCAACGTTGGCGATGGCGCTGATTTGCGGCACGCCTACGCCAGCAACGATACGGGTGGTGCAGATCGAGCCTGGGCCGATACCGACCTTGACCGCGTCAGCGCCAGCTTCGGCCAGAGCCTTGGCGGCAGCGCCGGTGGCGATGTTGCCGCCGATCACCTGCACTTGCGGGTAGGTTTCCTTGACCCAGCGAACGCGATCGATCACACCTTTGGAGTGACCGTGGGCGGTATCGACCACAACCACGTCAACGCCAGCAGCCACCAGGGCGGCAACACGCTCGCCGGTGTCCTTGCCGGTGCCGACCGCGGCGCCGACGCGCAGGCGACCCTGGTCGTCCTTGCTGGCCAGCGGGTAGGCCTTGGCCTTTTCGATGTCCTTGACGGTCATCATGCCCTTGAGGTTGAACTTGTCGTCAACGATCAGGACTTTTTCCAGGCGGTGCTTGTGCAGCAGCTCGCGGACTTCGTTCTTGTCGGCGCCTTCGCGGACGGTGACCAGACGCTCTTTCGGGGTCATCACGTCGCGGACCTTGGCGTCCAGGCGGCTTTCGAAGCGCACGTCACGGGAGGTGACGATGCCGACCAGGTCGCCGTTCGCCAGCACCGGAACGCCGGAGATGTTGTTCAGGCGGGTCAGGTCGAACAGGTCGCGCACGGTGGCGTCGGCGTCGATGGTGATCGGGTCCTTGACCACGCCAGCCTCGAACTTCTTGACCTTGCGGACTTCGCTGGCCTGCTGTTCGATGGTCATGTTCTTGTGGATGATGCCGATGCCGCCTTCCTGGGCCATGGCAATGGCCAGGCGCGCTTCGGTCACGGTATCCATGGCAGCGGATACCAGCGGAATGTTCAGCTCGATGCCACGGGTCAAACGGGTCTTGAGACTGACTTCATTAGGCAGTACCTCGGAATAGCCAGGTACAAGGAGGATATCGTCGAAGGTCAGGGCTTCTTGGCTGATACGCAGCATCGCGGGGGCTCCCGGGCGGGAAAAATGGAAGCGCGCCATTATACTCATGCACGGCGCGCCGCTCAATGCAAAATAAGGGCCTTCGGTCAGCCTTGTGGCAGTTTTACCTGTACCACGGCCACCGGCTGGTCGAGCCAGTCGGCGAAGCTGTCGAGAAAGGCCTGGGTGAACCCGGCCTCGCCCCAGTTGTTGAAGATGAACCCCAGGTTGGAAAAGGCACATGGCTGCAGGTAAATGAAGCCATTGATGTCATCTTCGAAGCCGCACAACGGGCAGGTGAAGTTGTCGCTAACTGCCGGCATCCATTCTTCCAGGCTTTCGAACAGCGGCTCACCCACCTCGCGCCGGCACTCGGGGCAACCGGCCTCTTCGAGGAAACCTTCGGTAGGGGTATAGATGCAGCGCTTGAGCATCACCTCCAGGCCGTTGACCTGTTCGCCGAAGGGCAGTTTTTCCGGATGCAGGGCCACTTTGCGGGCACCTTCGGCCAGGGCATGGCCCATGCGGTTGCCGGTGCGGCCACAGGTGGTCAGCTGTTCCTCGACGACTTTCTCGCGCACCAGCCAGCGCAGGATGGCGCGGGCACGGGCTTCGTGCACCGGGACGGTAGAAAGCTTGGGAACGATGATGCTCTGGGTGTTCATGAACGGGGCAAGCCTGAAAAACTGCGGTGATAGCGCAATTCTACCGCCTGCTCAGGCGCTCAGGTAGCGACCGATCAGCGCCAGGCCGCTGGCCAGCACCAGCCAGGTGACCAGGCGCACGAAGGCTTCGCGAGACAGCCGATGGGTAAGCCTGCGCCCTGCCCAGAGGCCGACGAGCATGACCGGCAACAGGCAGGCGGCGAGCAACAGCAGGCTCTGGTCGGCATAGACGCCTGCGATAAGGAACAGCGTCAGCCGCACCACCGTACTGCAACTGATCAGCGCGCTCTGGGTAGCGCGCACCTGCTCCTTCACCTCCAGCCGCGCGCTCAGGTACAGCGCATAAAGGAAGCCGCCGCTGCCGAACAAGGCGCCGAACAGCCCGCCTGCCGTGCCCATCGGCATTGCCCAGAAACCCGACAGACTGGCCGGCCGTACCTTCACCGCCAGCCCGTACAGGGCATACGCCGTGACGAACAGCCCCATCAGCAGCAGCAACAAGTCTGACTTCAGCTGTAGCAGGAATACCACACCCAGCGCGCAGCCAATGGCCATGAACGGCAGCAGCCGCAGCAGTTCGCCGCGCACGACATCGCGGCGCGAGGGCAGCAGGTTGCCGAAGGCGGCGACGAAGTCCAGTAGCACCAGCAGCGGAATGATCCGCGACAGCGGCATGAAGTGGATCAGCACTGGGCCGGCCACCAGCGCGGTGCCGAAACCGGCGATGCCGAAGACGATGTAGGCAGCGCCGACACCAAGCAGGATAGGCAGCCAGTCGAGGCCGGAAAACGACAGTTGGGCGAGCATGGCAGCAGTTCCTGGGAAGACAGGCAAAGGTTAGCCAGCCATGAGCCATGCCGACTAATATGCCTTTGTCGCCTCACTCATCTCGAAAAGGCATGACATGACGTCAATCCGCCAACTGCGTTACTTCGTGGAAATCGCCGAATGCGGCAGCTTCAGCGCTGCCGCCGAGCGGCTGTACATCGCCCAGTCGGCGCTGAGCCGGCAGATCAAGGAACTGGAGCAGCAACTGGGCACGCCGCTGTTCGAACGCACCGCGCGCCTGCCGCGCCTGACACTGGCTGGCCAGGCCTTCCTGGAACGGGCGCGGCGCTTGCTGGCCGACCTGGCGCAGGCCGAGCGTTTAACCCGCGACATTGGCGAAGGGCTGCAGGGCAGTCTGCGCCTGAACCACTCCAGTACAGTGCCGCTGACCGGCCCGCTGCTGGCTCGCCTGGGCGGTTACTTGCGCGACAACCCAGGTGTTTCGCTGGAAATTGCCCAGCAGTCGTCGGAGGCGCAGTTGGAGGATATCGCTGCCGGGCGGTTGGATATCGGCCTGCTGCGCTTGCCTGTACTGCGCCAGTATGAAGGGGTGGTGCTGCATGAACTGTTCAGCGAACCCCTGCTGCTGGCGGTCGCCGCCGGGCATCTCTTGGCCCGCGCGCCCCAGGTGAGACTGGAACAACTGCGGGAAGAGCGCTTCATTTCGATTCCGCACCGGGACCGTGGCGGGCTGAGCTACCTGTCGGCCTCGATGTGCATGGAGGCAGGCTTTTTCCCGCGCGCAGCGCAGGTGCTGTCGCGCAAGACCACCCAGTTGCAGTTGATTCAGGCGGGGTTTGGGGTGGCGTTGTTGCCGGAATGCATGCGTGAGATTGCGCCAGCCTCAGTCAGCTTCGTGGCACTGGAAGGAGGGTGTGAGAGTACTGTGGCGATGGCTTGCAGGCGTGACGCAGGTTCGATGGTACGCCAGTTCGTGACGGCGATGCAGGCCTGAAAGGCCCCATCGCCGGCAAGCCGGCTCCCACAGGGACAGCATGAGGCCCAAGCCAGCGCGATACCTGTGGGAGCCGGCTTGCCGGCGATAGGGCCAGGACAGACAACCGGGGCCGATGTCCTTTATGATGCCCGCCATGATCAGAGACCCTTTCGAACGACTCGGCCTGGACCGCGAGGTCCTTACCGTCAGCCAACTCAACGGCCGCGCCCGCGTGCTGCTGGAAGACGTGTTCCGCAGCGTGTGGGTGGAAGGCGAGATTTCCAACCTCGCCCGCCCGGCGTCCGGCCACATGTACTTCACCCTCAAGGACAGCGGCGCACAGGTGCGCTGCGCGCTGTTCCGGCAGAACGCCACGCGGGTGCGCCAGGCCCTGCGCGACGGCCTGGCGGTGCGGGTACGCGGCAAGGTTTCGTTGTTTGAAGGGCGTGGCGACTATCAGCTGATTCTCGACACCGTCGAGCCGGCCGGCGATGGCGCCCTGCGCCTGGCCTTCGAGGCATTGAAAGAGAAGCTCGGTGCCGAGGGGCTGTTCAGCGCCGAACGCAAGCAGCCGCTGCCGGCCCACCCGCAGCGCATCGGCATCATTACGTCGCCCACCGGCGCAGTGATCCGCGACATCATCAGTGTGTTCGGTCGCCGCGCCCCGCAAGTGGAACTGAACCTGATCCCCACCGCAGTGCAGGGCCGCGAAGCCATTGCACAGATCGTGCGCGCGATCCGCCTGGCCGATAGCCTGGGGTTCGATGCGCTGATCCTGGCCCGGGGCGGCGGCTCGCTTGAAGACTTGTGGTGCTTCAACGAAGAAGCGGTGGCGCGGGCCGTGGCCGCCTGTGTCACGCCGATTGTCAGCGCCGTAGGCCATGAGACCGATGTCTCGATCAGCGACTTCGTCGCCGACGTGCGCGCGCCTACACCGTCTGCCGCCGCCGAGCTGCTGGCCCCCGACAACAGTGGCCTGCTGCAACGCCTGGATGGCCTGCAACGGCGCCTGCTGCTGCGCATGCAGAACCGCCTGACCCACGACCGCCTGCGCCTGGAGTCGCTGACCCGGCGTCTGCGCCACCCGGGCGAGCGCCTGCGCCAGCAGGCCCAGCGCCTGGACGACCTGGACATGCGCTTGCGCCGCGCGTTCATGCTCAACCTCAACCAGCGCCACGAGCGCCTGGCACGCCTGGATACCCGCCTCGCCGCGCAGCACCCGGGGCGTACCCTGAAACTGCTGGGCCAACGCCTGGACAGCCTGGCCGAGCGCCTGCCACGGGCCATGCGCGAGGTGCTCAAGGACCGCCGCCAGCGCTTCCAGGCCCAGTTGCAGACGCTGCAGGTGGTCAGCCCGCTGGCCACCCTCGCCCGCGGCTACAGCATCCTGCTGGACGAACAGGGCCAGGCCATCCGCAGCGCCGAACAGACCCGCAATGGCCAGCGTCTGACCGCCCGCCTGAACGAAGGCGAGCTGTTGGTGCGGGTCGAAGACAACCACCTGACCCCGGTCACCCTCTCACTTCTGGACTGACACATGCCCCGCCTGCTCGCGCCCCTGCTTGCCCTTTCCCTCCTGCTGCTGGCCGGCGGCGCCCAGGCCAGCTACATCACCCGCACGCTGAACAAGCCGGTACCCGGCGGCGTGGCGGTGGTCGACCTCGGCCCCGCCGCCAGCGCGCCCAGTGCCCGCTTCGACGGCAAACCGGTGCTGGTGGTGAAAGAGCAGGACAACTGGCTGGCCATCGTCGGCATCCCGCTGACCCAGAAGCCCGGCACCGCGATGCTGAGCCAGGGCGGCCGTACCCTGCCCTTCACGGTCGGTAGCAAGAAATACCCCGAGCAGCGCATCACCCTGAAGAACACCCGCCAGGTCAACCCGAACCCGGCCGACCTCAAGCGCATCGATCGTGAGCTGGCCGAGCAGATCAAGGCATACCGCAGCTTCAGCCCGACCCTGCCCAGCAACCTGATTCTCGACAAGCCAGTCAGTGGCCCGCTGTCGAGCAAGTTCGGCGTGCGCCGTTTCTTCAATGGCGAAGAACGCAACCCGCATGCCGGGCTGGACTTCGCGGTACCGGCCGGCACGCCGATCAAGACCCCGGCCAATGGCAAGGTGATCCTGGTGGGCGATTACTTCTTCAATGGCCGTACGGTGTTCGTCGACCACGGGCAGGGCTTTATCAGCATGTTCTGCCATATGTCGAAGATCGATGTGCAGGTGGGGCAGCAGCTGCGCCGGGGCGAGGTGGTGGGGCGCGTGGGCTCGACCGGGCGGGCTACCGGGCCACATATGCACTGGAACGTCAGCCTGAACGATGCGCGGGTGGATCCGGCGATTTTCATTGGTGCGTTCCAGCCCTGAGAGCGGTACTGCCTGTGCCGGCCTCTTCGCGGGTAAACCCGCTCCCACAGGGATGGCGCTGCACCTGTGGGAGCGGGTTCACCCGCGAAAGGGCCAGCACAGTCGACATCAGTTCAACTGTGTTGCGCCATCGAAAAATACTGCGCAACAATCAATAAGCCAGCTTTGCTTTCATGCCATAAAATCTCGCCTTTTAGCTTTTTTTAAGCATTCCTCTCAATTTTTTCTGAACGCTTGCCATCACCCACCCCACTGGTTAGGGTTGAAGGCATGAAAACCTTCAGCACCCTCATCCTGCTCCGACAACATCGCAGCCTCTGCCTGGTCAGCGCCCGACTACCAGGCTGAATCGCGTCGCCTCGCCTTTTATCTCGTTATCGCTCGGCAGGCCCGATCTCGGCCGCACACAAAAGGATTGCTTCCATGACCATGCTCAAAGACCCTTCGAAGAAATACCGCGCTTTCCCGACCATCGACCTGCCTGACCGTACCTGGCCGTCGAAGACCATCACCGCCGCGCCAATCTGGTGCAGCTCCGACCTGCGTGATGGCAACCAGTCGCTGATCGAGCCGATGGATTCGGAGAAGAAACTGCGCTTCTGGAAGACCCTGGTGCAGGTTGGCGTGAAGGAAATCGAAGCCTCGTTCCCATCCGCCTCGCAGACCGATTTCGACTTCGTGCGCATGCTGATCGAAGACGGCCACATCCCGGACGACACCACCATCCAGGTGCTCACCCAGGCCCGTGAAGACCTCATCGCCCGTACCTTCGAATCGCTGCGCGGGGCGAAGAAGGCCATCGTCCATCTGTACAACGCCACCAGCCCGTCGTTCCGCCGTATTGTCTTCAACCAGGACAAGCAAGGCGTGAAGGACATCGCGGTGAACGCGGCCAAGCTGTTCGTCAAGTATGCCGCCCAGCAGCCGGAAACCCAGTGGACCTTCCAGTACTCGCCGGAAACCTTCAGCGCCACCGAGATGGAGTTCGCCAAGGAAGTCTGCGACGCGGTCATCGAGGTGTGGAACCCGACCCCCGAGCACAAGATCATCCTCAACCTGCCGGCCACCGTGGAGGTGTCCACCCCGAACATCTACGCCGACCAGATCGAATGGTTCTGCCGTAATGTCAGCCGTCGCGACAGCGTGATCATCAGCCTGCACTGCCACAACGACCGTGGCACCGGCATTGCCGCCACCGAGCTGGGCCTGATGGCCGGCGCCGATCGTGCCGAAGGCTGCCTGTTCGGCAACGGCGAGCGTACCGGTAACGTCGACCTGGTGACCCTGGCGCTGAACCTCTACACCCAGGGCATCGACCCGCTGCTGGACTTCTCCGACATCGACGGCGTGCGCAAGGTGGTCGAAGAGTGCAACCAGCTGCCGGTACACCCACGCCACCCGTACGTGGGCGACCTGGTCCACACCGCGTTCTCCGGCTCGCACCAGGACGCCATCCGCAAGGGCTTCGCCAAGCAGCAGGAAGGCGAACTGTGGGAAGTACCTTACTTGCCGATCGACCCGGCCGACATCGGTCGCAGCTACGAGGCGGTAATCCGCGTCAACAGCCAGTCGGGCAAAGGCGGCATCACCTACCTGCTTGAGCAGGAATACGGCATCAGCCTGCCGCGCCGCATGCAGATCGAATTCAGCCAGGTAGTACAGGGCGAAACCGACCGCCTGGGCCTGGAAATGACCGCCCAGCAGATCTACAGCCTGCTGCACAAGGAATACCTGCAGGCCAACTCCCCGTATGCGCTGGTCAGCCACCGTCTGCAGGAAGAGAATGGCCACAGCGCCGTGGAAGTGGAAGTCGCCGGTGAAGGCGAAACCACCCTGCACTGGCGCGGCAAGGGCAACGGCGCACTGGAAGCACTGGTGGCCGGCCTGCCGATTGCCGTGGAGATCATGGACTACAACGAGCATGCCATTGGCGCCGGCACCAATGCCAAGGCCGCGGCCTATATCGAACTGCGCGTGGCCGGTGGCCGCCCGGTGCATGGTGTGGGTATCGATGAAAACATCACCACGGCCAGCTTCAAGGCATTGTTCAGCGCGCTGAACCGCTCGTTGAGCCAGCAGGAAGCCAAGGCGGCCTGAGCCGTACCGCAATGAATGAAAAAGCCCGCATCGTTTGATGCGGGCTTTTTTGCTGGCCTGTGCCGGCCTCTTCGCAGCACAAGGCTGCTCCTACATGGGGCAGCGCAAGGTCCGGATGCTATGCAGTTCCTTGTAGGAGCAGCCTTGTGCTGCGAAGAGGCCGGCACAGGCACTGCAAGAATTTCAGGCAAAAAAAGGGGCGCCGACCAAGCGCCCCACAAGCCGTAAAGCACACAACAAATTCAGTTGGCGTCCAGCAGCGCCATCGCCTCCGCGCTGCACGCTTCGATCCGCGCCCAGTCGCCGTTCTTGATCCAGCTGCTGTCGAGCATCCAGGTACCACCCACGCACATCACATTGGGCAGCGCCATGTAGTTGCGCACGTTGGCCGGGTTCACACCGCCCGTAGGGCAGAAACGAATATCGCCGAACGGGCCGCCAAAGGCCTTGATCGCCGCTACCCCGCCGCTGATCTCCGCCGGGAACAGCTTGAAGCGGCGGTAGCCCAGGGCGTAGCCCATCATGATTTCGGACGGCGTGCTGATGCCTGGCAGCAGCGGGATCTCGCTGTCCACACCAGCTTCGAGAATGTCTTGGGTAATGCCTGGCGTAACGACGAATTGCGCACCCGCAGCTTCAACCGCGGCGAACATGCCACGATCGAGCACGGTGCCGGCACCGACACAAAGCTCCGGGCGCTGCTCGCGCAACACCTGGATGGCCTTCAGGCCGTATTGCGAGCGCAAGGTCACTTCCAGGGTACGGATACCGCCGGCGGCCAGGGCGTCAGCCAGCGGCAGGATGTCTTCCTCACGGGCGATGGTGATCACCGGCAGGATGCGCGCCTCTTTGCAAATGGCGTCGATCCGTGCGGCTTTGTCGGCCATCGAGAGCTTGGGCTGTGGGCGTTCGAGGGTGGTCATGACTGTGGATCCTTGGCTCATGGGCACCAGTAGATGTCCAGGGGGGCGTGAAGAAAAGCGCGTATCGGCATTTCGGAAAGGTCGGTGCCAGCCAGCGCGGCGCGCAGGGTAGCGAGTTTGCCCTGCCCTTGTACGGACAGCGCGGTAAAGGCGGAACTGGCCAGCAGCGAGCGGGTCATCGAAAGGCGCTGGCGCGGCACGCTCGGTGCCAGCAAAGGCAGGCAGCGGCGTGGGTTGGCCAGCTCGAGGCCTGCTTCCAGGTTGGGGCTGGCGGGGAACAGCGAAGCTGTATGGCCATCATCCCCCATGCCCAGCACCAGTACGTCAATTGGCGGCAGCTCGGCCAAGGCCTGATCGGCCTTGCCTGCAGCGGCATCAAGGTTCTCCGCCTGCTGGTAAAGACCAACGAAGCGGGCCTTGGCCGCCGCGCCCTTGAACAGGTGGCGCGCCAGCAGGCCGGCGTTGCTGTCGGCATGCTCCACCGGCACCCAGCGCTCATCGGCCAGGCTGACGGTGACCTTGGCCCAGTCGAGGTTTTCGCTGGCCAGCTTCTCGAGGAACGGCACCGGGCTGCGGCCGCCGGATAGCACCACGCAGGCCTGGCCCTTGGCGGCAATGGCTGCGCGCAAGCGCTCGGCCACGTCATGGGCCTGGGCTGCGGCCAGAGCCTTGGCATCCGCCAGCTCATGTACCGTCACAGTCGCTGGCAGTTTCAGTTCAGATATCCCCATACCACGCCCTCCCATCGCGTGTGATCAGTGCAATCGAGCTCATCGGCCCCCAGGAGCCTGCGGCGTACGGCTTGGGCGCATCGCCTGCGTTACGCCAGCCAGCAATCAGCTGGTCGCACCACTTCCAGGCATACTCGATTTCATCCTTGCGCACGAACAGGTTCTGGTTACCGCGCATCACTTCGAGCAACAGCCGCTCGTAGGCATCCGGGATCCTTGCACTGCGCCAGGTATCGGAGAAATTCAGCTGCAACGGGCCGCTGCGCAGTTGCATGCCTTTGTCCAGGCCCTGCTCCTTGGTCATCACCCGTAAAGAAATGCCTTCGTCCGGTTGCAGGCGGATGATCAGCTTGTTACCGATCTGCAAACGCTGTTCCGGAGCGAAGATGTAGTGCGGCGTTTCCTTGAAGTGGATGACGATCTGCGACAGTTTCTGCGGCATGCGCTTGCCGGTACGCAGGTAGAACGGCACCCCCGACCAGCGCCAGTTGCGGATATCGGCACGCAGGGCGACGAAGGTTTCGGTGTCGCTCTGGGCGTTGGCGTTGTCTTCTTCCAGGTAACCGGGCACCGGCTTGCCATCGCTGTAGCCGGCGATGTACTGGCCGCGCACCACACGGGTGCTCAGCCCTTCACCGGTGATCGGTGCCAGGGCCTTGAGTACCTTGACCTTCTCGTCACGGATGGCGTCGGCCGACAGTTCGCTGGGCGGGTCCATGGCGATCAGGCACAGCAGCTGCAGCAGGTGGTTCTGGATCATGTCGCGCAGCTGGCCGGCCTTGTCGAAGTAGCCCCAGCGGCCTTCGATACCGACCTTCTCGGCGACGGTGATCTCCACATGGGAGATGGAATTCTGGTTCCACTGGGTTTCGAACAGGCTGTTGGCGAAACGCAGGGCGATCAGGTTCTGCACCGTTTCCTTGCCCAAGTAGTGGTCGATGCGGTAGACCCGGCTCTCTGGGAAGAACTGAGCCACAGCATCATTGACCCGGCGCGACGACTCCAGGTCGTGGCCAATGGGCTTCTCCAGCACCACTCGGGTGCGTGCGGCCAGCCCGGCCTTGTCGAGGTTTTCGCAGATGGCCCCGTACACCGCCGCAGCGGTGGCGAAGTAGGCAATCAGCGGCAGCTCGCCCGGCAACTGCTCGGCCAGGGCCTGATAGCCCTCGGGCTGGAGGAAATCCAGGTGCTGGTAGCTCAGCCTGGCGAGGAAACGGCCCAGCGCGGCGGGCTCGATATCGGCCTCGGGCACATGCCGGCGCAGGTGCGCCTCGATGCTGTCCAGGTGGCCCTGCGCGCTACCGGCCTCGCGGGCCAGCGCCAGCAGGCGGGTTTCCGGGTGCAGCAGGTTGGCCCGGTCGAGCTGATAGAGGGCAGGAAACAGCTTGCGCAATGCCAGGTCGCCTAGGGCGCCAAACAGGGCAAAGGTGCAAGGTTCGACACTGATCGCAGCCATGATGTTGGTTCTTTCCTAAAGTTGGTCTAGGAATACCGCTTTCACATACGGTTTTCAAGGGATAATGTAGTAAAAACCACAACATTACACACAAGTGTTACAGACAAGTGGTACGTCAACCGCGCCGACAGTACGATAGACGACCGTGCAAAAAGCCTGCTGCTCCAACAGCCGGCTGTCTTCCCGACCCAAGGACACACCCATGGACCGCGTGCGAAACCTCCTGGAACAGATCCAGGGCCGCCTCGACGAGCTGAACAAGGCCGAACGCAAAGTCGCCGAAGTCATCCTGCTCAATCCGCAACAAGCCACCCGTTTCAGCATCGCTGCGCTGGCCCAGGCGGCCAAGGTCAGCGAACCGACCGTCAACCGCTTCTGCCGCTCGTTCGGCGTCAGCGGCTACCCCGAGCTCAAGCTGCAGCTGGCGCAGAGCCTGGCCAGCGGCGCCGCCTACGTCAGCCGCGCGGTGGAGGCTGACGATGACCCGGCAGCCTACACCCAGAAGATCTTCGCCAGTGCCATCGCCTCGCTCGACAGCGCCTGCCAGCAGCTCGACCCGCAACAGGTCAGCCGTGCCGTGGACATGATGATCCAGGCCCGGCAGATCCACTTCTTCGGCCTGGGCGCCTCGGCCCCGGTGGCGCTGGACGCCCAGCACAAGTTCTTCCGCTTCAACCTGGCAGTATCGGCCCACGCCGACGTGCTGATGCAGCGCATGCTGGCCTCGGTGGCGCACACCGGCGACCTGTTCGTCATCATCTCCTACACCGGGCGCACCCGCGAACTGGTCGAGGTGGCCCGCCTGGCCCGGGAAAACGGCGCCTCGGTACTGGGCCTGACCGCTGCCGGTTCGCCACTGGCCAATGCCTGCAGCCTGAGCCTGCACATTCCGCTGCCCGAAGACACCGACATCTACATGCCGATGACCTCGCGGATCATCCAGCTGACCGTGCTCGATGTGCTGGCCACCGGCATGACCCTGCGGCGCGGCGTGGACTTCCAGCCGCACCTGCGCAAGATCAAGGAAAGCCTCAACGCCAGCCGCTACCCGATCGAGGACGACGAGCTCAACTGAGCCGGTGGGCCTGCAGGCGCAGGTGGGCACGCTGCCCCGGCGCCAGGCTCAGGCCCTCGCCACTGCCGCTGGCGGCCTCGACACAGACGAAGCGCTGGCATTCACGCCCGGTCACGCCCATCAGCGGGCGGTTGCCCGGGTGCCACACCACCGTGTCGTCGCTGTCACCGGTATCGATGCACAGCTCGCGCTGCCAGGCCGGGTCCTGCAATTGCACCCGCGGCGTGCCGGGGTAGACCTTCTGGCAACCGCCCTTGAGCTTCAGCGCGCCATCTTCACGGCAGGCCTGGCGGTTCAGGCGGTCGTAGCCTTCGATATCCTCCAACCCGGACAGCGCTATCTCGGACACGTCACTGATGCGCCAGTAGGCCAGCAGGGCATGGCTCAGCTGACAGGGTTCGCTGTCCTGGTGCTCGGTGCTCAGGCTCAGCTCCATGCGGCTACCCAGCCGGGCATGCAGGTCGACCTGCCAGTCGCACAGGTCCAGCCGCCATTTCAGGGTTACGCCCTCCTCGTCCTCGCGGCTGTCCACCAGCTTCCAGTCGAGCAGGCGCGCCCAGCCATGGGCGGGCCACAAGTCCTCGCTGGGGTGGCGTCCATACCATGGCCAGCACACCGGCACGCCACCGCGGATCGCCCCCACCTGCGGCCACTGCTCGGCGCACCACAGCCAGGGCCGTTCACCCGCTGGTTGAAAATGCAGCAGTTGCGCACCCTGGCGGCTGAACACCGCCTGGCAACGGGGATGGTCGATGATCAGCACATCGCGCTGCTGGTAACGCTCCCACTCGAATGTCGGCCGGGGCCGCTGCGAGGTGAAGAAGCGATGGAGCGGATGTTCGGGCATGGTTCAGAGCTCTTGTTGTTTGAGATAGCGCTGTCTCGGCCTATCCCCGACAACCACTGAAGACCAGTGGTTGCCGGGTACCGAAGTGGATTGGCGTAAATTTACAACAATTGCTCTCAGAATGACGACTGAATCTTCAAACCTGCGACCAGCGCGTTATCCACCTCATCCACGCCGCCGGGGCTCTTGATGTACTGCAGGTTGGGCCGCACGGTCAGCCAGTTGGTGACGTGGAAGCCGTAGTAGAGCTCGGCGTTGTACTCGGTACGCTGCAGCGGCACGAAGCCTGGGTTGTCGTAATCGCTGATGCCGCTCTGGGCGTTGAGCAGTTCCGCGCGCTTCTTCACGTCGTCATTCACATGAATGCGCGCCACGCCAAAGCCGATATCGTCCTTGGGCCGGGCGTCGAATGCGCCTTTGTAGACCAAGCCCAGTTGCTGATAGTTGTCGACGACGTTGGTGGCCTTGTCGTGCACGGTGAAGTTGGCGAACAGGCTCAGGCCACGGTTTACATCGCCGCCATGGGCAGTGACCTGCTGCTGTGCCACCACCCACCAGCCATGCTTGCTGGAGTGCGACTTGAAGGCCTCGCCCGTCAGCGCCTGCGGGTTGCCGTTGACGTCATCGAACACATCGTCGGCCTTGGCCGTGCTGTAGTAGTAACCCAGACGGTACTCGCCCGGCAGGCCATTGACCTTGGGTGACCACACCGCTTCCACCGGCAGGATCGCGCCTTTGGTGCCGCTGCCACTGAGCTTGAAGCCGTTGCCGGTTTCCAGGTTGGAAGGGTTCTGCTCGAAGGCACCGACCTGAACGAAGAATTCCGGAGTGATGTTGTATTTCACCCGCAGCGCCCACTGGCTGACCGGCCAGTTGTACCAGATGCCGCCAACCCAGTTGCCCACCTGCGAGCCGCAGAAGGCCAGGTTCTGGAAGTCGCAAGGGAAACTGTTGAAGTCCTCGCCCTCGCCGAAGCGGCCGAATTTCACGTCCAGCGCACCGTCGAAGTACTTCTGCTTGACCCACATCTGGGTCAGGCGCCAAGTCTGGCCGCGGCCCCACACTTCCTGCACCGAGCTGAACTGCCCGGCGCGCGGGTCGCTGATGCGGTCGTTGGACAGGTTGCGGCCGCTGCGCTCGGTGATCGCCAGCTTGAACTCGGCGTCGTGCCAGCCAAAGATTTTCTGCAGGTCCAGGTGCGCGCCGAGGGCGAACTGGTCGCTGTAGCGCGCAGTCTTGTCGTCGTTGTATCCACCGTGCAGGTTACCGGCAACCTCGCCGACGTAATCGAGGGTGAAGTCATAGCCCTTTTCCAGCAACTCGGTGCGGGTGCCGCCCCAGTCGCCGGTCATCCACTTCGATTCGCTGGAAAAAGCTTCGGCAGCCTGAACGCTGCTGCCAACAGCCATCGCCAGTGGCGCGAGCAAGGCCAGCGAGCCCAATGTCCTGATGCGTTTGCGCTGTTCCATCCCTTTGCGTCCTCTTTTTCTTATTTGATGGTGTAGACGAGTTATCGGCCCTTGAAGTGCGCCACGTTGTCTTTCATGGTTGCAGCAGTGGTGGCCAGGTGCAGGCGCTCGCCGCTGGCGGCGTCGAACAGCAGCACCCGGGCTGGGTCGAATTGCAGGTTCAGGTTATCGCCGACCCGGCACGCCACATCCGGCGCCAGGCGGCAGCAGACCTTGGTCTGGTTGAGGGTGACGAATACCAGCAGGTCTGGCCCGGTGGGCTCGGTCACCTGCACCTCGGCGCGAATGCCGGGCAGGCCATTGCCCTCGGCTGCGCCCAGGGCAATCTGCTCGGGGCGGATGCCGAGGATCACCTCGCGGCCATCCATCTCGTCCGCGGCCATTCCCAAGGGCAGCTCGCAACGCGCCTGGCCGCTGTCGAGCACGGCCAGCAGGCGCCCGTCCTGTTGCGTGAGGCGCACCGGGATGAAATTCATCGGCGGCGAGCCGATGAAGCTGGCGACGAACTGGTTGGCCGGATCGTTGTAGATTTGCTGCGGGGTGCCGAACTGCTGGATGATGCCGTCCTTCATCACCGCCACCTTGTCGCCCAGGGTCATGGCCTCGATCTGGTCATGGGTGACGTACACGGTGGTGGTCTTCAGGCGCTGGTGCATCAGTTTCATTTCGGTGCGCATCTCGACGCGCAACTTGGCATCGAGGTTGGACAACGGTTCATCGAACAGGTAGATCTTCGGCCGCCGTGCCAGCGCCCGGCCCATGGCCACGCGCTGTTGCTGGCCACCGGACAGCTGCGCCGGCTTGCGCGCCAGCAGGTGCTCGATCTGCAACAGCTTGGCCACCCGCGCCACTTCCTCGTCGATTGCAGCTTGCGGCAGCTTGCGGATCTTCAGGCCGAACTCGATGTTCTCGCGCACGCTCATGGTCGGGTACAGCGCGTAGGACTGAAACACCATGGCGATGTCGCGGTCCTTGGGGCTCATGCCGCTGACGTCCTGCTGGTCGATGAGTATCGCGCCGCCGGTGATCTGCTCCAGCCCGGCGATGCAGTTCATCAAGGTCGACTTGCCGCAGCCCGAGGGGCCGACCAGGATCAGGAACTCGCCATCCTTGATCGACAGCTGGATGTCCTTGAGGGTGTCCGGCAAACCGCTGCCGTAGGTCTTGTTCACATTGCGAAGTTCGAGCGTTGCCATGACTTACCCCTTTACCGCGCCAGCAGTCAGCCCGCGGACGAAATATTTGCCTGCCACCACGTAGACCAGCAGGGTTGGCAGGCCGGCGATCATCGCCGCCGCCATGTCGACGTTGTATTCCTTGGCCCCGGTGCTGGTATTGACCAGGTTGTTCAGGGCCACGGTAATCGGTTGCGAATCGCCGCTGGAGAACACCACGCCGAACAGGAAGTCGTTCCAGATCTGGGTGAACTGCCAGATCAGGCAGACCATGATGATCGGCGTGGACATCGGCAAGATGATGCGGCGGAAGATGGTGAAGAACCCGGCACCGTCCAGACGCGCGGCCTTGACCAGCGCATCGGGGATGCTCACGTAGAAGTTGCGGAAGAACAGCGTGGTGAAGGCCAGGCCGTAGACCACGTGTACCAGCACCAGGCCGGTCGTGGTGCTTGCCAGGCCGAGCTTGCCAAGGGTGAACGAGGCCGGCAGCAGTACAGTCTGGAACGGCAGGAAGCAGCCGAACAGCAGCAGGCCGAAGAACAGCTGCGAACCGCGGAAGCGCCACATCGACAGCACATAGCCGTTCAGCGCGCCGATGGCGGTGGAGATCAGCACCGCTGGCACGGTGATCATGATCGAATTCCAGAAGTAACCGCTGACCGTGCTCCAGGCCTTGATCCAACCGATGCCGGTAAATACTGCCGGCCAGCTCAGCAGGTTGCCGGTGCTGATGTCTTCCGGGGTCTTGAAGCTGGTCAGCAGCATCACCACCAGCGGTACCAGGTACAGCAGCACCGCCAGCAACAGCACGGCGTGGATGGCGATGCGGCTCGGGCTCAGCACCGCTTTGTCGAGAGGGCTATGCATGGCGTTTGCTCCGCAGCTCCGAGTACAGGTAAGGCACGAGGATCGCCAGGATCGCCCCGAGCATCAGGATGGCGCTGGCCGAGCCCATGCCCATCTGGCCGCGGCTGAAGGTGAACGAATACATGAACATTGCCGGCAGGTCGGACGAGTAGCCTGGGCCGCCGGCAGTCATGGCCGCCACCAGGTCGAAGCTCTTGATGGCAATGTGCGCGAGGATCATCAGCGAGCTGAAGAACACCGGGCGCAGACTGGGCAGTACCACGCGCCAGTAGATGCGCGGCAGGCTGGCGCCGTCGATCTGCGCGGCACGGATGATCGACGGGTCGACGCCACGCAGGCCGGCAAGGAACATTGCCATGATGAAACCCGAGGCCTGCCACACGGCGGCGATCACCAGGCAGTACACCACCCGGTCGGGATCAATCAGCCAGTCCAGGCGAAAGCCCTCCCAGCCCCAGTCACGCAGCAGCTTGTCCAGGCCCATGCCGGGGTTGAGCAGCCACTTCCAGGCAGTACCGGTGACGATCATCGACAGCGCCATGGGGTACAGGTAGATGGTGCGGATGAAACCTTCGCGACGGATGCGCTGGTCCAGCAAGACCGCCAGCACTACGCCGATGACCAGGCTGATGGCGATGAACAGGCCGCCGAACAGCAGCAGGTTCTTGCTTGCCACCCACCAGCGGTCGTTGTCGAACAGCCGGGCGTATTGCGCCAGGCCGGCCCATTTGTAGGTCGGCAGGAAGGTCGAGGTGGTGAAGGACAGAACGAAGGTCCAGAGGATGTAGCCGTAGAAGCCCACCAGGATGATGAACATGCTAGGCGCCAGCACCAGCTTGGGCAGCCAGCGCTGTAGCGCGTCCAGGGGTGAGGCCCGCAGTTGGGCGGTTGCTGTGGTCATGGTTCACCTCAAAGGCGCCGCACTCCCCTGTAGGAGCGGCCTTGTGTCGCGATGGGCTGCGCAGCAGCCCCAAAGGACTCAAGGTCGATTACCTACCTTAAAGATCGAGTGCGCAGGTTATGGGGCTGCTGCGCAGCCCATCGCGACACAAGGCCGCTCCTACAACGGAATCGCGTCAGCTTTACTGGGCAGCCTTGATCGCCGCCGCCAGCTTCTTCGCCGCATCGGCCGGGTCGGCCTTGGGGTCGTTGATGTAGTTGGTCACCACATCGAAGAACGCACCCTGCACGGCCAGCGTGGTGGCCATGTTGTGCGCCATGCTCGGCTGCAGGCCGCCATTTTTGGCATCGGCCAGGAAGTCCTTGGCAGAGGTCTGCGCGCAGGCGTCGAAACCATACTTGCCCATGTCGGCCAGCATGTCGTTGCGCACCGGGATCGAGCCCTTGTTGCTGCTGAAGACCTTCTGGAAGTCCTCACCCAGCACCTTGCGGGCGATATCCTGCTGGCCGGCAGACGTGCCGGCGTCGTTCTGCTTGAACACCACCAGCGAGTCGATGTTGTACAGGAAGGCCTTTTCGGTGCCGGGGAACGGCACGCACTGGTAGTCCTTGGCGGCGGTTTTCTTCGCCAGGGTCCATTCGCTCTTGGCCCAGTCGCCCATGATCTGCATGCCGGCCTTGCCGTTGATGACCTTGGCCGCTTCCAGGTTCCAGTCCTGGCCTTTGCCATCCGGGTCCATGTAGGTGGCGACCTTTTTCAGTTCGGTCAGCGCCTTGACCATCTGCGGGCCAGTCAAGGCCGTGCTGTCGAGGTCGACCAGGGCCTTCTTGTAGCCATCGGCCCCCATGACCGCCAGCACCACGCTTTCGAACACGGTGCTGTCCTGCCACGGCTGGCCGCCATGGGCGAGCGGGATGAAGCCGGCGGCCTTGAGCTTGTCGGCGGCGGCGTAGAATTCGTCGAGGGTGGCTGGCGCCTTGTCGATCCCGGCCTTCTTGAAGACCTCAGGATTGATCCACAGCCAGTTGATGCGGTGGATGTTCACCGGCACGGCGACATAGTCACCGTCGTACTTGACGGTATCCGCGACCTTCTTGTCGAGCAGTGAGTCCCACTTTTCTTCTTTGGCCACATCCTTGAGCACATCGGCGTCGAGCAGGCCGGTGGCAGCCCAGTCCTGGATGTCCGGGCCCTTGATCTGCGCGACACCCGGCGGGTTGCCGGCCACGGCGCGGCTCTTGAGTACGGTCATGGCGGTGGCACCACCACCACCGGCGACGGCGCCGTCCTTCCAGGTGAAGCCATCTTTTTCGACCTGGGCCTTGAGCACATCGACCGCCGCTTTTTCACCACCGGAGGTCCACCAGTGCACGACCTCGACACTGCCTTTGGCATCGGCAGCCAAGGCACTCAGCGGGAACAAGGAGGCCAGTGAGATTGCGGCAGCGAGACGGAGCGTGGAATTCATCGAAGCACCTTTCTTGTTGTTATGCCGTGCAAGTCGATCGCTTGCGTTGCATGAAGTCTAAACAGCGTGCTCGCCTCGCCAGGTAACGAAGCGATGCGTGAATGTCATCGTTTGGTTACATTGCCGGCAAAGCTGCAGGCCAGGCTGGGTGCCAGTGGCAAGCCCGGCAGCAGGAGCGCCTGGTAGGCATGGTAGAGGTCGGGTTTGCCTGGCCAGATGGTCGCGGCCGGCTGGTTGTGCGCATCGAGTTCGTGGTGCCAGCTGCCAGCGCCATGGTCGATGAAATGGTTGGCGATGAAGTCCCAGCAACGGCGGTACCACTGTTCGTAGTGCCTGTCGCCCGTGCGCTGCAACAGTGCTGCTGCGGCGGCGCAGGCTTCGGCATGTACCCAGTGCAGGCGTGCGCGCACCACCGGGCGATCGTCCCAGTCCAGGGTGTAGACGAAACCGGGCGCGCCATCGACGTTCCAGGCCTGCTGGCAGGCTGTGTCGAATAATGCGCGGGCGCAGTCTGGCAGCCACCGCGGGGCTTGCAGGCCGGACCGTTCCAGGCTGGCCTCCAGGTGCAGCAGCAACCGCGCCCACTCCAGGGCATGCCCGGGCGTGGAGCCATAAGGCCGGAAGTGGTCTGCCGGGTACGCCTGGTTGTAGTGCGGCAGCGGCTGCCAGAGGGCGTCGAAATGCTCGATGACCCGGTAGCCGTTGGCGGCGGCATGGGTATGGATGATGCGTTCGGCGATGCGCAAGGCACGTTGCAGCCACAGGTTGTCGCCAGTTACGTCTGCCAGGGCCAGGAAGGCCTCGACCGCATGCATGTTGCTGTTGGCACCACGGTACTGCTCGGGCAGCTGCCAGGCGCGGGAGAAGGCTTCCCGCAGGGCCCCCTCCTCTTCGCTCCAGAAATGCGCTTCGAGCACCTGCACCGCGTCTGCCAGCAGGACTGGTGCACCACTAGCGCCTGCCATCACCGCCGAGCTGGCGGCCAGGGCGACAAAGGCATGCAGGTAAGCCGCCTTGCCGCTGTCGTCATGGCCACCGGGGTGGGCGAACCAGCCGCCGTAGGTGGCATCCTGCAGCGCGCCACGCAGTGCGGCCACGCCATGTTCGGCATAGGCCAGGTAGCCCGGCACCCCCTGCAGGTGGGCCAGGGCAAAGCAGTGGGTCATGCGGGTGGTGATCAGGGTTTCGGCGCGGGCACTGGGGGCAAGCAGGCCTGCGGCGTCGAGGCTACCGAAGCCATCGGGCAGTTTCGAAGCCGTGGCGAAGGCCAGCAGGCGCTGCCCTTCGGCCATGCGCCACGCGGTGTGCGCCGGGGCGTCGAGCCAGCGGGTGAAAGGCAGGTTGGAGGTGTTCATGGGCCAGCTTGATCCTTGCCAGTCGTCTGCGAATTCTAGTGAGCGGGCCTGGATGGGAATGTCACCAAGGAAGGTGGATTTGTCACCAGTCAGTGACATTTGTGTTGTCTGTACCGGCCTCTTCGCGGGTAAACCCGCTCCCACAAGTTTTTGCATTAACCTCGGAGTCTGTATGGACCTGTGAGGTCTTTGTGGGAGCGGGTTTACCCGCGAAGGGGCCGGTACAGGCAATACAACCCTTCAGTCCATGCCCCGCGGCAGATACAAGGTCACCCGCAACCCGCCCTCACGCAGGTTCAGCAAGCTCACCTCCCCGCCATGGCTATGGGCAATGTTGCGCGCAATCCCCAACCCCAGCCCGTACCCCTGTTGCTGCCCGGCCAGACGGAAGTGCGGCTCGAACACCTGCTCCAGCTGCTGCTGCGGCACCCCCGGCCCCTGGTCATCCACCTGCAGGACAAACCCCTCGGCATTGTCGATGATGCGCAACCGTGCCCGCTCGCCGTACTTGATGGCGTTGTCGATCAGGTTGCCGATGCAGCGCCGCAACGCCAGCGGCTTGCCCGGGTACGGCGCCAGCGCCCGGCCTTCGAGCGTGATGCGGCCATCGCCCAAGTAAGGCTCGGCCAGGATTTCCAGCACCTGGTTGAGGTCGACCGGCTCGATGTTCTCGTGGATGTCGGTGTCCTTCACGCACTGCAACGCGCCTTTGACCAGCAGCTCCAGCTCGTCCAGGTCCTGGCTGAACTTGGCCTGCAGGCGCTCGTCCTCCAGCAGCTCGACGCGCAGGCGCAAGCGGGTGATCGGCGTGCGCAGGTCGTGGGAAATGGCACTGAACAGCTGGCTGCGCTCGGTCAGGTAGCGGCTGATGCGTTCGCGCATGCTGTTGAACGCACGCCCCACCTCGACCACCTCGCTGCCACCACCTTCGGCCACCGGCGCCACATCGGCGCCCAGCGACATTTCCCGCGCAGCCCGCGCCAGGCGCTTGAGCGGCCAGCTTTGCCAGTGCACCAGCAAGCCGATGAACAACAGCAGCAAGGCCGTGGTCAGCACGATGAAGCCGATCTGCTGACGCGGCAGGCGCTCGGCCTCCAGGCTGGTGTAGGGCTCGGGCAGCAGCGAGGCGATGTACAGCCACTCACCCTCGCCCAGGCGGATCTGGGTGACCAGCACCGGCGGGTTGAGTGGCTCCAGGGTCAGCGAGTAATGCGCCCAGGACCGTGGCAGTTCGTCGAGCTTCAGCCCGCTGTTGAAGATACGCAGGTCGTCCGGCCCGACGAACTCCACGGAAATTTCCATCTGCGAACCCAGGCGCTCATGCAGCACTTGCTGGAACACATCGATCACCGCCTGCTTGCGTGGGGTAACGGGCAGTAGCGGCATGTCCAGCGGCTTGGCGTTGAGGGACACGAAAAAGCGCGTACCGCCCATGCTGCGCAGCTGGTCGAGGACCATCGGCCGGTAGGCCACCGGCAACGAGCGGAAGTAGCTGACACTGGCACTCATCGAATGAGCCAGGCTGCTGGCGCTGGCACGCAGGCCCTGCAACTGGCTGGCGCGCAATTGGGCAACCCAGATGATGCTCGACAACCCCTGGGCCAGCAGCACTACGAGCAGAGTCAGCAGCAGCATGCGCCCCAGTAGCGAACGCGGCAGCAGACGCCAGCGCCGCTCAGGGCGCATTGCAGACATGGGCAGCCAACAGGTAACCGCTGCCGCGTACGGTGCGGATCAGCCGGGGTGGTTTGTCGGTATCGCGCAGGCGCTGGCGCAGGCGGCTGACCGCCATATCGACGATGCGGTCCAGCGGCATCGGCTCGCGACCACGGGTGGCGTTGCCGATGGTGTCGCGGTCGAGGATCTGCTGTGGGTGGTCGAGGAACAGCTTGAGCAGGGCGAAGTCGGCGCCGGAGAGAATCACTTCCTCACCGTCGCGATGGAACAGGCGGTGGCTGACCGTGTCCAGGCGCCAGTCGTCGAAGGCCAGCACCGCACTGCCCGGCGCCGCCTGGCCGAACTCGGCGCGGCGCAGCAGGGCCTTGATCCGCGCTTGCAGTTCGCGGGGGCTGAATGGCTTGCCCAGGTAGTCGTCGGCGCCCAGCTCCAGGCCGATGACCCGGTCGGTTTCGTCGGAGCTGGCGGTGAGCATGATGATCGGTACCCGTGCCTGTCGCGGGTGCTGGCGTACCCAGCGGCACAAGCTGAAGCCGTCTTCGTCGGGCAGCATGACATCGAGGATGACCAGGTCGCAGGGGGTGGTTTCCAGCGCGCGGCGAAAGCCCTTGCCGTCGGCTTCGGCATGCACCTGGAAGCCGGAGCGGCTCAGGTAGGTTTGCAGCAGTTCGCGGATTTCCTGGTCGTCGTCGACCATCAGGATTGATTTGCCGGCAGTGCTCAAGGTGGTCCGTCCTTTTGTTAGTTACAGGTCTTTGTTGCCTGTTTTTATTGGGGCCGCTTTGCAACCCCAGTCAGTGAACCTGCGCCTGTTGCAAAGCCACCCCGGCCCCCAGCAACCCGGAAAAATCCGCCGTCACCAGCCAAACCGGCACGCCAGCGAAATAGCCACTCATGCAGCCCTTGTCGGAAAAACTCGCGGCAAACCCGCTGCGCAGGAACAGCTCGGCAAAGCGCGGGATCACGCCGCCGACAATATAAACCCCACCCCGTGCGCCCAGCGTCAGAACATTGTTACCAGCGACTCGGCCGAGGAACCGGCAGAACTGCTCGATCACCGCCAGCGCCCGCGGCTCGCCGCCGAGCGCGGCATCGGTGATCTGTGCCGGGGTCTTGTGTCGGGGTGTGTCGCCGTCCAGCGCGCAAATTGCCTGGTACAGGCGCAGCAGGCCACCGCCACTGAGCACGGTCTCGGCGCTGACATGGCCGATCTGCCCGTGAATCTGTTGGTGAATCGCCGCTTCGCGGGCATTGCCCACCGGCAGGTCGACGTGCCCGCCCTCTCCCGGCAAGGCATGCCAGTGCTGTTCGCCCAGGCGCAATAGCGCGCCAACGCCCAGCCCGGTACCCGGGCCAATGACCAATGCCGGCCGCGACAGGTCCGCCTGGCCTGGGCATACTTCGCGGAATTCGCCGGGACGCAGGCGGGTCATGCCCAGCGCCATGGCGGTAAAATCGTTGATCAGCAGCAGCCGCTCGACCTGCAATGTCTGGCAGAAGGCCACGCGGCTGAGGCGCCAGTGGTTGTTGGTGAAGCGGAACTCATCGCCATCGACCGGCCCGGCCACCGCCAGGCAGGCAGCAGTCACGCCGCCGCGGGGAATGCCCAAGCCTTCAAGGTAAGCCTCGATGGCCTGTTCCGGGCTGGTGTAGTCCTCGGTGGCAAAGACCTTCACTTCATGCAGCTGGTTGTCACGCCACAACGCAAAACGGGCATTGGTGCCGCCGATGTCGCCAACCAGCAGGTCCTTCATTTGAGGTTCTCCAGGGCCGAGGTGAACGCACTAGCGCCCTGCTCTGCCGGGCTGAACGCCATGCGCATGAAGCCGAACAGCTCGCGCCCGCAGCCCAGGTCGTTGCCCTGTGGCGCTGGCGGCAGATCGCGGCTGGCCAATTCTTCAGCCGACACCATTACCCGCAGCGTGCCTTCGACACCATCGACCCGCACAATATCACCATCGCGCACCCGTGCCAGCGGGCCGCCGTCATAAGCCTCGGGGCAAACGTGAATGGCCGCCGGGATCTTGCCCGAGGCACCGGACATGCGACCGTCGGTGACCAGCGCCACCTTGAAGCCACGGTCCTGCAGCACACCGAGGAACGGTGTGAGCTTGTGCAGCTCCGGCATGCCGTTGCAGCGCGGGCCCTGGAAGCGCACCACGGCGACGAAGTCACGCTCCAACTCGCCGGCCTTGAACGCATCGGCCAGCGACTGCTGGTCGTGGAACACCCGCGCCGGGGCCTCGACCACCTGGTGCTCGGGGGCAACAGCGGACACCTTCATCACGCCGCGGCCGAGGTTGCCCTCCATCACCCGCAGGCCGCCTTCGGCCGAGAACGGCCGCGCCACCGGGCGCAGGATGCTTTCGTCCAGGCTGTGCTGCGGCCCTTCGCGCCACACCAGCTTGCCGTTGTCGAGGAACGGCTCCTGGGTGTAGCGGCGCAGGCCATGGCCGGCCACGGTGTTGACATCTTCGTGCAGCAGCCCGGCATCGAGCAGCTCGCGGATCAGGAAGGCCATGCCGCCAGCGGCCTGGAAGTGGTTGATGTCGGCCTTGCCGTTGGGGTAGACGTGGGACAGGGTCGGCACCACCTCGGACAGGTCGGCCATGTCCTGCCAGGTCAGCTGGATACCCGCAGCCTGGGCAATCGCCGGGATGTGCAGGGTATGGTTGGTCGAGCCGCCGGTGGCATGCAGGGCGACGATGGAGTTGACCAACGCCTTCTCGTCGACGATTTCACCCAGCGGCATGAAGCTGCCGCTGGCCTTGGTCATGCGCGTGACCTGCTGCGCGGCCTCGGCGGTGAGCGCGTCGCGCAGCGGTGTGTACGGGTTGACGAACGAGGCGCCCGGCAGGTGCAGGCCCATCACCTCCATCACCAACTGGTTGGTATTGGCAGTGCCGTAGAAGGTGCAGGTGCCAGGACTGTGGTAGGACTTCATCTCCGACTCCAGCAGCTCTTCGCGGCTGGCCTTGCCTTCGGCGTAGCGCTGGCGCACATCGGCCTTCTGCTTGTTGGAAATGCCGGAGACCATCGGCCCGCCCGGAACGAAGATGGTCGGCAGGTGGCCGAAGCGCAGCGCCCCCATCATCAGGCCGGGAACGATCTTGTCGCAGATGCCCAGCATCAGCGCGGCGTCGAACATGTTGTGCGACAGGGCCACGGCAGTGGACATGGCGATCACTTCACGGCTGGCGATGGCCAGCTCCATGCCCGGCTCGCCCTGAGTCACGCCATCGCACATGGCTGGCACGCCACCGGCGAACTGGCCGACCGAGCCGACTTCACGCAAGGCCTGCTTGATCTGCTCGGGGAAGTGCTGATACGGCTGGTGCGCCGAAAGCATGTCGTTGTAGGCCGAGACAATGGCCACGTTGGCCGCGTTCATCAGGCGCAGGGTCTGCTTGTCGTCGCTGCCGCAACCGGCCACGCCATGGGCGAAGTTGGCGCACTGCAGGCTGGCACGCATGGGGCCGTCACTGGCCGCGCCGCGAATCAGTTGCAGGTAGCGTTCGCGGGTGGCACGGCTACGTTCGACCAGCCGCTGGGTGACCTCAAGGATGCGCGGATGCATGTACTGGACTCCAGGCTAATTGTAAGGGCGGTTTGCCGGGCATTTCCCCTCCAAACGATTGCGGCCTAGGCTCAAGGTAGAGGAGGCCGCTGCATCGGTGGAGGCACGTCGCCCAACCACTCGTTGTATGTTTAAACAAAATACTGCCACTAAAAAGGCTTGTTTTCTATCGACAGGTGAATAATCTTGTAATTCCAACAACAAAACCGTTTCAGTGAAGCTCCTTTGTGCCACAGCTTTCACTCGGACTGCCAGAGGTACTGCCATGACCCTACGCATCGCCATCAATGGATTCGGCCGCATCGGGCGCAACGTCCTGCGCGCACTGTATACCCAAGGCTACCGCCAGGACCTGCAGGTCGTCGCCATCAACGACCTGGGCGACAGCGCCATGAATGCCCACCTGCTCAAGTACGACAGCGTGCACGGTACTTTCGACGCCAGCGTCGAGGCCGACCACGAAAGCCTCACGGTCAATGGTGACCGTATCGCGGTCAGTGCCATCCGCAACCCGGCCGAACTGCCCTGGAAGGCCGAGGCGATCGACGTGGTGTTCGAATGCACCGGGCTGTTCACCGAGCGTGCCAAGGCCGCCGCCCACCTGGCTGCGGGGGCTGGCAAGGTGATTGTCTCGGCACCGGCCAAAGGCGCCGATGCCACCGTGGTGTACGGGGTCAACCATGACATCCTGCGGGCCTCGCACCAGATCATCTCCAATGCCTCCTGCACTACCAACTGCCTGGCACCGATTGCCCAGGTGCTGCACCGCGAGTTCGGCATCGAACAGGGCCTGATGACCACCATCCATGCCTATACCAACGATCAGGTGCTGACCGATGTGTACCACGGCGACCCGTATCGTGCGCGTTCGGCAACCCAGTCGATGATCCCGAGCAAGACCGGCGCTGCCGAGGCCGTGGGCCTGGTATTACCGGAGCTGGCCGGCAAGCTGACCGGCATGGCGGTACGGGTGCCGGTGATCAACGTGTCGCTGGTGGACCTCACGGTAAATCTCAAGCGCGAGGCCACGGCCGAACAGGTCAACCAGCTGTTCCTCGAGGCCAGCAAGCATTCCAGGGTATTGGGCTACAACGCCTTGCCGCTGGTTTCCTGCGATTTCAACCACAACCCGCTGTCGTCGATCTTCGATGCCAACCATACCCGGGCCAACGGGCGCATGCTCAAGGTGCTGGCCTGGTATGACAACGAGTGGGGGTTCTCCAACCGCATGCTGGATAACTGCCTGGCGTTGTGCCGCGCCGGCTGAGCATGACATGGCATTTTTACCGCCTGTGAGATCGAGCGCCGCCCGCGCGGCGCTTCGCAGCACAAGGCTGCTCCTACATCTGTTTCGGGCCAATTATTCCTGAGGCCAAGGCGCGCGGCCCCTTGGCTTTCACCTCGATATCGTGACGGACAAACAAGGCGGTCGCGTGCGTTGGCACAGGCGTGACTGGCCTGAAACAGATGTAGGAGCAGCCTTGTGCTGCGAAGCGCCGCGCGGGCGGCGCTCGATCTCACAGGCGCTGATAATGCCGCGGCGAGCGCCTCTGCGCCCAATACTCACAATCTTTACCTTTTCCTAACATTTCCAGGCTTGACCTCTCAGGCGGATGATAAGCATTATCATTAACCTTTCGTCGGCCAGGTCCCCCTGTGAGTCAGTCCCGGTTCAACTCTGTCTTCCTCATCCAGCGTCTTACCCTGCTGCGCACCCTGCAGCGCATGGTGGGCAACCCCAACACTGCCGAAGACCTGTTGCAGGAAACCTACCTGCGGGTTTCCCGCGCGCTCGGTGAGCGGCCCATCGAACACATCGAGCCGTTCGTGTTCCAGACCGCGCGCAACCTGGCCCTCGACCACCTGCGCGCACGCCGGGTGCAATCGCGCATGCTGGTCGACGACGTGCCCGACGAGGTCCTGCACAGCGTGGCCGCACCGGCCACCAGCAGCGAGGATGCGGCCCATGCCGAGCAGTTGCTCAGGCACCTGAGCATCAGCCTCAACCAGTTGAGCGAACGCCAGCAGCGCATCTTCATCCTCAGCCGCCTGCATGGCGCCACCTACCTGGAAATCGCCGAACAACTGAATGTTTCGCCCAGCACGGTACAGAAGGAACTGAAACTGATCATGGCGATCTGCATGGGCGTCGCCGACCGCCTCAAGTGAGGCAACCCAAAGCCCTTGCCACACCCCGCCTCAGCCTTGATCATTCGAAAAAAACCATTCAAGGATTCACCGTGACCGACAGCCCTGCCCCTCGCCCGTCACCCGCCGGGCCCAGCGCCCGTGCTCGTGCCATGGACGAGGCGCTGGACTGGCTGGTACGCCTGCAATGCGCCGACGCCGAGGACACCCAGGCCTTCGAAGCCTGGCTGAGCGCAGCGCCGGAAAATGCCGAGGCCTATGTCGAGGCAGAAGCATTGTGGAACGGCGCACCGCTGCACCAGGTGGCCGTACAGATGCATCGGCAACAGCGCCGCTCGTGGCGCGGGCGCCTGCGCAGCCACTGGAAACCCCTGGCCACGGCAGCGCTGCTGCTGGTCGGGCTGTTCACCCTCGGCAACCTGCCCATGCGCCTGCAGGCCGACCACCTGACAGTGGTGGGAGAACGCCAGCGCCTGCAGCTAGAAGATGGGGCGAAAGTGCTGCTCAACACCAATTCGGCATTTGCCAGCGAGCAGCGTGATGGTCGCCAGGTCGCCCGCCTATTGCAGGGTGAGGCCTATTTTCAGGTCCCCGAGGGCGCGCTGCTGCCACTGGAAGTGCAGGCCGGGCCGTTGCGCGCGCAGGTGCGCGACACCGACTTTGCCGTGCGCTACCTCGACGGCGAGGCACAGGTGCGGGTGCAGCGCGGCGATGTCGACCTGCAGGGGGCCCGCGACCAGCGCATCCGCCTGAGCGCCGGCGACAGCATCAGCGTCGGCCCCCAGGGGTTCGGCCAGCGCCAGCGCCCCGACATGCACAAGGACCTGGCCTGGGTCGACGGCCGCCTGGTGTTCGAGAACTGCCCGCTGAGCCAGGTGCTGGCCGAGGTGCAGCGCTACTACCCGGGCTGGATCATCAACCGCAATGCGCAGCTGGAAGACATGGCGGTCACCGGCAACTACCGCCTCGACCAGCCGCTGGAAACCCTGCGTTCACTGGCCCACATCACCGCGGCACAGCTGCATGAGTACCCGGCGCTGGTTATCCTGAACTGATCTTTTGCCTGTCTCGGCCTCATCGCCGGCAAGCCAGCTCCCACCCCGACCGCATTGGCCTCAAGCAATGCGATGTCCCTGTGGGAGATTACCCAGCCCTTTTGGGCTGCGCTGTCGCGCAGAGAACAAATATCGCTCGTCTGACGCGGCCTTTGTAGGAGCAGCCTTGTGCTACGAAGAGGCCGGTACAAGCAACACAGGCTTTGTCAGTACCGGCCTCTTCGCAGCACAAGGCTGCTCCTACAGAACCTCGCCGAACCAATGAGTCATGTGTTGTTCTATGAGAGCTGGCTTGCCGGCGATGAGGCCCGTGCAGGCAGCACATGATCATGGCCCCCTGAATTTATTTTTACGCAGTCACGCTACCCCGCCCGTCTCGTTATAGCCAATGCAACTGATTCTCGTTTGAAAACGAGGACAGCCATCACCTATAACAGTCCGCGCGTCAGGGAGCGCTTCCGATGTCCACAGGTCCTACCCGCCCCTCCACCCTTCCTCGCCATGGAGGGCAACTGTCCCTCCTGAGCCTTTCCCTACTGAACCTGGCCCTGCTCGCCAGCGGAGCCATCAGCCTGCCGGCACTGGCCGCCGAGCCGGCACAGGCCAGCAGCCCGCGCATGGGCGACTACCGCTTCAGCATCGGCCAGCAGCCGCTGGTTACGGCCATCAATGCTTTCAGCCAGGTCACCGGCTGGCAGGTCGGCTTCAGCGCCGAACTGGCCGACGGCGTGGCATCGCCAGGGGTGCAGGGTTCGCTACCACCGGAAGCCGCGCTCAAGCGCCTGCTGCACGGCACCGGCCTGGGCTTTCGCAAGATCAGCAACGGCAATGTGGTGCTCGAACGCCAGGCCAGCGCCAATGTGATTGCCCTGCAGCAGGTGACCGTCAGCGCCACCCGCAGCGCCCAGGACGTCAGCCAGGTGCCGAGCACCGTCAGCGTGCAGACCCGCGAGCAACTGGACCGGCAGAACGTGAACAACATCCAGGACCTGGTGCGCTACGAACCAGGTGTGTCGGTAGCCGGCACCGGCCAGCGCAGCGGCCTGAACGGCTACAACATCCGTGGTATCGATGGCGAGCGCATCCTCACCCAGGTGGACGGCGTGTCGATCCCCGACAGCTTCTTCTTCGGCCCCTACGCCCAGACCCAGCGCAACTACGTTGACCCGGAGATCGTCAAGCGTGTGGAAATCCTCCGCGGCCCGGCCTCGGTGCTGTATGGCAGCAACGCCATCGGCGGGGCGGTGAGCTACTTCACCCTCGACCCGGACGACATCATCAAGCCTGGCAAGGACGCCGGTGCCCGCCTGAAAACCGGCTACAGCTCGGCCGACGAAAGCTGGCTGACCTCGGCCACCGTCGCCGGCCGCCAGGGCGACTTCGACGGCCTGTTGCACCTGAGCCAGCGCAACGGTCACGAAACCGAGACCCACGGCGGCCACAGCGGTGACGGCCTGGCGCGTACCGAAGCCAACCCGATGGACGTGCGCACCACAAACGTGCTGGCCAAGCTGGGCTGGAACTACGCCGACGAAGCGCGCCTGGGCTTCACCTACGAGCGCTACAAGGATGATCGCGACCAGAACATCCTCAGTGCGGTGGGCGGGCCTTTCATTCCTGGCTTTGGTGCCCCAGGTTACTACAAGGCGCGTAACGGCAACGACACCGTCACCCGCGAACGCCTTGGCATCAACCATGAGTTCGGCCTGGATTCGCTGGTCGCCGACCATGTGAAGTGGAGCCTGAACTACCAGATCGCCAAGACCGACCAGCACACCGAGGAAGTCTACGCACCGCCTGGCCGTCAGGTACTGCGTACCCGAGACACCCTGTACAAGGACCGCCAGTGGGTATTCGACGCCCAGCTGGACAAGGCCTTCAGCCTCGGCGCCACCGACCACCTGTTGACGTACGGCACCACCCTCAAGCACGAGAAGGTCACCGGTTCCCGCAGCGGCACCGGTACCTGCCTGGCCGTTGGTTCAGGCTGTTCTGCCGCTGGCGCCGAGCGCCCGGCAGACGGCCAGGCCCTGGTCAGCGACTTCCCGGACCCGACCGTGAACACCTACAGCCTGTTCGTGCAGGATGAAATCCGCTGGAACAACTGGACCTTCATGCCTGGTGCTCGTTACGACTACACGCGCATGGAGCCCAGGTTCACCGAGGAATTCCTGCGTGGCCTGGAGTCCAGCGGTACCGCACCAACCTCCCAGAACGACTCGGACAAGAAGTGGCACCGCGTCTCGCCCAAATTCGGCCTGACCTACGCCTTCAACGACAACTACACCTGGTATGGCCAGTACGCCGAAGGTTTCCGCACCCCGACTGCCAAATCCATGTACGGGAAGTTTGAGAACATCGAGCAAGGCTACCGCGTCGAAGGCAACCCGGGTCTCGAACCCGAAAAGAGCAAAAGCTATGAAACCGGTCTGCGTGGCAACTTCGACGCCGGTAATTTCGACGTGGCGGTGTTCTACAACAAGTACCGCGACTTCATCGACGAAGATGCCGTACAAAGCGCCAACCTGGAGCAGACCTTCAAGGCCAACAACATCAAGCACGCCACCATCAAGGGTACCGAGGTCAAGGGCCGCCTGAACCTCGACCACTTCGGTGCGCCGCAGGGCCTGTATACCCAGGGCTCGATCGCCTACACCTATGGCCGCAACGATGACACCGGCGAGCCACTGAACAGCGTCAACCCGCTCAAGGGCGTGTTCGGCCTGGGTTACGAACAACAACACTACGGCGGCCTGCTGAGCTGGACATTGGTCAAGCGCAAGACCCGCGTCGACGACAGTACCTTCTACTCGCCCGACGGCTCGAGCTCCAAGTTCCGCACCCCGGGCTACGGGGTGCTGGACCTGACCGGTTACTACAAGGTCACCGACGACGTGACCATCAACGCCGGCCTGTACAACCTCACCGACAAGAAGTACTGGCAGTGGGATTCGGTACGCAGCTACGACGGCCAGGGTGAAGCGGCCGTGACCCAGCCGGCCAACATCGACCGCCTGACCATGCCGGGGCGCAACTTCGGCATCAATGTGGTTTGGGATATCTGACCTGGATTATCGCTGACAGGTTTGTTTCGTCAGTGCCGGCCTCTTCGCGGGTAAACCCGCTCCCACAGGTATCGCGCAGACCTCGGGCCTATGATGTCCCTGTGGGAGCGGGTTTACCCGCGAAGAGGCCAGCACTACCAGCACAAATACCAGCTTTTTTTACTGTCCCGCCCCCGCTGTTTCGTCTTGTCTCTAGACCCCCCTCTTCCAAGGACTGCCCCATGACCGACCGCCCAGCCCTGCGCTCCCAGCGCCTCAACCAGATCACCCACGCCCCCCACGCCGAACTGGATGCTCTGGTCAAAGCCCACGCGCCCTTCGACAGCCGCGAAAGCTTCGCCCGCTTCGTGGTCGCCCAGTACCTGTTCCAGGCCGAGCTGCAGGCCCTGTACAACGACCCGCAACTGATCGCCATCATCCCCGACCTGGCCGAGCGCTGCCGTGCCGAACAGGCCCGCCTGGACCTCGCCGACCTCGACACCGAAGTACCGCCAGCCGTACCGGGGGCCCTGCGCAACCCGAGCCTGGGCGAGGCAATGGGCTGGATCTTCGTCTCCGAAGGCTCCAAACTGGGCGCTGCGTTTCTGATCAAGCGTGCCGTGGCCCTGGAACTGTCCGAAACTTTCGGTGCCCGACACCTGGGCGAACCGGCCGGTGGCCGTGCCGAAGGCTGGAAACAGTTCACCCGCATTCTTGATGGCCTGGCCCTGTCGGCCGAAGAGGAAGCCGCTGCCGAACGCGGCGCAGTTGCTGCCTTCGAGCGCTTCACCAAGCTGCTCAAGCATGCCTATGCTGCAGATGCCGCGCTGGTTTGACACGCCATACCCCGGCCACCCTACCGGTGGCCGAACCGCTTCCATGCAGTGAGACCATGACCCGACCCGCCCGTTCGAAACTCGCCCGCCTGCTGTATGCGACCTTGGCTTACGTGAGCCTGGGCGTGGGCCTGGTCGCGATCGTCATTCCCGGCCTGCCGACCACCGAATTCATCCTGCTGGCTGCCTGGGCAGCCACACGCAGTTCGCCGCGCCTGTCTGCCTGGCTGGAAAACCACCGGTTGTTCGGGCCGATCCTGCACAACTGGCGCAATGGCAAGGTGATCCAGCGCCGGGCCAAGGTCAGCGCGACCCTCAGCATGCTGCTGTGCGCGGGCCTGATGCTGACGTTCCTGGAACACCGCTGGCCGGTGTTCCTGGCCATTGCCGGCATGACCCTGGGCAACCTGTGGATCTGGTCCCGCCCCGAGCACGCCCCCTGCCCTGCCCCGTCACAAGCTCAGCAGCCCTGAGTACAGGGCATAGGCCGCCAGCGCGGCACCTGCCAGCACGGCAGCGAAAATCAGCTTTTCCCAAGTGGTGAACAAGGTTTTACCCTGCTCATGCTTGGCCCTGGCGAACAGGATCACGCCCGGCGCGTACAGCAGCGCCGACAGCAGCAGGTACTTCAGCCCGCCGGCGTACAACAGCCACACGGCATATACCAGGGCAACCAGCGCCACCAGCAGGTCCTTGCGGCGCAGGGCCGGCTGCTCGTCGTAGGTTTCTGCACGTACCGCCAGCAGCACGGCGTAGGCCGCCGACCACAGGTAGGGCACAAGAATCATCGACGAGGCCAGGTAGATCAGGCTGGTATAGGTACCGGCGGAAAACAGCGTGATCAGCAGGAAGCCCTGGATCATGCAGTTGGTCAGCCACAGGGCGTTGGCCGGTACATGGTTGGCGTTTTCCTTGGCCAGGAAACGCGGCATGGTCTTGTCCCGCGCCGTGGCGTAGAGGATCTCGGCACACAGCAACGCCCACGACAGCAGCGCGCCAAGCAGCGAAACCGCCAGGCCGATACTGATCAGCAAGGCACCCCATGGCCCGACGATATGCTCCAGCACCGAAGCCAGTGACGGGTTCTGCAGCCCGGCCAGTTGCGGCTGGGTCATCACCCCCAGCGACAGCACGTTGACCAGCACCAGCAGCGCCAGCACTCCCAGGAAACCGATCACCGTGGCCTTGCCCACATCCGAGCGGCGCTGGGCGCGCCCGGAATACACGCTGGCGCCCTCGATACCGATGAACACGAACACGGTGACCAGCATCATGTTGCGCACCTGCTCCAGCACGCTGCCGAACTGCGGGTTGCTCAGGCCCCAGATGTCACGTGTGAAGATATCGGCGCGGAAGGCGAACGCCGCGATCACCACGAAAATCAGCAACGGTACCACCTTGGCCACGGTGGTCACCTGGTTGATGAACGCCGCTTCCTTGATGCCGCGCAGCACCAGGAAATGCACCGCCCACAGCAGCAGCGAGGCGCAACCGATGGCAATTGGCGTGTTGCCCTCGCCGAACACCGGGAAGTAGAAGCCCAGGGTGCTGAACAGCAGCACGAAGTAGCCGACGTTGCCCAGCCAGGCACTGATCCAGTAGCCCCAGGCCGAGGAAAAACCCATGTATTCGCCAAAGCCGGCCTTGGCGTAGGCGTACACTCCTGAGTCCAGCTCCGGCTTGCGGTTGGCCAGGGTCTGGAATACGAAAGCCAGGGCCAACATGCCGACTGCGGTGATACCCCAACCGATCAGCACAGCCCCCACATCGGCACGCGCCGCCATGTTCTGCGGCAACGAGAAGATCCCGCCTCCAATCATCGAGCCGACCACCAATGCGATCAGCGCGCCCAGGCGCAGCTTCTGTCCCGGTTCGCTCATGAGCCTTCCTTTTTTTGCGCACTGTCATGGGCTTGAAACAGCCATGCGGTCCATATAAGTGTTGCTACTTATAATGATCCTGACCAATGAAGCTATAGCACTAATAACTGCTTTGTCTATGCCAGCTTTTGAGTAAAACCTAGCAGCTCCGGAGCAACTAGAAAAGAATCCGATAAAACTCGAAATTCTTGTGAAAAATTTGCGAAAGCGGCAAAAACGGCTAGCGTCAAGCATCGCAGGCTGAACAGAGCGTTTGCTCTAGATGGACATGGAGGTGCCAGCATGCAAGGCCTGCGGCATAAGTTGTCGGCACTCTCCAGGAGCTTCGTGAAGGAATTTTCCTACTTCACGTCGCCATGAACTGACCCAAGTCAGCGAATGGCAGCGGCGTCGGATTTACTCTGTCGTCAACTTTCTCCTGGCAGGAGTTGTTAAATGTCTGATTCATCCGGAAAACTAAAGCTCGGCGCGTTAGTTGCACTTGTCGTCGGTTCGATGATTGGTGGCGGGATCTTCTCGCTGCCGCAAAACATGGCTGCCAGCGCAGGGGTTGGTGCTGTACTGATCGGCTGGGCGATCACCGCGGTCGGCATGCTGACCCTGGCGTTCGTGTTCCAGACCCTGGCCAACCGCAAGCCTGACCTGGATGGCGGGGTGTATGCCTACGCCAAGGCCGGTTTTGGCGACTACATGGGCTTCTCCTCGGCCTGGGGCTACTGGATCAGTGCCTGGCTGGGCAACGTCGGCTACTTCGTGCTGCTGTTCAGTACCCTGGGCTACTTCTTCCCGATCTTCGGCGAAGGCAACACCCCGGCCGCCATCATCGGCGCATCAGTGCTGCTGTGGGCCGTGCATTTCCTGGTGCTGCGCGGCATCAAGGAAGCAGCATTCATCAACCTGATCACCACCGTGGCCAAGGTGGTACCGCTGCTGCTGTTCGCCCTGATCTGCCTGTTCGCCTTCAAGCTCGACATCTTCACCGCCGACATCTGGGCGGTAGGTACGCCAGAGCTGGGCAGCGTGATGAACCAGGTGCGCAACATGATGCTGGTCACCGTGTGGGTGTTCATCGGCATCGAGGGTGCGAGCATCTTCTCGTCGCGGGCGGAAAAACGCTCTGACGTGGGCAAGGCCACGGTCATCGGCTTCGTCACCGTGCTGCTGTTCCTGGTGCTGGTCAACGTGCTGTCGCTGGGCATCATGACCCAACCAGAACTGGCCAAGCTGCAGAACCCGTCGATGGCTGCCGTACTGGAGCATGTGGTCGGCCACTGGGGCGCGGTACTGATCAGCGTCGGCCTGATCATCTCGCTGCTCGGGGCCCTGCTGTCGTGGGTGCTGCTGTGCGCCGAGATCATGTTCGCCGCCGCCAAGGACCATACCATGCCGGAGTTCCTGCGCCGCGAGAACGCCAACCAGGTACCGGCCAACGCCCTGTGGCTGACCAACGCCATGGTGCAGATCTTCCTGGTGATCACGCTGTTCTCCAGCAGTACCTACCTGTCGCTGATCTACCTGGCCACCTCGATGATCCTGGTGCCCTACCTGTGGTCGGCCGCCTATGCCTTCCTGCTGGCTCTGCGTAGCGAAACCTACGAGCAGGCCCTGGCCGAACGGCAGAAGGACCTGGTGATCGGTGGTATCGCCCTGTTGTACGCCGTCTGGCTGCTGTACGCCGGTGGCGTGAAATACCTGCTGCTCTCGGCCCTGCTCTACGCACCTGGCGCAATCCTGTTCGCCAAGGCCAAGCGTGAGGTTGGCCAACCTGTCTTCACCAACGTGGAAAAACTGATCTTCGCAGCCGTGGTCATCGGTGCCCTGGTGGCAGCCTTTGGCCTGTACGACGGCTTCCTGACCCTTTGACCCACGTCTTCGTTCAACTGGAGGAATGAAATCATGTCCGCTGAAAAACAGAAGTACGGTGTCCACTCCGAAGCCGGCAAACTGCGCAAAGTGATGGTTTGCTCGCCGGGCCTCGCGCACAAGCGCCTGACGCCGAGCAACTGTGACGAGCTGCTGTTCGACGACGTGATCTGGGTCGACCAGGCCAAGCGTGACCATTTCGACTTTGTCACCAAGATGCGCGAGCGTGGCGTGGATGTGCTGGAGATGCACAACCTGCTGACCGACATCGTCCAGCAACCCGAAGCACTGAAGTGGATCCTCGATCGCAAGATCACCTCCGACACTGTCGGCGTCGGCCTGACCAACGAAGTGAGAAGCTGGCTCGAAGGCCTCGAGCCACGCCATCTGGCCGAGTTCCTGATTGGCGGCGTGGCAGGCCAGGACTTGCCGGAAAGCGAAGGCGCCAGCGTGGTCAAGATGTACAACGACTACCTGGGCCACTCCAGCTTCATCCTGCCACCGTTGCCCAACACCCAGTTCACCCGCGACACCACCTGCTGGATCTATGGCGGCGTCACGCTCAACCCGATGTACTGGCCGGCGCGCCGCCAGGAAACCCTGTTGACCACAGCCATCTACAAGTTCCACAAGGAGTTCACCGGCGCCGACTTCCAGGTGTGGTACGGCGACCCGGACAAGGACCACGGCAACGCCACCCTCGAGGGTGGTGACGTGATGCCGATCGGCAAAGGCATCGTGCTGATCGGCATGGGCGAGCGCACCTCGCGCCAGGCCATCGGCCAGTTGGCGCAAAACCTGTTCGCCAAGGGCGCGGTGGAAAAAGTCATCGTCGCCGGCCTGCCGAAATCCCGTGCTGCCATGCACCTGGACACCGTGTTCAGCTTCTGCGACCGCGACCTGGTCACGGTCTTCCCGGAAGTGGTGAAAGAGATCGTGCCGTTCATCATCCGCCCGGACGAAAGCAAGCCTTACGGCATGGACGTGCGCCGCGAGAACAAGTCGTTCATCGAGGTGGTGGGCGAGCAGCTTGGGGTCAAGCTGCGCGTGGTCGAAACCGGTGGCAACAGCTTTGCCGCCGAGCGCGAACAGTGGGATGACGGCAACAACGTGGTGGCCATGGAACCGGGCGTGGTCATTGGCTACGACCGCAACACCTACACCAATACCCTGCTACGCAAGGCCGGGATCGAGGTCATCACCATCAGTGCCGGCGAACTGGGCCGGGGCCGGGGCGGCGGCCACTGCATGACCTGCCCGATCGTGCGCGACCCGATCGACTACTAACGACCATTACCCCCCGGCCGCCCTCACCAAGCGGCGGCCGGTGCGTTCACCAAACTCAAGGAGAAAAGTCATGGCGTTCAATATTCACAACCGCAACCTGCTCAGCCTGGAACACCACACCACCCGCGAGCTGCGCTACCTGCTGGACCTGTCCCGCGACCTCAAGCGCGCCAAGTACACCGGTACCGAGCAGCAGCACCTGAAAGGCAACAACATCGCGCTGATCTTCGAAAAAACCTCTACCCGTACCCGCTGCGCCTTCGAAGTGGCCGCCTATGACCAGGGGGCCAATGTCACCTACATCGACCCGACCTCCTCGCAGATCGGCCACAAGGAAAGCATGAAGGACACTGCCCGCGTGCTCGGGCGCATGTACGACGCCATCGAGTACCGGGGCTTCAAGCAGGAAATCGTCGAAGAGCTGGCCAAGTTCGCCGGCGTTCCGGTGTTCAACGGCCTGACCGACGAATACCACCCAACCCAGATGATTGCCGACGTGCTGACCATGCGCGAGCACAGCGACAAGCCGCTGCACGACATCAGCTACGCCTACCTGGGCGACGCCCGCAACAACATGGGCAACTCGCTGCTGCTGATCGGCGCCAAGCTTGGCATGGACGTACGCATCGCCGCGCCCAAGGCGCTGTGGCCGCATGACGACCTGGTCGAACGTTGCCACAAGTACGCCGAGGAAAGCGGCGCACGCATCACCCTCACCGAAGACCCGGTTGCCGCGGTCAAGGGTGTGGACTTCGTGCACACCGACGTGTGGGTATCGATGGGTGAGCCGATCGAAGCCTGGGGTGAGCGCATCAAGCTGCTCAAGCCGTATCAGGTGAATGCACAGCTGATGAAGTCCACCGGCAACCCGCGGACCAAGTTCATGCACTGCCTGCCGGCGTTCCACAACTCCGAAACCAAGGTAGGCAAGCAGATCGCCGAACAGTACCCGGACCTGGCCAACGGTATCGAAGTGACCGACGACGTCTTCGAGTCGCCGGCCTGCATCGCCTTCGAGCAGGCGGAAAACCGCATGCACACGATCAAGGCGATCCTGGTGTCGACACTGGCTGACCTCTGACAACCACCTCGATCCTGTGGGAGCTGGCTTGCCGGCGATACAGGCAACTCGGTGCATGGCACCGGCTTCGCCGGTGATCGCCGGCAAGCCAGCTCCCACAATGGATCGAGGCGCTCACCCTATATCCGCAAAGGACATTCCCCATGCGTATCGTTGTTGCATTGGGCGGCAACGCCCTGCTGCGTCGCGGCGAGCCCATGACCGCTGACAACCAGCGCGCCAATATTCGCACCGCCACCGAACAGATCGCCAAGATCCACCCAGGCAACGAACTGGTCATTGCCCACGGCAACGGCCCGCAAGTTGGCCTGCTGTCGCTGCAGGGCCTGTCCTACAAGCCCGACGAGGCCTACCCGCTGGACGTGCTTGGGGCCGAGACCGAGGGCATGATCGGCTACATGATCGAACAGGAACTGGGCAACTTGCTGGCCTTCGAAGTGCCGTTCGCCACCCTGCTGACCCAGGTCGAAGTGGACGCCAACGACCCCGCCTTCAAGGACCCGACCAAGTTCATCGGCCCGGTCTATGGCAAGGAAGAGGCCGAGCGCCTGGCCAAGGAAAAGGGTTGGGTGGTCAAGGCCGACGGCGACAAGTACCGCCGAGTGGTGGCCAGCCCGAAACCCAAACGCATCTTCGAGATCCGCCCGATCAAGTGGCTGCTGGAAAAGAGCAGCATCGTGATTTGCGCCGGCGGCGGCGGCATCCCCACCATGTACGATGAGAACCGCAAGCTCAAGGGCATCGAGGCGGTGATCGACAAGGACCTGTGCTCGGCCCTGCTGGCAGAGCAGCTGGACGCCGACCTACTGATCATTGCCACCGACGTCGATGCGGCCTATGTTGACTGGGGCAAGCCCACACAAAAGGCCATTGCCCAGGCCCACCCCGACGAACTCGAACGCCTTGGCTTCGCCGCCGGCTCCATGGGGCCGAAGGTGCAGGCCGCCTGCGACTTTGCCCGCAACACCGGCAAAGTGGCAGTGATCAGTTCGCTGGAGAACATCGAGGACATCGTCAAAGGCACCGCCGGCACGCGCGTTTCCACCGCGAAGCCGGGGATCAGCTACCGTTGAATGCAGTAGGCGGGCGCCAGCGTCCGCCATTTTCGACCTTCCAAAGGAGCTTGCCATGGCCCAGTACCAACCCGGTCATGTACACATCGAGCGCACCGCGCTGAACCAGAATGACCACAGCTATGACCTGAACATCGAATACGAGGCAGTGTCGGACCCCAAGGAAGGTAGAGGCATCCAGTTCAAGATGCATGGCAGCATCGAAGGCAAGCCAGTGGAAGAAAAGTTCTTCCTGGCCAAGGACCAGGTATTGCCCAGCTTCCTCATGCAGTTGAGCCGAAGGGCGCAGTCGTACCTGAAGCCACCGAAGAAGTTCGAGAGCCTGAGCTCGCCGCACAAGCTTTATGACCATATGTTCGCGGACATTCGCGAAAAGCTGGATGTGAAATCGGGCGACCCGATCAAGCCTGAACATCTGGAGTGATTTCAGGATCCGGGGGCTGCTTTGCAGCCCATCGCGACACAAGGCCGCTCCTACAGGGTGTGGCGCTGTACCTGTAGGAGCGGCCTTGGGTCGCGATGGGCCGCAAAGCGGCCCCGACAATGTTGAGGCATACTACCGCCCTCCCCCAGCCACAACCGCACCCTCCCCATGCGCATCCACGTCAGCTTCATCGACCGCGTCGGCATCACCCAGGAAGTCCTCGCCCTGCTCGGTGCCCGCAACCTCAACCTGGACGCCGTGGAGATGGTCCCGCCGAACGTCTACATCGACGCCCCTACCCTCAGCCCCGCCGTGCTCGAAGAACTGCACGACGCGCTGTTCGAGGTACATGGCGTGCAATCGGTGGACGTGGTCGACATCCTCCCTGGCCAACGCCGGCACCTGCAGCTCGATGCCCTGCTGGCTGCGATGAGCGACCCGGTGCTGGCCGTGGACAGTGCCGGCAAGGTGCTGCTGGCCAACCCGGCGCTGATCGAACTGTGCGGCCGCGAATCGGCCGGGCGCTCGGTGGGTGAGCTGTTCGGCGACCCGGCGCTGCTGCAGGCCCTGCTGGACAACAACTTCCACCTGCCCATGCGCGAGATGCAGCTCAACGGCCAGAGCCTGTTGCTGGACGCCATGCCGATCACCAACGCCGGTGGCCTGCTGACGCTGTACCCGCCTACGCGCATGGGCGAACGCCTGTCGGCCCTGCACCACGACCATGCCGAAGGCTTCGATGCCTTGCTCGGCGAGTCACCGGCCATCCGCACCCTCAAGGCCCGCGCCCTGCGCGTGGCGGCGCTCGATGCACCGCTGCTGGTGCATGGCGAAACCGGCACCGGCAAAGAACTGGTAGCCCGCGCCTGCCACGCCATCAGCAGCCGCCACGCGGCACCATTCCTGGCGCTGAACTGTGCTGCGCTGCCCGAGAGCCTGGCCGAAAGCGAACTGTTCGGCTACGCCCCCGGGGCCTTCACCGGCGCACAACGGGGCGGCAAGCCCGGGCTGATGGAGCTGGCCAACCAGGGCACGGTATTCCTCGATGAAATCGGCGAGATGTCGCCATACCTGCAGGCCAAGCTGCTGCGCTTTCTCAGCGATGGCAGCTTCCGCCGGGTGGGTGGCGACCGCGAAGTGAAGGTGGATGTACGCATCATCAGCGCCACCCACCGCGACCTGGAGCGCATGGTCGCCGAAGGCAGCTTCCGCGAAGACCTGTTCTACCGCCTGAACGTGCTCAATCTGCAAGTGCCACCGCTGCGCGACCGCGGCCAGGACATCCTGATGCTGGCGCATTTCTTCATGCAGCAGGCCTGCACGCAGATCCAGCGCCCACCCTGCAGGCTGACCCCGGCTACCCATTCGGCACTGCTGGCCAACCCTTGGCCGGGCAATGTGCGCCAGCTGCAGAACGTGATATTCCGCGCCGCAGCCATCTGCGAGGGCAACCTGGTGGATATTGGTGACCTGGACATCGCTGGCACCTCGGTGGCCCGTGGTCAGGACGGCGAAGTGGCCAGCCTGGAACAGGCCGTGAGTGATTTCGAGCGCGAACTGCTGCAACGCCTGTACGCCAGCTACCCATCCACGCGGCAACTGGCCGGGCGCTTGCAAACTTCACATACCGCCATTGCGCAGCGCCTGCGCAAATATGGAATACCGAGCAAAGCCTGATACCTGTCAGATAGCGTCAACGGGGCTGCTACGCAGCCCATCGCAGGCAAGCCAGCTCCCACAGGTATCGCACACGTGCTGAATTCTGCGCGATACCTGTGGGAGATTGCCCAGCCCTTTTGGGCTGCGCTGTCGCGCAGAGAACAAATATCGCTCGTCTGACGCGTCCTTTGTAGGAGCAGCCTTGTGCTGCGAAGAGGCCGGTACTGACAAAGCCTGTCTGTTGCTTGTACCGGCCTCTTCGCAGCACAAGGCTGCTCCTACAGAACCTCGCTGAACCAATGAGTCATGTGTTGTGCCATGTGAGAGCTGGCTTGCCTGCGATGGGCCGCAAAGCTGCCCCTGATAGTTATTGCAATAATCCGGTTGTTATTCAGGCTTTTCCTACGCCAGTGAAAGATACTCTCCCACGTATGCCTCGTAGAATGGTGACAGTGTATTCCCACCTGTCACCCCACTTGCCCGCCCCATAGCGGGAAGTGGTCCGCTACTGGATATAACGAGAGCACCTGATGTTTGAACTCGATTTTTACGGGACGCTTGTAGCCGCCTCTTTGGTACTGTTATTGGGGCGCGGCCTGGTCGCGCGTATTGGTTTCCTGCGCACTTACAATATTCCGGAACCTGTCGCTGGCGGGCTGGTAGTGGCCTTGGCGTTCCTGGTGTTGCGCAGTTTCGATATCCACGTGCAATTCGATACTTCACTGCAAACTCCTCTGATGCTGGCATTCTTCGCCACCATCGGTTTGAGTGCAGACTTCGCCAGCCTGAAAAAAGGTGGCCGCGTGGTTACCGTGTTCCTGCTGGTGGTAACCGGCTTGCTGCTGGTCCAGAACGCCATGGGTATCGGCCTGGCAACGGCACTTGGCCTCGACCCGCTGATGGGCCTGCTGGCCGGCTCTATTACCTTGTCCGGCGGCCACGGTACAGGCGCCGCGTGGGGGGCCACTTTCACCGAAAAGTTCGGTCTGGCGTCGGCCTCCGAACTCGCAATGGCATCAGCTACCTTCGGCCTGGTACTGGGTGGCCTTATTGGTGGCCCGGTCGCCCGGTTGCTGATCAGACGGGTAACGACACCTGGTATCGAAGAACCAGCACCACGACTGCCCAAGGGTTTCGAACAACCAGACAAAGAACGCTTGATCACGCCGTTTTCATTTATCGAAACATTGGCGCTGATCGCTGTCAGTTTACTCGCAGGCTCGTTACTTAACGGTATGCTGAAAGGCACTGCGTTTGAACTGCCAACGTTCGTTTGCGTACTGTTCGTGGGCGTGGTGTTGCGAAACGGCCTTTCGGCGCTCGGCTTTTATCAAGTATTCGAACGGGAAGTCTCGGTATTGGGCAATGTGAGCTTGTCGTTATTCCTGGCCATTGCCTTGATGTCGCTCAAGTTGTGGGACCTTTCAGCGCTGGCATTACCATTCTTTGCATTGCTCGCCGCACAGACATTGGTCATGGCACTGTTCGCGATATTCGTCACGTTCCGGGTAATGGGCCGCAACTATGATGCAGCGGTACTGGCTGCCGGGCACTGTGGTTTCGGCCTGGGTGCAACGCCAACGGCAATCGCCAACATGCAAGCGGTGACCCAGCGCTACGGAGCCTCGCGCATTGCCTTCCTGGTGGTGCCGATGGTGGGGGCATTCTTCATCGACATCATCAATGTCATCGTCATCAAGCTGTATCTGGCGTTGCCCTGGATTGCCTAGATCGAGGTCAGGCCATGCTCCAGGGCGTATTTCACGAGTGCCGCAGGGGTATCGATATTGAGCTTGCGCCTGATGCTCAGCCGATAGGTTTCCACTGTACGGACACTGATATCCAGCTCTTGGGCCATTTTCTTGTTGTTGTGCCCCTTGGCGATCATTGACAGCACTTGCAACTCACGGGGCGTCAGCTCGTGCTCGTCCCGGTTGCTCACGGCGAGCTTGCGAGTGATTTCCGAGCTGTAGAAGCTTCCTCCCGCAGCGATGGCCTCGATGGCCGCGATGAGCTCTGCGGAAGGCGCATTCTTCAGCACATAACCTAGCGCTCCGGAACTGATGGAGGTGCGGACGTACTCCTGGTTGTCGTACATGCTCAGCATGAGGATCCTGATATCCGGGTAGCGTTCGCGCAGCTTGCGCGTGAGCTCCAACCCGTTCATGTCCTGAAGCCCTACGTCGACCAGGAGAATGTCCAGTTCAGTAGTCGCTACCAACTCGATTGCCTGGGCTCCTGACTCGGCCTGGCCGACAACCTCGAAGTGCGGGATCGCGCACAGCAGCGCCTTTACGCCGTCACGCACAAGGACGTGGTCGTCGACCAGGGCGATTCTGACCGGATGGGTTACGCTCATGGAGTCCTCGAGGGTTGGCGTGGCAAGGCTGCTCAGCTGATCGTAACCGGTATCTGCACCTGTAGCTCGGTACGGCCGTAAGAGGATGCGATGTTGACGCTACCCGAGTGGTGGTCCACTCGTTCGCGAATGTTCCTCAGGCCGATACCGTGGCACTCGTCTGCTGCGCGGGTGTCGAACCCTACCCCGTTGTCCTCCACACGCAATACGATCATGCCCTGCTGTTGCGTGACGGAAACGATCGCGGCAGTGGCTTTGGCATGACGCTCCACGTTCGCGAGGGCCTCTTGAATGATGCGGAACAGCGTCAACCTGAGGCTGGTATCGATGTCCGCCGCATCCATTCCACATTCGTACTGGGTGTGAATCGAGGTACGTTGCTCGAACTCACGGACATGTTGCTCGATGGCAGGCGACAACCCCAACGTGTCCAGAAGCGAGGGGCGCAGATCATGGGAAATGCGGCGTATCTCACCGATCGCCGCGCCAAGTCTGCAAGTACCTTTGCGCAGGTTTTCCAGGCCCTCGCTCCGGCCGTTGGCCAGTTCGATGGCGGCCAGCTCATACTGGAACTTGATCGACACCAGCTCCTGACTGATCCCGTCATGCAGTTCACGCGAAACCCGCGAGCGCTCCTCCTCCTGCAGGTTCACGATCCGCTGGTTGAGCGTGGAAAGCTTACGGTCCGCCAGGCGATGCTCACTGACGTTCAGCATCAGGCCACCGGTAAAAATCACCAGTACGGCAATCAACGAGAACGAGGCGATCGCCAGAACCGTGGTCAGTACCCCGGTAGCGACCTCTTGCCGGGACTTGCGGGTCGCCACCTCCACATCGTCGATATATATGCCTGTGCCAAGCATCCAGCCCCAACGGTCCAGCATCACGACATATGACAGTTTCCCGGTAATCTGCCCGGAAGAAGGCTTCTGCCAGTCGTACAACTGGAATCCATCGCCCTCCCTGGCGCTCTTGAGCAGCGCCTGGATGACCGGTAGCCCGTTCTTGTCGGTCAGCGTAATGAGTTGCTTGCCAACCAGCTCGGACTGCCTCGGGTGCATCAGGTTCTTGCCCTGCTGGTCATACACGAAGAAGTAGCCGTCGAGGCCGAAGTTGGCTTGGGACAGGATCTCCAGTGCACGCTGCCGAGTTGCTTCATTATCGGTGCTGCCTTCATACAACGGCGCGATGAGGCTCATCGCCAGGCTTAGGTAGTTTTTCAACTCGGCCTTCTTTGCTGCCATGATGCTGCTTTCAACCAGGCGTGCCTGTTCCTCCTCCAGCTTGCGACTCTGGGCAAACACGAGGACACAGATGAACAGGACCGAAAGGACGAGTGGAAGCACACTGAGAGTGACGATCTTGTGCTTGAGTTGCATGGTCATTTCCAATGCAGGAGCGGGCCGGCAACAGCACTATGCCTGCTGCCGGCCTTCCAATGCGAGAGCACCATGATGAACGTTGCGCCTGCCTGGGCTAGTCAGCGCTCAGCAGCAACGAACTGGGCGTCCCTTCCCGCCACCGTAACGTGCCTCCTGGCGCTCCCGGAAAAACGCCTCGTAGGACATCAGCGGTTTTTCCGGGTGCTTGAGCTGCATGTGCTCCACATAGGCGTCGTAGTCTGGCATGCCGACCAGCATCCGGGCGGCTTGCCCCAGGTACTTACCCATCTTGCTCAGGTCATTGAACATTCCGGGCGCCCCTCAGACGTCCGGCTGTGGCTGGAACGGTGATTCCTTGTCGGTGCGCTCGGGCATGACCCAGGCACGGCGCCCGACCTTCACGGCAAAGCAAAGAATGCTAAGGACCACCAACAGGAACAATGCTGTCAGCGTCGCGTTGGTATAGGCATTGAACACAACGTGCTGCATTTGCATCAGATCCTTCGCAGGCGCCAGCACCTGGCCTGCAACGGCAGCATCACTGTACTTCTTGGCAAGCGCCAGGAAGCCCATCGAGGGGTCCTTGTCCAGCAGCTTTATAAGACCGGCCGTAGTGGTGCAGATCAGCAGCCAGACGGCTGGAATCAAGGTAACCCAGACGTATCGCTGACGCTTCATGCGGATAAGCACCACACAGCCGAGCATGAGCGCGATCCCGGCCAGCATCTGGTTGGAGATGCCGAACAGCGGCCACAGGGTGTTGATGCCACCCAGCGGGTCGATCACCCCTTGGTACAGCAGCCAGCCCCACATGGCCACGCAACCTGCGGTAGCGATCAGGTTCGCCGCCCAGGAGTCGGTCTTCTTCAGTGCCGGCACGAAATTGCCGAGCAGATCCTGCAGCATGAAGCGCCCTGCACGGGTGCCGGCATCGACGGCGGTGAGGATGAACAGTGCCTCGAAGAGAATTGCAAAGTGGTACCAGAACGCCATGGTGTTCTCGCCTGGCAGCGCCTGGTGGAGGATCTGGGCAATCCCCACGGCCAAGGTCGGCGCTCCGCCGGCGCGAGCCAGGATGGTGTGCTCGCCAATGTCGGCGGCAGTCTGTTGCAGGATTTCCGGTGTTATGGTGAAACCCCAGCTGCTCACGGTAGCCGCCACGGTCGCGACATCGCCACCCACCACAGCGGCCGGGCTGTTCATGGCGAAGTAGATCCCAGGTTCGATGACCGATGCCGCGACAATGGCCATGATCGCGACGAAGGACTCCATCAGCATCGCGCCGTAGCCGATGTAACGGGCATGACTTTCATTGGCCAACAGCTTGGGTGTGGTACCCGAACTGATCAACGCGTGGAAGCCAGACACCGCGCCGCATGCCACGGTGATGAACAGGAAGGGGAACAGGGCGCCCTTCCAGACCGGGCCCGTACCATCGATGAAGTGGGTAACGGCTGGCATTTTCAGGTCGGGGGCGATGACCAGGATGCCGATTGCCAGGGCGACGATGGTCCCGATCTTGAGGAAGGTCGAAAGGTAGTCCCGTGGCGCCAGGATCAGCCAGACGGGCAGTACCGCGGCAACGAAGCCATAGCCGATGAGCATCCAGGTAATCTGCAACCCGGTGAAGGTGAACGCAGGCCCCCAGACTGGATCGGCGGCGACCAGTCCACCGCACCAGATGGACGCCAGCAGCAGGACCACGCCGATCACAGAGATCTCACCGATACGCCCTGGGCGCAGGTAGCGCATGTAGACGCCCATGAACACTGCAATCGGCAACGTGGCCATTACCGTGAACATGCCCCAGGGGCTCTCCGCCAGCGCCTTGACCACGATCAGAGACAACACCGCGAGGATGATGATCATGATCAGGAAGGCACCGAACAAGGCAATGGTACCGGGAATGGAACCCATTTCTTCGCGTACCAGTTCGCCCAGGGAGCGACCATTGCGACGGGTGGAGATGAACAGCACCATGAAGTCCTGGACAGCGCCCGCCAGGACCACACCGGCGATCAGCCAGAGTGTTCCGGGCAGGTAGCCCATTTGCGCGGCAAGCACCGGGCCAACCAGAGGGCCCGCGCCGGCAATGGCAGCAAAGTGGTGCCCGAAGAGAATGTGCTTGTTGGTCGGTACGTAGTCCAGGCCGTCGTTGTTGAGTACGGCGGGCGTGGCGCGTGTGGCGTCCAGTTGCATCACCTTGTTGGCGATGAACAGGCTGTAGTAACGGTAGGCAATGAGGTAGATGGCGACTGCTGCCGTCACGATCCAGAGGGCGTTGATGGCTTCGCCTCTGCGTAGTGCAAGGGTGCCCAGCGCGAACGCACCAAGCAAGGCAACGGCAAACCAGGCAATTCGGGTAGCCAGTGTGGTCATCGAATTTTCTCCTGTCGCGGGTGGTAAACCTGCGACGGCTTTTGTTGTTGTATGTGTCCGGATAAGGACGGCGACACTTTCGCCATGCCGGGTCCATAAGAAAATTCGCAGTACTACGGGCGCGATCTACGTAGAACTACGTAGAACGGGCATCGCAAGAAGGGCCGCCTGAAGAACTGACGGCTGAAACTCGCGCCCTGCAGGCAGGATTGTATTGATTTCAGTACATCGTATTGAAATCAATACACACCCATACAGATACGGCAGTGCAAGGGTTTGATCCCCAAACCCTTTTCCATCCCCCTCCCGCTGTAGCGTTTTCATTCCACAAGAATGACAAATTGAATACGTAAAACAATTAACATATTGATTTAAAAGGTTTTTTAACGATTGGCCGCATTTTTGCTAAGGGAATCCCAACCCCAAGAGCGCGGAGCCACCGCGCCTAACGCCCTGCTTCCCGAGGATTCCCCATGAGCGAGTTGCGTTTCACTGAAGATCACGAATGGCTGCGCGTCGAAGCCGATGGCAGCGTTACCGTGGGCATCACCGCCTACGCCCAGAACGCCCTTGGCGATGTGGTCTACGTGCAACTGCCAGAGCTGCAGCAGTACGACAAAGGCGCCGAAGCCTCCACCGTGGAATCGGTGAAAGCCGCCAGCGGCGTGTACATGCCCCTGGCCGGTGAAGTGGTCGCCGTCAACGAAGCCCTCAACGACAGCCCCGAGCTGGTCAACGAAGACCCGCTGGGAGACGGCTGGTTCTTCCGCTTCAACCCGGCCGACATGAGCGAAGTCACCGCCCTGCTCGACCAAGACGCCTACGACCGCCTGATCAAAGCCAACGACGACGCCTGAGGAACCCCGCCATGACCATCAACCTCGGCACCGCCAACGAATTCATCGCCCGCCACATCGGCCCGCGCGCCGCTGACGAGCAGGCCATGCTGGCCGCCCTCGGCTTCGACTCGCTGGAAGCCATGACCGCAGCGGTCATCCCTGACAGCATCAAGGGCACCAGCGTGCTCGGCTCGCACGACGGGCAGAGCGAAGCCGACGCGCTTGCCGCGCTCAAGGCCATCGCCGGCAAGAACCAGCTGTTCAAGAGCTACATCGGCCAGGGCTACTACAACACCCACACCCCGGCGCCGATCCTGCGCAACCTGCTGGAAAACCCGGCCTGGTACACCGCCTATACCCCGTACCAGCCAGAAATTTCCCAGGGCCGCCTGGAAGCGCTGCTGAACTTCCAGACCCTGATCAGCGACCTGACCGGCCTGCCGATCGCCAACGCCTCCCTGCTCGACGAAGCCACAGCTGCGGCCGAGGCCATGACCTTCTGCAAGCGCCTGTCGAAGAACAAGGCCAGCCACGCCTTCTTCGCCTCCGTGCACTGCCACCCGCAAACCCTCGACGTGCTGCGCACCCGTGCCGAGCCGCTGGGTATCGAGATCGTGGTCGGCGACGAACGCGAGCTGGGCGATGTCAGCGCCTTCTTCGGCGCCCTGCTGCAGTACCCGGCCAGCAACGGTGAAGTGTTCGACTACCGCGAAGTGGTCGAGCGCTTCCACGCCGCCAACGCCCTGGTCGCCGTGGCCGCCGACCTGCTGGCCCTGACCCTGCTGACCCCGCCGGGCGAGTTCGGTGCCGACGTGGCCATCGGCAGCGCCCAGCGCTTCGGTGTGCCGCTGGGCTTTGGTGGCCCGCACGCGGCCTACTTCTCCACCCGTGACGCATTCAAGCGCGACATGCCAGGCCGCCTGGTCGGCGTGTCGATCGACCGCTTCGGCAAGACCGCCCTGCGCCTGGCCATGCAGACCCGCGAACAGCACATCCGCCGCGAAAAGGCCACCAGCAACATCTGCACCGCCCAGGTGCTGCTGGCCAACATCGCCAGCATGTTCGCCGTGTACCACGGCCCGGCCGGCCTCAAGCGCATCGCCGAACGTACCCATGCCCTGACCGCGATCCTGGCCGCCGGCCTGAAGACGCTGGGCGTGCAGGTAGTGGGCGCCAGCGCCTTCGACACCCTGACCCTGGCCACCGGCAGCGCCACTGCCAGCCTGCATGACAAGGCCCGCGCCCAGGGCATCAACCTGCGCCAGATCGACGCCGCCCACGTGGGCCTGTCGCTGGACGAAACCACTAGCCAGGCCGATGTCGAGACCCTGTGGCAACTGATCGGTGGCGACCAGGCCCAGCCGGACTTCAACGCGCTGGCCGCCAGCACCGGCTCGCTGCTGCCTGCCGCCCTGCTGCGCCAGTCGGCCATCCTCTCGCACCCGGTATTCAACCGCTACCACAGCGAAACCGAGCTGATGCGCTACCTGCGCCGCCTTGCCGACAAGGACCTGGCGCTGGATCGCAGCATGATCCCGCTGGGCTCGTGCACCATGAAGCTGAACGCCGCCAGCGAAATGATCCCGGTCACCTGGGCCGAGTTCGGCAACCTGCACCCGTTCGCCCCCGCCGAGCAGAGCCAGGGCTACCTGCAGATGACCACCGAGCTGGAAGCCATGCTCTGCGCCGCCACCGGCTACGACGCCGTGTCGCTGCAGCCCAACGCCGGTTCCCAAGGTGAGTATGCAGGCCTGCTGGCCATTCGCGCCTACCACCGCAGCCGTGGCGAAGGCCACCGCGACATCTGCCTGATCCCGTCGTCGGCCCATGGCACCAACCCGGCAACCGCGCACATGGCCGGCATGCGCGTGGTGGTCACCGCCTGTGATGCCCGCGGCAACGTCGATGTCGAGGACCTGCGCGCCAAGGCCATCGAGCACCGCGAGCGCCTGGCCGCGATCATGATCACCTACCCGTCGACCCACGGCGTGTTCGAGGAAGCGATCGGCGAAATCTGCGCGATCATCCACGACAACGGTGGCCAGGTGTACATCGACGGCGCCAACATGAACGCCATGGTCGGCCTGTGCGCCCCAGGCAAGTTCGGCGGCGACGTTTCCCACCTGAACCTGCACAAGACCTTCTGCATCCCGCACGGCGGTGGCGGCCCGGGCGTCGGCCCGATCGGCGTCAAGTCGCACCTGGCGCCGTTCCTGCCCGGCCACGCGCAGCTGGAAAACACCGAGGGCGCGGTTTGTGCCGCGCCGTTCGGCAGCGCCAGCATCCTGCCGATCACCTGGATGTATATCCGCATGATGGGCGGTGCCGGCCTCAAGCGTGCCTCGCAGATGGCAATCCTCAACGCCAACTACATCGCCCGTCGCCTGGAAGAGCACTATCCTGTTCTCTATACCGGCGGCAACGGCCTGGTGGCGCACGAGTGCATCCTCGACCTGCGCCCGCTGAAGGACACCAGCGGTATCAGCGTCGACGACGTGGCCAAGCGCCTGATCGACTTTGGCTTCCACGCCCCGACCATGTCCTTCCCGGTGGCGGGCACGCTGATGATCGAACCGACCGAAAGCGAGTCCAAGGAAGAACTGGACCGCTTCTGCGACGCGATGATCCAGATCCGAGAAGAAATTCGCGCGGTCGAGAACGGTAGCCTGGACAAGGACGACAACCCGCTGAAGAACGCCCCGCACACTGCGGCCGAACTGGTTGGCGAATGGGCCCATGGCTACAGCCGCGAGCAGGCGGTGTACCCGCTGCCAAGCCTGGTGGAAGGCAAGTACTGGCCGCCGGTCGGCCGGGTCGACAACGTGTTCGGCGACCGCAACCTGGTGTGCGCCTGCCCGTCGATCGAGAGCTATCAGGACGCCTGACCCGGCGCTCTGGCCTCATCGCCGGCAAGCCAGCTCCCACAGGGGCCTCACCGCACCCAAGGCTGGTGCAATACCTGTGAGAGCTGGCTTGCCAGCCCTAAAGGGCTCACCTGTTTTCCAAGGCTGGTGCAGTACCTGTGGGAGCTGGCTTGCCGGCGATCGAGTGCGCAGCACTCGCCTTACCTTTCGGAGGGAATGAGCAATGTCTTTGAGCGTCTTCGACCTGTTCAAGATCGGCATCGGCCCCTCCAGCTCGCACACGGTCGGCCCGATGCGCGCCGCCGCGCGTTTCGCCGAAGGGCTGCGTCGTGATGGCCTGCTCGCCCGCACGGTTAGCGTCAAGGCCGAGCTGTACGGCTCGCTCGGCGCCACCGGCAAGGGCCACGGCAGCGACAAGGCCGTGCTGCTGGGCCTTGAAGGCGAACACCCCGATGTCATCGACACCGACACCATCCCTGCCCGCCTGCAGGCCATCCGCGACAGCGGTCGGCTGAACCTGCTCGGCGAGCACAGCATCGCGTTCATCGAAAAGCAGCACCTGGCGATGATCCGCAAGCCACTGGACTACCACCCCAACGGCATGATCTTCCGCGCCTTCGACGAGGCCGGCTTGCAAATCCGCAGCCGCGAGTACTACTCGGTGGGCGGCGGTTTCGTGGTCGACCAGGACGCTGCCGGCCACGACCGCATCGTCGAGGACAGCACACCGCTGACCTACCCGTTCAAGACCGCCAAGGAGCTGCTCGGCCATTGCACCGGGCAAAACCTGTCGATCAGCCAGGTAATGCTGGCCAACGAGGCGGCTTGGCGCCCCGAGGCGGAAACCCGTGCCGGGCTGCTGCGCATCTGGCAGGTGATGCAGGACTGCGTCGAAGCCGGTTGCCAGCATGAAGGCATCCTGCCGGGCGGGCTCAAGGTCAAGCGCCGGGCGCCGGCGTTGTACCGCCAACTGAGCCGCAATCCCGAGGCCAGCCTGCGCGATGCCCTGTCGGTGCTCGACTGGGTCAACCTCTATGCCCTGGCAGTGAACGAGGAAAACGCCTACGGCGGGCGTGTGGTCACTGCGCCGACCAACGGCGCGGCGGGCATTGTCCCGGCGGTGCTGCATTACTACATGCGCTTCGTACCGGGAGCCAACGAGGACGGGGTGGTGCGGTTTCTGCTCACCGCCGCGGCCATCGGCATCCTGTACAAGGAAAACGCCTCCATTTCCGGTGCCGAAGTAGGCTGCCAGGGCGAGGTTGGCGTGGCCTGTTCGATGGCCGCCGGCGCGCTGTGCGAGGTGATGGGCGGCACCGTGCAACAGGTGGAAAACGCTGCCGAAATCGGCATGGAACACAACCTGGGCCTGACCTGCGACCCGATTGGCGGGCTGGTCCAGGTGCCTTGCATCGAGCGCAACGCCATGGGCTCGGTGAAGGCGATCAACGCGGTGCGCATGGCCTTGCGCGGCGACGGGCAGCACTACGTGTCGCTCGACAAGGTCATCCGCACCATGCGCCAGACCGGCGCCGACATGAAAAGCAAATACAAAGAGACCGCCCGTGGCGGCCTGGCCGTCAACATCATCGAATGTTGACCCGACAACAACAGCAAGGAGTCACCGATGTCCGAAACACTGCTCAAGACCCCACTGCACGCCCTGCACCTGGAACTGGGTGCGCGCATGGTGCCGTTCGCCGGCTATGACATGCCGGTGCAGTACCCGTTGGGCGTGCTCAAGGAACACTTGCACACACGCGAGCAGGCCGGCCTGTTCGATGTCTCGCACATGGGCCAGATCACCCTGCGCGGCAGCGATGCCGCCAAGGCACTGGAAAGCCTGGTGCCGGTGGATATCATCGACCTGCCGGTGGGCATGCAGCGCTATGCCATGTTCACCAATGAGCAAGGCGGCATCCTCGACGACCTGATGGTCGCCAACCTGGGCGACGACACGCTGTTCCTGGTGGTCAACGCCGCCTGCAAGGACCAGGACCTGGCCCACCTGCAAGCGCACATCGGCAGCCGTTGCGAGGTGCAGCCGCTGTTCGAGCAGCGCGCCCTGCTGGCCTTGCAAGGCCCGGCGGCAGTCAAGGTGCTGGAACGCCTGGCCCCGGAAGTGGCCGGCATGACCTTCATGCAGTTCCGCCCGGTGAAACTGCTGGGTGAAGACTGCTTCGTCAGCCGCTCGGGCTACACCGGCGAAGACGGCTACGAAATTTCGGTACCGGTGCATGCCGCCGAAGCCCTGGCCCGCCGCCTGCTGGCAGAGCCCGAAGTACAACCGATCGGCCTGGGTGCGCGTGACTCGCTGCGCCTGGAAGCCGGCCTGTGCCTGTATGGCCACGACATGAACACCGAGACCACGCCGGTGGAAGCCAGCCTGCTGTGGGCCATTTCCAAGGTTCGCCGTGCCGATGGCGCGCGTGCCGCCGGCTTCCCGGGTGCCGAGGCCATATTCGCCCATCAGCGCGAGGGCGTGCCGAGCAAACGTGTGGGCCTGTTGCCGCAGGAACGTACGCCAGTACGCGAAGGCGCGGATATTGTCGATGCAAACGATAAACCTGTAGGCAAAGTTTGCAGCGGCGGCTTTGGCCCGACACTCGGTGCACCTGTAGCAATGGGTTATATCGATAGTGAACATACCGCTATCGACACCCCACTGTTTGCCTTGGTGCGTGGCAAGAAGGTTGCCTTGAAAGTCAGCAAAATGCCTTTCGTGGCACAACGTTACTACCGGGGCTGAAGCCGCTTTGTGAAGGTTGCGGGCAGGTTCGACATATTCGTTTTCGAACCTGTCCAATAACTTTTGAACATGGCGCCAGGCCAGGCGCCATGCCGTTTCCGACAAATCGGTCGGTTATCGGCAAACGGCCGATTTTCCATACGACCAAGGGCTTGTTTTTCGCTCGGGAGTTGGCGTAGAGTCACTGCACTGTGTTTGCATGGGTCGCAACAGTTCGTGACCTGGGCCAGTAGCCGCAATCTGCTACAACCCGTTCGACGTCTCTTACTTTCCTGCAACCCAGCCCAGTAATCTTTTGCTTCCTTTATTGCAAAAGAAACTGTCATCAAAATTCAAGCTTCATAGGAAATAAGACAATGGCTGAGCGTCAGAACGGTACCGTCAAGTGGTTCAATGACGAAAAAGGTTACGGCTTCATCACCCCAGAAAGCGGTCCGGATCTGTTCGTGCACTTCCGCGCTATCGAAGGTAACGGCTTCAAGAGCCTGAAAGAAGGCCAGAAGGTCACCTTCGAAGCAGTCCAGGGCCAGAAAGGCATGCAGGCTGACAAAGTTCAGGTCGCCGGCTAAGCCGAACCCGACTTCGAGAAAAGCCCCTGCCAAGTGCAGGGGCTTTTTTTTGCCCGTAGAATAGCGGCTTCGTCTTCTGGAGCCGTTTTGCATGTCCAAGCCTCTGCTCACACCCCAGGGTGATTTTCCTCCGGTCGGCCTGGGCCGGCGCCTGGCGGCGATGTTCTACGACTTCCTGCTGTGCACGGCGTTGCTGATCGTGACCGCAGGTGCCTACAAGATGATCCAGATGGCGATCATCGGCGAAGCCCGCATGCGTGAATTGACCGAGGCTGGCGCACTGGACGGCGACCCGCTGCTGTCGACGGTGCTGCTGTTCGTCCTGTTCGGTTTCTTTGCCAAGTTCTGGACCCATGGCGGGCAGACCCTGGGCATGCAGGTGTGGGGCGTGCGGGTGCAGAACGCCGATGGCACGGCCATCAGCCTGTGGCAGGCGCTGCTGCGCTTCGTGGTGTCGATTGCTTCGTGGCTGTGCCTGGGGCTGGGTTTTTTCTGGGCGTTGATCGACAAGCGCCAGCGGGGCTGGCATGACATCTATTCGGAAAGCCAGCTGGTGCGGGTGCCTAAGCAGAAGAGATAAGTACAAGCTTCAGGGCAACCAATGTACCTGTAGGAGCAGCCTTGTGCTGCGAAGAGGCCATCACTGGCAACGAGAGTGTTTTGCCAGACCGGCCCTTTCGCAGCAGAAGGCTGCTCCTACAAGTTCGCCGCAAGCCTACAGCTATTGGTCAAGCAGCAAAAAGCCGACCCTGAGGTCGGCTTTTTTTGTACAGCTCAGGCCATCAACCTGCCCGGCGCAACAACCACACGCCGGCCAGCGCACAGATGCCTGCCGGGATCACCACCGCCAGTAGCGGCGGGAAGCCGAACACCTGGCTCGAAGGCCCCAGCAGGTCCTGGGCGATGCGGAACACAAAGCCCACCAGTACACCGGTGAACACGCGCTGGCCAAGGGTTACCGAACGCAGCGGGCCGAAGATGAAGGAAATGGCCATCAGCACCAGCGCCGCGGTCACCATCGGCTGCAATACCTTGGTCCAGAACGCCAGCCAGTAACGGGCATTGTTCAGGCCCTGGTCGGACAGGTAGTGGATGTAGTCCCACAGCCCGGTGATGGACAGCGACTCCGGCGCGAGGATCACAGTATTGAGCAGTTGCGGCGTGAGCGAAACGTCCCAGCGCTCCTGTGGCGCGGTCACCACTTCGGTGTGGTCGCCACGGAAGAAGGTGGTACGCACGTCGCTGAGCATCCAGTGGTCGTCCTGGTACTGTGCACGGCGGGCGAAGCTCGAGGTGACGATCTTGCGCTCGCTGTCGAAGCGGTAACGGGTCACACCCAGCAGCAGGCCGTTAGGCTGCACGGCGTTGATGTGCACGTACTCCTCGCCCTGGCGGTGCCACATGCCGCGCTTGGAGCTTTGCGCCTCACCACCGCCCTGGGCCAGGGAACGGTCGGCCTGGGCCTTGTTCTCGGTCACCGGCGCCACGTACTCGCCGATCAGCAGGCCCACCAGCATCAGTACCAGCATCGGCTTCATCACCGCCCAGACGATGCGCCCGATGGAAACCCCGGCAGCACGCATGATGGTCAGTTCGCTGCTGCTGGCCAGGCTGCCCAGGCCGATCAGGCAGCCGATCAAGGCGGCCATCGGCAGCATTTCGTACAGCCGCCGCGGTGCGGTCAGCAGGACGAAGTTGCCCGCCTCCATCACCGTGTAGGTGTCACTCAGGTCGCTCATCTCGTCGATGAAGGCAAACAGCGAAGCCAGGCCGAGGATGATCCCCAGCACGGCGAGGATGGCCAGCAGCACGCTCTGGCCGATGTAGCGGTCGAGCTTACCCATGGGCCACCTCCGCACGACGGGCGGCGCGCTTGAGGCGCAGCGGCTCCCAGTACATCAGGCCCAGGCCGATCAGCAGGAACAGGCCGTGGACCCACCACATGCCCAGGGCGATCGGCAGTTTGCCCTTCTCGAGGGCGCCGCGTACGGAAATCAGCATTGTCAGGTAGGCCATGTACAGAAGAATTGCCGGCAGCAGCTTGAGGAAGCGGCCCTGGCGCGGGTTGACCCGGGACAGCGGCACCGCCAGCATGGTGACGATGAACACCAGGATCGGCAGCGACAGCCGCCATTGCAGCTCGGCGCGCTCACGCAGGCCCTTCTTGCCGATCAGCTCGGAAGTGGGGATGGCTTCGCGATCGGTCACTTCCTCGGCGACTTCCGGCTTGGGCAGCAGCACGCCGTAGGTGTCGTACTTGATTGCACGGTAATCGGCCTGGCCCGGGTTGCCATCGTAACGGTAGCCGTTTTCCAGCACCAGGTAGCGGTTGCCGTCGGCCTGGATTTCCTGGTGGCCTTTTTCGGCAACCAGCACCGACGGGGCGCGGTCCTTGGTCTTGTCCTGGTTGAAGCGCTTCTCGGAAATGAACACCCCGGCCAGGTTGATGCGGTCGTCCGACAGCTCTTCGGTGTAAGTCACCCGCGAGCCGTCGCGCAGGGTCTGGAAGCGGCCCGGCACCAGGGTGTCGAACTCGGTCAGGGCATCCTGCTGGGCGATGATCTGCTGCACCTGGGCCACGCCCAGCGGTGCCAGGCTCAGACTAAGCCAGGCCACCAGCAGGGCGACCAGGGCGGCCGGCGCCATGGTCAGGCCCAGCAGGCGCTGCTGGCTCATGCCGGTGGCCGACAGCACGGTCATCTCGCTTTCCAGGTACAGGCGCCCGTATGCCAGGAGAATGCCGAGGAACAGCCCCAGAGGCAGGATCAGCTGCAGGAAGCCCGGCAGACGGAAGCCCATGATCAGGAACAGCACGCTCGGGTCGAGCACACCCTGGGCAGCCTGGGCCAGGTACTTGATGAAGCGCCCGCTCATGATGATCACCAGCAGCACGGCGCTGACGGCGCTCAAGGTCACCAGGACCTCGCGGGACAGATAACGAAAGACGATCAAACCAGACACTCCTGGGTTGTCAGGGCGGACTGCCAATCAATGGCGCCAGACAATGACTTAGTACAGCCAAGACCAATGCCGGTTCGCCAAAGGCGAACCTCCATGTAAAGTGCGCGCATTATCCTGTGATTGACCGCCCCTGTCACTTCGCCGCGCATGAAGGCGCATAACGGGGTTGTCAGCACGCTTCCCGCAGGCTCAAACTGGCAGCTTTTCCGCTGGCGCGCGACGACGCGGCCAGGCCCGTCCAGAGCGCTGGAATACACAGCGCCGACTGTATCGATCATTCGGGGATCCTGACATGGAACTGGTTGTAAAAAGCGTAGCTGCTGCATCCGTAAAAACCGCCACCCTGGTCCTCCCGGTAGGTGAAAACCGCAAGCTCGGCGCCGTGGCCAAGGCCGTCGACCAGGCCAGCGAAGGCGCCATCAGTGCCGTGCTCAAGCGTGGCGACCTGGCCGGCAAGCCGGGCCAGACCCTGCTCCTGCAGAACCTCGCGGGCCTGAAGGCCGAGCGCGTGCTGCTGGTGGGCAGCGGCAAGGACGAAGCCCTGGGCGACCGCGCCTGGCGCAAACTGGTCGCCAGCGTCGCCGGCGTGCTCAAGGGCCTGAACGGCGCTGACGCAGTGCTGGCCCTGGACGACATCGCGGTCAGCAACCGTGATGCCCACTATGGCAAGTACCGCCTGCTGGCCGAAACCCTGCTCGACGGCGAGTACGTGTTCGATCGTTTCAAGAGCCAGAAGGCCGAGCCGCGCGCACTGAAGAAGGTCACCCTGCTGGCCGACAAGGCCGGCCAGGCCGAGGTCGAACGTGCCGTCAAGCATGCCAGTGCCATCGCCACCGGCATGGCCTTCACGCGCGACCTGGGCAACCTGCCGCCCAACCTTTGCCACCCAAGCTTCCTGGCCGAACAGGCCAAGGACCTGGCCAAGGCGCACAAGGCGCTGAAGGTCGAAGTGCTGGACGAGAAGAAGATCAAGGACCTGGGCATGGGCGCGTTCTACGCCGTCGGCCAGGGCAGCGACCAGCCGCCACGCCTGATCGTGCTCAACTACCAGGGCGGCAAGAAGGCGGACAAGCCGTTCGTGCTGGTGGGCAAGGGCATTACCTTCGACACCGGCGGCATCAGCCTGAAGCCTGGTGCCGGCATGGACGAAATGAAGTACGACATGTGCGGTGCCGCCAGCGTGCTCGGCACCCTGCGTGCGGTGCTCGAGCTGCAGCTGCCGGTCAACCTGGTGTGCCTGCTGGCCTGCGCCGAGAACATGCCGAGCGGCGGCGCCACCCGTCCGGGTGACATCGTCACCACCATGAGCGGGCAGACCGTGGAAATCCTCAACACCGACGCCGAAGGCCGCCTGGTGCTGTGCGACACCCTGACCTACGCCGAGCGCTTCAAACCGCAGGCAGTCATCGACATCGCTACCCTGACCGGTGCCTGCATCGTCGCCCTGGGCAGCCACACCACTGGCCTGATGGGCAACAACGACGACCTGGTCGGCCAGTTGCTCGACGCCGGCAAGCGCGCCGACGACCGTGCCTGGCAGCTGCCGCTGTTCGATGAGTACCAGGAGCAGCTGGACAGCCCGTTCGCCGACATGGGCAACATCGGCGGGCCGAAGGCCGGCACCATCACCGCCGGCTGCTTCCTGTCGCGCTTTGCCAAGGCCTACGACTGGGCGCACATGGACATCGCCGGCACCGCCTGGGTCAGCGGCGGCAAGGACAAGGGCGCCACTGGCCGCCCTGTACCCCTGCTGACCCAGTACCTGCTGGACCGCGCCGGCGCCTGACGCCATTGAGCCGGTGGCGCCCCGCGCGCCACCGGCCGGCGATACCACCATGAGCAAAGTCGATTTCTACATCCTGCCCACCGACTCGCTGTCGGCGCGGCTCGATTTCGCCTGCAAGCTGTGCGAAAAGGCCTGGCGCCTTGGCCACCGGGTCTACCTGCATTGCCAGGACGCCGAGCAGCGCAGCGAGCTGGACCAACGCCTGTGGCGCTTCAAGGGCGAGGCCTTCGTGCCCCACGACCTCGCGGAGGTACATGCCGATGCCAGCGTGGCATTGGGCCTGGCCGCCGACAGTGCGGGCGACCACCACGACCTGTTGATCAACCTGGGCACCGGCGTACCGGCCTTCGTCGGCCAGTTCGAGCGAGTGGCCGAAATCGTCGTTGAAGAGCCTGGCATCCGCCAATCGGCCCGTGAACGATTCCGTTTCTACCGTGAACAGGGCTATGCTCTGCAAGACCACCGCTTACAGCGACTTTGACGACGATGGACAAGCCCTCCCCCCTGCCCGATTCCGCCCATCTGCTCGATGACCTCGAGTCGATACGCCAGCTGCTTGGCGACGCCGACCTGCAACCGCCGCTGCTGACCGAGACGGTTGAGCAGATCCCGTTGCTGCTGGAAGAAGCGCCCGGCAACCATGTGCCTGCGGCCGAACCGATAGCTGCCGAACCCGAAGACGACCCGCAGACCCGCCGCCAGGACACCCTCCTGCACCTGGAAAGCGAACTGCGTGCGGCGGCGCAGATGATCATGCAGGACGTGATCAACGACTTTACCCCCCACATCGAGAACGAGATCAAGCGCCGGCTGGATGCGCGGATCGAGCGGTTGATCAAGCGTTCCGAGTAAAACCGAAATTCGGCGGTGCCTTCTTCGCGGGTTTACCCGCGAATAGGCCGTCCCTGCCTGCCAGATAGCAGCAGCTTGTCGCCTGCGGCCCCTAGCTTGGTTATACTTCCCGGCTTTCCCGAATAAATGCACAGGGTCCCGCCGCGCATGGATAAGACCTACCAGCCGCACGCCATCGAAACTTCCTGGTACAACACCTGGGAGTCCGAGAACTATTTCGCCCCACAAGGTGCAGGCGAGTCCTACACCATCATGATCCCGCCGCCGAACGTGACCGGCAGCCTGCACATGGGCCACGGGTTCAACAACGCGATCATGGACGCCCTGATCCGTTTCCGCCGCATGCAAGGCCGCGACACCCTGTGGCAGCCAGGCACCGACCATGCCGGTATCGCCACCCAGATGCTGGTCGAGCGCCAGCTTGAGGCCAAGGGCCAGAACCGGCATGACCTGGGCCGCGAGAAGTTCCTGGAAAAGGTCTGGGAATGGAAGGACCAGTCCGGTGGCAACATCAGCCGTCAGATCCGCCGCCTGGGCTCGTCGGTCGACTGGAGCCGCGAGCGGTTCACCATGGACGACGGCCTGTCCGAAGCGGTCAAGGAAGCCTTCGTGCGCCTGCATGAAGACGGCCTGATCTACCGTGGCAAGCGCCTGGTCAACTGGGACACCAAGCTGCACACGGCCATCTCCGACCTCGAAGTGGAAAACCACGACGAGAAGGGCCACCTGTGGAACCTGCGCTACCCACTGGCCGATGGCGCCAAGACCGCCGAAGGCAAGGACTACTTGGTCGTCGCCACCACCCGTCCGGAAACCCTGCTGGGTGACGCGGCCGTGGCGGTCAACCCGAACGACGAGCGCTACCAGGCACTGATCGGCAAGTTCGTCGAACTGCCGCTGGTCGGCCGCCGCATCCCGATCATCGCCGACGACTACTGCGACCCAGAGTTCGGTACCGGCTGCGTGAAGATCACCCCGGCCCACGACTTCAACGACTACGAAGTCGGCAAACGCCACAACCTGCCGCTGCTGAACATCTTCGACAAGAATGCCTTCGTGCTGGCCAGCGCGCAGGCATTCAACCTCGACGGCAGCGTCAACGAGCAGGTGGACACCCGCCTGCCGGCCCAGTACGCCAACCTCGACCGCTTCGTCGCACGCAAGCAGATCGTCGCCGACCTGGATGCCCAGGGCTTGCTGGTCAGCATCGACGACCACGCGCTGAAAGTGCCGAAGGGCGACCGTTCGGGCACGGTCATCGAGCCGTGGCTGACCGACCAGTGGTACGTTTCCACCAAGCCGCTGGCAGAACCTGCCATCGCCGCAGTGGAAGATGGCCGCATCCAGTTCGTGCCCAAGCAGTACGAGAACATGTACTTCTCCTGGATGCGTGACATCCAGGACTGGTGCATCAGCCGCCAGCTGTGGTGGGGCCACCGCATCCCGGCATGGTACGACGAGGCCGGCCAGGTCTATGTCGGCCGCAACGAGGAAGAAGTGCGCGCCAAGCACAACCTGGGCGCCGACGTGGTCCTGCGCCAGGACGACGACGTACTCGACACCTGGTTCAGTTCGGGCCTGTGGACCTTCTCTACCTTGGGCTGGCCGGAACAGACCGAGTTCCTCAAGAAATTCCACTCCACCGACGTGCTGGTGACCGGCTTCGACATCATCTTCTTCTGGGTTGCGCGCATGATCATGCTGACCATGCACCTGATCAAGAACGAGGATGGCACCCCGCAGGTACCGTTCAAGACCGTGTACGTGCACGGCCTGGTACGTGACGGCCAGGGCCAGAAGATGTCCAAGTCCAAGGGCAACGTGCTGGACCCGCTGGACATCGTCGACGGCATCACCCTCGACGCCCTGCTGGAAAAACGCACCAGCGGCATGATGCAGCCCAAGCTTGCCGAGAAGATCGCCAAGCAGACCAAGGCCGAGTTCCCCGAAGGTATCGCCAGCTACGGCACCGACGCCCTGCGCTTCACCTTCTGCTCGTTGGCCTCCACCGGCCGCGACATCAAGTTCGACATGGGCCGCGTCGAAGGCTACCGCAACTTCTGCAACAAGATCTGGAACGCCGCCCGCTACGTGCTGGACAAGGGCGAGGACTGCGGCCAGAACGGCGAGGCCTACGAGCTGTCGCTGGCCGACCGCTGGATCATCTCGCAGCTGCAGCGTACCGAAGCCGAAGTGACCCGCCAGTTGGAGCAATTCCGCTTCGACCTGGCCAGCCAGGCGCTGTACGAGTTCATCTGGAACCAGTACTGCGACTGGTACCTGGAGCTGTCCAAGCCGGTGCTGTGGGACGAGAACGCCCCGGTCGAGCGCGCCCGTGGCACCCGCCGCACCCTGGTGCGCGTGCTGGAAGTGGCGCTGCGCCTGGCGCACCCGTTCATGCCGTTCATCACCGAAGAAATCTGGCAGCGCATCGCGCCGCTGGCCGGCATCGAAGGCAAGACCATCATGCTGCAGCCATGGCCGGTGGCCAATGAAAGCCGCATCGATGCTGCCGCCGAAGGCGATATCGAGTGGCTCAAGGAGCTGATGGTCGGCCTGCGCAACATCCGCGCCGAAATGAACATCGGCCCGGGCAAGCCGCTGCCGCTGTTCCTGAAGAACGCCAACGCCGACGACCAGCGTCGCCTGCAGGAAAACGAAGCCCTGCTGAAGAAGCTGGCCAAGGTCGAATCGTTCACCGTACTGGGCGATGCCGACGAAGCGCCGCTGTCGGCCACCGCCCTGGTCGGTGACCTGCAAGTGCTGGTGCCAATGGCCGGCCTGATCGACAAGGACGCCGAGCTGGCGCGCCTGAACAAGGAAATCCAGCGCCTGCAGGGTGAAGTGGCACGCGTGGGTGGCAAGCTGTCCAACGCCGCCTTCGTCGACAAGGCACCACCTGCCGTGATCGAGAAGGAACGCGCCAAGCTGGCCGAGTCCGAACAGGCCCTGGCCAACTTCACCGAGCAGCATGCGCGGATTGCAGCGCTTTAATCACTAGAGAAAAGCTGGGGCCGCTTTGCGGCCCTTTCGCGACACAAGGCCGCTCCTACAGGGACGGCGCCGGTCTGAAGGGCGCCGCTATCCTGTAGGAGCGGCCTTGTGTCGCGAAAGGGCTGCAAAGCAGCCCCAGGCTCTATCAGCCACCGCTCGTATAGGGCTGGACACTGCCATGACCCCGAACAAACCCACCCTGCACCCGCGCAACCGCCACCAGGGCCGCTACGACTTCCCCAGCCTGATCAAGGCCCACCCTGACCTGGCGCGCTTCACCATCACCAACCCCCACGGCAAACCCAGCATCGACTTCGCCAACCCCGAGGCCGTACGGGTGTTCAACCGTGCTCTGCTGAAGGCCCAGTACGGCATCCAGCACTGGGATATCCCCGCCGACTATCTGTGCCCGCCAATTCCTGGCCGCGCCGACTACATCCACGTCGCCGCCGACCTGCTGGCCGATGACAATGCCGGCGAGATCCCCAAGGGCGCCCAGGTGCGTGCGCTGGACATCGGCGTGGGGGCCAACTGCATCTACCCGCTGCTGGGCCACAGCGACTACCGCTGGCGCTTTCTTGGCTCGGACATCGACCCCGTGGCCCTGGCTTCGGCCAAGGCCATCGTCCAGGCCAACGGCCTGGGCAAGGCCATCACCCTGCGCCAACAGGCCAACCGTGCGCACATCCTCAGCGGCCTGCTGCAGGAGGGCGAACGCTTCGACCTGACCCTGTGCAACCCACCCTTCCATGCCTCACGCGACGAAGCCACCCGTGGTAGCCAGCGCAAGTGGAAGAACCTCGGCAAGCAGGACCCCAAGCGCAAGCTGCCGGTGCTCAACTTCGGTGGCCAGAACAACGAACTGTGGTGCGAGGGCGGCGAGATCCGCTTTGTCAGCCAACTGGTCAGTGAAAGCGTGCAGTACGCCGAACGGGTACTGTGGTTCACCAGCCTGGTGTCCAAGGCCGGCAACCTGCCGGGGATAGAGGCTGCACTCAGGAAAGCGGGCGCCAAGGCCGTGCGCATCAGTGAAATGGGCCAGGGGCAGAAGCAAAGCCGCATGGTCGCCTGGAGCTTCCACGACGACGAGGCGCGCCAGGCCTGGCACGCCGGGCGTAAAACCCAGGCATGAAAAAACCGCGTCCGGGCAAGCCGGGCGCGGTTTCGTCAAAGCTTCAACAATTACTTGTTGATGGCGTCGGTCAGCACTTTGGCCGGAACGAACTTGACGACTTTCTTGGCAGCGATTTCGATGGCAGCGCCAGTCGAAGGGTTGCGGCCGGTACGGGCAGGACGCTCAGCGACTTTCAGTTTGCCGATGCCTGGCAGAGTGATTTCAGCGCCGTTTTCCAGCTGGTCGGCAACGATCTGGCCCAGTTGCTCCAGAGCGTTCTTGGCGGTGGCTTTTGGCGCGGCGATCGATTCGGCGATGTCGGCAATCAGTTGGTCTTTGGTCAATGCCATGGTGGTGTTCCTTCCCTATCAAATTCGATGGTTATGCAGCGGACTACGACGTTATCGGGCCAGCCCCTGAAAGTGGAGGGCCGCGCCAATCGCGTATGTAGATACGCAAATCGACGTTTGGTTCGACACGACGACAACACGCTGCCAGCAATGCGCCACACAAGGGGCGCAAGACCGCGCAAAGCTACCACAGGAGCAGATAAATATCCGCTGCACGCTTCGATTTAATGCAGGTTTTTCGGGGGTTTTAGCCTAAAACGCACAAAATTGAACAAAAAACGAACAACCGGCATTTCTGCCAACATCCGGCCACTGCATCACCTGGTGTCTAGGGTAAACTGGACAACTTTTGCAGCTCGCCGAGAATTCCATGCCAATCCGTCATTGCATCGTTCACCTGATCGACAAAAAGCCCGATGGCAGCCCCGCCGTGCTGCATGCCCGCGATTCCGAACTGGCTGCCTCCGACGCCATCGAAAACCTGCTGGCCGACCTCAATGACAGCTACAACGCCAAGCAAGGCAAGGCCTGGGGCTTTTTCCACGGCGAGTCCGGCGCCTACCCGCTGAGCGGCTGGCTGAAGCAGTACCTGGACGAAGAAAAGGACTTTACCTCCTTCAGCCGTGTGGCCGTGGAGCACCTGCAAAAGCTGATGGAAGAGTCCAACCTGTCCACCGGCGGCCACATCCTGTTTGCCCACTACCAGCAAGGCATGACCGAATACCTGGCGATCGCCCTTCTGCACCACAGCGAAGGTGTGGCAGTGAACGCCGAGCTTGATGTGACGCCTTCGCGGCACCTCGACCTTGGCCAGCTGCACCTGGCGGCGCGCATCAACCTGTCGGAGTGGAAGAACAACCAGAACTCCAAACAGTACATTTCGTTCATCAAGGGCAAGAATGGCAAGAAGGTCTCGGACTACTTCCGTGACTTCATCGGCTGCCAGGAGGGCGTCGACGGCCCGGGCGAAACCCGCACCCTGCTCAAGGCCTTCAGCGACTTCGTCGAGAGCGAAGACCTGCCGGAAGAGTCCGCCCGCGAAAAAACCCAGACCCTGGTCGAGTACGCCACTACCCAGACCAAGCTGGGCGAGCCGGTCACGCTGGAGGAGCTGTCCAGCCTGATCGACGAGGATCGGCCCAAGGCGTTCTACGACCACATCCGCAACAAGGACTACGGTCTGTCGCCGGAAATCCCTGCGGACAAGCGCACCCTCAACCAGTTCCGCCGTTTCACCGGGCGGGCCGAGGGGTTGTCGATCAGCTTCGAAGCGCACCTGCTGGGGGACAAGGTCGAGTATGACGAAGCGGCAGGGACCTTGATCATCAAGGGGCTACCGACCACGCTGGTGGACCAGTTGAAGCGGCGCAAGGACTGATGACCCCGGGGATGCTGCGCAGCCCATCGCCGGCAAGCCAGCTCCCACAGGTACTGCACAGGCCTGAGGTCTATGCAGTCGAAGTGGGAGCTGGCTTGCCGGCGATGGGCGCGAAGCGGCCCTAATTAGCAGCCACTACTGCGCCATAGGAGGCCACCAAGGCCTCCTTCGCCGACTTGCGCAGCCGCTTCACCAGCCGTTCCTGGCGCAACGCCTCGCCCTTGTCCGGCCATTGCTCCACATACACCAGCGCCTGGGCCGGGCTGGTCTTGAAGTAACGCGCGCCCTGCCCTTTCTGGTGCGCCAGAAAGCGCCGCTGCGGGTCATCGCTGATACCGCAATACAGCGATCCATTGGCAGCCCTTACCAAGTAGACATACCAGGGTTTGCTGGCGGCAATTTCAACGGGGTCACTCACCCTGGGCCTGCTGGAATGCTCGCAATCCTTTGAACGCCTGCTGGCGTACCTTGTTCTGCACCAGCGGCGACCAGCCCAGCAGCATGCCAGGCACACCCAGCGCCTGCCGCGACCAACGCCACAAGTCGAAGTGGTCATCGTGCTGGCAGATCAAACCGTCACGAATCACGAAACGCGCCTGGATATCGTTGACCACGATGCGGCCGGTCTGGCTGAACAGGTAGGTGGCCACCCAATGTGCGGCGCCAGTGCGTTCATCGGCGCGGACGTTGTCGAAGGTCAGGGTGAAGTCCTTGGCCCGGCTGGTAAGCATTCGCCACATGTCGCCTGCATCCTTGCCACGCAAGGTGCCGAAGACCGGGTCGCTGAAGACGATATCATCGCTGTAGCAGGCGACCATGGCCTCGGCATCCAGGCGCTGGAAGGCTTGGTAGAAGCGGGTGATCAGGTCGCGGTTGGCGTCGCTCATGTGGGCTGGTCCGTCCTGGGAGTCGAAAGCAGCACGATAATCTTCCCCGATTGGTTATGCCAGTACCGGCCCTTTCGCGGGTAAACCCGCTCCCACAGGTACAACATGACGTCCAGATCTGTGCAATCCCTGTGGGAGCGGGTTTACCCGCGAAGAGGCCGGCAATGCCACATGCCCCTTCAGACTTTCTCGCTGCTCACCTGCACATGCAAAGCCCGACCGGCCCCCAGGCCGAAAACGATGGCACCCACCCCCAGCACGGCAAAAATCCACCCCACTGCCGCCCAGCCCCCGGTCAGGTCATGCACCAGCCCCACCGCAAGCGGCCCCATCGACGCCAGGGTATAACCCACCCCCTGCGCCATGCTCGACAGGTTCGCCGCGACATGGGCATCCTTCGAGCGCAGCACGATCAAGGTCAGCGCCAGGGCAAAGGTACCGCCCTGCCCCAGGCCCAGCACAACCGCCCAGCCCCACAGCCCGGAAAGCGGCGCATACAGGCAACCGAACAGGCCGGTCAGGGTAATCAGCATGACCAGCACGATGGCCAGGCGCTGGTCCTTGCCGCGAGTGGCCAGCCAGGGCGCACTGAGCGAACTGACCAGCTGCACGATTACCGACCCCGACAGCACCAGCCCCGCCTCGGTCGGGCTCAGGCCGCGACCGATCAGGATCGATGGCAACCAGCCAAAGACGATATAGGCCAGTGACGACTGCAGGCCCATGTACAGGGTCACCTGCCAGGCCAGCGCGTCCCGCCATAGCCCACGCACGCGATAAGCCACCTTGTGCAGGCCATGACCCTGGCGGGCCTGCGGCAGCCATACCAGCATGGCCAGCAGGGCCGGCAGCATCCAGAAGCCAAGCCCCAGCGCCCATCTGTCATTGAAGTGCTGGGCCAGAGGCACCGTGGCGCCTGCAGCCATGGCGGCGCCCAGGCACAGCGCCATGGTGTATACGCCGGTCAAGGTGCCAGCGTGTTGCGGGAAATCGCGCTTGACGATGCCCGGCAACAGCACGCCAATGATGCCGATACTGGCCCCGGCCATCAGGCTGCCGAGAAACACCCCGGTGGCCCCCAGGCTACTGCGCACGACGATGCCAAGCGCCAGGGTGGCGAGGATGCCGAGGATCACCCGCTCGCTGCCAAAACGCCTCGCCAGCACCGGCGCCAAGGGCGCGAACAGGCCCAGGCACAGCACTGGCAAGGTGGTCAGCAAACCGGCCTGCGAGGCATTCAGCCCCAAGCCTTCGGACACCTGGCCCAGCACCGGCGCCATGCTCGACAATGCCGGGCGCAGGTTCAATGCCACCAGCACCAGACCGAGCAACAACAGCCAAGGCCGCTGTATCTGTACCGGCTGCTGTTGGACCTGCTCGTCGTCAGCCTCGGCGTCGATCAGCAACTCATCGAAGTCCCGCTCGCTCGGTGGGGTGTTACGGGTGATGGAATCAGCCATGGCCTTCTCGGAGTCAGGATTCGATAAGGGTACGGCTCAGGCGCTTGGCCTGCTCCGCATCGCGTTGCTCGATTGCGGCAAGGATCTGCCCATGCAGGTCGAACGTGGCCTGGCAGCGCGGCACGGTTGCCATGTTGTGCTGCAGCGCGGCAGCCACCACCCCGGAAAAGTATCGGTACAGCTCACTCAAGGCCGGGTTATGGGCGGCATCGACCAGCCGCTGGTGAAACACCAGGTCGCAGGCCACATAGGCATCGATATCACCGTGAAAATGCCCGGCACTGTTGGCCAGGGCATCACGAAGCGCCTGAAGATCGGCGTCGGTTCGGCGCAGCGCGGCCAGGCCGATGGCCTCGGCTTCAAGGATGTGCCGGGTCTCACGGGCCTGCTCGGGCGTGCAGCGTGACATCGCCTGCACCGCCTGTAGCGGGTCCTGGGCCGTGCGCAGGTAGCTGCCATCCCCCTGGCGAATCTCCACCAGGCCACTGAACGCCAGCACACGCATGGCCTCGCGTACGGTGTTGCGGCTTATGCCCAACTGCAGGGCCAGTTCCGGCTCGGTCGGCAAACGCTGGCCAACCTGCCAGTCGCCCAGCAGGATGCGTTCTCGCATGCGCTCGACGGCAAGTTCGACCAGGGAGCGCTTGGTCAATTCGGTACTCATGAAGCTCAACCAATCATCCGATGAATTGGCGCAGCATACCGGTGGGCAAAGTGTTTGTCATTGGAGAGAGCAGCGATTAAAAACCTGCCGCGATTTTTTGTAGGAGCGGCCTTGTGTCGCGAAAGGGCCGCAAAGCGGCCCCTGGATTTCAGCGCAGATGCAAAAACTGCTGGGGCCGCTTTGCGGCCCTTTCGCGACACAAGGCCGCTCCTACAAGGACCGCGCAGGGCAGTGGATGGCGTCAAGTCAACGCATCGAGCAGCGCCTGGTTCATCTCTGGCGTACCGATGGTGATGCGCAGGAACTGGGCAATACGCGGCTGCTTGAAGTGGCGCACGATCACCCCCTGCTCGCGCAGGCGTGCAGCCAACTCACCGGCATCGTGCTGCGGGTGGCGGGCGAAGATGAAGTTGGCCGCCGACGGCAGCACTTCGAAGCCCTTGGCCCGCAGTTGCCCGACCAATACCTCGCGGCTGTCGATCACCTTGCGGCAGGTTTCTTCGAAGTACTCGCGGTCCTCGAACGCCACCGCTGCGCCGACGATCGCGGCACGGTCCAGCGGGTAGGAGTTGAAGCTGTTCTTGATCCGCTCCAGCGCTTCGATCAGGTCCGGGTGGCCAACCGCCAGGCCAACCCGCAGCCCCGCCAGCGAGCGCGACTTCGACAGGGTCTGGGTGACCAGCAGATTGTCGTAGCGGTCCACCAGGCTGATCGCCGTTTCGCCACCGAAGTCGATGTAGGCTTCATCCACCACCACCACCGAATCACGGTTGGCTTGCAGCAACTGCTCCACCGCCTGCAGCGGCATCAGGCAGCCGGTCGGCGCATTGGGGTTGGGGAAGATGATGCCGGCGTTGGGCTTGTTGTAGTCCTCGATGCGGATCTGGAACTGCTCGTCCAAAGCCACCTGCTCGAAGGCGATACCGTAAAGACCGCAGTAGACCGGGTAGAAGCTGTAGCTGATGTCCGGGAACAGCAGCGGTGCGTCGTGCTGGAACAGCCCGTGGAAGATGTGCGCCAGTACCTCGTCCGAGCCGTTGCCGACGAACACTTGTGCCGGGGTCACGCCGTAGTACTCGGCCACCGCCTGCTTCAACCGGTCACCATTCGGGTCCGGGTACAGGCGCAGGTTGTCGTTCAGCTCGCCGCGCATGGCCTCCAGCGCCTTGGGCGACGGGCCGTAGGGGTTTTCGTTGGTGTTCAGCTTGACCAGGCGGGCCAGCTTGGGCTGTTCGCCCGGCACGTAAGGCACCAGGTCCTTGACGAAGGGGCTCCAGAATCGACTCATGCTCAGTTCCCCTTCTCTTGGGTCAGAATGCGGTATTCAGCGCTACGGGCGTGGGCGGTAAGCGACTCGCCACGGGCCAGGACCGAGGCGGTGTGGCCCAGCTCGGACGCGCCCTGCTCGGAGCAGAAAATGATCGACGAACGCTTCTGGAAGTCATACACCCCCAGCGGCGACGAGAAACGCGCGGTACCGGAGGTCGGCAGCACGTGGTTGGGCCCTGCGCAGTAGTCGCCCAGCGCTTCGCTGGTGTGGCGGCCCATGAAGATCGCGCCAGCGTGGCGGATGTGCGGCAGCCAGGCCTGCGGGTCGGCGACCGACAGCTCCAGGTGCTCCGGGGCAATGCGGTTGGCCACTTCCATGGCCTGTTGCATGTCACGCACCTGGATCAGCGCGCCACGGCCATTGATCGACTTCTCGATGATCTCGGCACGTTCCATGGTCGGCAGCAACTTGTCGATGCTGGCGGCAACGCGGTCGAGGAAGGCGGCGTCCGGGCTGACCAGGATGGCCTGGGCATCTTCATCGTGCTCGGCCTGGGAGAACAGGTCCATGGCGATCCAGTCCGGGTCGGTCTGGCCGTCGCATACCACGAGGATTTCCGACGGGCCGGCGATCATGTCGATACCCACCTGGCCAAACACGTGGCGCTTGGCGGTGGCGACGTAGATGTTGCCCGGGCCGACGATCTTGTCCACCTGCGGCACGCTTTCGGTACCGTAGGCCAGCGCGGCGACAGCCTGGGCGCCGCCGACGGTGAACACACGGTCGACACCGGCGATGCAGGCAGCCGCCAGCACCAGTTCGTTGACCTCGCCACGCGGGGTCGGCACCACCATCACCACTTCGGCCACGCCGGCGACCTTGGCCGGGATGGCGTTCATCAGCACCGACGACGGGTACGACGCCTTGCCACCCGGCACATACAGGCCGGCGCGGTCCAGCGGGGTGACCTTCTGGCCGAGCACGGTGCCGTCGGCCTCAGTGTACTGCCAGGAGTCCTGCTTCTGCCGCTCGTGGTACATGCGCACACGGTTGGCAGCCTTTTCCAGGGCTTCGCGCTGGGCCGGGGTAATGCGGGTCAGCGCCAGTTCCAGGCGCTCGCGACCGAGGATCAGGTCATCGATGGACTTGGCATCGATACCATCGAAACGCTGGGTGAATTCCACCAGTGCCGCATCGCCGCGCTCGCGCACGGCCTTGATGATGTCGAGCACGCGCTGGTTGACCGCGTCATCGGACACACTTTCCCAGCTCAGCAGATGATCCAGATGTCGGGCGAAATCCGGATCAGCAGCGTTGAGACGGGCAATTGCAGTGGACACGGTCATGGCGAGGGCCTCGATTATTGGCGAATGCTCAGGCGCCCTAGGCTACCAGTCCATCCGCGCGGGCACCCGAGAAAAATGGCTATGACGCGGATAGACGGGCGCGGCAGCGAAGGCCGCGCGCAGTCGGTAGAGAGTCAGCCGCGGTGTCGCGATTCGACCGCTCCGCGCAGCGTGTCGATCAGGCTCTGGATACGGGCGTGCTGCATTTTCATGGAGGCCTTGTTGACCACCAGGCGCGAGCTGATCGTGGCGATCAGTTCCTGGGGCTCCAGGCCGTTGGCACGCAGGGTGTTGCCGGTGTCGACCACGTCGATAATCTTGTCGGCGAGGTTGATCAGCGGTGCCAGTTCCATCGAGCCGTACAGCTTGATGATGTCGACCTGGCGGCCCTGTTCGGCGTAGTAGCGCTTGGCTACGTTGACGAACTTGGTAGCCACGCGCAGACGGCCCTTGGGCTCGGGTGCGCCGACCACGCCAGCGGTCATCAGCTTGCAACGGGCAATCTGCAGGTCCAGGGGCTCGTAAAGGCCCTGGCCGCCGTACTCCATCAGCACATCCTTGCCGGCCACACCCAGGTCGGCGGCACCATGCTCGACATAGGTCGGCACGTCGGTCGCACGCACGATCAGCAGGCGCACATCGTCCTGCGTGGTGGGGATGATCAGTTTGCGGCTCTTGTCCGGGTTCTCGGTCGGCACGATACCGGCCTCGGCCAGCAACGGCAGGGTATCGTCGAGAATACGGCCTTTGGAAAGCGCGATGGTCAACATTGGAACGTCGGTCCTTAAGCGGCTACTGCCGGCCGGGCGTCGAGCCCGACCGCATTCAATTCGTTAGGCACATCCTGCGAAAGCGGGCAAATCCACCCCCACAGGATGCACCAGGCAGACGACTAGCCCGGTACGCGACGGATCTTCGCGCCCAGCATCTGCAGTTTTTCTTCGATGCACTCGTAACCACGGTCGATGTGGTAGATGCGATCGATCAGGGTATCGCCTTCGGCTACCAGCGCCGACAGCACCAGGCTGGCGGAAGCACGCAGGTCGGTGGCCATTACCGGGGCACCCTTCAGCGCCTTGACGCCAGTGACGATGGCAGTGTTGCCTTCGACCTGGATCTGCGCGCCCATGCGGTGCATTTCGTAGACGTGCATGAAGCGGTTTTCGAAGATCGTCTCGATCACTGCACCGGTGCCTTCGGCAATGGCGTTGAGCGAGATGAACTGCGCCTGCATGTCGGTCGGGAACGCCGGGTACGGGGCGGTACGCAGGTTGACGGCTTTCGGCCGTTTGCCGTGCATGTCCAGCTCGATCCAGTCTTCGCCAGTGTTGATGTCGGCGCCGGCTTCCTTGAGTTTTTCCAGTACGGCTTCAAGGATGGTCGGGTCGGTGTCCTTGACCTTGACGCGGCCGCCGGTCACGGCAGCGGCAACCAGGTAGGTACCGGTCTCGATACGGTCCGGCATCACGCGGTAGTTGGCCGAGTGCAGGCGCTCGACGCCATCGATGACGATGGTGTCGGTACCAGCGCCCTGGACCTTGCCGCCCATGGCGTTGATGAAGTTGGCCAGGTCGACCACTTCCGGCTCGCGCGCGGCGTTCTGCAGTACGCTGCGGCCCTTGGCCAGGGCAGCGGCCATCATGATGTTCTCGGTACCGGTCACGCTGACGGTGTCGAAGAAGAAGTGCGCACCGCGCAGGCCACCCTCAGGTGCCTTGGCCTTGATGTAGCCGCCTTCGACTTCGATCTTCGCGCCCATGGCCTCGAGGCCACGGATGTGCAGGTCGACCGGGCGCGAACCAATGGCGCAACCGCCAGGCAGGGCCACTTCGGCCTCGCCGAAACGGGCAACCATCGGGCCCAGCACCAGGATCGAGGCGCGCATGGTCTTGACCAGCTCGTAAGGCGCAACCAGTGTCTTGATGGTGCGAGGGTCGATCTCGACAGCCAGCTTTTCGTCGATCACCGGCTCGATGCCCATGCGGCCGAAGAGCTCGATCATGGTGGTGATGTCGTGCAGGTGCGGCAGGTTGCCCACGGTGACCGGGCCGTCGGCCAGCAGGGTCGCCGCCAGAATTGGCAAGGCTGCGTTCTTCGCGCCCGAAATGCGGATCTCGCCATCAAGGCAAGCGCCGCCAGTAATAATCAGTTTGTCCATTGGAATCTCGCCGCCACGTTGGCTCAGGTGCGCTCAGCCCAGGCTGCGCTGCTGAAAAATTTCATGGTTACCGCATGGATGCTGCCATTGGCGATCCACGGATTCAGGTGAGCATAGATCGCCTGCTGGCGTTTGACCGGGCTCAGGCCAGCCAACTCGTCGCTGATCACGTTCAACTGGAAGTTGCAGCCTTCGCCTTCAACTTCGACCCGGGAACCCGGCAATTTCTCTTCAAGGAAGCTTTTAACTTCTACGGCCTGCATGCTCAACCTCAATCGGCGCCCGATGCGCACGGGTCGGCCATCATACAAAAAAGCCCCTCGCCTGCGAAGCCCAACGAGGGCTTCACTGACCGAGGGGCCATCATCCGTGCCGGGCCATCAGGTTGCCAGCACTTCATCGAGGTCATAGACCTCGGCAATTTCCCGCATGTCGTCCGGCATGCTGCGCACCTGACAACCCTTGCCGGCGGCCTGGGCATCGCGCATGAAGGCCAGCAGCAACGACAGGCCGACACTGGTGGAACGCTGCACTGCCGAACAATCGAGCACCAGCTGCGCCTCGCGGCATGCCGCGATCAGCGCCTTGCCCTGCTTGCGCAGGACCGGCCCGCTGCGGTAGTCCAGCACGCCGGCCAGGCGCAGCACGCCCGGCTCGGCCATGCTTACACCGGCCTCACTCATTTGACGGTCTTCTCCGGCGAGTTGTCGGCGGCCTGCTTGGCCTTCGCCACTTCGCCGGCCCAGCCGTCGATGGTCTTGTCCAGGTCGTTGCCATTGCGCTGCATGGCGTCGGCGAACTGGTCGCGGAACAGCTTGCCGATGTTGATGCCGTTGACGATCACGTTACGCACCTTCCACTCGCCACCGATGTTCTCCAGCGTGTACTGCACGGGATACACGGCACCGTTGTTGCCGGTGACCTTCATGCCAACGCTGGCGCGCTTGCCGTCATCAGCCTTGGCCGGGTCGACGGTGATGCCCTGGTTGTTGTACTCGAGCAGGGCATTGCCATAGAACTGCATCAGGCTGCGCTTGAAGTTTTCCTGGAAGCGCTGCATCTGCTCGGGGGTGGCCTTGCGCGAGTACTTGACGGTCATGATGCTCTTGGAAATACCGTCAGCGTCCACCACCGGGCCGAGGATGCGGTTCAGCGCATCGTAGAAGGCATTGGGGTTGGACTTGTACTGTTCCTTGTTGGCCTTGAGGTCGCCCAGCAGTTCAGTGGTGGTGCCCTGAACCACATCGTGTGGCGTCTGCGCAGCCACGGTCAGCAGGGGGAAGGCTGCCAGCAGGACCAGCAGGCCACGTCGCAGGATGGAAATCATGGAAACTCCTTAATTAGCCGGTTGCGCTTCTTTCGGTTCCTTGCCAACGGAGTTGAGCAGGAACTTGCCAATCAGATCTTCCAGCACCAGTGCCGACTGGGTGTCGTGGATGGTCCCGCCGTCCTTGAGCACCTGGTCCTCACCGCCCACGCTGATGCCGATGTACTTCTCGCCAAGCAACCCGGCGGTCAGGATCGAGGCAGTGGAGTCGGTCGGCAGGTTGTCCACCGACTTGTCCAGCTGCAGCGTCACCCGACCGGTGTAGGAGTCGCGGTCCAGATCGATGGCGGTAACCTTGCCGATGGTCACACCGGCCATGGTCACTTTAGCTCTGACCGTCAAACCGGCGATATTGTCGAAGTAGGCATAAACTTTATAGGTATCGCTGCTCGGGCTGGCCGACAGCCCGCTGACACGCAGGGCCAGCAGCAGCAGCGCCAGGATCCCGGCCAGGAGGAACAGGCCGACACCGATTTCCAGGGTGCGGTTTTGCATCAGAAATCTCCAAACATCAAGGCGGTCAGAATAAAGTCCAGACCCAGCACTGCCAACGAGGCATAGACCACGGTCTTGGTGGTGGCACGGCTGATCCCTTCTGAGGTGGGCTCACAGTCGTACCCCTGGAATACGGCGATCCAGGTCGTGACGAAGGCAAATACCAGGCTCTTGATCAGCCCGTTGAGCACGTCGTCGGTGAACGAAACACTGTTCTGCATGTTGGCCCAGAACGAGCCCTCGTAGACGCCCAGCCAGTCCACCGCCACCCACGATCCACCCCAGATGCCGACCACGCTGAAAATCAGCGCCAGCAACGGCAGCGAGATGAAACCGGCCCACAGGCGCGGCGCGACGATGTACTTGAGCGGGTCGACGCCGATCATTTCAAGGCTCGACAACTGCTCGGTGGACTTCATGTTGCCGATTTCTGCGGTTAGCGCCGAACCGGCACGGCCGGCGAACAGCAACGCCGTCACCACCGGGCCGAGCTCACGCAGCAGGGTCAGGGCGACCATCTGCCCCACCGCCTGCTCCGAGCCGTACTTGGTCAGGATGCTGAAGCCCTGCAGCGCCAGCACCATGCCGATGAACACCCCGGACACAACGATGATCGCCAGCGACAGCACGCCCACCGAGTACAGCTGCTTGGTCAGCAGCTGGAAGCCGCCGCCGATGCCGCCACGGCCGATCAGCGCATGGAACAGGAACAGGCAGGAGCGCCCCAGCACCGCCAATACGTCGATGGCCGAGCGCCCCAGCAGACGGACACGTTCGAGTAAGGATTTTCTGCGCATCAACGCGCTCCCAGCAGGTCGGCGCGGTAGTCAGGCGCAGGAAAATGGAAAGGCACCGGGCCGTCCGGGTCGCCCTTCATGAACTGGCGAATCCGCGGGTTGTCCGAGCCCATCAGCTCGTCAGGCGTCCCCTGGCCCAGCACCTGGCCATCACCTACGACATAGATGTAGTCGGCGATGCTGGCGGTTTCCGCCAGGTCGTGGGAAACGACGATGCTGGTGATACCCAAGGCATCGTTGAGCAGGCGGATCAGACGCACCAATACACCCATGGCGATCGGGTCCTGGCCGACGAACGGTTCGTCGTACATGAGAATCTGCGGGTCCAGGGCAATCGCACGGGCCAACGCCACACGGCGCTTCATGCCACCGGACAGCTCGTCGGGCATCAGGTCGATGGCACCGCGCAGCCCCACGGCCTGCAGCTTCATCAGCACGATATCGCGGATCATCTCGTCCGACAGCTGGGTGTGCACGCGCAGCGGAAACGCGACGTTCTCGAACACATCGAGATCGGTGAACAGCGCGCCGCTCTGGAACAGCACCCCCATTTGCTTGCGGGCGTCGAACAGGTCGCTGCGCGACAACGTCGGCAGGTTCTGCCCGGCAACCCAGACCTCACCGCTGGAGGGGCGCAACTGCGCGCCCATCAGGCGGAGCAACGTGGTCTTGCCGCAACCCGATGGCCCCATGATACCGGTGACCTTGCCGCGCGGGATGCGAATGTCGACGTTGCTGAAAATGCTGCGCGAACCACGTTTGAAGGTAACCCCCTTCAACTCGACCGCGTAGGCGCTATCCACACTCATCTAGACTCCTTGCTGGTGCAGCCTCGTCCTAATGGACGTCGGCCTCCATCTGGAAGGCACAAGCGCCCCTGGCAGGCCGAATAGCGGCGAACTATAGCACCGCTGACAGCGCCGCCCCAAGGTCGGCTAGCGAGTCGTTCAGCCCTGCGACAGGCTGGCGAGACATTCACCACGGCAATCGAAAGCGTGAGGGTTTCTTTCATTGCAGCTATAATCGCCGCCTTTTCATCAGGCATTGCTTTTTCGACATGAGCCAATCCAGCGAGCTGATCCAATCCGCCCAACGCACCCTGCGCCTGGAACTCGAGGCCGTAGAGGCCCTGCTGGCGCGCATCGACGACAATTTCGTCAAGGCCTGCGAACTGATCCTGGCCAGCAAGGGCCGGGTCGTCGTGGTCGGCATGGGCAAGTCCGGGCACATCGGCAACAAGATCGCCGCCACCCTGGCCAGCACCGGCACACCGGCATTTTTCGTGCACCCGGCCGAAGCCAGCCATGGCGACATGGGCATGATCACCCGCGATGATGTCATCCTTGCCCTGTCGAATTCCGGCAGCACCGCCGAAATCGTCACCCTGCTGCCGCTGATCAAGCGCCTGGGCATCAAGCTGATCAGTCTGACCGGTAACCCGGACTCGCCCCTGGCCCAGGCTGCCGAGGTCAACCTCGACGCCCGCGTCGAACAAGAGGCCTGCCCGCTGAACCTGGCCCCCACCTCCTCCACCACCGCATCGCTGGTGCTGGGCGACGCGCTGGCCATTGCCCTGCTCGAAGCCCGCGGCTTCACCGCCGAGGACTTTGCCTTCTCGCACCCGGGTGGTGCACTGGGCCGCCGCCTGCTGCTCAAGGTGGAGAACGTGATGCACGCCGGCGACGAACTGCCCCAGGTGCCCCGCGGCACCCTGCTCAAGGACGCACTCCTTGAAATGTCCCGCAAAGGCCTGGGCATGACCGTGATCGTCGAAGCCGACGGCAAGCTGGCCGGGATCTTCACCGACGGCGACCTGCGCCGCAGCCTGGACCGCAACATCGACGTCCACACCACCCTGATCGATCAGGTCATGACCGTGCACGGCAAGACGGCCCGCGCCGAAATGCTCGCGGCCGAGGCCCTGAAGATCATGGAAGACCACAAGATCGGCGCTCTGGTGGTGGTGGACCGCGAGGACCGCCCCACCGGCGCCCTGAACATGCACGACCTGCTGCGCGCCGGCGTGATGTAAAGGAGCGATGGAATGAACCAGGACCTCATGCAACGCGGCAAGGAAATCAAGCTGGCAGTGTTCGACGTGGACGGCGTGCTCACCGACGGGCGTCTGTACTTCCTCGAGGACGGCAGCGAGTTCAAGACCTTCAACACCCTCGACGGCCAGGGCATCAAGATGCTCATGGCCTCGGGCGTGACCACCGCGATCATCAGCGGGCGCAAGACCCCGGTGGTCGAGCGTCGGGCGAAGAACCTCGGCATCCCGCACCTGTACCAGGGCCGCGAGGACAAACTGGTGGTGCTGGACGGCCTGCTCGCCGAACTGGGCCTGAGCTATGCTCAAGTGGCCTACCTTGGCGACGACCTGCCCGACCTGCCGGTGATCCGCCGGGTCGCACTGGGCATGGCGGTGGCCAACGCCGCGCCGTTCGTTCGCCAGCACGCCCATGGCGTGACCCAGGCACGTGGCGGCGAAGGTGCGGCCCGTGAATTCTGCGAACTGATCATGCAGGCCCAGGGCACCCTGGACGCTGCCAACGCCAACTACCTGTAAGGCTGCCCATGTTCAGCAAGAAAGCCCGCAACATTGCGCTGCTCGCGGTGATCGCCGCCCTGCTGGTGGCGATCGGCTACTGGAATGTCAGCCCGGAAAGCTTCCTCGACAAGCCTGTGGCCCAGGTCGACGAAAGCGCCATCGACTACTACGCAGTCAACGCCCACAGCGTGCAGTTCCTGCCCGACGGCAAGCTGCAGTACGAAATGACCGCTGACAAGGTCGAACACCTGAAAGCCAGCGAAATCACCCTGCTGACCACGCCGGACCTGCACCTGTACCGCGGTACCGAATACCCGTGGCACGTACAGAGCACCCGCGCCGAGGTCAACCCGGACGGCAGCGAAGTCGAACTGATCGACAACGTACGGGTCGCCCGCACCGACGAAAAGCAGCGTGAAATGATCATTACCAGCTCACGCATGACCGTGTTCCCGCAGAAGCAATATGCGCAGACCGAGCAAGCCGTTAGAATCGACGGCGCCGGTGGCACAACTACGGGCAAAGGAATGAAAGCGTATTTGAAAGAAGGCAAGATGGACTTGCTCTCTAACGTAAGAGGACAGTATGAGGCTCGTTAAAACCCTCCCCCTTTTGCTCAGCCTGAGCGCAGCACTGGGAAGCGCGAGCGCCCTCGCCCTGCCGAATGACCGTGACCAGCCTATCCGCATCCAGGCCGATAACGCCCACCTGGACGACAAGCAGGGCGTGGCCACCTACACCGGCGACGTGATCATCACCCAGGGTTCGATGATGATCAAAGGCAACACCGTGACCATCACCCGTTCCGCCTCCGGCGACATCGACGTGGTGACCTCGGTGGGCAACCTGGCCTACTTCGAGCAGCAGCAGAGCGCAGCCAAGCCGGACAAGATGAAAGGCTGGGCGGTGACCATCCAGTACCAGTCGCAGAAGGACATGGTGATACTCACCGACCGCGCCAAGGTCGAGAACGAAGGCAACACCACCGAAGGCGAGAAGATCGTCTACAACACCCAGACCCAGGTGGCGACCGCCGGTCGTGGTGGCAACGTGACCTCGCCGCGTCAGCGTATCGACATGGTGATCCAGCCCAAGAAGAAGGCCGAGTAAATGGCAACCCTCAAAGCCCAGCACCTGGCCAAGAGCTACAAGGGGCGGCAGGTCGTACGTGACGTCAGCCTGTCGATCGACAGCGGCCAGATCGTCGGCCTGCTCGGCCCCAACGGCGCCGGCAAGACCACCTGCTTCTACATGATCGTCGGCCTGGTCCAGGCCGATCAGGGGCGCGTGCTGATCGACAACCTCGATGTCAGCCACCAGCCCATGCACGGTCGCGCCCGCGCCGGCATCGGCTACCTGCCGCAGGAAGCCTCGATCTTCCGCAAGCTGTCGGTGGCCGACAACATCATGGCCATCCTCGAGACCCGCAAGGAACTCGACCGCGACGGCCGGCGCAAAGAGCTGGAAAGCCTGCTGCAGGAGTTCCACATCAGCCACATTCGCGACAACCTCGGCATGAGCCTGTCCGGTGGTGAGCGCCGCCGCGTGGAAATTGCCCGCGCGCTGGCGACCGCACCCAAGTTCATCCTGCTGGACGAACCGTTTGCCGGTGTCGACCCGATTTCGGTCGGCGACATCAAGCAGATCATCCATCACCTCAAGGCCAAGGGTATCGGTGTACTGATCACCGACCACAACGTGCGTGAGACCCTGGATATCTGCGAAACCGCCTATATCGTCAATGATGGCCGGCTGATCGCCGAAGGCGACGCCGAAACCATCCTGGCCAACGACCTGGTCAAAGAAGTTTACCTGGGCCACGAGTTCCGGCTCTGAGCCCGGCACGCGCCTGGAGTACTGGCAAATCGCCCTGGAACCTGGGGTAAAGTGTTACGGTACTCTAGGCAAACGCTACAATTTAAGGCATAAAACTTGCTTGATCTGGCGCCCCGGCGCCCTCGTGTAGTGGATGGCGCATGCGCGCCGGCGAACAAGGTATTAAGCCCCAGCCATGAAACCATCGCTCGTCCTAAAAATGGGCCAGCAACTGACGATGACACCGCAGTTGCAACAGGCCATCCGCCTGCTCCAGCTCTCCACCCTGGACCTCCAACAGGAAATCCAGGAAGCGCTGGAGTCGAACCCGATGCTCGAACGTCAGGAAGACGGCGACGACTTCGACAACAGCGACCCAATGGCGGACAACGCCGAGAACAAGCCGGCCGCCGAAGTCCAGGACAACAGCTTCCAGGAAAGCACCACCAGTGCCGACACCCTGGAAGACGGTGAATGGAGCGAGCGCATCCCCAACGAACTGCCGGTCGACACCGCCTGGGAAGACATCTACCAGACCAGTGCCAGCAGCTTGCCGAGCAACGACGACGACGAGTGGGACTTCACCACCCGCACATCGGCCGGCGAAAGCCTGCAAAGCCACCTGCTGTGGCAACTGAACCTGGCTCCGATGTCCGACACCGACCGCCTGATCGCCGTCACCCTGATCGACAGCATCAACGGCCAGGGCTACCTGGAAGACACCCTCGAGGAGATCTGCGCCGGTTTCGATCCGGAGCTGGATATCGAGCTGGACGAGGTCGAAGCGGTTCTGCACCGCATCCAGCAGTTTGAGCCAGCAGGCGTTGCCGCCCGCACCCTTGGCGAATGCCTGTTGCTGCAATTGCGCCAGCTGCCCGCCAGCACCCCGTGGATGACGGAAGCCAAGCGCCTGGTCACCGACTTCATCGACCTGCTCGGCAGCCGTGATTACAGCCAGCTGATGCGTCGCATGAAAATCAAGGAAGACGAGCTGCGCCAGGTCATCGAGCTGGTACAAAGCCTCAACCCGCGCCCCGGCTCGCAGATCGAGTCCAGCGAACCCGAGTACGTGGTGCCCGACGTCATCGTGCGCAAGGACAGCGACCGCTGGCTGGTGGAGCTGAACCAGGAGGCCATTCCGCGCCTGCGCGTCAACCCGCAGTACGCCGGTTTTGTGCGCCGGGCCGACACCAGCGCCGACAACACCTTCATGCGCAACCAGCTGCAGGAAGCGCGCTGGTTCATCAAGAGCCTGCAAAGCCGCAACGAAACCCTGATGAAGGTGGCCACGCAGATCGTCGAGCACCAGCGCGGCTTCCTCGACCACGGCGACGAAGCGATGAAGCCCTTGGTACTGCATGACATTGCCGAAGCGGTGGGCATGCACGAGTCGACCATTTCGCGGGTAACCACGCAGAAGTACATGCACACCCCGCGTGGCATCTACGAACTGAAATACTTTTTCTCCAGCCACGTCAGCACCTCCGAAGGCGGAGAATGCTCGTCTACGGCGATCCGCGCGATCATCAAGAAACTGGTTGCGGCGGAAAATCAGAAAAAGCCATTGAGTGACAGCAAGATCGCTGGTTTACTGGAGGCACAAGGCATCCAGGTAGCCCGTCGCACCGTCGCCAAGTACCGCGAGTCCCTCGGCATCGCACCGTCGAGCGAGCGCAAGCGACTGATGTAGCCCCTGAGATGTGCCACAGCGTTTGTGGGGCAGGTGCAAGACCTGCCTCTTTATGCACGGGCAACAAAGGAGAAGCTGTATGCAAGTCAATATCAGTGGACAGCATGTAGAAGTCACCCAGCCACTGCGCGATTATGTGCTTGAAAAGCTCGCTCGCGTGGAAAGTCACTTCGACAAGATCACCAACGTGCAGGTCATCATGAAAGTCGAGAAGCTGCAGCAGAAGGTCGAGGCGACCTTGCAGATTCCCGGCGGCGAAGTGGTTGCCAACGCCGAACACGAAGACATGTATGCAGCGATCGACGCCTTGGCCGACAAGCTCGACCGCCAACTGAAAAAACACAAGGAAAAACAGCAAAGCCTGCTGCAAGGTGCAGCTGCCCGCTGATCCCCCTCATCCATGATCCGACTTGAAACCATCCTGACCCCCGGCCGTTCCCTCGTGAACGTGCCGGGCGGCAGCAAGAAGCGCGCCCTGGAAAAGGTCGCCACCGTCATCGCCGAACAAGTGCCCGAACTGGAGATGCAAGACGTCTTCGAAAAACTGGTCGCCCGGGAAAAACTCGGTTCGACCGGTTTCGGCAACGGCATCGCCATCCCGCACTGCCGGCTTGAAGGATGTTCCGCTCCGGTCAGCGCCCTGCTGCACCTGGAAGCGCCTATCGACTACGACGCCATCGATGGCGCGCCGGTGGACCTGCTGTTCGTCCTGCTGGTGCCAGAAGCCGCCACCGATGCCCATCTGGAATTGCTGCGCCAGATTGCCAGCATGCTCGATCGCAAGGAGGTCCGTGATCGCCTGCGTGCGGCCACCAGCAGCGAGGCCCTGTTCCAGGTTGTCCTGGACGTACAGAACGAGCACTGAACATGCGCCTGATCATCGTCAGCGGCCGGTCCGGCTCCGGCAAGAGCACCGCCCTCGATGTCCTGGAAGACAACGGTTTCTACTGCATTGACAACCTGCCCGCCGGGCTGCTGCCGCAACTGGCGGAAAATGCGCTGATCAACACCGAGTTGCAGCAACCCAAGGTCGCCGTGTCGATCGACGCGCGCAACTTGCCCAGCCACCTGACGCGTTTCCCCGAGTTGCTCGAAGAAGCCCGCGCCCGGCATATCCAGTGCGACGTGCTGTACCTGGATGCCGACGAAGACGTACTGCTCAAGCGTTTCTCGGAAACCCGCCGACGCCACCCGCTGACCAACGCCAACCGCTCGCTCGCGGAAGCGATCCGGGTGGAAAGCGAATTGCTGGGGCCGATTGCAGACCTGGCCGACCTGAAGATCGACACCACCAGCCTGAACCTGTACCAGCTGCGTGATTCGATCAAGCTGCGCCTGCTCAACCAGCCCGAGCCTGGCACCGCGTTCCTGGTCGAGTCGTTCGGTTTCAAGCGAGGAATGCCGGTCGATGCCGACCTGGTGTTCGATGTGCGCTGCCTGCCCAACCCTTACTGGAAGCCCGAGCTGCGTGAGCACTCCGGCCTCGACCAACCGGTGATCGACTACCTGGCCGCACAGCCGGATGTCGAAGAGATGTTCAACGACATTTCCAGCTACCTGCTCAAGTGGCTGCCCCGCTTCGCTGCCAGCAACCGTGCCTACGTCACCATTGCCATTGGCTGCACCGGCGGCCACCACCGCTCGGTGTACATCACCGAACGCCTTGGCCAGTTGTTGCAGCAATCCCTGAAAAACGTCCAGGTCCGCCACCGCGACCTCTAGCCCAAGGATACGCCCCACGATGCCCGCCCGTGAAATCACCATCATCAACAAGCTGGGTCTGCATGCCCGGGCGGCAGCCAAGTTCGTCGGCGTTGCCGGCCGCTTCCCCTGCCAGGTCAGGGTTGGCCGTGCGCCGGACAAGCTGGTGGATGGCAAGAGCATCATGGCGGTGATGATGCTGGCGGCCGGCAAAGGCACCCAGGTGCACCTGCATACCGAAGGCGAGCAGGACGACGATGCCATGGCAGCGCTGGTCGAACTGATCAACAATTATTTCGACGAAGGCGAATAAAGTTCGCAGGCCCGCACGGTCCGTGTGGGAACAGCTTTTTTGCACAAAAAAGCCTTTAGGAGATTGCCCAGTCCTTTTGGCTGCGCTGTCGCGTAGAGAACTGAATCCGCAAGCGGTACGCGTACCCTGTGGGAGCGGCGTTAGCCGCGAAGAATCCAACGCGGTGCATGGCACCGGCTGCGCCGATGTTCGCGGCTAAAGCCGCTCCCACAGCGAAGCCGGTGAACACCCCATCATCCGGCGCAAACCGATGCACAGCCCCAAGCGGGCCAGGCCAGGTCCAACCAGGCGAAGCCGCGCGCCAATAGCAACGCAGTGCCTGCCAGAAACAGCAAAGTCCCGAGCGCCAGGCGAAACAGGCGAAACAGGCGCACGCGGCTGACAGACATCATCTGGGAGCGCATACCGGGGAGACTCACTTCAGGGTTTCGAGGTAGCGGCGCTCCACTTCCGCCCAGTCAATGACGTTGTAGAAGGCACCGATGTATTCCGGACGACGGTTCTGGTACTTCAGGTAGTAGGCATGCTCCCACACGTCCAGGCCGAGGATTGGCGTGTTGCCGTGCATCAGCGGGCTGTCCTGGTTGCCGCTGCTTTCCACTACCAGGGTTTTCTGCGGGGTCACGCTGAGCCAGGCCCAGCCACTGCCGAAGCGGGTCAGCGCAGCCTTGGTGAAGGCCTCCTTGAAGGCATCGAAGCCGCCCAGTTGGGCGTCGATGGCCTGCGCCAGAGCGCCCTGCGGCTCTCCCCCGCCGTGCGGCGACATCACGGTCCAGAACAGGCTGTGGTTGGCGTGCCCGCCGCCATGGTTGGTCACCGCACCACGCAGGTCTTCCGGCAGTTGCCCGACCGCGCCGAGCAGTTTTTCCACCGGCCACTCAGCCCACTCGGTGCCTTCGATGGCGGCGTTGAGGCCAGTGACGTAGGTCTGGTGGTGCTTGGTGTGGTGGATTTCCATGGTCTGCGCGTCGATGTGCGGTTCCAGCGCAGCGTAAGCGTAAGGCAGTGCAGGCAAGGTATGGGGCATATCAGTGAATTCCGTAGGCATGGGTTGGGCGATGACCAACGCGGCCACCGCTGACGCTTGGGCCGTGACTCAGTGTCAGATACCACCGGCGGTGAGTTTTTCCGGGTCCAGTAGCGCTTCCAGCTGGTCACGCGACAGGTCGGTGTGTTCCAGCGCCACGTCGATGATCGGACGGCCTTGCTTGTAAGCGGTCTTGGCGATTTCGGCGGCCTTGAGGTAGCCGATGATCGGGTTCAGCGCCGTGACCAGAATCGGGTTGCGTGCCAGGGCTTCCTTGAGCTTGCTTTCGTTGACCTTGAAACTGGCGATGGCCTTGTCGGCCAGCAGGCGGCTAACGTTGGCCATCAGTTCGATGCTCTCCAGCAGGTTGCGGGCGATAACCGGCAGCATCACGTTCAGCTCGAAGTTGCCGGACTGGCCAGCGATGGCGATGGTGGCGTCATTGCCGATCACTTGGGCGGCGACCATGGCGGTGGCCTCTGGAATCACCGGGTTGACCTTGCCAGGCATGATAGAAGAGCCCGGCTGCAGGCCTTGCAGCTCGATTTCGCCCAGCCCGGCCAGCGGGCCAGAGTTCATCCAGCGCAGGTCGTTGGCAATCTTCATCAACGCCACGGCGGCAGTCTTGAGCTGGCCGGACAGGGCCACTGCGGTGTCCTGCGAGCCGATCAGGGCGAACAGGTTCTGCCCGGGGGTGAACTCGACCTGGGTCAGGCCGCTGAGCTGGCGGGCGAAACCAGCAGCGAATTGCGGGTGGGCGTTGATGCCGGTACCCACGGCCGTGCCGCCCTGGGCCAGGGCCTGCAGGCTCGGCAGGGTCGCTTCGATGTGTGCCTTGGCGCCATTGATCTGCGCCGCCCAGCCATCCAGCACCTGGCTCATGCGCACCGGCATGGCGTCCATCAGGTGGGTGCGGCCGGTCTTCACGTACTGATGCACCTGTGCCGACTTGGCCTCGATCACCTGTACCAGGTGCGCCATGGCGGGCAGTAGCTGCTCGTGCAAGGCCAGGGCGGCGCTGACGTGAATCGTGGTCGGGATGATGTCGTTGCTGCTCTGGCCGCAGTTGACGTGGTCGTTGGCGTTGACGGCCTCACCCAGCACGCGACTGGCCAGTGTGGCGATCACCTCGTTGGCGTTCATGTTCGAGCTGGTTCCAGAGCCTGTCTGGAACACATCCACCGGGAAATGCTGGATGAAGTCACCCGCCAGGAGTTGCTCGACTGCTGTTACGATGGCCTGGCCTTGCGCGGTCGACAACTGTTCCAGTTCGACGTTGGCCTTGGCCGCGGCAGCCTTGGCCAGCAGAAGTGCACGAATGAACTGGGCCGGCATGCGCTGGCCGCTGATCGGGAAATTGTCGACCGCGCGTTGGGTCTGGGCACCGTACAGGGCCTGGGCCGGCACCTGCAGTTCGCCCATGCTGTCACGCTCGATACGGGTATCACTCATCATCAAATCCTTGCATCAGTTCATCGGGAGAAATCGACGGCAGCAGGCGGCAATTGGCCAACTGCAGGGCGTAGGGCTGCCAGCGCTGGTTCTGTGCCTCGCGGTCGAGGTTGCGCAGGTCCAGCAATGGGCGCCAGGCCTGGTCCAGGCACAGGCAGCGCCAATGCCAGGGCAGCATGCGGTCGCAGGCGGTATCCAGCAGCAGGCGGAAGGAGGTCAGCGCCACCGTCCATGGCGAAGTCTCGGTGCAGCACACCAGGTAACGGCCTTCAGCCAGGTAATGCTCGATCAGGCGCGGTTCGTCGGGCTCGAGTGCACAGCGGATGCGTCGGCTGAGCCAGCGCCAGTTTTCCAGGTAGGGCAGTTCGCGGAGGACGGGTTTCATGAACATCATCGCCGGGTTACTGGATAATGATATTAATTATTAAATGATAAATAGAATCACTTCAATAGGAAGCTGATGGAACAAAAAACCCGGCGCGGGGGCCGGGTCTTTGGTTTCATTGAAAATTCTGTAGTGCCTGCACCGGCCTCTTCGCGGGTAAAACCGCTCCCACAGGAATCGCATAAGGCTCAGTCTTGTGCAGTACCTGTAGGAGCGGGTTTACCCGCGAAGAGGCCGGTAAAGGCTGTGGATCAGCTACCAGCCACAGTCATCCGCTCGATCAGCACCGAACCGGTGTGAATGTTGCTGCGGGTCTCAAGATCGCTGCCGATCGCGACAATCTGCTGGAACATGTCTTTCATGTTCCCGGCAATGGTCACTTCCTGCACCGCGTGCTGAATCTCGCCATTCTCGACCCAGAAGCCCGCCGCGCCACGGGAATAATCACCCGTCACCATGTTCAGGCCATGCCCCATCAACTCGGTCACCAGCAGCCCTCGGCCCATGCGCCGGATCAGCGCCGCCTGGTCTTCGACCCCATGGCTGACGAACAGGTTGTGCACGCCGCCGGCATTGGCCGTGCTTGGCAAACCCAGCTTGCGCCCGGAATAGGTACCCAGCAGGTACGACACCAGCTCACCCTTGTCGACGAACGGCTTGGCATAGGTAGCCAGGCCATCGCCGTCGAATGCGGCACTGCCCAGTGCCCGCGGAATGTGCGGGCGCTCGTCGAGGGTCAGCCAGGTGGGGAACAGGCGCTGGCCGATGGTCCCCTCCAGGAACGACGACTTGCGGTACAGGTTGCCACCGGAGATGGCCGACAGGAAACTGCCGAACAGGCCACCGGCCAGCTCGGCCGAGAACAGCACCGGCACCTCGCAGGTCGGCACCGGCCGCGCACCCAGACGGCTGGCTGCACGCTGGGCAGCGCGCATGCCGATGCTACGCGGGTCGGCCAGCAGGTTGCCCTGCCGGTTCACGTCGTACCAGTAGTCACGCTGCATCTGGCCGTCGCCTTCGGCGATCATCACACAGCTCAGGCTGTGCCGGGTCGAGGCGTAGCCACCGATGAAACCATGGCTGTTGCCATACACGCGGCAACCCTGGTGTGTATTGAGGGTGGTACCGTCGGCATTGAGGATACGCGGGTCGGCGTCGAACGCCGCCGCTTCGCAGGCCAGGGCCATCTCGATGGCCTTCTCTGGCTCGAGGTTCCAGTCGTGGTACAGGTCCAGGTCCGGGATATCGCGGGCCATCAACGCTGCGTCGGCCAGGCCGGAACATTCGTCCTCGGAGGTATGCCTGGCAATCGCCAAGGCCGCGGCGACGGTTTCGCGGATCGCTTCCGGGCCACTGGCCGAGGTGCTGGCCGAGCCTTTGCGCTGGCCCACATAGAGGGTGATGCCAAAGCCCTGGTCGCGGTTGAACTCGACCGTCTCGACCTCTCGCTGACGTACCGTGGTGGACAGGCCCTGCTCCAGCGACACCGCCACTTCGCAGGCGCTGGCCCCCTGGCGGCGCGCCTCGGCGATGATCGCCTCGACCTGCTCCTGCAATGCTGGCAGGTCCTTCGGACCTACGCTCTGGACTGCACTCATGGTTCTCTCCACTCAAATTCTGCGTTCGGCGAGGGTCATTCTACGACCGGGCCGGACAAGCGGCCCCCGACTGGTTATCATGGCGGCGATTTCTAGCGGACTGCCACCATGGTTGATTCAAACGACGACGCCTTCGACGGCGAAAAAAGCAAAACCCAGATCAAGCGCGAGCTGCATGCGCTGGTCGAACTCGGCGAGCGCCTTACCACGCTCAAGGCCGATACCCTGGCTCGCCTGCCGTTGACCGACGAGCTGCGCAAGGCCCTGGCCGAAGCCAGCAAGCACACCGCTCACGGTGCCCGCAAACGCCACATGTCGTTTGTCGGCAAGCTGATGCGCGTGCAGGACCTGGATGCCATCCACGCTCTGCTCGAACAGATGGACAGCTCGACCCGCCAGTACAATGAGCGCTTCCACAGCCTGGAGCGCTGGCGCGACCGGTTGATCGACGGTAACGACGAAGACCTCGAACGCTTCGTCAACGAATACCCCGACACCGACCGCCAGCAGCTGCGCTCGCTGGTACGCCATGCCCAGCACGAGAAGGCCCGGAACAAGCCGCCTGCCGCCGCGCGCAAGGTGTTCAAGTACATCCGCGATCTCGACGAGCTGCAGCGCGGATTGCGCTGATCGCCATGGGGCCGCTTTGCGGCCCATTCGCAGCACAAGGCGGCTCCTACAGAAATACGCGATCCCTGTAGGAGCAGCCTTGTGCTGCGAATGGACCGCAAAGCGGTCCCTGAAGCCATCACGCCCCTGTACCGCCCACGGTGATCGCATCCAGCTTCAAGGTCGGCTGCCCGACCCCCACCGGCACCGACTGCCCGTCCTTGCCGCAAGTCCCTACCCCGCTGTCCAGCGCCAGGTCGTTACCGACCATCGACACCCGGCTCATCGCCTCCGGCCCGTTGCCGATCAGGGTCGCCCCCTTCACCGGCGCGGTAATCTTGCCGTCTTCGATCAGGTAGGCCTCACTGGTCGAGAACACGAACTTGCCGCTGGTAATGTCCACCTGGCCACCGCCGAGGTTGGCGCAGTAGATACCCTTCTTCACCGAAGCGATGATTTCCTGCGGGTCGCTTTCGCCCGCACGCATGTAGGTGTTGGTCATGCGCGGCATCGGCAGGTGCGCGTAGGATTCGCGGCGGCCGTTGCCGGTCACCGCCATGCCCATCAGGCGCGCGTTCAGCTTGTCCTGCATGTAGCCCTTGAGCACACCGTTCTCGATCAGCGTGGTGCACTCGGTCGGGGTGCCTTCGTCATCCACGCTCAGCGAGCCACGGCGGCCTTCGAGGGTGCCGTCGTCGACAATGGTGCACAGGCTCGACGCCACCTTCTCGCCAATGCGGCCGCTGAACGCCGAACTGCCCTTGCGGTTGAAGTCACCTTCCAGGCCATGGCCGACAGCCTCGTGCAGCAGCACGCCCGACCAGCCCGAACCCAGCACCACCGGCAGGGTACCAGCCGGTGCCGGGATCGCCTCCAGGTTCACCAGGGCCTGGCGCAGCGCTTCGCGGGCATAGCCCATGACCCGTTCTTCGGTGAAGAAGCGGTAGTCGGTACGCCCGCCACCGCCCTGCCCGCCACGCTCGCGGCGGCCGTTCTGCTCGACGATTACGCTGACGTTGAAGCGCACCAGCGGGCGCACGTCGGCGGCCAGGCTGCCATCGGCCGCAGCGATCAGGATGCGTTCCCAGACCCCGGCCATGCTCACACTGACCTGCTGGATACGCGGGTCAAGGGTGCGGGTGGCGGCGTCGACACGCTTGAGCAGTTCGACCTTTTCGGCACGGCTGAGCACATCCAGCGGGTTGTCCGCCGGGTAAAGCGCGGTCACATCCTGGCTGCGGAAGGCCTGCACCTTGCCGTTCTGCCCGGCACGCGAGATCGAACGGGCGGCACGGGCGGCCGAGGTCAGCGCTTCGAGGTTGATTGCGTTGCTGTAGGCAAAGCCGGTCTTTTCACCGGACTGGGCACGCACGCCCACGCCCTGGTCGAGGTTGAAACTGCCCTCTTTGACGATGCCGTCTTCCAGCGCCCAGGTTTCCGAGATCTGGCCCTGGAAATACAGGTCGGCGGCATCGATGCCGGGGCCGGCCAACTCACCCAGCACGCTCTGCAGGCTGTCCAGGGTCAAGCCGCCTGGGGCCAGGAGCTGCTCGCTGACGGTGGATAACATCTGGCTCATAGTCACTCCGAGGTGTGCGCAGGCCGCAACGCGCCCTGCGAGAAAAAGCGCCGGTGCGATACCACCGGCATGCGCGCCCGGATGGACGCTTGTTCGTCAATGTCGCGCTCGGCGAGCAGCACCGCTTCACCTTGCGCCTGTTCCGCGACGATGCGCCCCCAGGGGTCGACGATCGCCGCATGGCCATGGGTTTCCCGTGGCCCCGGGTGGGTGCCGCCCTGTGCCGCAGCCAGCAGGTAGCACTGGGTCTCGATGGCACGGGCGCGCACAAGCACTTCCCAATGTGCCGCGCCCGTTACCGCGGTGAAGGCGGCCGGCGCAGTGATCAGTTCCGCGCCGGCGGCGCGCAGTGCGCTGTACAGTTCGGGGAAGCGCAGGTCGTAGCACACGCTCAGCCCCAGCCGCCCCACCGGCGTATCAGCCACCACTACCTGGGCGCCGTGGGCATAGTCGTCGGACTCGCGGTAACGGCCACGATTGTCGGCAACGTCCACATCGAACAGGTGCAGCTTGTCATAGCGTGCCGCTACCTCACCGTGTTCGTCGATCAGCAGCGAGCAGGCATGGGCCTTGGCTTCAGGTTGGCCGACCGGTGGCAATGGCAAGGTACCGGCGACAATCCATAACTTGAGGTCGCGGGCGGTGCGTTTCAACCATGGCAGGATCGGCCCTTCGCCCAACGCTTCGGCGCGGCCGATGGCAGCGGCGTCCTTGCGGCCCATGGCAGCGAAGTTTTCCGGCAGCACCGCCAGCCGTGCGCCGCCAGAGGCGGCCCGCTCCAACAGGGCACCGGCGCGCTGCAGGTTGGCCAGCACATCGTCCTGGCTGACCATCTGGATTACAGCTGCCTTCATGGGCACTCCTAGCGGGATTTCTCGAAAGGTTTCACAAATGTGATTCTAGGCTCTTTCACCGGACCTTCGACACGGTAGTGCACGCTGGCGAAGCGTGACACCCGGTCACCGATCAGCCGGTCCACCAGGAACAGCGCCCCGCCCACGGCCGGCGCGCCGACAATCAAGGCCGCCAGCGGCAAGTTGTTGGTCACTGGCAGGCTCACCTGCAGGTTGGCATCGACCCGGTCGCGTACCAGGTCCAGTGTGCCGTCCAGCTCGAAGTTGCTCGACGGGCCGGTCACAGCGATTGGCTCGCGGGTCACATAGACACCGTCACTGGCTACCAGCAAACCTTTGACACGGTCGTAGGCCAGGCCCTTGTCGAACAGGTCGGAGAAGTCCAGGCGCAAGCGCCGACCGATGGAGTTGAAGTTCAGCAGGCCGAACACCCGCAGCGCCTGGGCACTGCCTTCGACCTCCACGAACTGGCCGGTGCGCAGTGCTGCGTCCATGCTGCCAGAGAAGCGCTTGAGGCTCACCGAGGCCGGCGAACCCGGCCAGCGGCCATCCACATCCAGGCGGAAGTCGCGGCTGGTCACGGTCGGTGCAAAGCCCCAGGCCTTGAGCACATCCGCCAGGTTCTTGCCGTCCAGGCGCCCTTTGTACCAGCTGCTGGTGCTGCCCGGTTCGCCTTCCCAGCCACCGCCACCATCGATACGCAGGCCTTTGAAGTCGAGGTCTATATCGCTGGCGGTCACGCCACGCGCGGTCGGCCGCAGCTTGAGCGACGCACTGCCGTACAGGTCGTCACCGCGATAGAGCTTGTCAATGCTCAGGTCCAGCGCCGGAACCTTGCGCGGGTCGAACGAAGCCAGCGGGTCCGGGCCCTCCTCGGCCTGTGCCTCTGCCTGCTTTTCCGCCGCGCTGGCGGCGGGCAGGCGCAAGGTCTGCATGCGCACCACCATTGGCGCGCCCTTGGCATCCGGCACCCGGGCGTTGCCGATGACTTCCTTGCTATCGAAGCGCAGATCCCAGGCGGGGCCGCCACGGGCCAGGCGCACCACGGCCTGGTTCAGGTCCAGGCCAAAGGCTTTCAGCTGGCCGATGCTCAGGTCTACGCCTTGCAGGTTCTGCCTCGCGCTACCGCCCGGGTCATCGCCGGCCAGGCGCGCCGCCTGTTCCTGCCAGGGCCCCAGGTCCAGCGTCTCCAGGTGCCCGCGCACTCGCAGGCCCTGGCCGGCAGGTACCTGGGCGTTACCGGTGCCCAGCAGCAACTCGCCACGGCCCTGCCCCAGCTTCTCGGCCGGCGCGGCGTAGGCAAAGCGGGCAAGGTCGGTGTAGGCGACATCGAAGCGCCGCTCCGGCCCCTGGAGGGTCATGCTGAAGCGTGTGTCACGGGTATCGGCCGCTGCCTTGCCGAACGGTGCCGGCAGGTCTATGGCCAAGCCCCTGAGGCTGGAATCGACACTCAGGCGGTTGTCCCGGCTACCCAGGCTGACCTGCAACTGGTAAGGCAGGTCGCCGGACGCCGGCAAGGCCTGCTTGAACTGCAGCCAGTCGGTCAGTGCCTTGAGCGACACCTGGCCGCTGGCGTTGACGCGTGTCTGCATCTGCCCGGGCTGGCCTTCGGCGGTGATTTGCGCCGTCACCGGCTTGCCGAAGGCCTGCAGGCTGATGCCCTTGCCGCTCAGGCCCTTGTCCAAATCAAAGCTGAAGTCACCCTTCAGGCGGCTCAACTCCAGGCTCGGCGGCGCAACCTTCAATCGCGCATCGTCGGTGGCAAAGTCTACCTGCACTTTCGGCCGCTGCCCGCGAGCCAGCGGAATGTCGAGCTTGACCTTGCCCTTGAGCGGCCCCTCGCCCTCCCAGCCGGCAAATATCTCGCCGGTGCCGATTGGAGCCTCCTTGAGGATCTTCAGGCCATCGCCCAAGCTCCCGTCGAAGTCACCATCGAGGTACAGGTGGCTTTGCTGGCCCTCGTCGACATGCGGGATATCGACGCTCACATTACTGACCTTGGTGTCGAGGAGTACGCCACGCTGGGCCTTGACGCGCACACCACTGTCCTCGATGAACACATCGCCATCCACGTGCTGCACCTGCGGCCAGCCCGGCTGGAAGTCCAGGGCTGCATCACGCACCTTGAAGAACAGGCTGATGCTGCGGGCTTCCGGCGCGACACCATGGTTCAGCGAGCCTTGGTACTGGAAGTAGCCTTCGTCCACCGTGCCTTTGACGATCGCACTGCGCAGCCATTCGTCGAGTGCCGGGCTGAGCACCTCGGGCAGGTACTTGGCGGTGTAGCGGCCATCACCTTCGGTCAGGCCGACGCGCAGGTCCATGTAGTCTTCACGGCCTTCTTCGAACAACAGGCGAATGAGGAAGTCACCGGCGATCTTGCCCTCCTCGCCCAGTACCTTGAGGTAAGGCGCGACCAGGGTGAAACCCTCCTTGTCCAGGGCCCAGGTCAGGCGCGCATTGGCCTTCTGGTAATGCCAGGGTTTGGCGAAGATCGGGTACAGGTGCAGCATGAACGCATCGGTATCAAGGCGCAGTTCGCCATGACCAAGGTCTCCGCTGATGCTGCCGCTGACGTTACCGGCTGCCGGGGCATTGTGATAGGCATCGAAACCGACCTTCTCCAGGTTGGCTTCGAACTGCAGGCGCTGGTCACCCTCTGCCTTGGGCCGGGCTACCAGACGCACATTGCGCAACGCGCCGGTCACATTCAGGCCATCGACCACGGCCATGACCTTGTCCGGCAGTGGCGCCAGGGCATCGACGAGCGGTGTCAACGGCGTGAGGTCGAGGCGGTCGGCCTGCACGTTCCAGCTTTCCGCGGCAGCGTCCTCGCCTGGACGCTGCTGCAATTGCAGGTGCGACTCCCAACGGGTCTTGCCGACGTCCATGGCCAGGGAGTCGACTACCACATCGAAGCCTTGTTCCTGGCGCAGGAACCAGGCACCCAGCGCCAGGTTGTTCAGCCTGGCCGCCTTGCGCCCGGCATAGGCACCGTGCAGCTCCGGTGCATTGAGGCGTACAACGGCCTGCTGCAACTGCCCCTTGCTCCAGTCGACCCAGAACTCGCCGCCCGCCCGCAGGGCGTCGGCATGCCACTGGCCCAGCAGGCGTGGCGGCAGCCAACGCGCCCAGTCACTCTGTGGCAGGCTCAGGTAGGCTTCGACCTTGCCGTCGCGCCAGGCGCTGGGCGTGGCACGACTGCGCAGGTTCAGCGAAAGCGGTTGGCCATCGGGAAGGGTCGCGCGCAGATCCAGGGCATGGCGCGAAGCTCCGGCCTGCAGGCCAACGCTCACATAAGTGAGGGTCAACGGGTCGCGCTGCCAGGGGTGCAGGGTGACCTGACTGTCGAACACATCGATGCGGCCCAACTGGCGCAGGCGCTGCAACAACTCGGCGGGGTCGAGCGGCGCATCGTCCTTCTTCGGCAGGCCTTCGAGGTTCCAGGCGCCCTGCTCGTTCTCGCGCAGGATCAACTGCAGGCCGCCCAACTGAATGCGTGCCAGGCGTACTTCTCGGGCAGTGAGGCTGGCCCAGACATCGGGGACTACCTTGACGTCGTCCAGGCGCAGGGCCGTCGCCCCATCGCCCAGTTGCAGGTCGCGCACCCGCAGCACCGGTGCCAGGCCGCTCCAGCGGCCTTCCAGGGCACCAACGTGCACGGGCAGGCCCAAAGCCTGCTCGGCCTTGCTTTCCACATCGGCGCGATACTCGGCCACCAACGGCACCAGTTCGCGGCCGAGGCTGACATACAGTGCCACCAGCACCGCCAGCAGGGCGCAAACGCCCAGCCCCCAGCGGGTCAAGGCGACAAGAACGCGGTTCAGACGTCCCATGGCCATGGCCCTCCAGGTCGTTTATCCATGATGGCCCGTAGCCCCGGATTTTCCAGCCCGGGCCACCTGCGGCGCGTTTCAGAAGGCCTCAGAGCAGCACCACATCGTATTGTTCCTGCGAATACATCGACTCCACCTGGAAACGAATGGTTCGGCCGATAAAGGCTTCCAGCTCCGCGACGTTACCGGATTCTTCATCCAGCAACCGATCGACCACCTTCTGGTTGGCAAGCACGCGGTAGCCTTCGGCCTGATATGCACGGGCCTCGCGCAGGATCTCGCGGAAGATTTCGTAACAGATGGTCTCGGGGGTTTTCAGCTTGCCACGGCCCTGACAGGCCAGGCAGGGCTCGCACAGCACCTGTTCCAGGCTTTCGCGTGTGCGCTTGCGGGTCATCTGCACCAGGCCCAGCTCGGTGATGCCGATGATGTTGGTCTTGGCGTGATCGCGCTCCAGCTGCTTTTCCAGCGTTCGCAGCACCTGGCGCTGGTGCTCCTCGTCTTCCATGTCGATGAAGTCGATGATGATGATGCCGCCGATATTGCGCAGGCGCAGTTGCCGGGCGATGGCGGTGGCGGCCTCGAGGTTGGTCTTGAAGATGGTCTCTTCAAGGTTGCGATGGCCGACGAAGGCGCCGGTGTTCACATCGATGGTGGTCATCGCTTCAGCCGGGTCGACCACCAGGTAGCCACCGGACTTCAGCGGCACCTTGCGCTCCAGTGCACGCTGGATCTCGTCCTCGACGCCGTACAGGTCGAAAATCGGCCGTTCGCCCGGGTAGTGTTCGAGGCGGTCGGCGATTTCCGGCATCAGTTCGCCAACGAACTGCGTGGTCTTCTGGAAGGTTTCCCGCGAGTCGATGCGGATCTTCTCGATCTTGGGGTTGACCAGGTCACGCAAGGTACGCAGGGCCAGGCCCAGGTCCTCGTAGATGACCGTGGGCGCACCGCAGGTCTTGATCTGGGTGCCGATCTGCTCCCACAGGCGGCGCAGGTAGCGAATGTCCTGCAGGATCTCTTCAGCGCGTGCGCCTTCGGCGGCGGTGCGCAGGATGAAGCCACCGGCGTCCTTGATGTTCTCGCTTTCCATGCAGTCGCTGACTACCTGCTTGAGGCGCTCGCGCTCGGCTTCGTCTTCGATCTTCAGGGAAATGCCGACATGGCTGCTGCGCGGCATGTACACCAGGTAGCGTGACGGGATCGACAGCTGGGTGGTCAGGCGCGCGCCCTTGGTGCCGATCGGGTCCTTGGTCACCTGTACCACCAGGGCCTGGCCCTCGTGCACCAGGGCGGTGATGTTCTCTACCGCCGAGCCTTCGCGCTGGGATATTTCCGAGGCATGGATGAATGCCGCGCGCTCAAGGCCGATGTCGACGAAGGCCGCCTGCATGCCCGGCAGCACACGCACCACCTTGCCTTTGTAGATATTGCCGACGATGCCCCGGCGCTGGGTGCGCTCGACATGCACTTCCTGCAGCACCCCGTTTTCCACCACCGCCACGCGCGACTCCATCGGGGTGATGTTGATCAGGATCTCTTCACTCATGGCAGGCTCTCGTCAAAGGTCTTGGGTAATGATGGATGGCGTATGCAGTGCTGGCTACCGCTGGTTTGTTACCTCTGGCGTATGCGCGGGCGATTGCCAGCAGGCAATGCCGAATTGGCCAAGCAGTTCGGCCGTTTCGCTGAGGGGCAAGCCGACCACCGCCGAGTAGCTACCGGAAAGGCCGGTGACGAACACCGCGCCCAACCCCTGGATGGCATAGCCGCCGGCCTTGTCCGCGGGCTCGCCGCTGGCCCAGTAGCGTTGCGCTTCCTCGGCGCTGATTGCACGGAAGCGCACCTTGCTGGTGACGCACAGGCTGTGCACGCGCTGGCCATCGCTCAGGGCGACCGCGGTCAGAACCTGGTGCTCGCGGCCCGACAGACCGGCCAGCATGGCCAGGGCATCTTCGCGGTTTTCCGGTTTGCCGAGAATACGACCATCGAGCACCACGGCAGTGTCTGCACCCAGCACCACAGCCCGATTTTCCAGGGCTGCGGTGTGGCTATTCGCGGGCACGCCCGCTCCCACAGGGACGGCGCTGCCCTCCAGGCCATCATCGGACCTGTGGGAGCGGGCATGCCCGCGAATGGCCTGCACTGGATGTTCCAGGCTAGCCAGGCCAGCGGCAGCCTTGGCCCGGGCCAGGCGCTCGACGTAGGCCGGTGCGCTTTCATCGGGCAGTGGGGTTTCATCGATGGGGGCACTGACGACGCTGAACGGCACACCGATCTGGGTCAGCAGTTCACGACGACGGGGCGAGCCGGAGGCCAGGTATAGCGGGTTCATGCAGACATCTCCCTGTCAGTCGCGGCGGCGCCGTCAGTTGATATGCAAGCGTCGGCGCAGGTCGCGCAGGGCGAAGCTGATCCACGGCCAGAGCAAGGCACTGATCACCGCCGACCAGACCAGCGCCAGGGTGGGCAGACGGTTGCCGGTCAGCGCGCTGAGCCACAGCTGGATCAGCTGGGCAATGCCGAAGATCACCAGGATCACCAGGCTCTGCTGCCACATGGGGAACATGCGCAGGCGCTGCTGCAACGACAGCACCAGGAAGGTGATGAGGGTGAGGATCAGCGCGTTCTGCCCCAGCAGGGTGCCGTACAGCACATCCTCGGCCAGGCCCAGCACGAACGCGGTGGTCATGCCGACCTTGTTCGGGACGGCGAGGGTCCAGAACGACACCAGCAAGGCCAGCCACATGGGCCGGAACACTTCCATGAACTGCGGCATGGGCGAGACGCTGAGCAGCAGGCCGATGGCGAAAGTCAGCCAGATGACCCAGCCGTTGTTGCGGCGTGATGCAGCCATCATTGCCTCCGGGTGTGAGCGGGTGCGGCAGGCGCGGCAGCCGGCGTGGCAGGTGCCGCCGCCGGAGCTGCAGGCTGTGCAGCCGGGGCTGTCGGGGCCGCTGATGTGGCCGGCGCGGCAGGGGCGCTGCCAGCTGGTGCGCCCTGCTCACCCGTCGTGGCCGGCTGGCCTGCGGCCGAGGTGCCCTTGCGGTCAGCCTCTTCCTGCGCAATGGCGGCATCGGTGGCGCGCTGTTCCGGGCTGCGCCGGTCGCTGAACACCAGCAGCATGTAGCGGCTACGGTTGAGCGCGGCGGTGGGGATGGCACGAACGATGGCGAACGGCTGGCCGGAATCGTGGATCACTTCGTTGACCGTGGCCACCGGGTAGCCGGCCGGGAACCGTTGCCCCATGCCGGAACTGACCAGCAGGTCGCCTTCCTTGATGTCGGCGGTATCGGCCACATGGCGCAGTTCCAGGCGCTCCGGGTTGCCGGTGCCGCTGGCGATGGCGCGCAGGCCGTTGCGGTTGACCTGCACCGGGATGCTATGGGTGGTATCGGTCAGCAACAGTACGCGCGAGGTGTACGGCATCAGCTCGACCACCTGGCCCATGAGGCCACGGGCATCGAGCACCGGCTGGCCAAGGAACACGCCATCACGTTCGCCCTTGTTGATCAGGATGCGGTGGGTGAACGGGTTGGGATCGACACCGATCAGCTCTGCCACTTCGACCTTTTCGTTTACCAGCGCCGAAGAGTTGAGCAACTCGCGCAGGCGCACGTTCTGCTCGGTCAGGGCCGCCAGTTTCTGCAGGCGCCCCTGCAGCAGCAGGGCTTCGGTCTTGAGCTTTTCGTTTTCGGCGATCAGTTCGGTGCGGCTGCCGAACTGGCCGGCCACACCTTGCCACGCACGCTGCGGCAGGTCGGTGATCCAGTACGACTCCATGAGTACCAGGCCCATCTGGCTGCGCACTGGTTTGAGCACGTCGAAGCGCGCGTCGACAACCATCAACGCGACCGACATCACCACCAGGACGAGCAGGCGAACGCCCAGCGAAGGGCCCTTGGAGAAAAGCGGTTTAATGGGCCGTTCCTCGTGGACGACTCAGGAGGTCATTGGACATGGGACAACGCACCAGCCTGGTTGCGGGTTGACGGATACGGCGCCCCGAACGGGCGCCAGCCCAGCACATACAGGTAGCACTGTGCGTACTACCTGTAAACCGGGCGCTCGTGAACAGCGAGCGGAATCACTCGCTGGAGAGCAGGTCCATCGCGTGCTTGTCCATCATCTCCAGGGCGCGACCGCCGCCACGGGCGACACAGGTCAGCGGGTCTTCGGCGACGATCACCGGCAGGCCGGTTTCCTGGGCCAGCAGCTTGTCGAGGTCACGCAGCAGCGCGCCACCACCAGTCAGCACCAGGCCACGCTCGGCGATGTCCGAGGCCAGCTCGGGCGGCGATTGCTCCAGGGCACTCTTGACCGCCTGGACGATGGTCGCCAGGGATTCCTGCAGCGCTTCGAGCACTTCGTTGGAGTTCAGGGTGAAGGCACGCGGTACGCCCTCGGCCAGGTTGCGGCCGCGCACGTCGACTTCACGTACTTCGCCGCCCGGGTAGGCAGTACCGATTTCCTGCTTGATGCGCTCGGCGGTGGACTCGCCGATCAGGCTGCCGTAGTTGCGGCGCACGTAGGTGACGATGGCTTCGTCGAAGCGGTCGCCGCCAACGCGGACGGATTCGGCATAGACCACGCCGTTCAGGGAGATCAGCGCGATTTCAGTGGTACCACCACCGATATCGACGACCATCGAACCGCGGGCTTCTTCGACCGGCAGGCCGGCACCGATGGCGGCGGCCATCGGCTCTTCGATCAGGAACACTTCACGGGCACCGGCACCCAGCGCCGATTCGCGAATGGCGCGGCGCTCTACCTGGGTCGACTTGCACGGCACGCAGATCAGCACGCGCGGGCTCGGCTGCAGGAAGCTGTTCTCGTGAACCTTGTTGATAAAATATTGCAACATTTTTTCGCAGACGCTGAAGTCGGCGATGACGCCGTCCTTCATCGGACGAATGGCAGCAATGTTGCCAGGCGTACGGCCCAGCATGCGCTTGGCTTCGGTACCGACGGCGACGACGCTTTTCTGGTTGCCATGGGTACGGATGGCAACAACCGAGGGCTCATTCAGGACGATACCGCGCTCACGCACGTAAATAAGGGTGTTGGCAGTACCCAGGTCGATGGACAGATCGCTGGAAAACATGCCACGCAGTTTCTTGAACATGGGAAAGTGACCCTGGGGAAAGCGTGGGTAAAAAAGTGCGGCAAACTCTAACAATGGCAGGGATTTTGGGCAAGGAGCCAATATGTTAAATTGGCTGTTTTTCCGAGCACGCCAGCAGAATTTCGCGGCCGTTAGACCGCCAGAAAGCTGACATGTTCCTCACTGCGGACCCGAATTCCGGTCTTTGTTTCCCCTGGAGATCCCCATGGCGCTTGAACGCTGCGACGTGGAAAAGATCGCCCATCTGGCCCGTCTGGGCCTGAATGATGGCGAACTGCCACGCATTACTGACGCACTGAACAGCATTCTCGGGCTGGTCGACCAGATGCAAGCGGTCGACACTACTGGCATCGAGCCACTGGCCCACCCCCTGGAGGCCAGCCAGCGCCTGCGTCCCGACCAGGTCACCGAAAGCAACCAGCGCGACGCCTACCAGGCCATCGCGCCGTCGACCGAAAGCGGTCTGTACCTGGTTCCCAAAGTCATCGAGTAAGGGATAGTGCCTGCCATGCATCAATTGACCCTGGCCGAGATCGCCCGCGGACTCGCCGACAAGTCGTTTTCCTCCGAAGAGCTGACCGGCGCCCTGCTGGCGCGCATCAAGCAGCTCGACCCGCAGATCAACAGCTTCATCAGCGTCACCGAAGACCTGGCCCTGGGCCAGGCGCGTGCCGCCGACGCCCGTCGCGCCGCTGGCGAAACCGGCGCGCTGCTGGGTGCCCCGATCGCCCACAAGGACCTGTTCTGCACCAACGGCGTACGCACCAGCTGCGGCTCGAAGATGCTCGACAACTTCAAGGCGCCGTATGACGCCACCGTGGTTGCCAAGCTGGCCGAAGCCGGCATGGTCACCCTGGGCAAGACCAACATGGACGAATTCGCCATGGGTTCGGCCAACGAATCCAGCCACTACGGCGCGGTGAAGAACCCATGGAACCTTGAGCACGTCCCGGGCGGCTCGTCGGGCGGTTCGGCCGCGGCTGTGGCTGCACGCCTGCTGCCAGCCACCACCGGCACCGACACCGGCGGCTCCATCCGCCAACCGGCGGCACTGACCAACCTCACCGGCCTCAAGCCAACCTACGGCCGCGTGTCGCGCTGGGGCATGATCGCCTACGCCTCCAGCCTCGACCAGGGCGGCCCGCTGGCCCGTACCGCCGAAGACTGCGCCCTGTTGCTGCAAGGCATGGCCGGTTTCGACGCCAAGGACTCCACCAGCATCGAAGAGCCGGTGCCGGACTACAGCGCCAACCTGAATGCTTCGCTGCAAGGCCTGCGCATCGGCCTGCCGAAGGAGTACTTCGGTGCCGGCCTCGACCCACGCATCGCCGACCTGGTCCAGGCCAGCGTCAAGGAGCTGGAAAAGCTCGGCGCGGTGGTCAAGGAAATCAGCCTGCCGAACATGCAGCACGCCATCCCGGCCTACTACGTGATCGCCCCCGCTGAAGCCTCGTCCAACCTGTCGCGTTTCGATGGCGTGCGCTTCGGCTACCGCTGCGAGAACCCGAAAGACCTGACCGACCTGTACAAGCGTTCGCGTGGCGAAGGCTTCGGTGTCGAAGTGCAGCGCCGCATCATGGTCGGCACCTACGCCCTGTCGGCCGGCTACTACGATGCCTACTACGTGAAGGCTCAGCAGATCCGCCGCCTGATCAAGAACGACTTCATGGCCGCCTTCAACGACGTCGACCTGATCCTCGGCCCGACCACACCAAACCCGGCCTGGAAGCTCGGCGCCAAGAGCAGCGACCCGGTCGCCGCCTATCTGGAAGACGTCTACACCATCACCGCCAACCTGGCGGGCCTGCCGGGCCTGTCGATGCCGGCCGGCTTCGTCGATGGCCTGCCGGTTGGCGTGCAGCTGCTGGCGCCATACTTCCAGGAAGGCCGCCTGCTCAACGTCGCGCACCGCTACCAGCAAGTGACCGACTGGCACACCCGCGCCCCCAACGGCTTCTGAGGAATTCACACATGCAATGGGAAGTTGTGATCGGGCTGGAAATCCACACTCAGCTCGCCACCCAGTCGAAGATCTTCTCCGGCAGCGCCACCACCTTCGGTTCCGAGCCGAACACCCAGGCCAGCCTGGTTGACCTGGGCATGCCTGGCGTACTGCCGGTGCTGAACCAGGAAGCCGTGCGCATGGCGTGCATGTTCGGCCTGGCCATCGATGCCGAGATCGGCAAGCGCAACGTGTTCGCGCGCAAGAACTACTTCTACCCGGACCTGCCAAAGGGCTACCAGATCAGCCAGATGGACTTGCCGATCGTCGGCAAGGGCCACCTCGACATCGCCCTGGAAGACGGCACCATCAAGCGCATCGGGGTAACCCGCGCGCACCTGGAAGAAGATGCCGGCAAGAGCCTGCACGAAGACTTCAGCGGCTCCACCGGCATCGACCTGAACCGTGCCGGCACCCCGCTGCTGGAAATCGTCTCCGAGCCCGACATGCGCAGCGCCAAGGAAGCCGTGGCCTACGTCAAGGCAATCCACGCGCTGGTGCGTTACCTGGGCATCTGCGACGGCAACATGGCCGAAGGCTCGCTGCGTTGCGACTGCAACGTGTCGATCCGCCCGAAAGGCCAGGCCGAGTTCGGCACCCGCTGCGAGATCAAGAACGTCAACTCGTTCCGCTTCATCGAACGCGCGATCAACAGCGAGATCCAGCGCCAGATCGACCTGATCGAGGACGGCGGCAAGGTGGTACAGGAAACCCGTCTGTACGACCCGAACAAGGACGAGACCCGCTCCATGCGCAGCAAGGAGGAAGCCAACGACTACCGTTACTTCCCCGACCCGGACCTGCTGCCGGTGGTGATCGAGGACAGCTTCCTCGAGACCGTCCGCGCCGGCTTGCCGGAACTGCCGACGCAGAAGGTCGAGCGCTTCCAGAACCAGTACGGCCTGTCGGCCTACGACGCCAACGTGCTGGCTTCCAGCCGCGAGCAGGCGGACTACTTCGAGGAAGTGGTGAAGATCGGTGGCGATGCCAAGCTGGCTGCCAACTGGGTCATGGTCGAACTGGGTAGCCTGCTGAACAAGCTGGGCATCGAGATCGACCAGGCGCCGGTCAGCGCCGCACAGCTGGGCGGCATGCTGCTGCGTATTCGCGACAACACCATCAGCGGCAAGATCGCCAAGACTGTGTTCGAGGCCATGGCCGCCGGTGAAGGCGATGCCGACAGTATCATCGAAAGCAAGGGCCTGAAGCAGGTCACCGATACCGGTGCGATCGACAAGATGCTCGACGAGGTGCTGGCGGCAAACGCCGAGCAGGTCGAACAGTACCGCGCGGCCGACGAGGCCAAGCGTGGCAAGATGTTCGGCTTCTTTGTCGGCCAGGCGATGAAAGCCTCCAAGGGCAAGGCCAACCCGGGGCAAGTGAACCAATTGCTCAAGGCCAAGCTCGAAGGGTGATCTGAATATGCTGCGAGGGCTTTGCCCTCGTTCGCGGGCTTGCCCGCTCCCACAGATACTGCGCCGCTTTCACAGGCGGTGATATACCTGTGGGAGCGGGCAAGCCCGCGAATGGCTGCACTGGAGACCTCCTGACTTGCTAAAGCGATCCCTGAGCACCCTCGCCCTCTTCTCCCTGCTGGCCGGCTGCGCCAGCCAGGACATCGACCCCAACGGTTACGACAAGACCGGCACCGCCTCCTATTACGGCTCTCGCCACCATGGCAAACGCACCGCCAGCGGCGAACCGTTCAACCAGCACGGCCTCACCGCCGCCCACCGCAGCCTGCCTTTCGGCAGCCGGGTACGGGTGACCAACCTGGCCAACCAGCGCAGCGTCGTGGTGCGCATCAACGACCGTGGCCCACACACCCGCGGCCGCCTGATCGATCTTTCACGTGCCGCCGCAGAAAAAATCGGCATGATCCGTAGCGGAACCGCGCGCGTGCGAGTACAAGGGCTTAGCGACTGACGCGACAGGAGTCCGACCATTTTCGACCTGGCTACCCTTCCCACCTCCAGCCTCCTGCAACTGGGCATCGCCCTGCTGTTGCTGATCGGCGGCGCCGAACTGCTGGTACGCGCAGCCCTGCGCCTGGCCCAGCGCCTGCACGTACGCCCGCTGATCATCGGCCTGAGCCTGGTGGCCTTCGGCAGCACTGCCCCACAAATGACCGTGAGCCTGCAGGCCGCCTACCAGGGCGCGCCGGATGTGGCGGTGGGCAGCGTCATCGGCAGCAACATCTTCAACGTATTGGTCATTCTCGGCCTGGCCGCATTGATCATCCCGCTGCGCGTGTCGCGGCAACTGGTGCGCATGGACATTCCACTGATGATCGTCGCCAGCGGCCTGGTCTACGCGTTATCCGCCAACGGCCACTTGGGCCGGGTCGAAGGGGTGTTGCTGTTGATCGGCCTGGTCGGCTACCTGGCAATGCTCTGGCACCAGTCGCGCCACTACGCCCGCACCTACCCCGCACCGGCAACCGTCATCAGCAGTACCGGGCGCTTCTGGTCGGGCACGCTGCTGCAGGTGCTGGCCGGCCTGGGCCTGCTGAGCCTGGCGGGTCACTTGTTGCTGGAAGCCGCCGTGGAGGTGGCCACCGACCTGGGCCTGTCCGAGCGCATCATCGGCCTGACCGTCGTTGCCATTTGCACCTCCCTGCCGGAACTGGCCGCTGCACTGATCGCCGCCCTGCGCGGTGAACGGGAAATCGCCGTGGGCACAGTGATCGGCAGCAACCTGTTCAACCTGCTGGCCGTGCTGGGCCTGACCGCGCTGGTCACTCCCGAGCCGCTGTCGATCTCGCCCAACGCCTTGGCCTTCGATCTGCCGGTAATGCTGGGTGTTGCTGCGCTGAGCCTGCCGGTGTTCTATTCCGGCTACCGCATCACTCGCGCCGAAGGCCTGGTGTTCCTCTGCCTGTACCTGGCCTATGGGCTGCACGTGGCGGCGTTTACCATGGGCATGCCACTGGCCGGCCGCCTGGAGCGGTTGATGCTGTTCTACGTACTGCCGGTGCTCGCCATGGTGTTGCTGTACACCACCGCACGAGCCTGGCGCCGCCAACACTAAGGAAAACAACATGGCTGATAGCAAGAAAACCGGCGAACAGATTCGGCGCCAGGTGATGGGCGATGCATTCGTCGACCGCGCCCTGGGCAATGCCACCGACTTTACCCAGCCGCTGCAGGACTTCGTCAACGAACATGCCTGGGGCAGCGTGTGGGCCCGCGACGGGCTGCCGTTGAAAACCCGCAGCCTGATTACCCTGGCCACGCTCACGGCACTCAAGTGCCCGCAGGAGCTCAAGGGGCATGTGCGCGGGGCGTTGAACAATGGCTGTACGGTGGAGGAGATTCGCGAAGCGCTGCTGCATTGCGCGGTGTATGCGGGGGTGCCGGCGGCGATTGATGCGTTCCGTGCGGCACAGGAAGTGATCGACAGCTATCAAGGCTGACCCAGCCTTTTTCAGGCCCGGCCTCTTCGCGGGTAAACCCGCTCCCACAGGTACTGCACAGGTCTCAGAGCCTGTGGGATCCCTGTGGGGGCGGGTTTACCCGCGAAAAGGCTGGCACTGTGTTACCTACCTGGCCTGGCGAGCCTTCTTCATCTTGAAGGCCACCCACAGCACCAGGATCCACCCCGGAATCAGCATCACCGAGATGCGAATCGGCGGGGTCAGGTACATCACCACCAGGATCAGCACGATGAACGCCAGGCACAGGTAGTTGGTTACCGGGTGCCCCCAGCTTTTGTAGAACGGGGTAATCCCGGCCGCCAGCTTGGCCTTGCGGAACTTCAGGTGGGTGATGCTGATGCTCGCCCAGTTGATCACCAGCGCCGACACCGCCAGGGCCATCAGCAAACCAAAGGCTTCCCCCGGCATCAGGTAGTTGATCAGTACGCACAGCCCGGTGGCAAAAGCCGACACACCCAGCGCGGTCAGCGGCACTCCGCTACGGCTTACCTTCAGCAACTGACGCGGTGCATCGCCCTGGCTGGCCAGGCCGAACAGCATGCGGCTGTTGGCGTACACGCAGCTGTTGTACACCGACAGCGCCGCCGTCAGCACCACGATATTGAGGATGGTCGCCACCAGGTCACTGTCCAGTTCGTGGAAGATCATCACGAACGGGCTGCCACCCTGCACCACCTTCTGCCATGGGTACAGCGACAGCAGCACCGCCAAGGCACCGATATAGAAAATGAGGATACGGTACACCACCTGGTTGGTGGCCTTGGGGATGCTCTGACGCGGGTTGTCAGCCTCAGCGGCGGTGATGCCCACCAGCTCCAGGCCACCGAACGAGAACATGATCACTGCCAGTGCCATCACCAGGCCGGTGACGCCGTTGGGGAAGAAGCCGCCGTACTGCCAGAGGTTGGCCACGCTGGCGTCCGGGCCGCCATGGCCGCTGGTCAGCAGCCAGGCGCCGAAACCGATCATGCTGACGATGGCCACCACCTTGACCAGGGCGAACCAGAACTCCATCTCGCCGTAGACCTTAACCTGGGTGAGGTTGATCAGGTTGATCACCACGAAGAAGATCGCCGCCGTGGCCCAGGTGGGGAAGCCGGGCCACCAGTACTGCACGTAGATGCCCACCGCTGTAAGCTCGGCCATGCCGACCAGTACGTACACCACCCAGTAGTTCCAGCCCGAAACAAACCCGGCAAACTCGCTCCAGTACTGGTGGGCGAAGTGGCTGAAGCTGCCGGCCACGGGCTCTTCAACAACCATTTCACCGAGCTGGCGCATGATCAGGAAGGCCATCAGGCCGGCAATGGCGTAGCCCAGCAGGACGGAGGGGCCAGCCAGCTGGATGGTCTGGGCAATGCCCAGGAACAACCCGGTACCTATGGCCCCGCCCAGCGCGATCAGCTGGATATGGCGATTCTTCAGCCCGCGCTGTAACCGCTCGGGCGTGCTCTGGTCTTGCATGAAGTGTCCTTTAGCTCAGTGAGGCTGTGTTTTTGTGTTGTTTGCAGTCAAGGATCTAGATCCATCCGCCCCACTGCAAGATGAAAATACCAATGTTGGTGGTGATCGCCGCCATTAGCGTGGTAATCACGATGATCGATGCAGCCAGCTCATGGTTGCCGTTCGCCGCCCGCGCCATGACGTAGCTGGCAGCTGCAGTCGGGCTGCCGATGTACAGGAACAGGATGCCCAGCTCGGCGCCGCGGAAGCCGCATAGCCAGGCTCCAAGGGTACCCAGCAGCGGCAGCCAGACCATCTTCACCAGGCTGGCGTCGATGGCCAGCCTGCCACTGTCGCGCAGTGCCGCCATCGACAGCGTGCCACCGATGCAGATCAGCGCCAGCGGCAGGGTCATCTGCGCCAGGTAATCGCCCGAGGTCAGCAGCCAGTTGGGCAGCGGCACCTGGCCGTAGGCCATGGGCGTGGCCACCAGCACACTGATGATCAGCGGGTTGCTGAAGATGCTCTTGCAGATGCTCCACGGGTCGGATTTCAGGTCCGGGCTGTAAACCGCCAGCACCACCGCCGACAACGAGTTGTACATGAGGATGACCAGGCCGGCGAGTACCGCCCCCAGGGAGATGCCGTAGTCGCCGTAGAGACTGGCGGCCAGGGCCAGGCCGATCACGCCGTTGTTCCCACGGAATGCGCCCTGGGTATAGATGCCCCGGTCGGCCAGCGGGCTGCGCCAGATGGCCATGCCCCAGGCAATGGCGAAGCCGGCCAGGGTGGCGACGATGAAATAGAGAAGGACGCCGGGTTTGACCGCCGTGGCCAGGTCGGCGTGATAGATGCCGAGGAACAGCAACGCCGGCATGCACACGTTGAACACCAGTTGCGAGGCTACGCGGTTGAAATTGTCGTCGATCAGGCGGATACGCTTGAGCAGCACGCCCATGAACAGCATGGCGAAGACCGGGGCCGTGATGTTCAACGTCTGGATAAGAAGGGCAAGCATGCGCAAGCGATCCTGGAAGGGTTGCCGTTAGGGGGCTAATGATACGCCAACGGCCGGGACTTGCGGGGATCGCGGGGTGATAAAGAGAAGTTTCTGGCAGTTACGGCCCTTTCGCGGGTAAACCCGCTCCTACAGGTACTGCACAGGTCTGGAGGCTTGTGAACACCTGTAGGAGCGGGTTTACCCGCGAAGAGGCCGGCACTGCCAGTACTGAATCAGCGCCGAACCGGGCGCTTCTGCAGTTTGCGCTGCAAGGTCCGCCGGTGCATGCCCAGCGCCCGCGCGGTGGCCGAGATATTGCCCTCGTGCTCGTTCAGTACGCGCTGGATATGCTCCCACTGCAGGCGGTCGACCGACATCGGGTTTTCCGGCACCAGGCTGTCCAGGTCGGTGTGCTCTGACAGCAACGCAGCCAGCACATCATCGGCATCGGCCGGCTTGCACAGGTAGTTGCAGGCACCACGCTTGACCGCTTCCACCGCAGTGGCAATGCTCGAGTAACCGGTCAGGATCACCACGCGCATTTCCGGGTCCAGCTCCAGCAGCTTGGGCAGCAGCACCAGGCCGGAGTCGCCTTCCATCTTCAGGTCCAGTGTGGCGTAGTCCGGCAGGTCCTGCTGGGCAAGGATCAACCCTTCTTCGGCAGAGCTGGCGGTACTGACGCGGAAACCGCGGCGGCTCATGGCCCGGGCCATGACCCGGGTGAAGGTGGCATCGTCATCCACCAGCAGCAGGTGCGGCAGCTCTTCGCCTTCGACCTGGTTTTCTTCGCTCATCATTCATCTCCTCGCTTGCCATAGGGCAGGCGCAGTTCGGTCAGGGTGCCACCCTGTTCATGACTATAGAGTTTCACCGAACCGCCCGCACGGGTCACGCTGGCCTTGCTCAAGAACAGGCCCAGGCCGAAGCCTTTGCCCTTGGTGGTAATGAAGGGTTTGCCGATGGCCTCGGCGATTGCCGGCGGTACGCCGGGGCCGTGGTCACGGATGCTGATGACGATGTCATGGGTGTCCCAGTCCAGGCGCACTTCAAGGTCATCGGGGCAGGCATCGGCGGCATTGTTCAACAGGTTCAACAACGCCTGGGTCAGGTCCGGCGGCGGGGTCAGGCGCGGCACCTGGCCGTCGCGCAAGCGCTGGAAGCGGTAGCTGGCTTCCGGGCGCATCAGGTGCCAACGGTTGAGCGCCTCGTCCAGCCATGCCGTGACATCCTGCTCCACCACGGCCAGGCGGCGGTTGGCTTCGGCAGCGCGTACCAGCTGTTGCAGGGTTTCCTTACACAGCTTCACCTGGTCCTGAAGGATCTGCAGGTCTTCCTGCAGCAACGGGTCGGCGTGGTCCTGGCGCATTTCGTTCAGCAGCACGCTCATGGTCGCCAACGGTGTGCCCAGCTCATGGGCGGCACCGGCGGCCTGGGTGGCCACGGCCAGCAGCTGCTCGTCGCGCAGGCTTTCTTCACGCCGCTCGGAACGCAGTTGCTCCTGGCGGCGCAGCTCTTCGGCCATGCGTGCGGCAAAGAAGGTGATCACCGCCGCGGCCAGGGCAATACTCAGCCACATGCCATACACCTGCATCTTGTCCCGCGCCATCGGCAGGCCTTCGAGCGGGTAGAACTGCACCAGCAGCAGGCTGTAGGCGGTCAGGGCAATGCCGGACAGGATCAGCGAATACAGCCACGGCAAGGTAACTGCGGCAATCGCCAGCGGCACCAGGTAATACGAAACGAACGGGTTGGTCGAGCCGCCGGAGTAGTACAGCAAGGCACTGTGGATCAGCAGGTCGCAGGCCAGTTGCAGGGCATATTCCAGCTCGGTGACAGGCAACGACAGGCGCAGGCGCAGGGCCGTGAAGGCACACAGCAGCGAAGACAAGGCCAAGGTGCCGGCCAGCGACAGCCAGGGCAAAGGCAGCAGTTCGGTCCAGTAGGCGACGCCCACGGAGCCGGCCTGGGCAGCCAGGACCAGGACCCGAATGACGGTCAGGCGCCAGAGGTTCTGGCGGGTAGCAGACAGCGGTTGTACGGCGGCGAGCATGAGCTCTCCTGATGAGTGCTCCAGAAAAATCGGCTGGAGTATACCGAAGCCAGGCGCCTCGCTGCAGCGATGCGGCAAAGCGCCACACTTTGTCACAGGTTCATGATGGCACTTTTGAACCCACTACACTGTTGCCGGTCTGATGGGCCATGCGTGGAATGGATGGCCACAACCCACGCCTTATATTGCCAAGGAGTATCACATGCAAATCCCACGTCGCGGCACCGCCCTGATCCTGTCCTGCGGCCTGCTCGCCAGCCTGCCGGCGCTGGCTGCCGATGAGCCGCGCTACAATCAGGTCTCGCTGCGTGCCGAGGTCAGCAAGGAAGTGGCGCGCGACCTGATGGTCGTTACCCTGTACAGCGAAGCGCAGAACACCGACCCGGGCAAGCTCGCCAAGCAGATCACCGAAACCATGAACAAGGCCGTACAGCAGTCGCGCCAGGTCAAGGACGTGAAGATCAGCCAGGGTAGCCGCAACAGCTACCCGGTATATGACAGCAAGGGCCAGAAGATCACCGGCTGGCGCGAGCGCGCCGAGTTGCGCCTGGAAAGCGCCAACTTCCCTGCCCTGTCGCAGCTGACCGCCGACTTGCTGCAAGAGCTGAAGATGGGGGGCATGGACTTCTCCATCGCCCCGGCCACGCGCAAGGCCAGCGAGGATGCACTGCTCAAGGATGCGGTGGATGCCTTCAAGGCACGCGCGCAACTGGCTACCGAGGCACTGGGTGGCAAGGGCTACAAGGTGGTCAGCCTGAACCTCAACAGCAGCGGTTACCCGCGCCCTTACCTGCGCAGTGCGCCGATGGCGATGAAGGCAATGGGGGCTGATGAGTCGGCACCGGCGCCGGATATCGAGGCCGGGACCAGTGAAGTGAGCATGAATGCCGATGGCCTGATCGAAGTGCAGATGCCTTGAGTTCGCCGGGGGCGCATTGCGCCCCTATCGCCGGCAAGCCAGCTCCCACAGATACACCACAGGTTTCAGCCCTTGTGTTGTACCTGTGGGAGCTGGCTTGCCGGCGATGAGGTCAGTCGAAAAAGCGCAGATTCAGACATTTCCTACGCACCAATAAGGTGCTTCCTACGCCAACCCCGCCTCGAAATATCCCGCAAAAAGCCATCATTTTGCCTACGCAAACGTTTAACTTCTTCGAAAGTTATATCAATGCGACATCCATGTACGCTCGTACCACTTTTCTGGCGCCAACTATCCCTCCGCATATTGCATTGGGAACACCCCCTGCATAAGTATCCGCAGGTCGGCTCACGAGGCCACCTCAATCGAAAAATGACAACAATGAGGCCACCATGCTCAAACACGCAGTCATTCCGTTCCTGCTAGGCGCAGGCTTGCTCTCCGGCGCACCGTCGGCCCTCGCAGCGTCCAACCTGGTGTTCTGCTCCGAAGGCAGCCCGGCCGGCTTCGACCCGGGCCAATACACCACAGGGACTGACTTTGACGCCTCGGCCGAGACCGTGTTCAACCGCTTGACCCAGTTCGAACGTGGCGGCACGGCAGTCATCCCGGGGCTGGCGACCAAGTGGGAAGTCTCCGACGACGGAAAGACCTACACCTTCCACCTGCGCGAAGGGGTCAAGTTCCACACCACCGACTACTTCAAGCCCACCCGCAACTTCAACGCCGACGACGTGCTGTTCACCTTCAACCGCATGCTCGACAAGGACCACCCGTTCCGCAAGGCCTACCCCACCGAGTTCCCATACTTCACCGACATGGGCATGGACAAGAACATCGCCAAGCTGGAGAAGCTCGACGAACATACCGTCAGGTTCACCCTCAACGAAGTCGACGCCGCATTCATTCAGAACCTGGCCATGAGCTTCGCCTCGATCCAGTCCGCCGAATACGCCGACCAGTTGCTCAAGGACGGCAAGGCCGCCGACATCAACCAGAAGCCGATCGGCACTGGCCCGTTCGTGTTCAGCAAGTACCAGAAGGACGCGCAGATCCGCTTCAAGGGCAACAAGGACTACTGGCAACCTGATGACGTGAAGATCGACAACCTGATCTTCGCCATCACCACCGACGCCTCTGTGCGCATGCAGAAGCTGAAGAAGAACGAGTGCCAGGTCACCCTGTTCCCGCGCCCTGCCGACATCCAGCCGCTGAAACAGGACCCCAAGCTGCAGATGCCGCAGCAAGCCGGTTTCAACCTCGGCTACATCGCCTACAACGTGATGGACAAGGTCAAGGGCAGCAACGAGCCCAACCCGCTGGCCCAGCTGAAAGTCCGCGAGGCGCTGGACATGGCCGTGGACAAGAAAAAGATCATCGAGTCGGTCTACCAGGGCGCCGGCCAACTGGCGGTCAACGCCATGCCCCCGACCCAGTGGTCCTATGACGACAGCATCAAGGACGCGCCATTCGACCCTGAAAAAGCCAAGCAACTGCTCAAGGAAGCCGGCATCAAGGAAGGCACCGAAATCACCCTGTGGGCGATGCCTGTGCAACGCCCGTACAACCCCAATGCCAAGCTGATGGCCGAGATGCTGCAATCCGACTGGGCCAAGGTCGGCATCAAGGCCAAGATCGTCAGCTATGAATGGGGCGAGTACATCAAGCGCTCCAAAGGCGGCGAACAGGGCGCCATGCTGATCGGCTGGAGCGGTGACAACGGTGACCCGGACAACTGGCTGGGCACCCTGTACGGTTGCGACGCCATGAACGGCAACAACTTCTCCAAATGGTGCTACAAGCCCTACGACGACCTGATCAAGCAGGCCAAGGCCACTTCCGACCAGGCCAAGCGCACCGAGTTGTATCAGCAGGCACAGCACATCCTCAAGGAGCAGGTGCCGATCACCCCGATCGCCCACTCCACCGTGTACCAGCCCATGAGCGCCAAGGTGAAGGACTTCAAGATCAGCCCGTTCGCGCTGAACTCCTTCTACGGCGTCAGCGTGGACAAATAGGCTAGCCAAGGCACCCGCCGAGCGGCGGGTGCCCCGCCATCCTCATACCCGTTCATGTCGTCCCGCTGCCATCCGCAGCGGGGTCGGCGACCTGTTGCCGCCATTCGTACCCCGAGGCGGCGCAAACAGACGTAAAAGGACTTGCCATGCGCCATACCACCCGAGTTTCCGCCCTGCTGGCCCTGGGCCTGATCAGCCAATCGCCGGCCCTGCTGGCCAACAACCTGGTGTTCTGTTCCGAAGGCAGCCCCGCCGGCTTCGACACCGCCCAGTACACCAGCGCCACCGACAACGACGCCGCCGAACCGATCTACAACCGCCTGGTCGAGTTCGAACGCGGCGGCACTGCCGTGCACCCTGCCCTGGCGACCCGCTGGGAGGTGTCCAAAGATGGCCTGCGCTACACCTTTCACCTGCGCGAAGGGGTGAAGTTCCACAGCAACAAGGCCTTTGCACCGAGCCGCGACTTCAACGCCGACGACGTGCTGTTCACCTTCAACCGCATGCTCGACAAGAACCACCCGTTCCGCCAGGCCTACCCGACCGAGTTCCCCTATTTCATCAGCATGGGCCTGGACAAGAACATCGCCCGTGTCGAAAAGACCGGTCCACTGACCGTGGTGTTCACCCTGAACAAGGTCGATGCCGCGTTCATCCAGAACCTGGCCATGAGCTTCGCCTCGATCCTCTCTGCCGAATACGCCGAACAGTTGATGACCAGCGGGCGCCCCAGCGACATCAACCAGCAACCGATCGGCACCGGGCCGTTCGTGTTCCAGCGTTATCAGAAGGATTCGCAGATCCGCTACAAGGGCAACAAGGCCTATTGGTCACCGCAGGACGTGAAGATCGACAACCTGGTGTTCTCGATCAACATCGACCCTTCGGTGCGCATCCAGAAGCTGCGCCGCAACGAATGCCAGGTCACCCTGAACCCGCGCCCCGCAGACCTCCCGGCGCTCAAGGCCGACAGCAAACTGCAGGTGCTGCAACAGCCTGGCTTCAACCTCGGCTATATCGCCTACAACACTCAACACCCACCGTTCGACCGGTTGGAAGTGCGCCAGGCAATGGATATGGCAGTGAACAAGCAGGCGATCATCCAGGCTGTGTATCAGGATTCCGGCCAGCTGGCAGTCAACGCCATGCCGCCAACCCAGTGGTCCTATGACGACAGCATCAAGGACGCCCCCTTCGATCCGGAAAAGGCCAAACAGCTACTGCAGCAGGCCGGAGTCAAGCCGGGCACCGAGATCACCCTGTGGGCCATGCCGGTGCAGCGCCCGTACAACCCAAACGCCAAGCTGATGGCGGAAATGCTCCAGGCCGACTGGAGCAAGCTCGGCTTCAAGGTGCGCATTGTCAGCTATGAATGGGGCGAGTACCTCAAGCGCATGAAAAGCGGCGAGCACGATATCGCCCTGATCGGCTGGACCGGGGACAACGGCGACCCGGACAACTGGCTGGGCACCCTCTACAACTGCGATGCCATCGGCAGCAACAACTACTCGCTGTGGTGCGATCCGCAGTACGACAGCCTGGTCAAGCAGGCCAAGCAGGTCACCGACCGCGCGCAGCGCACCGCCCTGTACCAGCAGGCCCAGCAGCGGCTCAAGCAGCAGGTGCCGATTACCCCGGTGGCACATTCAACGGTCAACCAACCGCTGAGCATCAAGGTTTCCGAATTCAAGGTCAGCCCTTTCGGGCGCAACGATTTTTCCGGTGTGAGTGTTGATTGAGCATTAGCCGGTACCGGCCTCTTCGCGGGTACCCGCTCCCACAGGGTTGTCCTCAGGTTCACGAAACCTGTGGGAGCGGGCGCGCCCGCGAAGAGGCCGGCACAGCCAACACAACGCCCCGATTCTGCCCGGTGACCCCGGGCAACCCTGGCAACACCGCAGCAAGAAGCCCGGCCCACAAGGCCAGGCAATAACTAGAAGAACAGAAAGGGAGCTTTAACCTTGAGACTATTCACCTTGACCGCACTGGCTTTATCCATCAGTGCCTTATCCACCGTGACCCAGGCAGACCCGCAAAGCCAGGAATACGTGCCCATCACCCTCAAAGGCAGCAGCGAGCAGGAGCAGGCCAGCGGCTTCGTCGACGGCCAGAGCCTGTCCGGCAGCACCCGCAACTGGTATGCCCGCGAGCGCGCCGCACGCGCCCCGCTGTGGAAGTACTACAAGAGCGACGGCACCCGCCACGACACCCACAGCCGCGAGAACTGGGTGCAGGGCACCATCCTCAACTACAGTTCCGGTTTCACCCAGGGCACCGTCGGCTTCGCCGTCGAAGCCGCCGGTTACAATGCCATCGCCCTGCTGCAGAACCGCGAGGACGTCGCCGGCCCCAACAACCGCACCCTGACCCACAGCGACGGCGACCCGGTCGGCCAGTGGAGCAAGATGGGCCTGGCCAACGTCAAGGCGCGGGTGTCCAACACCACCCTCACCGTCGGCCGCCAATCGGTGGACACGCCGATGATCGCCTACATCGGCAACCGCGCCCTGCCCTCGAGCTTCCAGGGCGCGTTCCTGCACAGTGCCGAATTCGACAACCTGAGCTTCGACCTGGGCACCTTCGACCGCGTCTCGCCACGTACCGAACAGAGCCTCAGCAAGTTCCGCACCGAGTACAGCGCCACTGGCGTGGAGACCGACCGCGCCAGCACCGCCGGCATCAACTACCAGCCGTTCAAGAGCCTGAGCACCAGCCTGTACGCCACCAAGGTCGACGACTTCTGGAACCAGTACTACTTCGGCGCCAACCATGTGCTCGGTGATAGTGCAGTGCTAAGCCTGAGCACCGGCCTGAACTACTACAAGACCGTCGACGCCGGCAGCAAGAAGATGGGCGATATCGACAACGACACCTACAGCCTGTCGTTCGGCCTGACCCATCAGGCCCACACCCTCAGCGCCTCCTGGCAGCAGGTCAACGGCAACGAGTACTTCGACTACCTGCACGAAACCAACGGCATCTACCTGGCCAACTCGCTGCTGTCGGACTTCAACGGCCCCAACGAGAAATCGCTGCAGATTTCCTACGTGCTGAACATGGCGCCGTACGGCGTGCCGGGCCTGAAGTTCAACCTGTACAACGCCCGCGGCTGGGGCATCGATGGTACCCATTACCGCGGTACCGCCTACGACGTGAACGGCCTGGATGGCGAAACCCACTACGAGTGGGGCTTCGGCACCAGCTACGCGGTACAGAGCGGGCCATTGAAAGACACCAGCATCCGTGCCACCTACACCGCGCACCGCGCCAGCAAGGCCCAGGGCGATGGCAGCCTGGATGAGTTCCGGGTGGTTACCACCATTCCATTCAACATTCTCTGACCGCCGGCGCCACGGCCTGCTTCGCTGCGGGCCGTGGCGGCTACGCTGGAATCAATGCAAGCAGGGAGTTTCAACCCATGCAGAGAGCTTTCATGAAATCGCGGCCACTGCGCCTGGCCCTGGCCGCACTGCTTCTGGGCGGTACCACGCAACTGGCGGCCAAACCATTGGTGGTGTGCACCGAAGCCAGCCCGGAAGGGTTCGACATCGTCCAGTACACCACTGCGGTCACCGCCGATGCCTCGGCCGAGACGGTGTTCAATCGCCTGGTCGACTTCAAGCCCGGTACCACCGAAGTCCAGCCGGCCCTGGCCGAGCGTTGGGCCATTTCAGCCGATGGCCTGACCTACACCTTCCATCTGCGCCAGGGCGTGAAGTTCCACACTACCGACTACTTCAAGCCCACCCGCGACTTCAACGCCGATGACGTCCTGTGGAGCCTCAATCGCCAGCTCGATCCGAACCATCCGTGGCATGACAAGACCAGCGTCGGATACCCGTACTTCGAGAGCATGGGCTTCAAGGACCTGCTCAAGTCGGTCAGCAAGGCCGACGAGCACACCGTGGTGATTACCCTTACCCGACCGGAAGCGCCGTTCCTGCGCGACATGGCCATGGGCTTCACCTCGATCTACTCCGCCGAATACGGCGACCAGTTGCTCAAGGCTGGCAAGGCTGCCGAGTTGAACAGCAAGCCGATCGGCACCGGCCCGTTCATCTTCCAGCGTTACAACAAGGATGCCCAGGTTCGCTTCAAGCCCAACCCGGACTATTTCCGCGGCAAACCACCGGCCGATGCGCTGGTCTTCGCCATCGCTACCGACAGCAATGTGCGCCTGCAGAAACTGCGCGCCAACGAGTGCCAGGTAGCGCTCTATCCCAAGCCCGATGACGTGCCGTCGATCAAGCAGGACCCGAAACTCAAGGTCGAGGAGATCGAGGCCTTGGTCACCGGTTACATCTCGATGAACACCGAACACAAATACCTGAGCGACGTTCGCGTGCGCAAAGCCATCAACATGGCCTTCGACCGCCAGACCCATGTCGACCAGTTGTTCGGCAAAGGCAACGCATTGGTCGGCGTGAACCCGTACCCGCCGACCATGATCGGCTACAACAACGAGAACAGAAACCCACCCCGCGACCTGGCCAAGGCGCGCGATCTGCTCAAGCAGGCGGGCGTGCCCGAAGGTACGGTAATCACCCTGTTCACGCGCAACGGCGGCGGCCCGACCAACCCCAACCCGCGCTTGTCTGCCGAGATGCTGCAGGCTGACCTCAAGCAGATCGGACTGAAGCTGGACATCCGCGTGATGGAGTGGGCCGAAATGCTGCGCCGGGCCAAGAAGGGCGAGGCCGACCTGGTGTCCACCGGCTGGGCCGGCGACAACGGCGACCCGGACAATTTCCTCAGCCCGCTGCTCAGTTGCGATGCCGCCAAAAGCGGCGAGAACTATGCACGCTGGTGCAACCCCAAGTTCCAGGAGCTGATCAGCCGCGCCCGCGAAGTGATCGACAACGACGAGCGTGCAAGGCTCTATAACGAGGCATTGAAAGTGTACGATGACGAACAACCCTGGATCAGCATGGCCCATCCGAAGATGTTCACCGCCATGCGTGACAACGTGGAGGGCTACGTGATCAACCCTCTGACCAACAACAACTTCGCCACAACCAAGGTGAAGTAGAACAACAACGACCGCCGGCAACCCACACGGGAACCGGCGGCACCACCGTAGCGGGCTGATCGCCCCACGGCCTGATGAGGTAACCCCGACAATGTTGAGCTTTATTGCCCGGCGCCTTGGCCTGCTGATACCGACCTTTTTCGGCATCACCTTGCTGACCTTCGCGCTCATACGCCTGATCCCCGGCGACCCGGTGGAAGTGATGATGGGCGAGCGCAGGGTCGACCCCGAAATGCATGCCCAGGCCATGGAGCGCCTGGGGTTGAACAAGCCGCTGCCGGTCCAGTACCTGGACTACGTCGGCAAGCTGGCCCAGGGTGACCTCGGTGAATCGCTGCGCACCCGCGAGAGCGTTTGGAGCGAGTTCCTCACCCTGTTCCCGGCCACACTCGAACTGGCCTTCGCCGCCCTGTTGTTCGCCGGCATCGTCGGCCTGCTGGCCGGGGTGATCGCCGCGCTCAAGCGCGGTTCGCTGTTCGACCACGGGGTGATGGGCATTTCGCTGGCGGGTTATTCGATGCCGATCTTCTGGTGGGGCCTGATCCTGATCATGTTCTTCTCGGTAAGCCTGGGCTGGACCCCGGTGTCCGGGCGCATCGACCTGCTCTACGACATCGAGCCGAAGACCGGCTTCATGCTCATCGACACCCTGCTCAGCGACGAGGAAGGTGCGTTCAAGGACGCGGTGATGCACCTGATCCTGCCGGCCATCGTGCTCGGCACCATCCCGCTGGCGGTGATTGCCCGCATGACCCGCTCGTCGATGCTCGAAGTGCTGCGCGAGGACTACATCCGCACCGCCCGCGCCAAAGGCCTGTCGCCGGCCCGCGTGGTGTTCGTGCACGGCCTGCGCAACGCGCTGATCCCGGTACTGACCGTATTCGGCCTGCAGGTCGGTACGTTGCTGGCCGGTGCGGTGCTGACCGAAACCATCTTTTCCTGGCCGGGCATCGGCAAGTGGCTGATCGAAGCCATCGGTGCCCGTGACTACCCCGTGGTCCAGAACGGCATCCTGTTGATCGCCTGCCTGGTGATCCTGGTCAACTTCGTCGTGGATATCCTCTACGGCCTGGCCAACCCACGCATCCGTCATCAGCGCTGAGGCCTTCGCCATGACTAGCCCGATTCCGAAATCCGTCACGCCGGCCAGCCCGGTGGACCAGAGCCTGCTCTACCCCTCGCCATACAAAGAATTCTGGCAAGCCTTCGCCCGCAACAAAGGCGCGGTGATGGGCCTGGCCTTCATGTGCCTGGTAGTGTTCTGCGCGCTGTTCGCGCCGTGGGTTGCCCCGCACGACCCGAGCGAGCAGTACCGCGAATTCCTGCTGACCCCACCGGTGTGGCTCGAAGGTGGCAGCTGGCAGTTCATCCTCGGCACCGACGAACTGGGCCGCGACCTGCTTTCGCGGCTGATCCAGGGCGCGCGGCTTTCGCTGCTGATCGGCCTGTCGTCGGTGGTGATGTCGCTGATCCCTGGCATCCTGCTGGGCCTGCTGGCCGGTTTCTTCCCGCAACTGCTCGGCCCGTCGATCATGCGCCTGATGGACGTGATGCTGGCCCTGCCCTCGCTGCTGCTGGCGGTGGCCATCGTCGCCATCCTCGGCCCAGGCCTGATCAACACCGTGATCGCCATCGCCATCGTGTCGTTGCCATCCTACGTGCGCCTGACCCGCGCCGCCGTGATGGGCGAGCTGAACCGCGACTACGTCACCGCCGCACGCCTGGCTGGTGCCGGGCTGCCACGGCTGATGTTCGTCACCGTGCTGCCCAACTGCATGGCACCGCTGATCGTGCAGGCCACCCTCAGCTTCTCCTCGGCCATCCTCGACGCCGCCGCCCTGGGCTTCCTTGGCCTTGGCGTACAGCCGCCGACCCCGGAGTGGGGCACCATGCTGGCTTCGGCCCGTGACTACATCGAGCGCGCCTGGTGGGTGGTGAGCCTGCCCGGCCTGACCATTCTGCTCAGTGTGCTGGCAATCAACCTGATGGGCGACGGCCTGCGCGATGCGCTGGACCCGAAACTCAAGAACGCCGCCTGAGGAGAACGCCATGTCACTGTTGCAGATCAACAACCTGAACGTGCGCTTCGGCGACGCCAATGCGGTACCGGTAGTCGATGGCCTGGACCTGACGGTGGAGGCCGGCGAGATCCTGGCCATCGTCGGCGAATCCGGCTCGGGCAAGTCCGTGACCATGATGGCCCTGATGGGCCTGATCGACGCCCCCGGGCGCATCACCGCCGACTCGCTCACCTTCGACGGCACCGACATGCTCAAGCTCAGCGGTCGCCAGCGACGCAAGGTAGTGGGCAAGGACATCGCCATGGTTTTCCAGGACCCGATGACCGCGCTCAACCCCAGCTACACCGTGGGTTACCAGATCGAGGAAGTGCTGCGCCAGCACCTGGGCCTGAAGGGCAAGGCCGCGCGCCAGCGTGCCCTGGAGCTGCTGAAGAAGGTCGAGATCCCGGCTGCGGAAAGCCGCCTGGACGCCTACCCGCACCAGCTGTCCGGCGGCATGAGCCAGCGCGTGGCGATTGCCATGGCGATTGCCGGCGAACCCAAGCTGCTGATTGCCGACGAACCCACCACTGCGCTGGACGTGACCATCCAGGCGCAGATCATGGAGCTGCTGGTCAACCTGCAGAAGGAGCGCAACATGGCGCTCATCCTGATCACCCACGACCTCGCCGTGGTCGCCGAAACGGCCAGGCGGGTGTGCGTGATGTACGCCGGCCAGGCCGTGGAAGTGGGCCAGGTGCCGGAGCTGTTCGACGTGCCCGCCCACCCCTACAGCGAAGCGTTGCTGGCGGCGATCCCCGAGCACAGCATTGGTGCCGAACGCCTGGCCACCCTGCCCGGCATCGTCCCCGGCCGCTACGACCGCCCCGTGGGTTGCCTGCTGTCACCGCGCTGCCCGTACGTGCAGGACAACTGCCGGCGCCAGCGCCCGCCCCTCGATCCCCAGGCCCATGGCCTGGTGCGTTGCTTCTACCCGCTGAACCAGGAGGTGGCGTGATGGCCGTCGTTCTATCCGCCCGGGAGCTGACCCGGCATTACGAAGTCTCCCGTGGGCTGTTCAAGGGGCACGCCCTGGTCCGCGCGCTGAATGGCGTGTCGTTCGAACTGGAGGCCGGCAAGACCCTGGCCGTGGTCGGCGAATCCGGCTGCGGCAAGTCGACCCTGGCCCGCGCCCTGACTCTGATCGAAGAGCCGTCGTCCGGCTCGCTGCAAATTGCCGGCACCGAAGTGAAAGGCGCCAGCAAAAGCGAGCGCAAGCAACTGCGCCGCGATGTGCAGATGGTGTTCCAGAGCCCCTACGCCTCGCTCAACCCACGGCAGAAGATTGGTGACCAGCTGGCCGAGCCGCTGCTGATCAACACCTCGCTGAGCAAGGCCGAGCGGCGAGAAAAGGTGCAGAAGATGATGGAACAGGTCGGCCTGCGCCCCGAGCATTACCAGCGTTACCCGCACATGTTCTCCGGTGGCCAGCGCCAACGTATTGCCCTGGCCCGGGCAATGATGCTGCAGCCCAAGGTGCTGGTGGCGGACGAGCCGACCTCGGCACTGGACGTGTCGATCCAGGCCCAGGTGCTGAACCTGTTCATGGACTTGCAGAAGGAGTTCAACACCGCCTACGTGTTCATCTCGCACAACCTTGCGGTGGTACGGCATGTGGCCGATCAGGTGCTGGTGATGTACCTCGGCCGGCCGGCGGAGATGGGACCGAAAGAAGATATCTACGAAAGGCCGTTGCACCCGTATACCCAGGCGCTGCTGTCGGCGACCCCGACGATTCACCCGGACCCTTTGAAGCCGAAGATCCGCATTGCCGGGGAGTTGCCCAACCCGCTGAACCCGCCGGATGGGTGTGCGTTTCACAAGCGCTGCCCGTATGCGACCGAGCGGTGTGCCAAGGAGGTGCCGGCGCTCAGGCAGGTGAGTACCCGGCAGGTGGCTTGTCACTATGCCGAGCAGTTTCTTTAGCCTTTAGATAGCCGGGGCTGCTTTGCAGCCCTTTCGCGACACCAGGCCGCTCCCACAAAGGACCACGATCTCCTGTAGGAGCGGCCTTGTGTCGCGATGGGCCGCAAAGCGGCCCCAATAATTTCAATGCATAAAGAACCAGATCAGGATAATCACCGGAATCGGCACCCCAATCATCCAAAGCAGTATCGAGCGCATGGCCTTTCTCCTTGTTCGATGTTGAACAGACCGGTGCACTCGCCATGCCATCCCTGTCAAAAAAATCACTCTCAACCAAATCAACGGCTTACGCCCCAAGCCGCTTGGCAAAACCGTGCAATATGCCGGATCCGCCCCCTTGCAGCTGGGTGTTCTGCAATGCACTATCAGGCTCATGACCGCCACCACCCTCCCCGACGGCCCCGAGCAGACCCCGCTCACCGCCGACACCGTGCTGCGCTACCACCTGTGCTGGAAGCACCGCGACCTCGACGGCGTCATGTCGCTCTACCACCCCGACATTCAGTACCACGACTTCTTCCAGAACCGCGTGCTCGGCTACCAGGAACTGCGCGACTACGTGCGCGCCTGCCTGCCCCATGAAGCCGGCGAAGATATCGTGCACAGCGACCGCATCCGCGTCGACGGCTGTACCGCGTTCATCCAGTACCAGGTCACGGTCCAGGGCGGCGACGGCCTGGTGGCGTTCCAGTCCAGCGAGGCGATTACCGTCAAGGACGGCCTGATCTGGCAGGTCAACGAATATGCCACGCTGGTCCGCCGCAATGGCAGCGGCCACGCCAGCAGTGGCCCACGCCCGGCCACCAGCCGCCTGGGCCTGTCGCCGAGGCAGTTGTCGACCATGGCCCAGGACCTGGAACACTACTTCCAGCGCCAGCGCCCCTACCTGGACCCGGAGCTGGACCTGCAGCAGGTGGCCGACGCCAGCGGCTACAGCCGCAACCAGATCTCCTACCTGCTCAACCAGGTGCTCGGGCAAAGCTTCTACCGCTACGTCAACCAGGCCCGCCTGCAGCACCTGATGGCCAGCCTTGATAACGACAGCATCGAGGCCACGATCGACGAGCTGGCGTTCAATGCCGGTTTCAACTCGTTGTCGGCGTTCTACAAGTGTTTCCGCGAACACACCGGGCTTACGCCCAAGGCGTACCTGAAGCAAATTTCCCTGCGTGCACGCACGTAGGACAGCCGCCCGCCGACACCACTAGGATCGCCCACAGACCTTGACGGATGTGGAGCCGAACCCGATGCAACCCCTGCGCACGCTCAGCCTGTGGATGGACCAGCTCGACGAGCCGTTGTGCGCCCGCCCGGCCCTGCGTCAGGACCTGGACGCGGATGTGTGCATCATCGGCGCTGGCTACACCGGCCTGTGGACCGCCTACTACCTCAAGCGCCAGGCGCCACAGTTGAACATCGCGGTAATCGACGCCAACATCGCCGGCTTCGGCGCTTCGGGGCGCAACGGCGGCTGGCTGATGGGCAACCTGCTCGGCGAAGACCGGCTGCTGGCCACCCTGTCACCGCAACAGCGCCGCGCCAGCATCGACCTGCTGCATGGCATTCCCGATGAAGTACACCGCGTACTGCATCGCGAGAGCATCGACTGCGACTACCGCAAAGGCGGCGTGCTGTACTGCGCCGCGCGCTACCCGGAACAGGAGCGCAGCCTGCGCGCCTACCTCGACGACCTTTATCGCCAAGGCATGACCGAGGACGACTACCGCTGGCTGCGCCCCGAACAGCTTGACGCTCAGTTGCGGGTCAGCAACGCCTATGGCGCCATCTACAGCCCGCACACCGCAACCATCCAACCCGCCAAGCTGGCGCGTGGCCTGGCCCGGGCGGTAGAAGCGCTGGGCGTAACCATCTACGAAAACACCCCAGCCATCGACTGGCAGCCGGGTGAGGTACGCACCCCGTTGGCGCGCATCCGTTGCCAATGGACGGTACCCGCCGTGGAGGGCTATGCCGTCAGCCTACCGCCACTGGGCAAACATCAGCTGCCGGTACAGAGCCTGTTGGTGGCCACCGAACCACTGCCGGAGGCCACCTGGCAACAGATCGGCCTGAACCAGGGCCAGGCGTTCAGCGAAAGCAGCCGCCAGGTCACCTACGGCCAGCGCACCGCCGACGACCGCCTGGTATTCGGCGCCCGTGGCGGCTACCGCTTCGGTGGCCGCCTGCGCGAAAACTTCAACCTCGACGAACAGGAAATCGAGCTGCGCCGCTACCTGTTCAGCGAGTTGTTCCCACAGTTGAAGCACGCACGCATCACCCATTCCTGGGGCGGCAACCTGGGCATGGCGCGGCGCTTCCGCCCGCACATGCTCTGCGACCGTCAACGCGGCATCGCCCTGGCGGGCGGCTACGGCGGCGAAGGCGTCGGCGCCACCAACCTGGGCGGGCGCACCCTGGCCGCGCTGATCCTCAACCAGCACAACGAACTGACCACGCAACCCTGGGTGCTCGACAACCGCCCGCTTTCAAGCCTGGCCAGCTGGCCACCCGAGCCCTGCCGATGGCTGGGCTACAACGCGATCATCCAGAGCTTCGTCCACGAGGACCGGACCCTCGCCAACCCCGCCAGTGCGCCCTGGAGGCGGCGCCTTGCCAGCAATCTTGCGGACTTCATGGAAGGCTTCATGCGCTGATTTTTCCCCCTCACTGACACAGGATTTACCGGTCATGAGCATCACCCATTTCAAGAACACCGACAGCGCCGTGCTCGACAGCTCCAACCCGGTCACGGTGCCGCTTGGCGACCCCGTTGCAGTGACTTCGGTCACCTGCGTGGAACGCAGCGACGGCGTCGAAACCGGCATCTGGGAGTGCACCCCTGGGCGCTGGCGGCGGCAGATCGTGCAGCAGGAGTTCTGCCATTTCATCAAGGGCCGCTGCACCTTCACTCCCGACGGTGGCGAGCCGCTGCTCATAGAAGCCGGAGACGCACTGATGCTACCGGCCAACAGCACTGGCACCTGGGACATCCAGGAGACCGTGCGCAAAACCTACGTTCTTGTCTTCTGATCCGCTGATCGCCTGCCTTCGATAACAACACACAAAGCAAGGTAACCCCGACATGCGCACGCTCCTTCTCGCCCCCCTGATGCTGGCCGCCAGCGTGGCCGGCGCCGCCGAAACGGTGAAGATCTACAACTGGTCCAGCTACGTTGCCCCCGACACACTGAAGAACTTCCAGCAAGCCAGCGGTATCGTGCCCACCTACGACGTTTACGACAGCAACGAAACCCTCGACGGCAAGCTGATGACCGGCAACTCCGGCTACGACGTGGTGTTTCCGTCCAACCATTTCATGGCCCGGCAAATCCAGGGCAAGGCCCTCAAGCGCCTGGACAAGTCGCAATTGCCCAACTGGCACAACCTCAACCCGGTGCTGCTCAAGGCGCTCGAAGTGAACGACCCGGGTAACCAGTACGGTTTCCCATACCTGTGGGGCAGCACCGGCATCGGCTACAACATCGACAAGGTCAAGGCAGTGCTGGGCGACGATGCCCCGGTGGACTCCTGGGACCTGATCTTCAAGCCCGAGTACATGAGCAAGCTGAAAAGCTGCGGCGTCGCGGTGTTGGACAACGGCCCTGAACTGCTACCGATCGCCCTGCACTACCTGGGCCTGCCGCACCACAGCCAGGACCCGGCGGACTATGACAAGGCCAAGGCGCTGCTGATGCAGGTGCGACCGTATATCAGCTACTTCCACTCCTCGAAGTACACCGGCGACCTGGCCAATGGCGACATCTGCGTGGTGGTGGGCTTCTCGGGGGATGTGCTGCAAGCGAAGAACCGCGCCGAGGAGGCGAAGAACGGGGTGAAGGTGGGCTACTCGATACCCAGGGAAGGCGCACCGATGTGGTTCGACATGGTTGCCATGCCGGCCGATGCACCGGACGAAAAGGCCGGGTATGCCTACATGAACTACCTGCTGCAGCCAGAGGTGATGGCCAACATCAGCAACCATGTGCAATACGCCAACGGCAACCTCAAGGCGGACGGGCTGGTGGAGCCGGCGATAAAGGGTAATACGATGATTTACCCGAGCGAGGAAGTAATGGGCAAGCTGTATGCGCTGGAGGCGATGCCGGCCAAGATCGACCGCATTCGGACGAGGATCTGGACCAGTATCAAGGCAGGAAACTGAGTGCTGCCGTAACGCGGTCACTGTGGGAGCGGGTTTACCCGCGAATGCGATGTTGAATTCACCGACGCATTCGCGGGTAAACCCGCTCCCACAGGGGTCAGATGCAAGCTTTCCGAATCAGTGGTGCTCGCGGGTAGCGCGGAACTTGATGTCCGGCCAACGCTCTTCCATCAGCGACAGGTTGACGCGGGTCGGCGCCAGGTAGGTCAGGTGCCCGCCACCGTCGATGGCCAGGTTCTCCATGGCCTTGTTCTGGAATTCCTCGAGCTTCTTCTTGTCGTCACAGCCGATCCAGCGGGCCGACCACACGGTGATCGGCTCGTAGGCGCACTCGACCTTGTACTCTTCCTTCAGGCGGCTGGCGACCACGTCGAACTGCAGCACACCGACTGCACCGAGGATGATGTCGTTGCTGCGCTCAGGGAAGAACACCTGGGTCGCACCTTCTTCGGCCAGCTGTTGCAGGCCTTGGCGCAGCTGCTTGGATTTCAGCGGGTCCTTCAGGCGCACACGGCGGAACAGCTCCGGAGCGAAGTGCGGAATACCGGTGAAGCCCAGCGCCTCGCCTTCGGTGAAGGTGTCGCCGATCTGGATGGTGCCGTGGTTGTGCAGGCCAATGATATCGCCGGCATAGGCCTCTTCCAGCTGCTCACGCTCGGAGGAGAAGAAGGTCAGCGCGTCGCCGATGCGCAGGTCCTTGTTGATGCGCACGTGGCGCATCTTCATGCCCTTCTCGTACTTGCCCGAGCAGATGCGCATGAAGGCGATGCGGTCGCGGTGTTTCGGGTCCATGTTTGCCTGGATCTTGAACACGAAACCGGTGAACTTCTCTTCCACAGGCTCCACGGTGCGCTCGTGAGCCACACGGCCCAGCGGGCGCGGCGCCCAGTCGACGACGGCGTCAAGCACATGGTCGACACCGAAGTTGCCCAGCGCGGTACCGAAGAACACCGGGGTCAGCTGGCCGTTGATGAACTCTTCCTGGTTGAACTCGTGGCAGGCGCCCTGCACCAGCTCCAGCTGTTCGACGAACGAATCGTACTGGTCGCCCAGGTGGGCACGGGCTTCGTCCGAATCCAGCTTCTGGATGATCTTGGCTTCGGTGCGCTCATGGCCGTGGCCCGGGGTGTACACCACGATGTAGTCACCGGTCAGGTGGTACACGCCTTTGAAGTCGCGGTAGCAACCGATCGGCCAGGTGATCGGCGCGGCCTTGATCTTCAGCACGGCTTCGATCTCGTCGAGCAGTTCGATCGGGTCGCGGATGTCGCGGTCGAGTTTGTTGATGAAGCTGACGATCGGCGTGTCGCGCAGGCGGCACACGTCCATCAGGGCGATGGTACGTGGCTCTACACCTTTACCGCCGTCGAGCACCATCAGCGCCGAGTCCACCGCGGTCAGGGTGCGGTAGGTGTCTTCCGAGAAGTCTTCGTGGCCGGGGGTGTCGAGCAGGTTGATCATGTGCTCGCGGTACGGGAACTGCATCACCGAGGTGGTGATGGAGATGCCGCGCTGCTTCTCCATTTCCATCCAGTCGGAGGTGGCGTGGCGGTCGGACTTGCGCGACTTCACGGTACCGGCGACGGCAATGGCCTTGCCCATCAGCAGCAGCTTCTCGGTGATGGTGGTCTTACCGGCGTCGGGGTGGGAAATGATTGCGAAAGTGCGGCGCTTCGCGACTTCGGCGGCCTGGTTGGTCATGGGAAATCGCCTGACTGGGGGATTAAAAAGGGGCGATATCATACCTGAAGTTGAGCCGGGACCAAAATTTGCTGAACCGGCGGTGCCTGTTCCGGCCCTTTCGCGGGCACGCCCGCTCCCACCGGTACTGCACAGGCCTGCACAGCAGTGGAGATCCCTGTGGGAGCGGGCGTGCCCGCGAAGAGGCCGGCACTGCCATTACAAATTCAACAACCAGCCGCTTTATCACGACAAATGGCCAAAGGGCAGTTATTTCAACGCCTACAGCGCACCAACCCGTTGCTTTCTCTCGTCAATTTTCCAACCAGCCAGTGATTAACGCTGGCCAAATGCCGCCCCAGATGGGAACCTTTACGCCCACGGAGACGTCCACTCCCCTGCAACCCGCTTCGGTTGGGGAGCTTTTTTCATCAGCATTTTCGGGCCCGACGGGGTTCGGCTCATAGCCTGATCGCAGCCTTCGGCGTGCGTCACGCTGCTACTCGCGAACACACCACCCGCCGCCAGGACTGGTCGGCAACCAAGAAGTGTGCTCGCCGACTACACAAGGAGTCCGCCTGTGGCAAAACGCTACGGAAAAGGGCTGTTGGGATGGGCCTCCGTGCTCGTCATCCTGGCCCTGCTGGTCCACTGGATCGGCATCGACACGATCGCGCGGTATCGCGACGATCTTGGGTTCTACCTGCAAGCGCACCTGCTACTGGTGCTGGCTTCGATGGCGGCGGCGCTGGCCGTGGGCATCCCCGCCGGCATTGCGTTAAGTCGACCGCACCGGGTCGACAAAGCCGAGCGCTTCATGCAGTTCTTCAACGTTGGTAACACCATCCCTCCCCTGGCCGTTCTGGCCATCGCCCTGAGTATCCTGGGCATCGGCGCCGGGCCCGCGATCTTCGCGCTGTTCCTCGCCTCCCTCCTGCCTATCGTGCGCAACACCTACGAGGGCCTGAAAAACGTCCCTGCCTCGCTCAAGGAAGCCGCCACCGGCATCGGCATGACTCCGCGCCAGCAACTCTGGCAAGTGGAGCTGCCCAACGCCGTGCCGATCATCGTTGGTGGCGTGCGTGTGGCCCTGGCGCTGAACGTTGGCACCGCACCGCTGTCGTTCCTGATTGGCGCCAACAGCCTGGGCAGCCTGATCTTCCCCGGCATCGCCCTGAACAACCAGCCACAACTGCTGCTGGGGGCTGCCTGCACCGCACTACTGGCGCTGGCGCTGGACGCAGCGGTGAGTTTCTCCAGCAAGCGCTGGCTGGAACGTGGCCTGGCTGGATAACGAGAGGGAACGTATGAACAAGAGAATCGCCTTGTTGTTGGGCGCGACCCTGCTGTTAGCAGGATTTGCCCAGGCAGCGGAAAAACCACTTGTCCGTATCGGCGCGCGGGTGTTCACCGAACAGACCGTACTCGCCGAAATCACCGCGCAATACCTGCGCGCCAACGGCTTTGATGTGCGCGTCACCAGCGGCCTTGGCAGCAACATCGCACGCCAGGCCCAGGAAACCGGCCAGCTCGACCTGATGTGGGAATACACCGGCGTGTCACTGGTGTCGTACAACCATATCGACGAGCGCATGCCCAGTGCCGAGGCCACCTACGCCAAGGTCAAGGCACTGGACGCGAAGAAGGACCTGATCTGGCTGACCCCGTCGAAGTTCAGCAACACCTATGCGCTGGGCCTGCCCAGGCAGGTCGCCGAGGCTTATCCGCAGATCAACTCGATCAGCGACCTCAACCAGGTACTGCGTGACGAAAGCCACCGCAACCACCTGGTGGCGCTGGACACCGAGTTCGCCAACCGCCCGGACGGCCTGGTAGGCCTGAAAGCGATGTACGACCTGCAAGTGGGCCGCGCCAACATCCGCCAGATGGATGCCGGCCTGGTCTACACCGCCATGCACAACAACCAGGTGTTCGCCGGCCTTGTGTACACCACCGATGGTCGCTTGAACGCGTTCAATCTCAAGCTGCTGGAAGACGACAAGCACTACTTCCCCGACTACACCGCCGCCCCGGTGGTGCGCAAACAGGTGCTCGACGCCAACCCGCAACTGGCCGGCCTGCTCAAGCCTCTGGCCGAGCAACTGGATGACGAAACCATGCGCCAGCTCAATGCCAAGGTCGACGTCGAACACCAGAACCCGACCAAGGTGGCCGCCGCCTTCCTGCGTGACCACCCAATGCCTGGCGAGGTACAACCATGAGCCTGCTCGACACGTTCGCCCACCTCGACTGGGCCCAGGTACTGCAGCTGACCTGGCAACACATCATGCTGGTCGGCGTCGCCGTAGGCCTGGCGATCATCGTCGGCGTACCGCTGGGCATCCTCATGACCCGCTTCCCGGCCGTCGCCGGCCCATTGCAGGCCAGTGCCACGGTGTTGCTGACCATTCCCTCGATCGCCCTGTTCGGCCTGCTGCTGCCGTTCTACTCCAGGTTCGGCCAGGGCCTGGGGCCGCTGCCGGCGATCACTGCGGTGTTCCTCTACTCACTGCTGCCGATCATGCGCAACACCTACCTGGCTTTGACCAACGTCGAACCCGGCATCCGTGAAGCCGCGCGTGGCATCGGCATGACCTTCGGCCAGCGCCTGCGCATGGTCGAACTGCCCATCGCAGTGCCGGTGATCCTCGCCGGTGTGCGCACCGCCGTGGTGATGAACATCGGCGTGATGACCATCGCCGCCACCATCGGCGCCGGCGGCCTTGGCGTACTCATCCTCACCTCCATCAGCCGCAGCGACATGTCGATGCTGCTGGTCGGCGCCGTGCTGGTCAGCCTGCTGGCGATCATCGCCGACCTGCTCCTGCAAACCCTGCAACGTGCCCTGACTCCAGAAGGACTGCGCTCATGATCGAACTGAAGAACCTCAGCAAAACCTTCAACGTCAACGGCAAGGACGTCAAAGCCGTCGACTCGGTAAGCCTCACCGTCAACGAAGGGGAAATCTGCGTGTTCCTCGGCCCCTCCGGCTGCGGCAAGAGCACTACCCTGAAAATGATCAACCGCCTGATCACGCCTACTTCCGGCCAGGTGTTCATCAATGGCGAAGACACCACCGGGCTGGACGAAGTCACCCTGCGCCGGCATATCGGCTATGTCATCCAGCAGATCGGCCTGTTCCCCAACATGACCATCGAGGAGAACATCACCGTGGTGCCGCGCCTGCTCGGCTGGGACAAACAGAAGTGCCATGAACGCGCCCGCGAGCTGATGCACATGATCAAGCTGGAGCCCAAGCAGTACCTGCAGCGCTACCCGCGCGAGCTGTCCGGCGGGCAGCAGCAGCGTATCGGCGTGATCCGCGCCTTGGCGGCGGAAGCGCCGGTGCTGCTGATGGACGAGCCGTTCGGCGCGGTCGACCCGATCAACCGCGAGATGATCCAGAACGAGTTCTTCGAGATGCAGCGGGCCTTGAACAAGACCGTGATCATGGTCAGCCACGACATCGACGAAGCGATCAAGCTGGGCGACAAGATCGCCATCTTCCGCGCCGGCAAGCTGTTGCAGCTGGACCACCCGGACACCTTGCTGGCGCACCCGGCGGACGAGTTCGTCAGCAACTTCGTCGGCCAGGACAGCACCCTCAAGCGCCTGCTGCTGGTACGTGCGGAAGATGCGGCAGACAACGCGCCATCGGTGTGCCCGCAAACGCCGGTGAGCGATGCGCTGGAGCTGCTGGACGAGCACGACCGCCGCTACGTGGTGGTGACCGATGCGCAGAACAAGGCGCTGGGCTACGTGCGCCGGCGTGACATGCATCGCCAGCAAGGGACTTGTGGCGACTTTCTGCGGCCGTTCAATGCCACGGCGTCGCATGATGAGCATTTGCGCATCCTGCTGTCGCGGATGTACGAGTTCAACCGGGCGTGGCTGCCGGTGCTGGATGCCGAACAGGTGTTCTTGGGCGAGGTGACGCAGGAGTCGATTGCGGCGTACCTGAGTTCGGGGCGCTCGCGGGGGGCCAAGACCAGCATTGTCTCGCCGGCCGAGGCGGTGGTTTCGTAATCGCCGGGGGCGCACTGCGTCCCCGGCAATCTCGGCTCAAAACCCAAGTAATGGATTGCCTGTGCCGGCCTCTTCGCGGGTAAACCCGCTCCCACAGGGTCGGTGCAAGGCTAAAGACCTGCGCGGTACCTGTGGGAGCGGGTTCACCCGCGAAGCAGGCGACGCGATGTCAGAACCCTACACTGGCCTGCACATAGAAGGTCCGCGGCTCACCCACATAGATGCCGGCATTGTTGTCGCTGGAGCGGGTGAAGTACTGCTTGTCGAACAGGTTCTTCACCCCCGCCGCCAGCTTCAGGTTGGACATCTGAGGCCCGAACTCATACCCGCCACGGGCATGCCAGGTCACATAACCCGGAATATCGCCAAACTGCCCGTCCGCACTCGGCTCGGTGATGTAGTCGCCGTTGAAGCTGCCATCGGCATTGATCCCGGTACCCGGCGCGCGCTGCTTGGATTGGGCGTAGGCATCCAGGTTCCAGGTCCAGTGATTGACCGCGTAACGCACGCCGGCAGTGGCCACCTGGCGTGAATAGAACGGCAGGTCACGGCCCTCGAAGCCAGGAATGTCCCCTTCATAAGTAGCGCGGGTATAGGTATAGCCACCGTTCACCGACAGCCCTTCCAGGCGCGGGTCCAGCCCGTCCAGGTCATAGCGCACCGAGGCCTCGATACCCTGATGCTTGGTCGCACCGAGGTTGGTCCAGCCCACATCGTTGCTGATGTACTGCAGTTCGTCATCGAAGTCGATGTAGAAAGCCGTCAGCTCACCAGCAAAGCCGCCATTGTCATAGCGGGTACCGATTTCGTAGGTCTTGGCCTTTTCCGGCTCCAGGCCATTGGCCGTACTGTTGCCCGTACCACCCTGGCCCAGCTGGAAGTACTGCAGGCTGCCGAACGAGGTCTCGTAGTTGGCGAACACCTTCCACGCATCGGAGATGTGGTACATCACGCTCAGCGCCGGCAGCGGCTCGTTGCTGGTGATGCTGCGTTTCTTCTCCGGCACCGGCTGGCCGTTGGCACCGAGCACCGGGCGGTCGCGCCAGTCGGTGTTGATATGCTCGAAGCGGATACCTGGGGTGATGGTCCAGTTACCCACGTCGATCTTGTCGTCGATGTAGTAGGCACTGGCCTCGGTACCACCGCTGCGGTCCTGGAACACATGGCCGTCGGAGCCCGGGGCGGGCGTCGGCACGTTGTCGATCAGCGCCAGGCGGGTCGACTGCTCACGCATCGCTTCCTTCAGGTAGCGGTAGCCCACGCTGACTTCCTGGGTGGTCGGGCCCGCGAAAAAGATCCGCGACAGCCGTGGTTCGATGGCAAAGGTGTGGTAGTTGCGCGGGTACGACGACAGGGTCTTCATGTCGCGCGAGGCAATGGAGCTGCCGCGGAAGCTGTCGGTGTAGTAGGTCAGCACTTCGAACTGGGTGGCGTCGTCGAGCTGCCGCTGCCACTTGAACGACACGTCCTTGCGCCGGCCGGCGAAGTAGTCGTAGTCGCGCAGCGACTGGTACGGGTTGCTGTCGTACTGCGCCTGGGTCAGGCCGCCAGGCATGTCGGCACGGCCGTCGTAGTAGTGGAAGTTGAGCCAGAACTCGTCAACGTCGGTCGGTGCCCAGTGGGTCTTGAGGATGACGTCGTCGATGTCGTTGCCATTGTTGCTTTCACGGTAGCCGTTGCCATTCACCCCGGTGTACAGCAGCGCCACGCCCATGCCGTTGTCCGCCGTACCGCCGACGAAGGCCGACTCGGTGTGCTTCCAGCCGCCATGCTGGGAGGTTTCCAGGGTGGTGGACAGCTCGGCCGAGGGCTTCTCGGGGATTGCCCGGGTAACGAAGTTGATCACCCCACCGACGTTCTGCGGCCCATAACGCACGGAACCGGCGCCACGCACCACGTCGATGCTGTCGAGGTTGCCCGAGGAAATCGGCGCCATCGACAGCTGCGGCTGGCCATAGGGCGCGAAAGCGGCCGGAATGCCGTCGATCAGCACCGTGGAGCGTGGCGACAGGCGCGAAGTCAGGCCGCGAACGCCCACGTTCAGCGACAGGTCGCTACCGCCGGTACCGTTGGAGTCCTGCACCTGAACGCCGGGGATGCCGCGCAGCACGTCACGCACGTTCATTGCGCCCTTTTCCACCATCGCCTCGCGGCGCACCACGGTGCGCGCGCCGGGGTGGTTCTGCACCACGCTCTGCTGGGCATCGCCCAGCCAGTCACCCACCACCTTGACGTCGGTGGGTGCCAGCTCCAGGCTACCGGTGGTGAGGGTGCCATCGGCCTGGGCCGGCTTGACCACCACGGTGCCCTGGAACATCTCGTAGGTCAGGCCGCTGCCTTGCAACAACTGCTGCAGCGCCTGCTCGGGCGCCAGCTGGCCGGACACCGCCGGGGCCTGCTTGCCGGCCACCAGGTCGGGGCTGAAGAACAGCTGCAGGTTGGTCTGCTGGCCCAGTTGGTTCAGCGCCGATGCCAAGGATTGGGCCTGAATCTGGATAGTGCTGCCGGCGTCTGCGGCCTGGCTGTTGACGGCCACGGCGCTGACCGCCAAGGCCAGCGCCAGGGCGCGGAAGCGTGGGAAGGGCTTGTTGTTGTTCACGTCGTCGAAACTTCCTGGAATACGGAATAAACGCCAACCGCATGCAAATGGAAATGCTTGGCAGTTGCAGCTGGCGGGGAAGACGAACGAGCGGAAAAAAACCTGAATCTATTTCGCGATTATTTCGCGCGAGCCATCTTCGTTGGCCTTGACGACCACCGGCAGGATGCTCGGCAAGGCACGCAGCAGCGCATCGGTGTCGTCGGTGCTGAAGGTGCTGGACAGCCGCAGCTGGGCGACTTTGCCGGGGGCGACCCGCAGCGGCTGGCTGCGGTAGCGCGAGGCTTCGGCCACCACCTCGGCCAGGGTGGCGTTGTCGAACACCAGCCTGCCTTGGCGCCAGGCAGTCAGGGCGCCGGTATTCACCGCATAGGGCGCAGCCACCTGGCCTTGTTCATCTATATGCGAGCCCTGGCCCGCCGTGAGCTGCGCCAGCGAGGCGCCCTTGCCCTGCACACGCACCGAGCCCTGCTCCACCGCCACGCGGGTGCTGGCCGGGTCCAGGCGGACGTCGAAACGGGTACCGGTGACAGTCACGCTGCCCTGGGCGGTGTCGACCACGAACGGCCTGCCACTGTCGTGGGCGACGGTGAACATCACTTCACCCGCCATCAGCCGGACATGCCGCTGGCCGGCGCTGAAAGCGACCTGCACTTGCGTGCTGCCGTTGAGCTCAAGGTGCGAACCATCCGGCAGTTCGACCTGGCGGCGTTCGTTGAAGGCGGTCTGCAAGCTGCCCTGGTGATTCAGTTGCTGGTAGTGCCAGCCGCCCCAGCCCAGGCCCAACGCCAGTGCGGCCACGCTGGCGGCCAAGGCCTGGCGCACGAAGCGCCGACGTGGCAACTGGCGTACCGGTGCCGGCTGGCACAGCGCTTCCAGGCGCTGGCGCGGGATGAACTCGGCGGCCTGCCACAGGCGGGCGAGCTGCTGGTACTCATCACGGTGCCGCGCATCGCCTTCCAGCCAGGCGTGCAGCTGCGCCTGCAGCCCGGCATCGCGAGGTGCATCCTGCACCCGGGCGAACCACGCGGCCGCCTGCTCGCGGACGGTATCGGTACCGTGCTGTTTCATCGAAAAGGTCTCCTGACTCATCATGCCGACACATCCAGGTGCTCGCGCAGATGCCGGAGCGTGCGGATCATATACTTTTCGACCATGTTCTTGCTCAACCCCATGCGCTCGGCGATCTCGGCCTGGGTCAGCCCTTCGAGCTTCTGCCAGATGAACACCTGTCGGCAATTGAGCGGCAGTTCGGCCAGCGCCCGCTCGACACTGTCGGCCAGCTCCAGCGCATGCACGTAGGCCTCGGGGTCGCCACCGACGGCCATGCCTTCGTCGAAGGCTTCCAGCTCCAGTGCCTGGCGGCGGTCCTCGCGACGGAAGCCATCCACAGCAATATTGCGTGCGGTCTGGTGCAGGTAGGCGCGTGGCTGCTCGACCTGCTCGCGCGGGTTTTCCAGTACCCGGACAAAGGCATCGTGGGTGAGGTCCTCGGCCTGCTGTCGACTGCGCAACTTGCGCGTCCAGGTGCCGATCAGCTCATGGTAGTGGTCGAGGAAGCCTTTGGGTCCGGACACGGTCGGGGTCATCAGGGAGGCAGACAAGGGTGCGAATAGTAATGTTTCTCATCAATGGCGGCAATTCCGCCAGTCGGTAACAAAAAATTTATCGTCTTTTTCATGCACGGCAGTGCCAGGGAAATGTGGCCATAAATATGAACACCTGAGGCCCCTTCGCGGGCACGCCCGCTCCCACAGGAACCGCGAGATGCCTGTGGGAGCGGGCGTGCCCGCGAAGGAGCCAGCGCGTTCCATTCCACTATTTTTTACGCTTGAAACACTCCGGGGAACATCAGCCGGTCACATGGGTCGGTTATTCAAATGGCAGGTCGTCGATCCGCGCCGATCACGCCCGGATTGCCTGTTGATTCTGCATTCTTCACGCCCTAAAGTGCGCGCCGAACGTCCATGCTGGAAACGATCCATCCGGCTCAAGTACTGAGTAGGCGAACCAAAGTGGGGATACGGAGGACGTTCAGTTTGCAGCCACTTAAATTTTCAGTTTGCCCATGGAGTCCCTGAGCATGTCGATCCAGGTCGAAGACTATTTCGCGCGTGACACCTTCCAGAAAATGAAGGCGTTTGCCGACAAGCAGGAAACCCCGTTCGTACTCATCGATACCCAGATGATCAGCCAGGCCTACGACGACCTGCGCGCTGGTTTCGAATTCGCCAAGGTGTACTACGCGGTCAAGGCCAACCCGGCCGTGGAAATCATCGACCTGCTCAAAGAGAAAGGTTCGAGCTTCGACATCGCCTCGATCTACGAGCTGGACAAGGTGCTGGGTCGCGGCGTCAGCGCCGACCGTATCAGCTACGGCAACACCATCAAGAAGTCCAAGGACATCCGCTACTTCTACGAGAAGGGCGTGCGCCTGTATGCCACCGACTCGGAAGCCGACCTGCGCAACATCGCCAAGGCCGCACCGGGTTCGAAGGTGTACGTGCGTATTCTCACCGAAGGCTCGACCACCGCCGACTGGCCGCTGTCGCGTAAATTCGGCTGCCAGACCGACATGGCCATGGACCTGCTGATTCTCGCCCGCGACCTGGGCCTGGTGCCTTACGGCATTTCCTTCCATGTCGGCTCGCAACAGCGCGACATCAGCGTGTGGGACGCCGCCATCGCCAAGGTCAAGGTGATCTTCGAGCGCCTGAAGGAAGAAGACGGCATCGAGCTGAAGCTGATCAACATGGGTGGCGGCTTCCCGGCCAACTACATCACCCGGACCAACAGCCTGGAAACCTACGCCGAAGAGATCATCCGCTTCCTGAAGGAAGACTTCGGTGACGACCTGCCGGAAATCATCCTCGAGCCGGGCCGTTCGCTGATTGCCAACGCCGGTATCCTGGTCAGCGAAGTGGTACTGGTTGCACGCAAGTCGCGCACCGCCGTCGAGCGCTGGATCTACACCGACGTGGGCAAGTTCTCCGGCCTGATCGAAACCATGGACGAGTCCATCAAGTTCCCGATCTGGACCGAGAAGAAAGGCGAGACCGAAGAAGTGGTCATCGCCGGCCCGACCTGCGACAGCGCCGACATCATGTACGAGCACTACAAGTACGGCCTGCCGCTGAACCTGGCCATCGGTGACCGCCTGTACTGGCTGTCGACCGGCGCCTACACCACCAGCTACAGCGCAGTGGAATTCAACGGCTTCCCGCCGCTGAAGGCTTACTACCTGTAAAGCAAAACGGGGCCGAAAGGCCCCGTTTTCATTTGTGCTTTCCGCCCTCAGGCCTGTGCAACTCCCTGTAGGAGCAGCCTTGTGCTGCGAAGAGGCCATAACTGCCAAAGGCCATCTTTTGTCTTGCCGGCCTCTTCGCAGCACAAGGCTGCTCCTACAGGCCTTGAGGGAACCTCAAGCTTCGCGCCGTTCGATCTCCTCGGCATACCGCGCCGCAAATGCCATCAACACCGGCCCGGCCTCCTGCAAGGTCACCAGCGCACTGCGCAGAAAATTCATGTTTCCCTCGACCCGCGCCCGTTCCAGCCAAGGCCCGGCTTCCGCCACCTGCCCCCGCTCGACAAGCACCAGCGCCAGGCTGAACATGCCACGGAAATCCCCCGCCTCGGCTGAGCGCCGATACCAGCGCACCGCCCGTGTCGGATTGGGCGCCGTGGCGATGCCTTGTTCCAGGTAACGCCCGTACAGGTTCATCGACTTGGCATGCCCCATGTGCGCGGCCTTCTCGTAACACATCAGCGCCTGTGCCTGGTTGGCCGGTATGCCGCGCCCGGTGGCCAGCAAGTTGCCCAGGTTGTACAGCCCCCAGTCCAGCCCAGCATCGGCCGCACGCGCATAGTGAATGGCCGCCTGCGCCTGGCTTGGCTCACCACCCCAGCCATGCTCCAGGCAACGGCCCAGCATGTTGTGCGCCATGGCACTGCCACCCTGCGCGGCAATGCCGAACCAGCGCCTGGCGACGGCGGCATCCGACTGAATGCCGCGCCCGTCGAGCAGGATCTGCCCCAGCAACAACTGTGCCTCGACCGCGCCCTGCCCTGCCGCCGCCAGGATCGCCTGGGCGGCCTTGCCAGGGCTTTCTTCCAGCATGGCCTGCAAACCGGCCACATCCACCACTTCCTCACGTCGCAACTGATAGGACACGGCTCAGACCTCGGCCCAGCGGCGCAGCAGATTGTGGTAGGTGCCGGTCAACTGCAGCAGTGACGGATGGTCCGGCACATCGGCAGTCAGTTGCTGGATGGCATTGTCCATTTCGAAGAGCAACGCCCGCTGGCTGTCCTCGCGCACCAGGCTCTGGGTCCAGAAGAACGCGGCGTAACGCTGGCCACGGGTAACCGGGTTGACCTTGTGCAGGCTGGTGCCGGGGTACAGCACCAGGTCACCGGCAGCCAGCTTGACCTGCTGCTCGCCGTAGGTGTCCTGGATCACCAGCTCGCCGCCGTCGTAGCTGTCCGGATCGCTGAGGAACAGCGTGGAAGACAGGTCGGTACGCACCCGCTCCGGGCTGCCCTTGGGCTGGCGCAGGGCGTTGTCGATGTGAAAGCCGAAACTGCCGCCTTCGCGGTAGCAGTTGATCAGCGGCGGGAACACCTTGTGCGGCAAGGCTGCAGACATGAAGCGCGGGGTCTGCCACAGGCGGTCGATCAGCGCGCTACCGATTTCCTTGGTCAGCGGGTGGCCTTCCGGCAGTTGCAGGTTGTGCTTGGCCTTGGCCGACTGGTAGCCGGCCGTGATCTTGCCGTCGGCCCAATCGGCCTGCTCCAGCGCCTCGCGGATACGGGCCAGTTCATCGGCGTCGAACAGGCCGGGGATATGAAGCAGCATGGCGACAGCACCGTTTGGAAAATGTAAGGCGCCAATGATATTGATTCACTTTTGCGCTTCACAAGCCCAAATGGCCGCTTAAGACGTTTCAGCTTGATGAAACCGTAAAGGCAAATTGTAAAGATTGTAAATTCTTCACGAATGGTAACGACTCTCAATTGTGACTAACAATTGCTTACATTAAGATCCGCGGCCTTACCACCTTGGGGAAGGTCCTTAGCAATGCGCCAGTACGTACCATCTGCAGTGAGTTCACCACGCCTGATCGTGTCTGCCATCGGCGTAGCCCTCAGCGCTTCGTCGGCCTACGCCGCCGACCCGGTCGCCAGCAGTGCTATCACCCTCGACGCCACCAGCGTCAACGGCAAGGCTGAACAGGCCAGCACCGATTACAAGGTCGACCAGGCATCCTCGCAGAAGTACACCGCGCCGCTGGTGGATACCCCCCGCTCGGTAACCGTGATCCCGCAGCAAGTGATCAAGGACACCAACGCCCTGACCCTGCAGGATGCACTGCGCACTGTGCCGGGCATCACCTTTGGTGCCGGCGAAGGCGGCAACCCACAAGGCGACCGCCCGTTCATCCGCGGCTTCGACGCCCAAGGCGACACCTACCTGGACGGCGTGCGTGACACTGGCGCGCAAACCCGTGAAATCTTCGCCATCGAATCGGTGGAAGTGGCCAAGGGCCCGAACTCGGCCATCGGCGGCCGTGGTGCCGCCGGCGGCACCATCAACCTGGTGAGCAAGCGCGCCCACCTGGGCAACTCGCTCGATGGCGCCTGGACCTGGGGCAGCGACCAGACCCAGCGCTATACCTTCGATGGCAACTACCAGTTCAGCGACTCCGTTGCCGGGCGCCTGAACCTGATGACCCACGAAAGCAACGTCGCCGGCCGCGACAAGGTCAACTACGACCGTTGGGGTATCGCCCCATCGCTGGCCTTCGGCCTGGGTACTCCGACCCGCGTGAACCTCGACTACTACCATCTGGAAAGCGACGACCTGCCGGATTCGGGCATCCCGTACACCATCCCGACCGCTGGTAGTACTGCCCGCACCTCGGCACATCCGAGCAAGCCGTACGACGGCGGTGACAGCGACAACTTCTATGGCCTGACCGGTCGTGACTTCCGCAAAAGCCGCGTGGATATTGCCACCTTTGCCATCGAGCACGACTTGACCGACTCGCTGACCATCAAGAACACCCTGCGCCATGGCAACAGCATGCAGGACTACATCCTGACCCAGCCTGACGACAGCAAGGGTAACGTCAACAACGGCAGTGTCTGGCGCCGCGCCAACACCCGTGTGGGCAACACTGCCACCACCACCAACCAGACCGACCTGTTCGGTGAGTTCTACCTGGGTGGCATGAAGAACAGTTTCTCGACCGGTATCGAGCTGAGCCGAGAAGAGAGCAAGCGCTCGAGCTACACCGTCGATACCGACACCGTCCCAGGCGGCACCGCCAACACCAACTGCACCCCAGGCATGATCGGCGCCACCAGCGGTTACAACTGCACCTCACTGAGCAACCCGAACCCGGACGATCCTTGGAACGGCAGCATCGCACGCAACTACGCGGGCACCGATACCAAGAGCAACACCCGCGCAATTTATGTTTTTGACACACTCGAACTGACGCCCGAGTGGCTGTTGAACATGGGCCTGCGCTACGACCACTTCGACACCCAGTACCGCACCTACGACGCCACAGGCGCCACCGTGGTGAACAGCAAGGGCGTTGTCTCCAAAGGCAAGGATACAAGCGAGTTCGTTACCGGCCAGCTGGGCCTTGTATGGAAGCCGGCCGAGAATGGCAGTATCTACGTTTCCTACGCCACCTCCGCAACGCCACCCGGAGCAATGCTGGGCGAAGGTACTGAAGGCAACCCGCTGGGCAACACCACCGACCGCGCCGGCAACTTGCTGAGCAGCGATCTGGAGCCGGAGGAAACCACCAACTACGAAATCGGCACCAAGTGGGACCTGCTCGACCAGCGCCTGTCCCTGGCCGCTGCGCTGTTCCGCACCGAGAAGGAAAACGCCCGCGTCCAGGTTGACACCACTACCTACGAGAACGTCGGCGAAACTCGCGTACAGGGCATCGAACTGTCTGCCAGCGGCAAGATCACCGAAAAATGGCAGGTATTTGCCGGCTACACCTACATGGAAGCTCGCCAGATAGACGGTGGTGCCGTGAACAAGGCCAACGACGGCAACCAGCTGCCAAACACGCCGAACAACAGCGCCAGCCTGTGGACCACCTACTCCATTACGCCGAAGCTGACCGTGGGTGGCGGTGCCTTCTACGTGGATGACGTGTATGGCAGCGTGGCCAACACCACCATGGTCGACAGCTATGTACGCTACGACGCTATGGCCGCCTACAAGCTGACCAAGAACATCGACCTGCAGCTGAACGTGCAGAACCTGACCAACGAGGTGTACTACGACAAGGCCTTCTCTACCCACTTCGCCAACCAGGCGGCGGGGCGGACGGCTCTGTTGACCACCAGCGTCCACTTCTGATGCCGGGATGGGGTTGATCTGTTGAATGGGCTGCGCCTGTACCGGCCCTTTCGCGGGTGAACCCGCTCCCACAGAAATATCACTGGACCTGAGGTCAGTGCAGTACCTGTGGGAGCGGGTTCACCCGCGAAGAGGCCGGTACAGACAACACAAGCCTGACTGACTAGCCCACCCTGCCCCGTTCATTCCCGTGAGCGGGGCTTTTGCGTATCAAGGCATAATGCACGCCGCGTAGTGTGCGGCAGAAACACAAGGTGATCATGTGGTGAAGAAGACGCTGTTCCAATTGCACTGGTTCTTTGGCATCACCGCTGGCCTGGTGCTGGCCTTGATGGGTATCACCGGGGCCTTGTACTCGTTTCAGGAAGAACTGCTGCGCGCGCTGAATGCCGATGTCCTGAAGGTCCAGGTGCGCCCGGAGGGCGTGCTGCCCCCGGCCGAACTGGTCCAGCGGGTCGAGGCCCAGCAGCACGACAAGGTGGCGATGCTGTGGGTCGATGTACGCGAAGGCAACGCCGCACGCGTCTTCTTTACCCCACCGCCAGGCGAGCGCCGTGGCCAGTTGCGCTATGCCGACCCGTATACCGGCGAACTCAAGGGAGAAGTGGCCGGGCAAGGCTTCTTCAACCTCATGCTCAACCTGCACCGCTTCCTGGCCATGGGAGACAGCGGCCGGCAGATCACCGGTGCCTGCACCCTGATGCTGGTGTTCTTCTGCCTCTCCGGCCTGTACCTGCGCTGGCCGCGCAAGGCGCTGGACTGGCGCACCTGGCTGACCTTCGACTGGGCCAAGAAAGGCCGCGCCTTCAACTGGGACCTGCATGCGGTGGCCGGCACCTGGTGCCTGCTGTTCTACCTGCTGTTCGCCCTGACCGGGTTGTTCTGGTCCTACGAGTGGTACCGCGAGGGCCTGAACAAGCTGCTGGCCGACGCGCCGGCCGCCGGCCAGCAGCAAAAGCGCGGCGAAGGCCGGGGCCGCCACGGGCCGCAGAAAATCGACAAGAACGCCCCGCCGCTGGTGGTCGACTACGACGCAATCTGGGCCAACCTCAAGGACGCTGCCGGCCCGGGCCTGGCCATGTACAACCTGCGCCTGCCACCGGTAGGCGGCCAGCCGGCCAACCTGTTCTACCTGCTGGACAACGCCGACCACCCACGTGCCTTCAACACCCTGGTACTGGACCCGGCCAGCGGCCAGGTGAAAAGACATGACCGCTACACCGACAAGTCCTTCAAGGCCCAGCTGCTCCAGAGCATCTACGCCCTGCACGTGGGTGAATACTTCGGCCTGCCGGGGCGCATCATCGTCACCATCGCCAGCCTGACCATGCCGCTATTCTTCGTCACCGGCTGGCTGCTGTACCTCGACCGCCGTCGCAAGAAGCGCCAGGTACGTGCCGCCCGTGGCAACGTCACCAGCAACACTGCCAGCGGCGACAGCTGGCTGATCGGCTTTGCCAGCCAGAGCGGGCTTGCCGAACAACTGGCCTGGCAGAGCGCCGGGCAGCTTCAGGCCGCCGGCCTGCCAGTGCAGGTACGCGCCCTGGCAGAACTGGGTGAAAGCGACCTGCGCCAGGCCCGACGTGCGCTGTTCGTGGTCAGCACCTTCGGCGACGGCGAAGCCCCCGACAGCGCCCGCGCCTTCGAGCGCAAGGTGCTCGGCCAGCCTTGGGCGCTGGACAACCTCAGCTATGCCCTGCTCGCCCTCGGTGACCGCCAGTATCCGCACTTTTGCGGCTTCGCCCGCCGCCTGCAGGCATGGCTGGGCGAACGCGGGGCCTGCAGCGCATTCAGCCCGGTGGAAGTGGACAACGCCGACCAAGCCGCGCTGCAGCAGTGGCAGCAGGAACTGGCGCAACTGACCGGCGCCCAGCCAGTGGCCGCCTGGCAACCGCCGAGTTTCGGCAACTGGTCGCTGGTGCGCCGCGAACTGCTCAACCCGGGCAGCCAGGGCCAGCCGGTGTACCTGCTGGGCCTGCGACCGGAGCAGCCCGCCAGCTGGGAAGCCGGCGACCTGGTGGAGATCCTGCCGCTCAACGGCCAGCCGAGGATCGACGCCTTCCTCGATGGAATGACGCTGGACGGCGGCGCCAAGGTGCAAGTGAATGGCTTGGCCGAAACCCTCGCCCAGGCCCTGTCCGGTCGGCAGTTGCCGACCCGTCGCGATCACCTGGTCGGTTTGCAGCCGCAGGCGCTGGTCGACGCACTGGTGCCGATCGGCAGCCGCGAATACTCGATTGCCTCGATCGCCAGCGATGGCGTGCTGGAGCTGATCGTGCGCCAGGAGCGCCATGCCGATGGCAACCTGGGCCTGGGTTCCGGCTGGCTGACCGAATACCTGCCGCTTGACGGTACGCTGAGCCTGCGTTTGCGGCGCAACAGCAGCTTCCACCTGCCGGAAACGGCGGCACCGCTGGTGTTGATTGGCAACGGCACCGGCCTGGCCGGCCTGCGCAGCCTGCTCCGCGCGCGGGTGAATGCTGGCGAGCAGCGCAACTGGCTGCTGTTCGGCGAGCGTAACCGGGCGCATGACCTGCTGTGCGGCAACGAGCTGCAAGGCTGGCTGGACAACGGCGACCTGGCACGCCTGGACCTCGCATTTTCGCGGGATCAGGCCGAAAAGGTGTATGTGCAGGATGTGTTGCTGCAACAGGCTGAAGAGCTCAAGCGCTGGGTCGCGGATGGTGCCTGTGTGTATGTCTGCGGCAGCCTTCAAGGCATGGCTGCCGGGGTGGATGCGGCGCTCAACGGCATCCTCGGGGAAGCGGTAGTGCAGCAGCTGATCGATGATGGGCGGTATCGGCGGGATGTGTACTGATCTTGCATTGATATAGCCAGCACTGGCCTCTTCGCGGGCCTGCCCGCTCCCACAGGATACTCACAGATCTCGAAAGCTGTGCAATACCTGTGGGAGCGGGCAAGCCCGCGAAGAGTCCGGTACAGCTTCAGTGCAACTCGAAGGTATCGGCATCCAGGTTGGCCGGGAACTTGGCCCGGTAGGCCGCCAGTTCCGCCGCACTCAACACCGCGGTGAACACCCCGTCGGCCTCCCCGGCACTGAGCAGGCTCTCGCCCTGGAAGTCCAGCACCTGGCTGTCGCCGGAATAGGCAAAGCCCTTGCCGTCGGTACCCACCCGGTTCACCGCCGCCACATAGCACAGGTTCTCGATACCCCGCGCCGGCAACAGGCGGTTCCAGTGCTGGCGGCGCGCAGCAGGCCAGTTGGCGGTGTACAGCAACAGGTCGGTGTCCTGGGCATCGCGGCTCCACACCGGGAAGCGCAGGTCGTAGCAGATCAGCGGGCGAATCCGCCAGCCCTTGAGCTCGAACTGCACCTGGCGCTCACCCGGGGTGTAATGCTTGTGCTCACCGGCCATGCGGAACAGGTGACGCTTGTCGTAATGCAGGATCTCGCCATCAGGCCGAGCCCACAGCAGACGGTTGCGGTGGCTGCCATCGGCGGCCTGGATGATCACGCTGCCGGTAATCACCGTGTTGTACTTCTTCGCCTGGGCCTTCAGCCATTTGTAGGTCGGGCCGTTTTCCGGCTCGCACAGGCTTTCCGATTGCATGGAAAAACCGGTAGTGAACATTTCCGGCAGGATCACCAGGTCCACTTCGCCCACCTGCTCCAGCAGCACCTCGAAGTGCGCATAGTTGGCCTCGCGGTCGTGCCAGGCCAGGGTGGTCTGCACCAGGGCGACTTTCAGGTTCGGCAGTGTACTCAGATCGCGCATAGTTTTTCCGCTGCCTGACGCAGCGTCTCCTCTCGTTTGGCAAAGCACAGGCGGACCAGGCGTTGCTCGGGGATGGGTTGCTGGTAGAACACCGACACCGGGATGGTCGCCACGCCGTGCTCACGGGTCAGCCACAGCGACATGTCGACATCGTTCAGGTCCGGGCGGATCTGCGAATAGTCCACCAGCTGGAAATAGGTACCCGCCGTGCGGGTGAAGCGGAACCGCGAGCCCTCCAGCAAGCCGCAGAACAGGTCTCGCTTGGCCTGGTAAAAGGCCGGCAGTTCATCGATATGCTCGGGGTGCTCGGCCATGAAATCGGCCAAGGCGCACTGCAGCGGGGTCACACCGCAGAAGTTGACGTACTGGTGCACCTTGCGCAGCTCGGCACTCAGCGCCGGCGGGGCGACCACGTAGCCGGTCTTCCAGCCGGTGACGTGATAAGTCTTGCCGAACGAGCTGACCACGAAGGCGCGCTGGTACAGTTGCTCGTGGGCCAACACGCTGGCATGGCCTACACCGTCATAGACCAGGTGCTCGTAGACCTCGTCGCTGACCAGGTAGATATCGCGGTCAGCGATAAGCCGGGCCAGTTGGCCCAGGTCTTCTTGGGTAATCAGCGCACCGCTGGGGTTGTGCGGCGAATTGAGAATGACCATGCGCGTGCGCGGGCTGAGGGCATCGCTGAACTTCTGCCAGTCGATGCGGAAATCGCCATCGCTCAGCTGTACATGCACGCAGCGCCCACCAGCCAGTTCCACGGACGGCTCGTAGCTGTCGTAGCAAGGGTCGAAGACGATTACCTCGTCACCGGCATGCACTACTGCCTGGATGGCGCAGAAGATCGCCTCGGTGGCGCCAGGGGTGATGGTCACTTCCTGGTCGGCATCCACCTGCGCGCCATACAGCCGCGCGACCTTGGCCGCCACCTGCTGGCGCAGGGCCGGCAGGCCGGTCATCGGCGAATACTGGTTATGCCCGGCGGCCACATGCCGGCCGACTGCATCGAGCAGCGCCTGCGGGCCATTGAAGTCGGGGAAGCCTTGCGACAGGTTGAGCGCGCCCGTCTGCACGGCGAGCTGGGACATGGTGGTGAAGATGGTCGTGCCGACATTCGGCAGTTTGCTGCGGATCATGGAGCCCTCTTTCCTGGGGTGTATCCGGCACGGGGTGGAGTCCGAGCATAGCGGATCGAGCGGTCAGGAAAAAGGTTGAAACAATAGGGGGATTTGCGCTGGATCAAAGGGCCTCTTCGCGGGTAAACCCGCTCCCACAGGTCCTGCACAGATTTCGAAAACTGTGGGTCCTGTAGGAGCGGGTTTACCCGCGAAGAAGTCGACGCGGAATCAGCGCTTGTCGCGGCGCTTCTTCTCGGCCTTCTTGTGGTGCGACATCAGGCGGCGCTTCTTGTTGACCTGGCGGTCGGTGAGGGTGTTCTTCTTGCCCTCGTACGGGTTCTCACCGCCCTTGTACTCGATGCGGATCGGCGTACCGACCAGCTTCAGCACACGCCGGTAGGTGTTCTCCAGGTAACGCGAGTACGACTTCGGAATCTTGTCGGTCTGGTTGCCGTGGATCACGATCAGCGGCGGGTTGGCACCACCAAGGTGGGCATAGCGCAGCTTGATGCGGCGGCCGTTGACCAGCGGCGGCTGGTGCTCGCTCACGGCATCTTCGAGGATCTGCGTCAGGCGGCTGGTCGGCCAACGGGTTACCGCCGACTTGAACGCGGCCTGCACCGACTTGTACAGGTGGCCCACGCCGGTGCCGTGCAGGGCGGAGATGAAGTGGATGTCGGCGAAATCGACGAAGAACAGCCGGCGCTCCAGCTCGGTCTTCACGTAGTCACGCTCGCCCGGCTCCATGCCATCCCACTTGTTCAGGGCGATGACGATGGCGCGGCCAGCTTCCAGGGCGAAGCCCAGCAGGTTCAGGTCGTGATCCACCACGCCTTCGCGGGCGTCCATGACGAAAATCACCACGTTGGCGTCCTTGATCGCCTGCAGCGTCTTCACCACCGAGAACTTCTCGACTTCCTCGTGGATCTTGCCGCGCTTGCGCACGCCGGCCGTGTCGATGAAGGTGTACTTCTCGTCATCGCGCTCGAACGGGATGTAGATACTGTCGCGGGTGGTGCCCGGCTGGTCGTACACCACCACGCGCTCTTCGCCGAGCATGCGGTTGACCAGCGTCGACTTGCCGACGTTGGGGCGGCCGATGATGGCGATCTTGATGCCATCCTTTTCGCTCGGGCCCGGGATGCGCACCGCTTCCTCGCCTTCGGCGACTTCGGCGTCCAGCGCTTCCTCGACCTGGTCGCGTGGCAGGTGGCCGAGCACGGCCTCCATCAGCGCATTGATGCCGCGGCCTTGGGAGCCGGCCACCGGGATGGCGTTGCCCATGCCCAGCGGCGAGAACTCGGCGCGAGCCACATCGGCGTCGATGTTGTCGATCTTGTTGGCAACCAGGATCGCTTCCTTGTTCCGCTTGCGCAGGTGCTCGGCGATCATCTGGTCGGCAGCGGTCATGCCGGCACGGGCATCGACCAGGAACAGCACATAGTCAGCTTCTTCGATGGCCATGAGCGACTGCTCGGCCATTTTCTCATCCATGCCCACTTCGTCACCGGTGATACCGCCGGTGTCGATCAGGATGAAGGAACGACCCTGCCAGGTGGCATCACCATACTGGCGGTCACGGGTCAGGCCCGACAGGTCACCGACGATGGCATCGCGGGTCTTGGTCAGGCGGTTGAACATGGTGGATTTGCCGACGTTCGGGCGGCCCACCAGGGCGATTACGGGAACCATTCGGCTCTCCACTCTTGAATTCTTGAAAATGCAAAGGCCGCTGCAAGGCAGCGGCCGGAGTTCGGGCGGCGTGTCCTACGCCGCGGCTTGAAGCCCGCCAAGGCTTCAAGCATAGCTTCAGCGGATGGTCAGTGCCTCGAGCTTGCCGCTGTTGCCGAAGACGTAGATGGTGTCGCCGACCACAAGTGGGCGGGCGCGCAGGCCATCACTGTCGATACGCTCACGGCCGACGAAGCGGCCATCGACCTGGCTCAGCAGGTGCAGGTAACCCTCGAAGTCGCCCACCGCCACGTAGCTGGAGAACACTTCAGGCGCGGTCAGCTGGCGGCGAGCCATGGTGTCGTTGGTCCACAGGGCGCTGGACGAGCGCTCGTCGACGCTTTCGACAGTACCGGAAGCTTCGCTGACATAGACGTTACCGTAGCCCTGGGCGACACCCACGTAGCTGGAGGCATCACGCTGCCACAGCACGCGGCCGCTTTCCAGGTCCAGGCCCGCGACGCGGCCCTGGTAGGTGCTGACGTACAGGGTACCACCCGACAGCAGCAGGCCGCCGTCGATATCGACCACGCGGTCCAGCTCGGAACGGCCCTGCGGAATCGCCACACGGCTTTCCCACACCGGTACGCCGTTGTTGATGTCCACCGCCACCACCTTGCCGGTGGACAGGCCGGCGACGGCCAGGCGGTTGGTGGCGATCGGCGCGCCGGTGCCACGCAGGGTCAGCACGGCCGGGGTGTTTTCGTAGATCCAGCGACGGTCGCCAGTGGCGGCATCCAGGCCGATCAGGCGATCGTCCTGGGTCTGCACCACCACCACGTCACCGTTGTTGGCAGGTGGGGCCAGTACTTCGCTGGTCACGCGGGAGCGCCAGCGCTCCTCACCGGTGCTGGAGTCCAGGGCGATGACTTCACCCTTGAGGGTACCGATCATGACCAGGCCGTAGCCCACGCCGACAGCGCCGGAAACCGGCAGCTCGAGGTCCTTCTTCCACACCACGTCGCCGGTGATGCGGTCGAGGGCGAAGACTTCGCCGTTGACGTCGGAGGCGTAGATACGGTCGTTCTCGATGGCAGGTACGAGGGTGTTGTAGGTCTCGCCCTGGCCGTCACCGATCGAACGGCTCCACTGCTTTTTCAGCACCACTTCCTCGGTGAACTTGGTCAGCTCGGCCGGAGGCAGTTCCTTCTTGCTGTTGCTGCTGCAACCTGCGGCCAGTACGGCCAGGGTCAGCACTGCTGCATGTTTCCAACCGATCACTTACGCGTCCCCTTTGGCCAAGTCATCCAGCTTCAATTGCAGGCCACCGACCGCCGCCTCATCGGACAACGCAGCCTTGGCTTTCTCGTAAGCGCTGTGCGCGTCGTCGGCGCGACCCAGTTGCACCAGCAGGTCACCTTTCAACTCTTCGCGGCTGGCCAGGAAGGCTTTGTCGGCGTCGCCGTCGAGCAACTTGAGGGCATCCTCGGCCTTGTTCTGGGCGGCCAGCACACGAGCCAGGCGCTGACGCGAAATCTCGCCCAGGGTGGCATCGGCCGGCTTGTCCAGCACGCTCTTCAACTCGGCAGCAGCGTCGTCGAGCTTGCCGGTCTCGACCGCGACCTTGGCCACGAACAGGCTGCCGTACTGGGCGTAGGCGGTACCGCCGAACTCGCTCTTGAGCTTGCCGGCCAGTTCCGCGACCTTGGTCGCGTCAGGCTGGCCAGTCGGCGTCAGGCTGGTCTCCAGCAAGGCCTGGTACAGCTGCGAGGCACCTTGCGACTGATTGTTCTGGTACTTGTGCCAGGTATTCCAGCCCAACACCACCACGCCAGCCAGCAGGGCACCGGTCAGCAGCGGCTTGCCGTTGCGGTTCCACCAGTCCTTGACCCCTGCCAGTTCATCATCGGTACTCGACACCCCAATACTCCTTTTCGCCTATTCGCTTGTTGAACCGCGTTACGCCTGCGCGATCGCGGTTTCCAGGTGCTCAGCCAGAGCATCCCAGGCAATGTTCTGTTGTTCGCCCTGACCACGCAGGGGCTTGAAGCCGATCTCTTGCTTGACCAGTTCGTCGTCACCGAGGATCAGGGCGAACAGCGCGCCGCTCTTGTCGGCTTTCTTGAACTGGCTCTTGAAGCTGCCACCGCCGGCGTTGACTGCCAGGCGCAGGCCCGGCAAGCGGTCGCGCAAGTTTTCGGACAGGCGCAGGCCGGCAAGCTCCGCCTGTTCGCCAAAGGCGCACAGGTAGACGTCGATCTGGCGGCTGATTGACTCGGGCACCTTGCCCAGGGTTTCCAGCAGCAGGATCAGGCGCTCGATGCCCATGGCGAAACCGACGCCCGGGGTCGGCTTGCCGCCCATCTGTTCGACCAGGCCGTCATAACGGCCGCCCGCGCAGACAGTGCCCTGGGCGCCGAGCTTGTCGGTGACCCACTCGAACACGGTCTTGCTGTAGTAGTCCAGGCCACGCACCAGCTTGGTGTTGATCACGAACGGGATGCCGGCAGCGTCCAGGCGGGCCTTGAGGCCCTCGAAGTGCACGCGCGACTCTTCGTCCAGGTAGTCTTCCAGCTTCGGCGCGCCGACCAGCACCGCCTGGGTGTTCTGGTCCTTGCTGTCGAGAATGCGCAGCGGGTTGCTCTTCAGGCGGCGCTGGCTGTCTTCGTCCAGTTGCTCCAGGCGCGCCGAGAGGAACTCGACCAGCGCATCACGGTAGCGTGCACGTGCTTCGCTGGTGCCCAGGCTGTTGAGCTCCAGCTTGACCGCGTCCTGGATGCCCAGCAGGCCCCACAGGCGCCAGGTCAGCATGATCAGCTCGGCATCGATGTCCGGGCCATCCAGGTTGAACACTTCCACGCCAATCTGGTGGAACTGGCGGTAGCGGCCCTTCTGCGGGCGCTCGTGGCGGAACATCTGGCCGATGTACCACAGTTTCTGCACCTGGCCGTTGCCGGTGATGCCATGCTCGAGTACGGCACGCACGCAGGCGGCAGTGCCTTCGGGGCGCAGGGTCAGCGAGTCGCCGTTGCGGTCCTCGAAGGTGTACATCTCTTTTTCGACGATGTCGGTCACTTCACCGATGGAGCGCTTGAACAGCTCGGTGAACTCGACGATCGGCGTGCGGATCTGGCTGTACCCGTAGGTATCCAGCAGGCCGGCGACGGTGCCTTCGAAGTAGCGCCACAGTGGCGACTGTTCTGGCAGGATGTCGTTCATGCCACGGATGGCTTGCAGCGATTTGCTCACGAAAAGTCCTTACGAATTCTGTGTGTCAGCCACGGACGATCAGCGCCGCGTCGGCTTCGGCCTTTTCGGCCGCTTTCTGGCGGATGAGCTTTTCCAGTTCATCGACCAGGTTGTCGTTGGTCAGCTTCTGCGCCGGCTTGCCGTCGATGTAGACCAGGTTCGGCGTGCCGCCGGTCAGCCCCACATGGGACTCCTTGGCTTCGCCCGGGCCGTTGACCACGCAACCGATCACCGCCACGTCCAGCGGCACCAGCAGGTCTTCCAGGCGCCCTTCCAGCTCGTTCATGGTCTTGACCACATCGAAGTTCTGCCGCGAGCAGCTCGGGCAGGCGATGAAGTTGATGCCACGCGAGCGCAGGTGCAGCGACTTGAGAATGTCGTAGCCGACTTTCACTTCTTCGACCGGGTCGGCCGCCAGCGAGATACGGATGGTATCGCCAATGCCTTCGGCCAGCAGCATACCGAGGCCGACAGCGGATTTCACCGTCCCCGAACGCAGGCCACCGGCTTCGGTGATGCCCAGGTGCAGCGGCTGCACGATCTGCTTGGCCAGCAGGCGGTAGGCTTCGACGGCCATGAACACATCGGAGGCCTTGACGCTGACCTTGAAGTCCTGGAAGTCCAGGCGGTCGAGGTGCTCGACATGGCGCAGGGCCGACTCGACCAGCGCCGCCGGGGTCGGTTCGCCGTACTTCTTCTGCAGGTCCTTTTCCAGGGAGCCGGCGTTGACGCCGATACGGATCGGGATGCCCCGATCGCGGGCGGCATCGACTACCGCGCGTACACGGTCTTCACGGCCGATGTTGCCCGGGTTGATACGCAGGCAGTCGACGCCCAGTTCGGCCACGCGCAGGGCGATCTTGTAGTCGAAGTGGATGTCGGCAACCAGCGGCACGCTGACCTGCTGCTTGATGCGGCCGAACGCCTCTGCAGCGTCCATGTCCGGCACCGAGACGCGCACGATGTCCACGCCGGCATCGACCAGGCGCTGGATTTGCGCCACGGTGGCGGCCACATCGTTGGTGTCGGTGTTGGTCATGCTCTGCACCGCGATGGGGGCATCACCACCCACCGGTACATTGCCGACCCAGATTTTGCGGGATTCGCGACGTTTGATCGGAGATTCGCCGTGCATGATTACTGTCCCAACTTCAGGCGAGCGGTCTCGCCACTGGTGAACGGGGCAACATCGACGGCCTGGCCGTTGTAGCTGACCTGGGCGCCACGGGCAAAGCCCAGGCGTACCGAGAACGGCGGCTTGCCGGTCAGCTCGAGGTTGTCCCCCTTGCGCTTGATGGCGCTGAACAGCACCTTGCCGTTGCCGTCGGTGACCTGGGTCCAGCAATCGGCGACGAACTGGATGGCGACCTTGGCACTGCCAGCCGGCACTGCGGCGGCGGCAGGCTCGGCAGCGGCCACGGCCGCTACAGATGTAGCAGGTGCAACAGCCGCCGGGGCCGGGGCAACAGGTGCAACCGGCGCAGGCGCGGCAGCAGGTGCGCTGGCGATCGCTGGCACAGGCGCCTGCTGGGCCGGTGTCGGTACTACGGCAGAGGTATCGGCAGGTGCCGGGCTTGCCGGTGCCGGTACGGCGGCAGGCTGATCGGCTGCGCCCTGCTCAAGCGGCAGCGGCGCACTCTCAGGCTGCTGGCCAGCGGAAACAGCCTGGTCTTCCGGCTCATCGAGCGGGTGAATCTGGGTGGTGCCGTCGGCGCTTTCGACTTCGACGTGCTCCAGGGCAATCTTGGCCAGCTCCTTGCCACGCAGGCTGCCCTGGTCCTGCCACCAGACGAAGCCGCCGCCGACCACTGCCACCAGCAGCAGCAGGCTGACGCCACGCAGAATGTTGTGCGACAGGCGCACGGGCTCTTCGATACGGCCCAGCGAGTGCACGTCGCTGCCTTTGGCGTGGGTGCCGGTGTAACGGTCGAAGGCGTCCACCAGGGCAGCCTGGTCCAGGTCCATCAGCTTGGCATAGGCGCGGATATAACCACGGGCGAAGGTATGCCCCGGCAGCTTGTCGAAGGCGCCGGTTTCCACGTGGTTCAACGAACTGACAGTGAGGTTGAGCTTGCGGGCCACCTCGGCTTGTGACCAGTCCCGGTTCTCACGGGCCTGACGCAAAAGCTCACCGGGGTTCTGGCCAGGCGCTACTGCTACTTCGGGATGCGCGGCTTTCATCGTTGCTCCGACAGGTATTGCTGATATTCCGGCGTACCGGGATAAAGTCGTTGTAATTGCTGGCCCAGCTCGGCCAGTGTGCCTTGCTCGTCGAATACCCTGGCAAGGCGGCTGCCCAGCAGCAGGCTACGGGCATCGTGGTCGCTCAACTGGCTGAAACGATCGTAGTAGTCCCGGGCCGGCACATAATGCCTGTTTTCGTAGGACAACTCAGCCATTTCCAGCAAGGCTTTCGGCTGCCGCTGGTTGAGTTGCAGAGCTTTCTGCAGATACGCATGGGCCTGGTCGCGGCGCTCGAGCTTCAGGGCGGTCAGGCCCAGGTTCTCGTAAACGCGTGAGCGCTCAGGATACAGGGTATCGGCGCTGGCAAGGCGAAACATCTGCTCGGCCTCGGCAAATCGGCCTTGAGCATAAAGGAAACTGCCGTAATTGTTGCGAATTCGCGTGTCGCCGGTACGTGCCTTCAGCGCCTTGCGGAAGTGCGTTTCGGTCAGCGCAGGCTCGCCTTCGGCCTGAAAGACCAGCGCCAGGGCGGCGTGCGCATCGGCATCACCACCATCCAGGGCCAGGGCCTTGCCCAGCGGCGCCTTGGCCTGCTCGGTCAAACCCTGTTGCAAATAACCCAGCCCAAGCTGCACATAGGCCCGCCCCGCCTCTGCCCTGCCCTGGCGGCTGGCCAGGGGGTCGCCCGCGCCGCCCGACACGCAGCCGGCCAGCAGCGAAAGCGCAAGGATCGACAGCGCGGCGCGCAGGCTCATGGGCAAGGTCCCGGTCAGTGGCTGGCGGGGCTGTCTTGCAGCTCGGCGTCCGCGGACAGCTGGCGCACAGCGATGTAGCGCTCGCTGCGGCGGGTGCGGTCGTTGACCTGGCCGACCAGCTGACCACAGGCAGCGTCGATGTCATCACCACGGGTGGTGCGGGTGGTGACGTTGAAGCCACCATGGTGCAACAGATCCTGGAAGCGGCGAATGGCGTTGTTGCTCGGCCGCTCGTAGCCCGAGTGCGGGAACGGGTTGAACGGGATCAGGTTGATCTTGCAGGGTACGTCGCGCAGCAGCTCGATCATTTGCGCAGCATGCTCAGGCTGGTCGTTGACGTCCTTGAGCAGGGTGTACTCGATGGTCAGCACGCGCTTGCCACCCAGGGTGGACATGTAGCCCATGCACGATTCCAGCAGCATCTTCAGCGGGTACTTCTTGTTGATCGGTACCAGCTTGTTGCGCAGTTCGTCGTTCGGTGCGTGCAGCGACAGGGCCAGCGACACGTCGATGTGCTTGGCCAGCTCGTCGATCATCGGCACCACGCCCGAGGTGGACAGGGTGACGCGACGCTTGGAAATGCCATAGCCCAGATCTTCCATCATGATCTTCATGGCGGCGATGACATTGTCGAAATTCAGCAGGGGTTCGCCCATGCCCATCATGACCACGTTGGTAATGGCGCGGTCGATCTTGGCCGGAACGGTCCCGAAGGATTTGTTGGCAAGCCACACCTGGCCGATCACTTCGGCGGCGGTGAGGTTGCTGTTGAAGCCTTGCTTGCCGGTGGAGCAGAAGCTGCAGTCCAGGGCACAGCCGGCTTGCGACGACACGCACAGGGTGCCGCGATCGTCGGTGGGGATGTAGACGGTCTCGACGCAGCTGCCGGAGGCAACGCGGACCACCCACTTGCGGGTACCGTCGGCGGAAATGTCTTCACTGACCACTTCCGGGCCCCGAATCTCGGCAACGGCCTCGAGCTTTTCGCGCAAGGCCTTGCCGACATTGGTCATGGCGGCGAAATCGTCGACGCCATAGTGGTGAATCCATTTCATGACCTGACCGGCACGAAAACGCTTCTCTCCGATCGACTCGAAGAATTTTTCCATTTCCTGCAGGGTCAGGCCCAACAGGTTGATCTTGCCAGTCATGTCACTCATGGAATCACCCAAGACCTGCTTCGCTTAGCGAATGCGGTCGCACAGCTCGGTAGCGGAGAAGAAGTAAGCGATTTCGCGGGCAGCCGAAGCTTCCGAGTCGGAACCGTGAACAGCGTTTTCGTCGATGGAAACGGCGAAGTCAGCACGGATGGTGCCGGCAGCAGCTTCTTTCGGGTTGGTGGCGCCCATCAGCTCGCGGTTGGCCAGAACGGCGTTTTCGCCTTCCAGAACCTGAACGATGACCGGGCCGGAGGTCATGAAGGCAACCAGGTCACCGAAGAAGCCGCGCTCTTTGTGTTCGGCGTAGAAGCCTTCGGCTTCGGCTTTGGACAGTTGCTTCATTTTCGAAGCGACGACGCGCAGGCCGGCTTTCTCGAAACGAGTGGTGATCTCGCCGATGACGTTCTTGGCAACGGCGTCAGGCTTGATGATGGAGAAAGTACGTTGAACAGCCATGGAAAACTCCAGAAAAATGAGTGTTGCGAAAAATTAAACCCGCGAATTATACGCGGGTTCCAGGGGATTGCCTAACCTGCAGGACGCGTTCAGTCGGCTTCTTCGATCCAGGCCGCCTGGATGGCCTCGAGCACTTTCTCACCGCCGCGTGACGGATCGTCGCTGAATTCTGGCAAGGCCAGCACCCAGCGGTGCAGATCGACGAAATTCACATAACGAGGATCGACTTCCGGCTTGCTTTCTGCAAGCTGGATGGCGATCTCAAGTACATCAATCCATTTCAGGCTCATGGGGTAAACCTCAGTGCGGCGCTTCGGCGGCGTGGTTGAGCGAATACTTGGGGATCTCGATGACCAGGTCCTGGTCAGCGACAACCACCTGGCAGCCGAGGCGCGATTGAGCCTCCAAGCCCCAGGCCTTGTCCAGCATGTCCTCTTCCAGTTCGTCGGCTTCTTCGAGCGAGTCGAAGCCCTTGCGCACGATGCAGTGGCAAGTGGTGCAGGCCTTGACGCCGCCGCAGGCGCTTTCCATCTCGATGTGATGGTCGTGGGCCAGCTCCAGGATGTTGGTCCCGGTCGGCGCCTCCACGGTCAGCCCTTCGGGGCAGAACTTCTCGTGCGGCAGGAATGTCACCAGCGGCATCGGTTACTCCTCGATCTCATTCAGGTTGCGCCCGGCCAGTGCGGCTTTGACCGTCGAATCAAGGCGACGGGCGGCAAATGCGTCGGTCACCTGCGACAGACGTTTGGTCTGTTGCTCGATGGCTGCGCCATCGGTGCCGGCCAGCAAATCACGTAGTTCTTGCATCTGGAATTCGATGGCGTCGCGCTCGTCACTGCTGAGCAGGCGTTCGCCGTCGGCGTCCAGGGCGCCCTGTACCGCTTCGAGCAGGCGCTCGCCGTCCACCTGGTGCTCGCGCAGCTGGCGGGCCTGCTTGTCGGAACCTGCGTGTTCGAAGGAATCCTTGAGCATGCGGGCGATTTCGCCGTCGGTCAGGCCGTAGGACGGCTTGACCTGAATGCTGGCTTCCACGCCCGAGCCCAGCTCGCGGGCGGCGACGCTGAGCAGGCCGTCGGCGTCGACCTGGAAGGTGACGCGGATCTTTGCCGCACCGGCGACCATGGCCGGGATGCCACGCAACTCGAAGCGCGCCAGCGAGCGGCAATCGCTGATCAGCTCACGTTCGCCCTGCAGCACGTGGATCATCATGGCCGACTGGCCATCTTTATAGGTGGTGAACTCCTGGGCACGCGCCACCGGGATGGTGGTGTTGCGCGGGATCACCTTCTCCATCAGCCCGCCCATGGTCTCAAGGCCAAGCGACAGCGGGATGACATCCAACAGCAGCAGTTCGCCACCTTCGCGGCGGTTGCCGGCCAAGGTATCGGCCTGGATGGCGGCACCGATGGCCACCACCTGGTCGGGGTCGATCGAGGTCAGCGGGGTGCGGCCGAACAGTGCTCCGACGGCTTCACGCACACGCGGTACGCGGGTCGAACCACCGACCATGACCACGGCGCTGACTTCTTCCAGCTCGATACCGCTGTCACGCACGGCGCGGCGGCAGGCCTTGAGGCTGCGGGCGACCATGGGCTCGATCATGGCTTCGAAACCGGCGCGGCTCAACTCGCCCTGCCAGGTGCCATGGCTGACGCTGACCACGTCGGCGTCGGTCAGGGCTTCCTTGGCGGCGCAGGCGGTCTGCAACAGTGCGCGCTGGGTGGCCGGGTCCAGGTCGGATGACAGCCCGGCCTGCTCGATGATCCAGCCAGCGATGGCGTGGTCGAAGTCGTCACCGCCCAAGGCGGTATCGCCACCGGTGGCCAGCACTTCGAATACGCCGGCAGTCAGGCGCAGGATGGAAATGTCGAAGGTACCGCCGCCCAGGTCATAGATGGCCACCACGCCTTCGGCGTTCTGGTCCAGGCCATAGGCCACGGCAGCGGCGGTCGGCTCGTTGAGCAGGCGCAGCACGTTCAGGCCGGCCAGGCGCGCAGCGTCCTTGGTGGCCTGGCGCTGGGCATCGTCGAAATAGGCCGGCACGGTGATAACCGCGCCCACCAGCTCACCACCGAGGGTGGCTTCGGCACGCTCGCGCAGCACCTTGAGGATATCGGCGGACACTTCCACCGGGCTTTTCGGCCCCTGCACGGTGTCGATGAACGGCATGTGCGACTCACCGCCAACGAAGCGGTACGGCAGCTGCTCGCCCAGTTGCTTGACGTCGGCCAGGCCGCGCCCCATCAAGCGCTTGACCGACAGCACGGTGTTCAGCGGGTCGCTGGAAGCGGCATCGCGTGCAGCCTGCCCCACTTCGTTGCGCCCTTCGAGGTAGCGCACCGCGGACGGCAGAATGACATTGCCCTGCGCGTCGGGCAGGGGCTCGCTACGGCCGCTGCGCAGTGCGGCGACCAGGGAGTTGGTGGTACCCAGGTCGATCCCCACCGCCAGGCGGCGCTGATGCGGCTGAGGGCTTTGACCGGGTTCGGCAATCTGCAGTAGGGCCATGCTTATCTGAATACCTTAGGTGCTATCACGGGCAGCACCGGGTTAATCGTCGAGGCGCTCTTCCAGTTGGCGCACTTCTTGGGCGAGCTTGTCGAGGAACTGCATGCGGCGCATCAGGCGTTCGGCCTTGTCGCGCTCGCCCGGGGCGTCCCAGCAGGCGGCAAAGTCCTCGTTCAGCGTGTCCTGGGCGACCTTCAGGCGCTTCTTGAACACGGCCACGCCATCGAGGTCGGCTTCGTCCTGCAGTTCTTCGAGCTCTTCACGCCACTGCATCTGCTGCAACAGGAAGTCGGGGTCGTGGACCGTGACCTCCTGAGGCACTTCGTGGCCGCCGATGGCCAGCAGGTAGCGGGCGCGACGCGGCGCACTGCGCAGTGTCTGGTAGGCGTCGTTGAGGGCCGCGGACTTTTCCAGCGCCACGCGCTGCTCGCGCTCGGAGGCGTCGGCAAAGCGGTCGGGATGGACTTCGCGGGCCAGCTCGCGATAGCGAGTGGCCAGCTTGTCGAGATCCAGGCGGAAGCTTGGCTGGAGGTCAAACAATGCGAAATGACAAGGAGTACCCACAGCCAGCCTCAAACGTTGAAGCTTTCGCCGCAGCCACACTCACCGCGCACGTTGGGGTTGTTGAACTTGAAGCCTTCGTTCAACCCTTCCTTGACGAAGTCCAGTTCGGTGCCATCGAGGTAGACCAGGCTCTTGGGATCGATGATCACCTTGACGCCATGGTTCTCGAACACCTGGTCCTCGTCCGCCAGCTCGTCGACGAACTCCAGCACGTAGGCCAGGCCCGAGCAACCGGTGGTGCGCACGCCCAGGCGAATACCTTCGCCCTTGCCGCGCCCTTCCAGGGAACGCCGCACGTGGTTGGCGGCGGCTTCTGTCATGCTGATAGCCATCAGGACTCCTTACCTCGCAACAGGCGACTTAGATCAAGCCTTTCTTCTGCTTGTAATCGCGAACGGCTGCCTTGATGGCATCTTCGGCGAGTACCGAGCAGTGGATCTTGACCGGCGGCAACGCCAGTTCTTCGGCCAGCTGAGTGTTCTTGATGGTTTCGGCTTCGTCCAGGGTCTTGCCCTTCATCCACTCGGTGGCGAGGGAGCTGGAAGCGATGGCCGAACCGCAGCCGTAGGTCTTGAACTTGGCGTCTTCGATCACGCCCTGCTCGTTGACCTTGATCTGCAGGCGCATCACGTCACCGCAGGCCGGGGCGCCGACCATGCCGGTACCGACGTCCGGGTCTTCGGCATTCATCTTGCCGACGTTGCGCGGGTTTTCGTAGTGGTCGATGACCTTTTCACTGTATGCCATGGTGCAATTCCTTCCTCATCAGGGAGCCGCTCTTGCCGGCGACTGCTTAGTGGGCGGCCCACTCGATCTTGGAGATGTCAACGCCGTCTTTGTACATGTCCCACAGCGGCGACAGCTCACGCAGTTTGTTCACGGCCTCGCAGACTTTCTGCGCGGCGTAGTCGACTTCTTCTTCGGTGGTGAAGCGGCCGAAGGAGAAGCGGATCGAGCTGTGCGCCAGCTCGTCATTGCGGCCCAGGGCGCGCAATACGTAGGACGGCTCGAGCGACGCGGAGGTGCAGGCCGAACCGGACGATACGGCGATATCCTTCAGCGACATCAGCAGCGATTCGCCTTCGACGTAGTTGAAGCTCAGGTTCAGGTTGTGCGGTACGCGGGCAGTCTTGCTGCCGTTGACGTACAGCTCTTCGAGGTCCGAGACCTGCTTGAAGAAGCGGTCGCTCAGGGCCTTGATGCGTACGTTTTCCGCGGCCATTTCCTGTTTGGCGATGGCGAAGGCTTCGCCCATGCCGACAATCTGGTGGGTCGGCAGGGTGCCCGAACGCATGCCGCGCTCATGGCCACCGCCGTGAATGATGGCTTCCAGGCGTACACGAGGCTTGCGGCTGACGTACAGTGCGCCGATGCCTTTCGGGCCGTAGACCTTGTGCGCCGAGAACGACATCAGGTCGACCTTCAGCTTTTGCAGGTCGATTTCGACCTTGCCGGCCGATTGCGCGGCGTCAACGTGGAACAGCACGCCGCGCGAGCGGGTCAGTTCACCGATGGCGGCGATATCGTTGATCGAGCCAACTTCGTTGTTCACGTGCATCAGCGAAACCAGGATGGTGTCGTCGCGCAGCGCCGCCTCGACCATGGCCGGGGTGACGATGCCGTCTTCGCCTGGCTCGAGGTAGGTGACTTCGAAACCTTCACGCTCCAGCTGGCGAGCGGTATCCAGGACCGCCTTGTGCTCGATCTTGGAGGTGATGATGTGCTTGCCCTTGGTCTGATAGAAGTGCGCGACGCCCTTGAGTGCGAGGTTGTCGGACTCGGTGGCACCGCTGGTCCAGACGATTTCGCGCGGATCGGCGTTGATCAGTTCGGCAACCTGGCGGCGACCGTTCTCGACCGCTTCCTCGGCTTTCCAGCCAAAGACGTGGGAGCGCGAAGCCGGGTTACCGAAGTTCCCGTCGACCAGCAGGCAGTCGGCCATCTTCTGGGCCACGCGTGGGTCGACCGGGGTGGTCGCGGAGTAATCGAGGTAGATCGGCAACTTCATTTGTCTCTCCTATCAGGCGGTGGCGTCGCTCGTCGTCCCGGTGGGATCAATCGACGGCGGACGTCTCAATCTTGTCCAGCTGGGCGGTTCGGCCTGCGACACGACGCAGGTCCTGGCGCTGGGCGACTTCCTGCACCTCACGGCGCATGACGAGGTCGGCCAGGCTTATACCGCTGAGGAATTCATGGATCTGCTGGCTGAGGTCGCACCACAGGTGGTGGGTCAGGCAGGTATCACCGGCATGGCAGTCCCCGAGGCCCTGACAACGGGTGGCATCGACCGATTCGTTGACCGCATCGATGACCTGGGCCACCTGGATGGTTTCCATGCCCCGCGACAGCTGGTAGCCACCGCCTGGACCACGCACGCTGGAGACCAGGCTGCTGCGGCGCAGCTTGGCGAACAGCTGTTCCAGATAAGAGAGGGAAATGCCCTGGCGCTCGGAAATGTCGGCCAAAGACACCGGCCCATGCTGCGCGTGCAACGCCAGGTCGAGCATGGCGGTCACGGCGTATCGGCCTTTGGTAGTCAGTCGCATGGCTATTGGGTACCACGGGAGTTACAGGATGTGAGCGAGTATGCGATTCCCGAGCATTTAAGTCAACTATTAGACCTAGTGCTTTAGTCGGGTTTGCATCGGGGAGGCGGGCGCGATTGTAGCAGACAGGGGGCGTGAGCACACGCCCCGTATGTCACCATGATTTCAGCGCGGCGCAATCAATGTGACTGAGTGTCGCGCTGAGCCACCTGGGCAACTTCCTTGAAGTCATCTTCCGGCAGGGCTGGCAGTTCCTTGGCGCAGTAATCACTGCCCATCTTGGTCAGGGCGCCGCACATGCCCTCCAGCCGTTCGTCGACTGCCTGCAGGTGGTCGAGCATCTGGCCGATGGCACGGGCCACCGGGTCGGGCATGTCGCCACTGACGCCATAGGCATCGAAGCCGATCTTCTCAGCCATGGCCTTACGCTTGGCCTCGACCTCGTTGTCTTCGCTCTTGACGATGATTCGCCCGGGGATACCAACCGCCGTAGCCCCTGCCGGCACGGCTTTGGTCACCACCGCATTGGAACCGATCTTGGCCCCGGCGCCGACGGTGAACGGGCCCAGCACCTTGGCCCCCGCCCCTACCACCACACCGTTTTCCAGGGTGGGGTGTCGCTTGCCTTTGTTCCAGCTGGTGCCGCCCAGGGTTACGCCCTGGTAAAGGGTGACATCGTCGCCGATCTCGGCGGTTTCGCCGATGACGATGCCCATGCCGTGGTCGATGAAGAAGCGCCGTCCGATGGTGGCGCCGGGGTGGATCTCGATGCCGGTCAGCCAGCGGCCGAAGTTCGATACCAGGCGGGCCAGCCACTTGAAATCACGCTTCCACAGGGCATTGCCCAGGCGGTGCAGCCAGATGGCGTGCATGCCCGGGTAGCAGGTCAGCACCTCAAAGGCGTTGCGCGCAGCCGGGTCACGGTGGAATACGCTTTGAATATCTTCACGCAGGCGTTCGAACATCTGTCAGTCCTTCCGTTTATGCGGCTCGCCCCGGACCACTTTCTGGGTCTCGGTGAGGATGCCGCGCAAAATGCTCATTTCCGAACGCTCGACCGCCACCCGCCCATACAGCCGGCGCAGGCGCGGCATCAGGTGCTTGGGCTTTTCGGGGTCGAGAAAGCCGATACCGACCAGGGTCTTCTCCAGGTGGTCGTAGAACAGCTCCATTTCGTCCATCGTCGCCAGCTCGCTGGCGTCAACCTTCTCGACTTTGCCCGGCGCTGCACCGGCGGCAAGCCAGGCCATGCGCACCTCGTAGGAGAGCACCTGGACAGCGGCGGCCAGGTTCAGCGAGCTGAAGTCGGGGTTGGAGGGAATGTGCACGTGGAAGTGACATCGCTGCAGTTCTTCGTTGGTCAGGCCGGCATGTTCACGCCCGAAAACCAGGGCGATTTCCTCGCCACCGTTGGCATGCTCCACCGCCTTGGCCCCGCACTCGCGCGGGCCGATCAGCGGCCAGGGGATGCTCCGCTCGCGGGCGCTGGTGCCCATTACCAGGTTGCAGCCGACCAACGCCTGCTCGAGGCTGTCGACCACCTGGGCATTGTCCAGCACATCGTCGGCACCCGAGGCTCGGGCACTGGCATCCACGGCGGGGAACTCTTTCGGCTGCACCAGCACCAGACGCGACAAGCCCATGTTTTTCATGGCACGTGCAGCGCCGCCGATGTTGCCGGGGTGGCTGGTATTGACCAGAACAACACGAATATTTTGCAGCAAGGTGTTGTGCTCACAGATGCAGGAATCAGGGCCTTCGATCTTACAGAACCGACAGACGTAACGCCATGAAAGCAAATGTGACACTTCTGCCGCCAAAGTTTTCTGCTAGAATGATCGGCTTTCTTCTTTAACATCTCCAGGTGACCCGCCCATGCAGCCTATGCTGAATATCGCCCTGCGCGCCGCTCGCAGCGCCAGTGAACTGATTTTCCGCTCCATCGAACGCCTGGATAGCATCAAGGTCGATGAGAAAGAGGCCAAGGACTACGTCTCCGAAGTCGATCGCGCCGCCGAGCAGAGCATCGTCAACGCCCTGCGCAAGGCCTACCCGAACCACTCCATCCAGGGCGAGGAAACCGGCCTGCACGCGGGTAGCGGCGAAGAAGGCAAGGATTACCTGTGGATCATCGACCCGCTGGACGGCACCACCAACTTCCTGCGTGGCATCCCGCACTTCGCGGTCAGCATCGCCTGCAAATACCGTGGCCGCCTTGAGCACGCCGTGATCGTCGACCCGGTTCGCCAGGAAGAATTCACTGCCAGCCGCGGCCGTGGCGCCCAGCTCAATGGTCGCCGCCTGCGTGTCAGCTCGCGCACCAGCCTGGAAGGCGCCCTGCTGGGTACCGGCTTCCCGTTCCGTGACAGCCAGATGGCCGACTTGGACAACTACCTGGGCATGTTCCGCGCCCTGACTGGCCAGACCGCCGGTATCCGCCGCGCCGGCTCCGCCAGCCTGGACCTGGCCTACGTGGCCGCCGGCCGTTTCGACGCTTTCTGGGAGTCGGGCCTGTCCGAATGGGACATGGCGGCCGGCGTGCTGCTGATCCAGGAAGCGGGCGGCCTGGTGAGCGACTTCAACGGCGGCCATGACTTCCTCGAGAAGGGCCATATCGTTGCGGGCAACATCAAATGCTTCAAGGCCGTGCTGACCGCTATCCAGCCGCACCTGCCAGAGAACATGAAGCGCTAAGCGCGGATTGCTGGCAAAAAAAGCACCCTTCGGGGTGCTTTTTTTATGCCTGTCGAAGCCATGCGGCCTTACTGGCCGGCTTCGCTCAGGATCAGCTTGCCATTCTTGTCCAGTGGAATGGTCGAACCGGGCTCGTGATCCATCTTCACCTGCCCGACCTTGTCGCCGATGGTGTACTTCACGTTGTAGCCCACCACCTTCTCACTGATATCGTTGACCGTATTGCAGCGGGTTTGCGTGGTGGTGTAGGTGTCACGCTCCTGCATGCCCTCCTGCACCTTGTTACCGGCATAACCACCACCGACCGCACCGGCAACGGTGGCGATCTTCTTGCCGCTACCACCACCGATCTGGTTACCCAGCAGGCCACCGGCAATGGCGCCCACCACGGTACCGGCGATCTGGTGCTGGTCCTTGACCGGCGCCTGACGCGTCACGGCGACGTCCTTGCAGACCTCACGGGGGGTTTTTACCTGTTGTTTGATCGGTTGCACGTCGGTGACCTGTGCATATTCAGGCCCCTTGTTGACCAAGCTGTAGGTCGCGACAGCACCTCCGGCAGTCACACCGACAGCACCCAGTACCGCACCCACAAGCATTGATTTGTTCACATGAACCTCCTGATCATCACCCGCGGGTCCGACCCGCCTTCTCCCAGCCTTGGAGTAAAAAAAAAGGCGCGAGTTCAACACTCGCGCCTTTTTGGCCGCCAAACGGCGTGAAGCACGCCTTATGGACGGTCGTCCACACCATCGGTCTTGGCTGGCGGGATCAGGTCTTCGCTGCTCAGGTTCAGCCAGATCAGTACCACGTTGGCGATATAGATCGACGAATAGGTACCGGCCATGACGCCGATGAACAGTGCCAGCGAGAAGCCGAACAGGTTGTCACCACCAAAGAACAGCAGCGCAGCAATGGCCAGCAAGGTCGAAACCGAGGTGGCGATGGTGCGCAGCAGGGTCTGGGTGGTGGAAACGTTGATGTTCTCGATCAGCGAGGCCTTGCGCATGACGCGGAAGTTCTCGCGCACCCGGTCGAACACGACGATGGTGTCGTTCAGCGAGTAGCCGATGATCGCCAGCACCGCTGCCAGCACCGTCAGGTCGAAGGTGATCTGGAAGAACGACAGGATACCCAGGGTCACCACCACGTCGTGGATCAGCGAGACGATCGCGCCCACGGCGAACTTCCACTGGAAGCGGAAGGCCAGGTAGATGAGGATGCCGCCCAGGGCCAGAAGCATGCCCATGCCACCCTGGTCGCGCAGCTCTTCACCCACCTGCGGACCAACGAACTCGACACGCTTGACCTTGGCCGGATTGTCGCCGCCAGCCTTCTGCAGGGCTTCAGCTACCTTGTTGCCCAGCTGCGGGTCATCACCCGGCATGCGCACCAGCAGGTCGGTGGTGGCACCGAAGCTCTGCACTACTGCTTCGTGGAAGCCGGAATTGACCAGCTCGGCACGCACCGCCTTGAGGTCGGCCGGGCGCTCGTAGGTCAGCTCGATCAGCGTACCGCCGGTGAAGTCCAGGCCGAAGTTCAGGCCCTTCTGCCACCAGCTGAACAGAGCCAGCACGGTGAGGAGCACGGTAACGGCGAACGCGACATTGCGCACGCCCATGAAGTTGATGGTTTTCATCGCAGCTCCCTCAAACCCACAGCTTCTTGATGTCACGCCCGCCGCAGGTCAGGTTGACCATTGCACGGGTCACCATGACGGCGGTGAACATCGAGGTGAAAATCCCGAGGGACATGGTGACCGCAAAGCCCTTGACCGGGCCGGTACCCATGGCGAACAGGATGCCGCCGACCAGCAGGCTGGTCAGGTTGGCGTCGATGATCGCGGTGTAGGCGCGGTTGAAGCCTTCATGAATGGCGCGTTGCACCGACATGCCGGCGTTCAGCTCTTCGCGGATACGCGAGAAGATCAGCACGTTGGCGTCCACCGCCATACCCATGGTCAACACGATACCGGCAATACCCGGCAGGGTCAGGGTGGCGCCCAACAGCGACATCAGTGCCAGCAGCAGGACCATGTTGCCTGCCAGGGCGATGGTGGCGATCACACCGAAGGCGCGGTAGATGGCGATGATGAACAGCGAGACGAACAGCATGCCCCACAGCGACGCATCGATACCCTTGGTGATGTTGTCGGCACCCAGGCTTGGGCCGATGGTACGCTCTTCTGCAAAGTACATCGGCGCAGCCAGGCCACCGGCACGCAGCAGCAGGGCCAGTTCGGACGATTCGCCCTGGCCGTTCAGGCCGGTGATGCGGAACTGGCTGCCCAGCGGCGACTGGATGGTCGCCAGGCTGATGATCTTCTTCTCTTCCTGGAAGCTCTGTACGGCAACGTCCTTCTCGACGCCGTCGACGGTCTGCTTGACGTAGCGGGTGACCGGCTTCTGCTCGATGAAGATCACCGCCATGCTGCGGCCGACGTTGCTGCGGGTAGCGCGGGTCATCAGCTCGCCACCGTGGCCATCCAGGCGGATGTTCACCTGCGGGCGACCTTGTTCGTCGAAGCTGGCCTGGGCGTCGGTTACCTGGTCACCAGTGATGATCAGGCCGCGCTCGACCGCGGCGGAACGGCCGCCTTCACGGAACTCGAACACCTCGGTGGTGGCCTTGGATGCGCCTGGCTCGGCACCGAAGCGGAACTCCAGGTTGGCGGTTTTACCCAGGATACGCTTGGCTTCGGCAGTGTCCTGCACGCCTGGCAGCTCGACCACGATGCGGTTGGCGCCCTGGCGCTGTACCAGCGGCTCGGCCACACCCAGCTCGTTGACCCGGTTGCGGACGGTGGTGAGGTTCTGCTTGATCGAGTATTCGCGGATCTCGGCGACTTTCGCCTGGGTCAGCGCCAGACGCAGCACGGCGAGCTCGTTGCGCTCGGTGGTGGTCAGGTCGAAGTCATTGAAATTCTTGCGGATCAGGGCACGCGCCTGTTCGCGGGTAGCATCGTCAGCGAAGCCCAGCATGATGCCGCCATCCTGCTGAGGCAGGCTGCGGTAGCGGACGCGCTCTTTGCGCAGCAAGGTCTTGACCTCGCCTTCGTAGACTTTCATGCGGGCGTTCATGGCCTTGTCCATGTCCACTTCCAGCAGGAAGTGCACACCACCGGACAGGTCCAGGCCCAGCTTCATCGGGCTTGCGCCCAGGTTGCGCAGCCATTGCGGGGTAGTCTGGGCCAGGTTCAGGGCCACGACGTAATCATCGCCCAGTGCCTTGCGCACTACATCCTTGGCTGGTAGCTGGTCTTCCTGATTGGTCAGGCGGATCAGCCCGCTGCCCTTCTCACCCAGGCTCACGCCCTTGACGGCGATCTTGGCATCGCCCAGCGCCTTGCTGACGCGGTCGAGGTCGGCCTGGTTCACCTGCAGCGCCGAACTGGCACCACTGATCTGTACCGCCGGATCATCCGGGTAGAGGTTGGGAGCGGAATAAATAAAACCGATCGCCAGTACCAGCACGATCAGTGCGTATTTCCACAGAGGGTATTTGTTCAGCATCACGCCGCCCGTTCAAGACGCGGGGCGCTTTGCGCGCCCCGACTGGAAAAATGAAACCGGTAACTCAGATAGCCTTGAGCGTACCTTTTGGCAGGGTGGCCGCGATGGCACCCTTCTGGAACTTCAGCTCGACGTTGTCGGAAACTTCCAGGACCACGAAATCATCGGAAACCTTGACGATCTTGCCAGCGATGCCGCCGTTGGTGACAACTTCGTCACCCTTCTGCAAGTTGCTCAGCAGGTTCTTCTGCTCTTTTGCACGCTTGGCCTGCGGGCGCCAGATCATCAGGTAGAAGATGACCAGGAAACCGACCAGGAAAATCCATTCGAAGCCGGTACCGGCTGGGCCGGCGGCAGGTGCAGCGGCGTCCGCGTAAGCGGCGGGGATCAAGAAGCTCATTGGGCACTCCTAATGTAATTTTCTAATAATGGATGCAGACAGTCAGTCCAAAGGCGGCACAGGAAGCCCGCGCTTGGCGTAGAAGGCGTCGACAAAGGCGGCCAATTTACCTTGTTGAATAGCCTCGCGTAAACCGGCCATCAAGCGCTGGTAATGGCGCAAGTTGTGGATGGTATTCAGCATGCTGCTCAGCATTTCGCCGCACTTGTCCAGGTGATGGAGATAGGCGCGGGAGAAGTTGGTGCAGGTGTAGCAGTCACAGGTCGGATCCAGCGGCGAATCATCGTGGCGATGGAACGCATTGCGAATCTTGATCACCCCCGTATCGACGAACAGATGACCGTTGCGCGCGTTACGCGTCGGCATCACGCAGTCGAACATGTCGACGCCGCGGCGCACACCCTCAACGAGATCTTCCGGTTTGCCTACCCCCATAAGGTAACGAGGTTTGTCAGCAGGCATCTGGCCCGGCAGGTAATCCAGCACCTTGATCATTTCGTGCTTGGGCTCGCCCACCGACAGGCCACCGATGGCCAGGCCGTCGAAGCCGATGTTTTCCAGGCCTTCCAGCGAGCGCATGCGCAGGTCCTGGTACATGCCGCCCTGGACGATACCGAACAGCGCCGCAGTGTTGTCGGCGTGGGCGTTCTTCGAGCGCTGGGCCCAGCGCAGCGACAGCTCCATGGACGCGCGCGCCACATCGTGCTCGGCCGGGTACGGGGTGCACTCGTCGAAAATCATCACCACGTCCGAGCCCAGGTCACGCTGCACCTGCATCGACTCTTCCGGGCCCATGAACACCTTGGCGCCATCGACCGGCGAGGCGAAGGTCACGCCCTCTTCCTTGATCTTGCGCATGGCGCCCAGGCTGAACACCTGGAAGCCACCGGAGTCGGTGAGGATCGGGCCTTTCCACTGCATGAAGTCGTGCAGGCCGTTGTGCTTCTTGATCACCTCGGTGCCCGGGCGCAGCCACAGGTGGAAGGTGTTGCCCAGGATCATCTCGGCGCCGATGGCTTCGATGTCGCGCGGCAGCATGCCCTTGACCGTGCCATAGGTGCCCACCGGCATGAACGCCGGCGTTTCCACGGTGCCCCGTGGGAAGGTGATGCGGCCACGACGGGCCTTGCCGTCGGTGGCCAGCAGTTCGAAGGACATTCGACAGGTGCGACTCATGCTTGATCCTCGGGCCCGCGTGGCGCCGGATTGCGGGTGATGAACATGGCATCACCGTAACTGAAGAAGCGGTACCCCTGCTCGACCGCTGCCGCGTAGGCGGCCATGGTCTCGGGGTAGCCGGCGAAGGCCGAGACCAGCATCAGCAGCGTGGACTCCGGCAGGTGGAAATTGGTGACCAAGGCGTCGACCACATGGAACGGCCGGCCCGGGTAGATGAAGATGTCGGTATCGCCGCTGAAGGCCTTGAGCACGCCATCGCGCGCTGCGCTCTCCAGCGAACGCACGCTGGTGGTGCCGACTGCGATTACCCGGCCGCCACGGGCGCGGCAAGCCTCGATGGCATCGACCACCTCCTGGCTCACTTCAAGCCACTCTTTATGCATGTGGTGGTCTTCGATCTTGTCGACCCGCACCGGCTGGAAGGTGCCCGCGCCCACGTGCAAGGTGACGAAGGCACGCTCTACACCCTTGGCGGCAATCTTCTCCAGCAACGCCTCATCGAAGTGCAAGCCTGCGGTCGGTGCGGCGACTGCACCGGCTCGTTCGGCGTACACAGTCTGGTAGCGCTCACGGTCGGCGCCCTCGTCGGGGCGGTCGATGTACGGCGGCAGCGGCATGTGGCCGACACGGTCGAGTAGCGGCAGCACCTCTTCGGTGAAGCGCAGCTCGAACAGCGTGTCATGGCGTGCGACCATTTCGGCCTCGCCGCCGCCATCGATGAGGATGACCGCGCCTACCTTGGGCGCCTTGCTGGCGCGCACATGGGCCAGCACCCGATGGCTGTCGAGCACGCGCTCGACCAGCACTTCCAGCTTGCCGCCGGAAGCCTTCTGGCCGAACAACCGCGCCGGGATCACCCGGGTGTTGTTGAACACCATCAGGTCGCCGGGGCGCAGGTACTCGAGCAGATCGGGGAATTGCCGGTGCGCCAGCGCGCCGGTTGGCCCATCGAGCACCAGCAGACGGCTGCCATGGCGCTCGGCCAGCGGGTGGCGGGCGATCAGGGAATCGGGGAGTTCGAAGGAAAAATCGGCGACGCGCATGATGATGTTCGGTTCGGCAGGGCCGGGAAGTTTAGCCCAATGTGTGAAAATTGACCATGAAAGCCGATTGACCGACCAGCGGTGGCTCTCTATACTGCGCGCCACAAGCCCTGATGGCGGAATTGGTAGACGCGGCGGATTCAAAATCCGTTTTCGAAAGGAGTGGGAGTTCGAGTCTCCCTCGGGGCACCAAGATCCGGAAAAAACCGACCTTATGGTCGGTTTTTTTTTGCCCGTCCGGTCAGCGCCAGCGATCCAGCTGCCCCTGGGCACGGCTGCTGAAAATCGTCAGCAGCTCGCTCAATGTATGCGGTGACGGTTCGGCAGTGCGGGTGACCGCATACAAGGTAATCGGCAGCGCCGGGGCCAGCGGCCTGATCGCGGTCGCCCCAGGCGCCGCGCCAAGTGCGGTGAAGGGATCGATCACCGCCAGCCCAGCACCGGATTCGACCATCGCCCTGGCCAGTGAATAGGTTTGCACCGCAATGCTCACCCGTGGCGGCGGCTCCACCGCCTTGAGGTAGCTTTCGAGGCGCACCGACAGCGGGTCGGCGCTGGACAGCCCGATCATGGGCGCACCGGCCAGTGCCGCCAACGGCAGCGGCTTGCCTTCATCTTCCAGCGGCCAATAACCTGCCGGTGCCAATGCCACCAAAACCCCGCTGGCCAGCGCCTGAGCCTTGAGCGCAGGGTGATCTGGCTGTTGCAAGGTCAGGGCGACATCGATCTCCCGCATCAAAAGGTTCTGCACCAGTTCGCGACTGTGGGCGCTGGACAACTCGCAGGCGATATCCGGATAACGCTGGGTCCATTCATGAATGGCCGGCGGCAGCAGCGACAGGGCCAGTGCCGGGGTCGCACCGATCCGCAGGCTGTGGCCTGGCGCGCGACGCAGGCTTTGCGCCAGGCGTCGCACTCCTTGCAGACTCTCCGTTACCTTGTCGACCTCACGCTCCAGCTCCAGCGCTTCGGGCGTGGGCTGCAGCTTGCCGCGCACCCGCAGGAACAACGGGAAGCCCAGTTGCTGCTCGGCGTGCTGCAGAACCTTGGTCACGGCAGGTTGGGAAACGTGCAGCAACTGTGCGGCACCGCTGACCGAGCCGGTCTGGCGGATGGCCTGGAAAATCTCGATATGGCGAAGGCGCATGGCAAGTCCATAACCTTTGTTTATGGCTCAGCGATCTTTATTCATTTTTCGCCACCTGTCACCTGGCCCTAACCTCAGCCTCGTTCCAACAAAGAACAAGGACTGACATGGCTCAGCATGTATGCATCATCGGCGGTGGCGTCATTGGGCTGTCAACCGCTTATGCACTGGTACGCGACGGCTTTGACGTGACGCTGATCGAGGCTCGCGATTCGTTGGGCAGTGAAACCAGCTTCGCCAACGGCGGCCAGCTGTCCTATCGGTACGTGGCGCCCCTGGCCGACGCAGGTGTGCCATTGCAGGCCCTTGGCTGGATGCTGCGCGGTGAATCGCCGCTGCGATTGCGCCCGCGCTTCGATCGTGCCCAATGGCGCTGGATGGCAGCATTCCTTGGTGCTTGCCGCTCCTCGGTCAACCGTGCCAACGCAGGCCACCTGTTGCGCCTAGCGCTGTTGAGCCAATCGACCTTGCAAACCTGGCGAGAAGAGGATGGCCTGGACGGTTTCAACTGGCGGCGCAACGGCAAGCTGGTCACCTTCCGCCAGGCCAGCAGCTTCGAACATGCGCGCAAGAACCTTGCCGCGCCCCAGCAACAACAGGTGCTGTCGCACGCCGACTGCACCCGTCTGGACCCGGCACTGGCAGAGGCGCCCTTTGTCGGCGCCATCTATACCCCGGATGAAGAAGTCGGCGACTGCCACAGCTTTTGCCAGCAACTGGCGGCGCACCTGCAGGCGTCGGGACGCTGCAAATTCCGCCTGGGCCAAGCGGTGTCCGCAATTCGCCATGCGCATGGCGTAGTGAATGCAATTGAACTGGACGACGAAGTGCTGCCGGTGGAGCAATTGGTCGTTGCAGCCGGCCATCGCAGTGCGTTGCTGGCACTGCCGGGCATCGACCTGCCGCTGTATCCACTCAAGGGCTATAGCCTGACATTACCGATCGGTGCACAGCACAAGGCGCCGGACCTGAGCATCACCGACTACGATCGCAAGATCGTCTACGCCCGGATTGGTGAACAGTTGCGGGTGGCGGCGATGGTAGACATTGTCGGTTTCGATCCGTCGCTGGACCCCAAGCGCCTGGCCCTGCTAAAACGCCAGGCCCGCGAAACCTTCGCCAATGCTGGTGACTACGACTACGCCATCGAATGGGCCGGCATGCGGCCGGCGACCCCCAGCGGCGTACCGCTGCTGGGCGCAACGGCGTACCGCAATCTGTGGCTGAACCTTGGCCATGGAGCGCTGGGCTTTACCCTGGCCTGCGCCAGCGCACGTCTGCTGAGTGAACTGATCGGCCAGCGCCGCCCCTCCATCGACCTGCAGGGTTTCACCGCCCGTGCGGCTGGTGGAAATAACCGTACTGCAGCACGTCTCTGATCCCCTCACCTACAACGGAGAATAACAATGCGAAAAATCACGTTGATCGGCTGCACCCTTGGCCTGTTGCTAGGCACCCAGGCCCATGCTGACGAAGCAGCGCTGGGGCCTACCCTGAGCAAGATTGCCAGAGCCAACAGCATTACCCTGGGCTATCGCGATGCTTCAGTGCCGTTCTCCTACGTGGGAGATCATTCGGGACAACCCATGGGCTACTCAGTAGACCTGGCGAACAAGATCGTCGAGCGGGTACAGCAGAAGCTGGCATTGCCCCAGCTCAAGGTGAAGTACAACCTGGTGACATCGCAAACCCGCATTCCGCTGGTACAGAACGGTACCGTTGACCTGGAGTGCGGCTCGACCGGCGTCACCGCAGAGCGCCAGAAGCAGGTGGCGTTTTCCTATGGGTTCATCTATGTCAAAGGTCAATTACTGACGGCCAAAGACAGCGGGATCAAGAGTTTCGCCGACCTGCGCGGCAAGAATGTGGTGACCACCGCCGGCACCACCAACGAACGCTATCTGAAAAGCTACAACGTCGATAACAAGATGGACATGTACGTGATCAGCGCCAAGGACCATGGTGAAGCCTTCCAGATGTTGCAGTCCGGCCGGGCAGCGGCGTTCTACATGGACGATGCGCTGCTCTACGGAGAACGCGCCAAGGCCCGTGATCCGCACAACTGGGTGGTGGTCGGGGAAGAGCAGTCGCGGGAAATCTACAGCTGCATGGTGCGCAAGGATGACCCGCAGTTCCTCGCGCTGGTGAACGCGGCGCTGGGCGAGCTGTACAGTTCCGGGGAAATCAACGGGATCTACCAGCGCTGGTTCGAACAACCGATTCCGCCCAAAGGCTTGAACCTGGAATTCCCGATGACCAGCGAACTCAAGGCCATCTTTGCCAAGCCGGTGAGTGACCCGGTGGAGTAGCATCCAGACGACCAGCCCCTCTGGCTCACGGCCTAGCCGAGTACTGGAGGCAATGGCCTCGGCCGCTCCGGCCGCGCCCCGTTGCCAGCGCAGGAATGACCTGCCATGAAGCTGACCAACCGCCCCGTTCAGCCCTCCGAAATCCCTGTTCTGCTAGCGGGGAACCACATGGGGCTGAACGAGGAGGTCGACACCCAAGGCACGAATGACTTTCAGCACAGTGTCAAAGCGTGGTTTTGCGCCTGGACTGAGTGCCTTGTACAGACTTTCCCTTCCCAACCCACTCTCGGTGGCGATACGCGTCATTCCCCGTGCGCGAGCGATATGGCCAAGTGCCCGAATTATTTCCTCGGTATCGCCATCTGCGAGGACCTGACTAAGGTACTCAGTGATGGCCTCATCACTACTCAACAAGGCCGCCATATCAAACGGGATCAACTTTTCGCTCATTTCATCTCCTTCAGCAGTTTTCTGGCTTTGAGGATATCGGTGGCCTGGGTGGACTTGTCTCCACCGACCAACAGCAGAACCAGCCTCTGGCCCTTTTGCGCAAAATAGACACGATATCCAGCAGCTACATCGATGCGAAGCTCACCGATACCGCCTCCAAGCCATTTGACATCTCCAAGATTCCCCATTGCTGCTCGCTCCAATCTACGACCTATCGCAAGCTGGGCCCTCAAATCTCTCAAGCTGGATAGCCAAACTGCAAAGCTCTCCGTCTGTTCAACGAGATACATCAAGTGGTCACCCAATCGTATCCGTACGGATACACCCATTCAAGTGTTGAAGCGGCCCACTCTGTCGCCTTACCCCTTATATGGGAACTCAGGCATTTCCCATATAAGGGGTCAGACCTTTCTCTTCACGGTCATAAAAAACCTTGCAACATTCAACACCCGAACCTTCGCCGCGCCTCGACGTCCGATCCTGCATCACCCGCGTTTCGAGGTACCCCGCGTGAAAGACATCATCACCCGCAAGTACCGCCTGGTCGTGAAGACCGTCGGCTACATCGGCTGGTCGCTATTCTGGCTGCTGATCTGGGATGTGCTGGTCACCATCGATTTCATGCTGTTCTTCAACAGCAAGTTCACCCTGCCGTTGATCCCGCTGACCTTGCTTGGCTCGGCGCTGGTGGTGCTGGTGAGCTTTCGCAACAGCAGCGCCTACAACCGCTGGTGGGAGGCGCGCACATTGTGGGGGGCGTTGGTGAACAGTTCACGCAGCTTCGCGCGGCAGGCACTGACGCTGATCGATGACCCGGATGATGGCCTGAACCCGGTCAAGGCTACCCTGCTGCGTCGGCATATCGCCTATGTGAACTGCCTGGCGGCGCACCTGAAGGGCGAGCGCTGCCCGGATGAACTGATGGCGTTCATTCCGCCAGCGGAATTCGAGCGGCGCAACCGTTCGAACAATTTCGCCAACGACATTCTGAGTGGTTCGGCGGCGTTGCTGGCGCGGGAGTACCAGGCCGGGCGGCTGGACAGCATTCGCCTGGCAAGGCTGGAATCGACGCTGGTGGACCTGTCCAATGCCCAAGGTGGCATGGAACGGATCGCCAATACGCCACTGCCCTACCCTTACGTGTATTTTCCGCGGCTGTTCATCACCCTGTTCTGCCTGATCGTACCGGTGGGGCTGGTGGAGTCGCTGGGCTGGTTCACGCCGCTGGCTTCGACGGTGGTGGGCTTCATGCTGCTGGCCATCGAGCGGATCGGGACGGATTTGCAGAGCCCGTTCAGATTCAGTGAACACCAGATCCAGATGGACAGCATTTGCGAGACGATTGAGCGGAACCTGGAGTCGATGCAGCGGGAGGCGCAGTGTGGGGAGCTGGCTTAGTGCCAGACCTCAACGGCCCTATCGCCGGCAAGCCAGCTCCCACAGGGGCCGTGGAATCCTGTGACCTTGCACCGTACCTGTGGCTTGCCGGCGAAAGGCTATCTGTCAGGCCCGCACATAGCGCTGGCGCAACACATCACTCAACGCGTCCACCAGCAACACCAGCACCAGCATCCCCATGATCACCGTGCTGGCCTGGGCCTCCTGGAACAGGCTCAAGGTGGTGTACAGCATCTGCCCCAACCCACCCGCACCGACAAACCCCAGAACGCTGGCCATGCGGATATTGTTCTCCCACCGATACAGGCTATAAGCCAGCAACTGCGGCCACAGATTGGGCAAGGTGCCAAAGCAGAATGCCGCCACCTGGCTACCGCCCTGCAAGCGGATGGCCGCCGCCGGCTCCGGCGGTGCGTTCTCCAGCGCCTCGGCAAACAGCCGCCCCAGCACGCCAGCGGTGTGCAGCGCCAACGCCAGGGTACCGGCATTCGGCCCAAGCCCGGCAGCCAGCACCGTCAGCGCGGCCCACACCAGTTCCGGGATGGCCCGCAGGGCATTCAGCAACAACCGCGCACAGGCCTGCAGTGGCCAACCGAACCGGCCAGCGGCCGGCAGCGCCAACAGCATGCCCAGCAGCATGGCCAACAAGGTGCCCAGGCCGGACATGGCCAAGGTTTCCAGCGCCCCATGCGCTACCGCGCGCAGGTGCCCGGCAGACAGGTCCGGGTGCAGAAAACGCCCGGCATACTCGCCCATCTGCCCCAGCCCGCCGTTGCCGACCAGCGCCTGCAAGTCCAGCTCCAGGTATGCGAACGAGGCCATCACTGCAGCCACGATGGCGCCGAGCACCAGCCAGTTGATGACCCGGTTCATGCAAGCCTCCAGCGCAGGAAGCGGCTGAGCAGGTCGGCCAGCATCACCAGGACCAGGAAGGTCAGCAGCATGCTTGCCACTTCCGCTCCCGCGAACATTCGCATCGACAGGTCAATCTGCTGCCCCAGCCCGCCAGCACCGACAAAGCCCATCACCACCGAGGCGCGCACCGCGCACTCCCAGCGGTACACGGTGTAGGACACCACTTCGGAGACCGCACTGGGCAGGATGCCGTAGAAAAACGCAGCCAGGCGGCCACTACCCGCCTGCAGCAAGGCATGCGCCGGGCGCTGGTCGACCGATTCGAAGATCTCGGCATAGACCTTGCCGAGCATACCGCTGTAGGTAATGGCGATAGCCAGCACGCCCGCCGTCGGCCCCAGCCCCACGGCCCGCACGAACAGCAACGCCCAGACGATTTCCGGCACACTGCGCAGGAAAATCAGCAACCAGCGCACTGGCAGGCGTAGCAGACGCGACCACAACCCGGCGCGACCGCCATGTGAGGCGGCACGCAGCGACAAGGCACGGCTGGCCAGCAACCCGGCAGGGACCGCCAGCAGCAACGCCAACGCCATGCCGGCCGTGGCCACGGCCAGGGTCTGCAAGGTGGCCTCATAAAGCAGGGAAAGGAAGTCGGCATCGTGTGCTGGTGGCCAGAAGGCACTGGTGAAACTGGCGATCTGCTGGCGATTCTCCGCTTGCAGCAGGACCGCCGGGTTCAATTCGCTCAGCTGCACGCCAGGCCACAGCACCGCCACAGCCAGCAGGGTCAGCAGCAACCGCGGCAACAGCGCCGGGTCGCGGGCATCAAGTTTCAGCATCGCGGTATCTGCACGGTCAGGGTCGGCCCCTGGCTCGGTGGTGAAGCCAGTTGTTCATTCGCATACAACGCATCCAGCAACTGCTCGGTCACCGCTTGCGCCGGGCAGTCGAACACCACCTGCCCTTCGCGGATACCAATCACCCGCGGGAAGTGCGCCAGCGCCAGGTCCACGGCATGCAGGCTCGCCACCAGAGTGACGCCATTGGCCTGTGCGTGGCGGTTGAGCAAGGCCAGACTGTGGTCAGCCAGCACCGGGTCCATGGCCGACACCGGCTCGTCGGTCAACAACACCTGCGGCCGCTGGTACAGCGCCCGGGCAATGCCCACACGCTGCAACTGGCCACCGGACAATTGCCCGCACTGTACGAAGAGTTTGTCGGCCAACCCCAGCTCGGCCAGTGCCTGGCGCGCCCCCGGCACATCGCAGGGGTACAGCAGGTTGAACAGGCCACGCAGCATGCCCCACTGCCCCAGGCGGCCGGCCAGCACTGCCGTCACCACCCGCTGGCGCGGCGGCAAGGGCGGTGCCTGATGCACCAGGCCTACCCGCGCACGCAGGCGCTGGCGGGCTCTGGAGGACAACGCCCATGGCTGCTCGCCGAGCAGTTCCAGGCGCCCGCTGCTGGGCTGGACGGCGGTCGCCATCAGGTGCAACAAGCTGGACTTGCCCGCCCCCGACGGGCCTATGATGGCGACGCGCTCGCCCTGGCCGATGCTCAGGCACACGGCATCGAGCGCACGCACCTGGCCATGGCGCAGCCCGGCCTCGTGCAGATGGATCGCCACATTGGAAGCCACTGTCGATATCACTTGAGCAGGCCGGCCTCGCGCGCAGCCTGCTCGGTGCCCACGTAGTTCTCAGGTTTGGTCTCGATGAAGCGGCTGGCCGCCTGCAGGTCGAGGATCGCCTTGTGCTCCGGGTTGGCCGGGTCGAGGCCGAGGAAGGCTTTCTTGATCTTCTCTTTCAGCGCCGGGTCCATGTTGCCGCGCACGGTCCAGTTGTAGTCGAAGTAGGTCGGGGTGGTGGCGAACACCTTCACCTTGGCGGTATCGACCTTGCCGGCATCCACCAGCTTCTGCCAAACGCTGGCATTGAGCACGCCGCCATCGACCTTGCCGGCCTGCACCCAGGCCACGGTGGCATCGTGGGCGCCGGAGTAGGCAACGCGACCGAAGTAGTCTTCAGGCTTGATGTTGTCCTGCTTGAGCATGAAGTAACGCGGCATCAGGCTGCCCGAAGTGGAGGAAATGGAACCGAAGGCAAACGACTTGCCTTTGAGGTCGGCCAGGCTCTTCACATCAGGGTTGGCGGTGATGAATTTGGAGGTGAACTGCGCATCCTGTTCACGCTGCACCAGCGGCGTGGCGGCAGGGTCCTTCAAGTGCACCTGTACGAAGGTGAAGCCCCCCAGCCAGGCCAGGTCCAGGCGGCCGGAGGCCAGCGATTCGACTACCGCGGGGTAATCGGCCACAGGCACGAACTTCACCTCCATGCCCAACTGCTTGGCCAGGTACTCGCCCAACGGTTTGAACTTGCGCTGCAGTTCGGTCGGTGCTTCGTCAGGGATGGCGCTGACCCGCAGAGTGTCGGCGGCCTGGGCGACAACGGCACAGCAAGACAGCACAAGGCCGGCGGCGAGCGCCAGAGGGCGTTTGAGCATGAGGTGTTCTCCGGTTCAATAGCGGGGAAATGTCGGCCTATAGGCCGACGACGGGAATTATAAGAGGCGCAGGCGCAAAGGCCAGCTTTGCTACAATCGCGCATCAAATTGACCTCCTGAGGTGCACATGAGCGAGCCGATTCGCCTGACCCAGTACAGCCATGGTGCCGGCTGTGGCTGCAAGATATCCCCCAAGGTGCTGGATGTGATCCTCGCAGAAAGCGGCACCCAGGCTCTGGACCCGAAACTGTGGGTAGGCAACGCCTCGCGCGACGACGCTGCCGTGTACGCGCTGGATGACGAGCGCGGCGTGGTCTCGACCACCGACTTCTTCATGCCGATCGTCGATGACCCGTACGACTTCGGCCGTATCGCCGCCACCAACGCCATCAGCGACATCTACGCCATGGGCGGCGACCCGCTGATGGCCATTGCCATTCTCGGCTGGCCGGTCAACGTGCTGCCACCGGAAGTGGCCCGCGAAGTGATCCGCGGCGGCCGTGCGGTATGCGCCGAAGCCGGTATCCCGCTGGCCGGCGGCCACTCCATCGACGCCCCCGAGCCGATCTTCGGCCTGGCCGTCACCGGCGTGGTCAGCAAGCGTCACCTCAAGCGCAACGACACCGCCAGCGCAGGCTGCCGCTTGTACCTGACCAAGCCACTGGGTATCGGCATCCTCACCACCGCCGAGAAAAAGGCCAAGCTGCGCCCCCAGGACCAGGGCCTTGCCCGCGACTGGATGTGCACCCTCAACACGCCAGGTAGCCGCTTCGGCAAGCTTGACGGGGTCAAGGCCATGACCGACGTCACCGGTTTCGGCCTGCTCGGCCACCTGGTGGAACTGGCCGAGGGCAGTGGCCTTACCGCTCATTTGGACTATGCCGCCGTCCCGCGCCTGCCCAGCGTCGACCACTACCTGGCCGAGGGCTGCATCCCCGGCGGCACCCTGCGCAACTTCGACAGCTATGGCCACAAGATCGGCGCCCTGAGCGACGACCAGAAGCATCTGCTGTGCGACCCGCAGACCAGCGGTGGCCTGCTGGTGGCGGTTATCCCGGAGGGTGAAGCCGAGTTCCTGGCGGTGGCCGCCGAACTGGGCCTGCAACTGGCGCCGATCGGCAAGCTGGTCGAGCGACAGAGCCACGCGGTCGAGGTGATCTGATGCGCCCCGACTGCACCGACTTCCGCCAGTTGTTCCTCGACGACGTGCCGATGATGGACATGCGTGCACCTGTCGAATTTGCCAAGGGCGCCTTCCCCGGTGCCGTAAACCTGCCGCTGATGAATGACCAGGAGCGGCAAAAGGTCGGCACCTGCTACAAGCAGAAAGGCCAGGCTGAAGCCATCGTTCTGGGCCACAAGCTGGTCAGCGGCAAGATCAAGCAGGCACGTCTGGAGGCTTGGGCAAAGTTCGCCGAGGATCACCCGGAAGGCTACCTGTACTGCTTCCGTGGCGGCCTGCGCTCCCATCTTGTGCAGAAAGTGCTGCGCGATGAGAAGGGCATCCACTACCCCCTCGTCGAGGGCGGCTACAAGGCTATGCGCCACTTCCTGCTGGAGACTACCCAACAGGCGGTCGCGCAATGTGATTTCGTGCTCGTGGGCGGCCTGACCGGCACCGGCAAGACCGATGTGCTGCACCTGCTGGACAACGCGCTGGACCTGGAGGGCTACGCCAACCATCGCGGTTCCAGCTTTGGCAAGCGCGCCACTGCTCAGCCAGCGCAGATCGACTTCGAGAACAGGCTGGCCATAGAAGTGTTGAAAAAACGCGCCCGGGGCATCGAGCAGTTCGTGCTGGAAGACGAAGGCCGAATCGTGGGCAGCTGCACCGTACCGCTGGAGTTGTACCAGGGCATGCAGCAATACCCGCTGGTGTGGCTGGAAGACAGTTTGGCCAACCGCGTGGAGCGTATCCTGCGCGACTACGTGATCGACCTGAGCGCCGAGTTCGTCACCCTGCATGGTGAAGAAGATGGCCGGCGGCTATTTGCCGAGACACTTCTGCAGAGCATGGGCAGGATTCAAAAGCGCCTCGGCGGCGAGCGCCATCAGCGGCTGTCGGAAATCCTGCGCCAGGCGCTGGACGAGCAGCAGCGCAGTGGTTCGGTGGAATTGCACCGGGTCTTCATCGAAAGCTTGCTGAGCGAGTATTACGACCCGATGTATGCCTACCAGCGTGCAGCGAAAGCAGAGCGTATCGAGTTTGCCGGGGATGCGGTGGAAGTGCGCGAGTACCTCAAGGCCCGAGCGCTGCGCGAACCGCGCAAGTAAAAACGGGGCCGCTTCGCGCCCCATCGCCGGCAAGCCAGCTCCCACAGGTATTGCACTGCCTGACAGGGTATGCGCTCCCTGTGGGAGCTGGCTTGCCGGCGATAGGGCCAGTACTGGCAGCCTCACTGCCCAGGGCTGAGCACGCGCTCCAGCTCCGCCGCCCGGTCGCGGGTCATGTCCATCACACAGGTCCCACCTTCCAGCTGTGCCATTGTCCCGCCACTGGCCTGCACATGGAACCCGCAATTGCCATCGCGGTAGGCAAGCCACTTGCGCTGCACATCACGCAGGCTCTTCTGCTGCCCGGCATCCAGCTTGCCCATCAATTGCTTGTACACCCGGTTCAAACGCTGGTCCTGCAACTGCGTCTCGGCCCGAATGCACTCGCTCATGGCCACGGTACTGGACGCCTTGTCCATGCACTGCCCGTATCCCGGCGTGTAGTCATCCGCCTGGGCCAGCGGCAGCACACAGGCCACTGCCAGGCCCGTCAGGTAATGCTTGGCCATCAACCCCTCCTTGTGGGTATCACAGCGTCTGTGGCTGTTCCGGCGGCATCAGCACCTTGCCCGGCTCGAAGCGCAGCGATGGCATCTGCGTGGCCGCATACAACGCCACGCCAAGCGCCGCGATCAACACCACATCCAGCCAGCTCCAGCCCGGCATGTCGTCGGCGCTGCGTGCCCTCCAGCAATGCCAGGCCTGGCCCATGCAAAACACCACCATTGCCGCCAGCCACAGGTAGAAACCGGCACCAAAACCGGTCAGGTCATGGAACTCATAGCTCTGATTGTCCGGCAGGCGGTCAATTCCAAAGCTGCTGGCCGCCAGATACACAGCCACCAGCCCGACCAGCAATGCCAGCCGGCGAAAGCGTCGATGGGCAAGGACCGCCAGGGCCAGCAGCGGGTTGGCAAACCACTGGTACAACCCGAAGGGCATACCCCAAGGCCCGTACAACAGCATCTGCAGGGCCGGCATGTGGCGGTCACCACTCATCAGCGCGCCGTCGAAGAACAGTGCGAGCAGGTAAAGCAGCAGGCTGGCGCTCAGGTAGAAAACTGGCAAGAGATTTACTTCCTATGCAACCGGGGGCTCTAGCAGAAGGCCATAAATACCCGAATCGGACAACTCGCCGGCAACGCACCAACGCGCACGCAATGTGCCTTCCAGCACAAAGCCCTGGCGCTCCAGAGTGCGTGCCGAACCTTGGTTGCGCGGGTCGATCTCGCCTTCCAGGCGGCGCATGTGCAGGGTGTGGGCGAGGTAATCGATGAAGCAGGTCAGTGCTTCGTCCATGTAACCCCTGCCCTGCACCGCGCTGGCCAGGCAGTAGCCGATTTCACCACGGCGAGAGACATCGTCGATATTGAACAGCTGGACCATACCGATCAGTTCGCCGTTGTCACGGCGGTACATGCCAAGCTTGAGCTGGTCACCATTGGCATAGGCTTCGCGGTCGGCGGCCAGGGCGCTTTCGGCTTCGGCCAGGTCTTGCCAAGGTGCATGGTGCCAATAGCGCATGACCTCGGGGTCGGCCATGATCGCCAGCCATTGCGCGGCATCGGCATGGCGCATGGGGCGCAATTGCAGACGCGGGCTGTCGAGGCAGAGGTCACTGGGGAAACTGCGGGGTGGGGTCACGCCGGATCTCCTGTCCATTGCTGGGGAGATGACAGTTTAACGTCAAGCGATCGGTTCAAGCATCCCGGGGCTGCTGCGCAGCCCTATCGCCGGCAAGCCAGGCTCCCACAGGTACACCACAGGCCAGGAGCCTTGCACTATACCTGTGGGAGCCTGGCTTGTCGTGGCGACGAACCGCGTCGATGGGCCGCAAAGCGGCCCCAAAAATCGTTCAGGCGCCCCGATTCAAGCCCATTTCCATGTCATTGATCAGCGCCTTGGCCATGGCACTGAGAATGCGCGCCGCGCTGCCAGCGATCTTGTCGCCCTCCATCTCGGCCTCTTCGTTCAAATGCTTGATACAGCCGATCAGCACCGACAATTCATCGAATGCCAGATCAAGCGGTACACCCGGCTCTATCCGGTACAGCTCAAGGAATTTCTCCGCACCTACGGTGGTGCGGGATTTGAGGTGGTCGCTCATGCCTGGGCCTCCTGCGCCTTTATGTGGGCTAACAAGGCGTGCAACAGGGCAGTTTGCGTCGACATGTTTTCGAGAAGGGTGGAACGCAGGTCCGGGGCTTCTGCGTCGAGGTATTGGAGGATGGTGTTGGAGAGAATGTCCATGACCTGGGTAGCCTGGGACTTCGCGGCTTGGTAAGTAAGGTCTGTAACGGGTGGATCAGGTACAAGTTTTTTCATAGTCATCTCGGAAATATTTTCAGAGGCAACCACTCGCATCCTTCTCACAGATAAGGTGGCAGCCGTACGCGAGGTGAGAAGACCAGTGTCCGAGGCACCGGCCAGACCGAAGTCTGCACGCGCACGGCTGCCATAACTGGCAAGCCATCTCGAAACACCGGGCTTCTCACACCCGATCGCCAATTGTGACGACGCCGAAACGTTATCTCTGAGGTAGCTACTTGCCTATCAGACGGCATCCGACTTAGGCCGTAGGATAATTCCTAATCCCTGGCAACCTGAAGCATTTGGTTGCAGGTTCAGAATCTTCTTACAGCTGATGGCCCTTTCGCGGGTAAACCCGCTCCTACAGGGTACGGTGATACCTGTAGGAGCGGGTTTACCCGCGAAAGGGCCGGTACAGGCTAACGAAATACGATCAGGCCACCTCAGCCCCATCATCCGGCCAATGCGGCTCGTTGGCCCCGGGCGGGGTCAGTGGTGGCAGGCCATACGCCGCCCGCGCATCGTCGCAGCTGGGGTTATGCACCCCACCCTCCCACGACGCCTCGAACTCGCGGCAGGGGCTGGAACGGTTGGCGTAGATGGTGCAAGCCACTTCCTGGCCGATCTCGCCCTGCAGGCTGATGCAGCGGCAGGGTTTGGCATCGGTGCCGATCATGGCAACACGGGTGGGGTTGATCTGTACCACCAGGTCGTCCGGCACAAGGCCCCCGGCGGACTGGCATTCGCCCCAGAAAAAGGACACACGGAAGTACCCGCAGCAGGCGCCGCAGTCAAGGCAAGGGTTGTATTCGGACATGATGGCACGGAGGGAAGGTTGTTGTTATCGGGGCTGGCCCGCGGCGCCATTTTCAATCCAAGCCGGGGCGGCTGGATAGAGGGGAATGCAAAAAATATTTGCCGCTGATCCGGCAATTGAACACGGGCGACCAACGACTTCCCCGGCCGCCCGTTCAAGTCAGCGTAATGCCTTGTAGGTGCTGACATCCCAGCGCTGCAGGCCAAGGCCCTCGGTCGGCTCATAGCCATCACCACACACCTTGCTGAAGTGAATGCAGGTCTCGCCGCAATACACCAAGCGGTCGTCATCTTCGCCCTCGGTAAGTACGGTATACGACTCGCTACGCATGGCCTTGTAACGCCCTTCGGCAGCGGCCATGACCATGTGATATCGCATCAAATGCTCGTCGCTCAGGAACAGGCGCCTGTCCAGTTGCACACCCCAGCGGGTCAGGCAGACCTCGGCAAAATGACGAACGATCAATCCCGGCTCCGCCAGTACCTTGCCATCACTCGCACCGTCGATGGAGGCGTTGCCCACCAGCGTGGCGTGGCGGCCTGGTATCGGGTAGATGCATATCCGTGTACTCGGTTCGACCGAAGGGATCACGCAGGCAAAGCCTTTGGATCGCTCGTCCCGCGAATAGAAACCCACATACTCGCGGACATTGCCCGCCAAGGTTACCCGCTGGCTTTGCAGGTTACCGATGCCCGGCACCGGGTCGATGGCGAAGATATTCACAGGTATGTCCCGCAATACAGGGTTCTGAGCCATGGCGTTGGCCAGCATGTGACAACTGATCCCTCCCCTGCTCCAACCCACCAGGTTCACCCGGGTCGGCAAGCGCGGCTTGCGGAACAGGTTGATGATGCGCTCTTGCAGCTCCTGTGGCGTCGGGTGCCGTTCGCCGTAGTCATAGGTGCGCCAGAACCAGGAAGCTGTAGAGGTGGCATCCGGGATCGGAACCCCGGCCTCCTTCAGCCGCTCGTATTCTTCCTCGCTCAGCTTGGTGCGCTGCCAGCTGCTTTCGCCCTTGATCACCTTCAGCACATGGTTGACGTTCTCTTCCCAGCCGCTGCCGAACAACTGGCCGCTCCAGTTGAAATAACCACCGGGCTCGACGAACAGATTGTCATCCTGGAGGTTGCCGCTGCCGGGGCCGTCAACGGCAATCCAGTGAGCGAACTCGCGGCCCTGGTCATTGCTGGCCAGGGTCGAGACCAGCTCACCATTCCAGAAGTTGGGGTTGGCATCGTCGAAGCGGTGGGAGCCGGTGCCGCAGAAATAGGCGGTGAAGACACTCATCTTTCGGGTCTCTGAAGTGAGAAATGAGTGCAGAAAAATAGTTATCTGGGTAGCTGTAGAGCAGCAGGAAAGTGCTCCTACAGGTACGGCGCAGGCCGTGCGGCATGTGCCGTACCTGTAGACATGGGGGCTTACTTACGAGTCAGGCCATCAGCCCGGAACATCTGCCGGATCCCGCGAATCGCCTGGCGAATACGATCCTGGTTCTCGATCAGGGCAAAACGCACATGGTCATCACCATAATCACCAAAACCGATCCCCGGCGACACACACACCTTGGCCTCGGCCAGCAGTTTCTTGGAAAACTCCAGCGAGCCCAGGTGCGCATACTCCGGCGGGATCTTCGCCCATACGTACATCGAAGCCTTGGGGTTCTCGACCATCCAGCCCAGCTCGTGCAGCCCTTTCACCAGCAGGTTACGGCGCTGGCGGTACTGCTCGGCAATGTCTCGTACGCACTGCTGGTCGCCTTCCAGTGCTGCAATGGCAGCCACCTGCAGCGGGGTGAAGGTGCCGTAGTCGTGGTAGCTCTTGATCCGCGCCAAGGCACTGACCAACTCGGGGTTGCCGACCATGAAGCCGATCCGCCAGCCAGCCATGTTGTAGCTCTTGGACAGGGTGAAGAACTCCACCGCGATGTCCTTGGCCCCCGGCACCTGCATGATCGACGGGGCCTTCCAGCCATCGTAGACGATGTCGGCATAGGCCAGGTCATGGACCACCAGCACGCCATACTGCTTGGCCAGGGCCACCACGCGCTCGAAGAAGTCCAGCTCCACGCACTGAGCGGTGGGGTTGGACGGGAAGCCGAGGATCATCATCTTCGGCTTGGGGATCGACTCGCGGATGGCCCGCTCGAGTTCGTTGAAAAAGTCCACGCCCGGCACCAGCGGTACCGAACGCACCTGGGCACCGGCGATCACCGCCCCGTAGATATGGATCGGGTAGCTGGGGTTGGGCACCAGCACCGTGTCGCCCTGGTCGAGGGTAGCCAGCATCAAGTGCGCCAGGCCTTCCTTCGAGCCGATGGTGACGATGGCTTCGCTTTCAGGGTCGATGTCGACCTCGTAGCGTTCCTTGTACCAGTTGGAGATGGCCCGACGCAGGCGCGGGATGCCGCGAGAGGTGGAGTAGCCGTGGGTATCTTCACGCTGGGCGACCTGCACCAGCTTCTCGACGATGTGCGGCGGGGTGGCGCCATCGGGGTTGCCCATGCTCAGGTCGATGATGTCCTCGCCACGGCGGCGGGCGGCCATCTTGAGCTCGGCAGTGATGTTGAAGACGTAAGGGGGCAGACGATCGATGCGCGCAAAGCGGCGCGGCGAACCTGGGTTGGCCATGGCTTCCTCTGAGTACGTAAGCGCCCGGAACCGTCCGAGCGACGCTGGCCGATGTGGCGGCCTGAATCAGAAGATAGTGCCGATACAGGATACCTGTAAAGGACAATTTCCTGTTTTCATAGATCTTTTCAGATGTATTTTTTGAAAATAAGAAATTTATATTCTGCTGTGCCGTCCTTGTTCGCGGGCGAGCCCGCGAACAAGGACGGCACAGAAAAACGCCCATAAAAAACCCCGGCACAGTGGCCGGGGTTTTTCGTGAAACAGGCAGCAGTATCAGCGTGCGTATGTCATCAGCACGTCCGCAGCGGTCTGGCTGTCCACACCCATCATCACGCTCAGGGCAGTGACGGTGAGGATGGAGAAGCCGAACACCTTGCGCGCCCACTTGCTGTCGTCCTCGGCCTTGTAGCCAGCCCAGGCCATGTACAGCCAGTACAGGCCCATGGCTGCTGCCACGGCCAGATAGCCGAGGCCGGCGTAACCGCCGAGGGTAAGCATCAGGGTTGCGAGCACGAAAGCCAGCACGTACAGCACGATCTGCTTCTTCGCCGCGAGGATGCCACGTGCCACCGGCAGGACCGGAATGTTGGCAGCGCTGTAATCCTTGAAGCGGAAGATCGCGATGGCGAAGCTGTGCGGCATCTGCCACAGGCTGAACATCACCAGCAGGGTAAATGCAGCCAGGTCGAAGCTGTTGCTCACGGCGCAATAGCCGATCACCGGAGGCATGGCACCAGACAGGCTGCCGACCAAGGTGCCGTGCACCGATTTACGCTTCAGCCACAGGCTGTAGAAACCGACGTAGACGATGAAGCCGATCAGCGCACAGAACGCCGACAGCGGGTTGGCCTGGACATACAGCAGGCTGAAACCCGCCACCCCGAGCAGGGTGGCGTAGATCAGCGCGAGGGGCAGCGACATGCCGCCCTGGACCATGACGCGGTTCTTGGTGCGCTCCATCTTGTGGTCGATGTCACGGTCGATGCAGTTGTTGAACACGCATCCGGACGCAACCACCAGCGAAGTACCGATCACCACCGCCAGGAACAGGGCGAAATCCACATGGCCCTTCGAGGCAAGGAAGAAACCGCCTGCCACGGAAAGCACGTTACCGAAAATGATCCCCGGTTTGGTGATTTGGATAAAGTGCTTAACGGACATGCAGTCTTACCTCACTTGGCCAACATTTCGAAGTGGATGCTGAACATGATCCACAGCGACAGGCCGACAAGCAGAGCGATCACCAGGGTGGTGAACAGGAACGTCGAAACGTTGTTGCGTTGCTCTTTCGAGCGGTCCATGTGCAGGAAGTACACGAGGTGCACTACTACCTGGATCACGGCCATGGCAACAATGATCAGAACGGTCAGGTTCTTCGGCAGGCTTGGCGACATGGCCAGGCCGAACGGGATCGCAGTCAGGATGATCGACAGGATGAAGCCGATCATGTACGACTTGACGCTGCCGTGGTTACCTTCGTGATGAGTGTCGTGTGCGTTAGCCATTACAGAACTCCCAGCAGGTAGACGACGGTGAATACGCAGATCCAGACCACGTCCAGGAAGTGCCAGAACAGGCTCAGGCAGCTCATGCGGGTCTTGGCGGTCGGCGTGATGCCGTGCTTGTTGATCTGGTACATCATGATTGCCATCCAGATCAGGCCGGCGGTCACGTGCAGACCGTGGGTACCTACCAGGGCGAAGAAGCCCGACAGGAAACCACTGCGGTTCGGGCCGTAGCCCTCGGCGATCAGGTGATGGAATTCGTAGATTTCCATCGCGATGAAGCCTGCACCGAACAGGAAGGTCACAGCCAACCAGCCCAGTACGCCAGCTTTCTTGCCGTCGAACATCTTCAGCATGGCGAAGCCGAAGGTGATCGAGGACAGCAGCAGGAACAGCGTTTCAACAGCTACGAAATCGAGCTGGAAGATGTCATGACCCGACGGGCCGCCGGCAAAACTGCCGGACAGCACCGCGTAGGTGGCGAAGAGCGACGCAAACAGGATGCAGTCGGTCATCAGGTACAGCCAGAAACCGAGTACGGTCATCTGGCCCGAGTCGTGGTGGTGGTCGTCATGCCCATGGTCGTGACCATGAGCAGCACCGTGCATTACTTGACTGGACATTGATTACACCCGCTCAAACGATTCGACACGTGCGCCGGCAGGCAGAGCACCTGCTTTGGCCAGCGCTTTCATGCGCTCGCCTTCGATGCGCGCCACTTCTTCGGCCGGAACCATGTAGCCCTGGTCGTCACGCGCAGCGTGGCGAACGAAGACAGCGATGGTTGCAACCAGGCTCGCGCCAACCAGCCACCAGATGTGCCAGATGAAGGCGAAGCCGAAGACGGTCAGGAACAGGCCCATGAACAAACCGGTGGAGGTGTTGCTCGGCATGTGGATCGCTTCGTACTTGGCCGCAGGCTTGTAGGCAACACCGGCTTCCTTGGCTTCGTGCCAGGCGTCCAGGCCAACCTTCTCAGGCATGTGGGCGAAGTTGTAGAACGGAGGTGGCGACGAAGTCGACCATTCCAGGGTACGGCCGCCCCATGGGTCGCCGGTCACGTCCAGGTTCTGGTTGCGGTCGCGAACCGATACGTACAGCTGGATCAGCTGGCAGGCGATACCGAACAGGATCAGCACGGCGCCGACAACGGCTACGTACAGGTAGGGTTCCCACAGTGGGTTGTCGGAGTGGTTCAGACGACGAGTCATGCCCATGAAGCCCAGGGCGTACAGCGGCATGAACGCTACGTAGAAGCCCGAGATCCAGAACCAGAAGGCAGCCTTGCCCCACTTCTCGTTCAGGGTGAAACCAAAGGCTTTCGGGAACCAGTAGGCGAAGCCGGCGATGTAGCCGAATACCGCACCACCGATGATCACGTTGTGGAAGTGAGCAATTACGAACAGGCTGTTGTGCAGCACGAAGTCAGCACCTGGAACAGCCAGCAGAACACCAGTCATGCCACCGATGGAGAAGGTGATCATGAAGCCCAGGGTCCACATGATCGGCGCGGTGAAGCGCAGACGGCCCTGGTAGATGGTGAACAGCCAGTTGAACAGCTTCACACCGGTCGGAATGGAGATCAGCATCGTCGCCAGGCCGAAGAAGGTGTTGACGCTGGCGCCGGCACCCATGGTGAAGAAGTGGTGCAGCCATACAGCGAAGCCCAGCACGGCGATGGCGCCCGATGCGTAGATCATCGAGTGGTGGCCGAACAGACGCTTGCCTGCGAAGGTGGAGGTAACTTCCGAGAACACACCGAAGGCCGGCAGGATCAGGATGTAAACCTCAGGGTGACCCCACGCCCAGAACAGGTTGACGTACATCATCGGGTTCCCACCAAGCTCGTTGGTGAAGATGTGGAAGTCCAGATAACGGTCAACAGTCAGCAGAGCGAGTGCAGCGGTCAGGATCGGGAAGGAAGCCACGATCAGCACGTTGGCCCAGGTGCAGGTCCAGGTGAAGATCGGCATGTCCATCAGTTTCATGCCAGGTGCGCGCATCTTCATCACGGTGACGAGGAAGTTCACGCCGGTAAGCGTCGTACCCAGGCCTGAGAGCTGTAGCGCCCAGATGTAGTAGTCGACACCCACCCCAGGGCTGTACTGAATGCCCGCGAGCGGCGGATAGGCAACCCAGCCGGTCTTGGCGAATTCACCAACGCCCAGCGAGATGTTGACCAGCAGCACGCCTGCCAGCAGCAGGTAGAAGCTCAGGGAGTTCAGGAACGGGAAGGCAACGTCACGTGCACCGATCTGCAGAGGAACCGCCAGGTTCATCAGGCCGGTGAAGAACGGCATCGCCATGAAGATGATCATGATCACACCGTGAGCGGTGAAGATCTGGTCATAGTGTTCAGGCGGCAGGTAGCCTTCGGAGCCACCGGTAGCGGCAGCCAGCTGGGTACGCATCATGATGGCGTCGGCAAAGCCGCGCAGCAGCATGACCATCGCGACGATGATGTACATCACCCCGATTTTCTTGTGGTCGACAGTCGTCAACCACTCGCTCCACAAGTAGGTCCACTTGCGGAAGTAGGTGATAGCACCGACGACAGCGATACCACCGAGCGCGATCATGGCAAGCGTCACCATGACTATCGGCTCGTGATAGGGTATCGCCTCCAGGCTTAGTTTACCGAACATCTCTTACTCCTCTGCACCGGCAGCTGGTTGCATACTCGATTCCACACCCTTGGTAGTGGCCAGATCTTTGCTGCCTGCTTCTTCGTGGCTCGGACGACCGCGGTTCATGCCTTCGTACTTGTCGACGATCAGCTGGAACTGGTCAGGCGAAGCCTCGCTATACAGCGCGACTGGGTTGTTTTCGCTTGGTTTGGCCAAGGCGTCGTATTCGGCCTTGTCCAGCTTCTTCGGCGACTGCTTGACCTCGGCGACCCACTTGTCGAAGTCTTCCTGAGAGGTGGCAGTAGCCTTGAATTTCATGCCGGTGAAGCCAGCACCGCTGTAGTTGGCGCTGATACCGTCGAACTCGCCGTTTTCGTTGGCGATCAGGTGCAGCTTGGTGGTCATGCCGGCCATGGCGTAGATCTGGCCGCCCAGACCCGGGATGAAGAACGAGTTCATCACGGCGTCGGAAGTGACGCGGAAGTTGACCGGAGTGTTAGCCGGGAAGACGATCTTGTTGACCGTGGCAATGCCCTGCTCCGGGTAGATGAACAGCCACTTCCAGTCCAGTGCGACCACGTCGATCTGCACCGGCTTCACATCGGAATCCAGCGGACGGTACGGGTCCAGCTTGTGGGTGGAGTGGTATGTGAAGTAGCCCAGGGCGATGATGATCAGGATCGGGATGATCCACACCGCGGCTTCGATCTTGGTCGAGTGCGACCAGTCGGGGGTGTAGGTGGCAGCCTTGTTGGAAGCACGGTACTTCCAGGCGAAAACCACGGTCATGATAATGACAGGAATCACCACCAGCAGCATCAGGCCGGTAGCGATCAGGATCAGGTTCTTTTGCTCAATGCCGACCTGACCTTTCGGGTCGAGCAGGGTCCAGTTGCACCCACTGAGTAAAAGCATGCCTAAAAAGGGCAATATGCCAAACAGTCTGGGGTAACGCTTTTTACTCATCTCACGACCTCTAGATCAGCTTGCTTCAATGCAATTTGTGTTTTGGTAGCCAGCACTTCGTCCTGCCAAGTGAGGCATTTCGCGCCCGTACTCGCTCCTGCCCGGGGTCCGACTGCAGGACCTTGGCGTCAAGCGGGTTAGCGGTGCTTATGGTTTCGTAGGCAACAGGCCTGTACTTCAGACCAAGTCCATTTGGTGCGGGAAAACGCGGAGGGGGGTCCGCCCGGTATCGCCGTTGGGCGAAACTTGACGAAGTCAGCAAAAAGGAGCGCTGGGGCTTCCTTCAATCCTGCGACTTGCAAGCAGTGCCGAACGGAAATTGGGGGCGATTGTAGATAGGTCGCCAACCCTTGACTATGACTTATTGAGCAACAGTCCTTTACAGAATCTGCAACAATACTGCTCAAAAATTCAACTTCGCGACAGTTTGTCGCACCCCGCTTGATAGGCCCCAAAGCCGCATTCTGCAAGGCCTCTGGGTTGATCTGGATCAAGCGGTGAGCGAATTTTCCCTCTTCTCATGCGGCGTAAAAGACCCCATGCCATTCGGGACTTTTGTCTAAGCCTGGCGTCGGTTGCGGTAGATCCCGAGCGGAACCAGGACGGCCGTCAGGACGAACGCCACCAGCGCCCATTGCGCCAGCGACAGACCGAGGATCGGCGGGTACGGCGTGCTGCAGAAGCCGTCGACCTGGAACACCAGCGGCCAGAGCTTGGCCAGCGGCAGGTCGTCCACGATCGGCTGCAGGGTGTCGATACCGCAACTGACCATGGGGTTGGCGAGTATATACACATGGTTGCCGGCCGCAACGATTCCGCCAATGGCGCTGAGTACCACCAGTGCCTCGAAGAAGGTCAGGCTGCGGCGCCCGGGCATCGCCGCGGCGATGAAGGCGAACACGGCGATGAACAACAGTGCATAACGTTGCAGGATGCACAGCGGGCATGGTGCCTCGCCCAGGACTATCTGCATGTAGAGGGCGCCACCGATCAGCGAAAGGCAGATCAGGCCCAACAGTACCAGAAAGCGCCGTTCCCGATTCAGGCGCGATGTTTGTTCGTTCATTGCCGGTTCCTTCGATGGATAGTGACAGCGTGATCCGCCTGCCTGGCGCAAGTCTACACGCTGGGCCGGGCCTTTGAGCGTGCCGAGGAAGCGGCGTGATAGCGCTGCGCAGGGCTATCCGGTGTGGCTGAGACCGGCCGCAACGACGTCGGTTCAACGCCGGGCGGCAAAAAAACGGCTACCCGGGTGCCGCGCAGGGGCAAGCCCCTCGACACCCGGGAGTGAAGGATACCGTGATTAAAGGAGGATTAAAGATGAAAGCTGCACAGCCGCTTTCATCTCTCCTTTATATAGGCAGGAAGGTGAGGTGCGGCCCAGCCGCTGGCAAGCCAGCCCCCAGGCGGCGAATGCGATCGACCGTTTCGTTCTCGATTACCCACGGGCGGGAGCAGTGCTGCAAAGGAGCTGGCTTGCCAGCGGCTGGGATGAATACGCTGCAAGCCTGTACCGGCCTCTTCGCGGGTAAACCCGCGAAGAGGCCAGTGCAGGCGCTACATCACTCCAGCGCAGCCGCCGGCCCGAAGAACTCGTAGCGGCTCTGCTGCTCTGGCACACCCAGGCCCTTCAACTGGCGCTTGACCGCCGCCATGAAGCCCTTGGGCCCGAGGAAGTAGGCATCCACATCTCGCTCTTGCGGCAGCCACTCGGCCAGCAGGTCCTCGTTCAGCAGGCCTACGGCATCAGCCGCGGCACCACCCTGCGGTTCTGCATAGCAGTAGAAGCGCTTGAGCTGCGGGTGACGCTCGGCCAGCTCGTCGATCCAGTCGCGGAAGGCATGCACGGCGCCGTTACGGGCACAGTGAATGAAATGCACCTCACGCTGGGTTTGCAGTGCCGCCTGCAGCATTGGCAAGGTCGGGGTAATACCCACGCCACCGCTGATCAGCACCAGCGGCTTGTCGCTCGCTGCCAGGGTGAAATCGCCAGCCGGCGGGAACAGCTGCAGGGTGTCGCCCACCGCCAGCACATCGTGCAGGTAGTTGGAGACCTTGCCACCCGCCTCGCGCTTGACGCTGATGCGGTATTCCTTGCCGTCGCACAGTGCCGACAGGGAGTAGTTGCGGCGCTGCTCGGCGCCGTCGATGTCCAGCTTCAGGCCGATGTACTGGCCAGGCTCGGCCTTGAGCACCGGTTTGCCATCCACCGGGGCAAAGTAGAACGAAACGATTTCGCTGCTTTCCTGCTCACGGCGCACCAGGCGGAATTCGCGGGTGCCGCGCCAGCCGCCTTCGGCTTCTTCCTTCTGTTTATAGAGGTTCTCTTCCGCGCCGATCAGGATGTCGGCCAACTGGCCATAGGCCGCGCCCCAGGCGTCGATCACGGCGGGGGTGGCGATTTCCTTGCCCAGCACTTCTTCGATGGCGCGCAGCAGGCAGCTGCCGACGATCGGGTAGTGCTCCGGCAGAATCTGCAGGGCAACGTGCTTGTTGATGATCTGGCCGACAAGGCCGCCAAGCTGCTCCAGCTGGTCGATGTGGCGGGCATACATCAATACCCCGTTGGCCAGGGCGCGCGGTTGGTCACCGCTGGCCTGGTGGGCCTGGTTGAACAGCGGGCGCACTTGCGGGTACTCGCTGAGCATCATCTTGTAGAAGTGGGTGGTCAGCGCTTCGCCGCCGCTTTCCAGCAGGGGGACAGTGGCCTTGATGATTGCACGTTGTTCGGCATTGAGCATTGCAACAACTCCTGAGCCTGTGGCTTCAAATGACTGCCCGAGCTATTACATCAATCATGCCAACTCTTATCTCCAGCAAAATCAGGGGCTTGACGCAGGTCATGTCAAAACGACCCACCTCGACGTATAGTCATATCGACCCACAGGAGTCCATATGACCACGAAGCCCCTGCTCACCACCCTGCTGCCCTTGGTCAGCGACCTTTCCCGCGACCTGCCCGACCAGGAACGCTATCGCCGCCTGCTGCAGGCCATGCGGGGGTTGCTGCCCTGTGATGCCGCCGCGCTGCTGCGCCTGGACGGCGAGTGGCTGGTGCCGCTGGCAGTGGACGGCCTGAGCCCCGATACCTTGGGCCGGCGCTTCCGAGTCAGCGAGCACCCACGCTTCCAGATCCTGCTCAGCAGCCGGGAACCCACCCGCTTCGCCAGCGACTCCGAGCTACCCGACCCTTACGACGGCCTGGTCAACGCCCCTGATGCCAACCTGGAAGTACATGACTGCATGGGTTGCCCGTTGATGGTCGACGAGCGCCCTTGGGGCCTAGTTACCCTCGATGCCCTCACCCCCGGGCAGTTCCAGAGCCTGGAGCTGGGCGCCCTGCAGGCCTTCGCCAGCCTTGCCGCCGCCACGGTCACCGTGGCCGAGCGCATCGAGCACCTGGCCCTGCGCGCGGAAGACGAACACCATCGCGCGGAGATCTACCGCCAGGCCAGCGGCCAGGACAAAGAGCTGATTGGCCAGAGCCCCGCGCACAAGCGCCTGGTCGAGGAAATCCGCCTGGTCGGTGGCAGTGACCTGACCGTACTGATAACCGGTGAGACCGGCGTCGGCAAAGAGTTGGTGGCCCAGGCCCTGCACCAGGCCAGCAACCGCGCCGACAAGCCGTTGGTCAGCCTCAACTGCGCCGCCCTGCCTGACACCCTGGTGGAAAGCGAACTGTTCGGCCATGTACGCGGAGCCTTCACCGGCGCCCATGGCGAGCGCCGCGGCAAGTTCGAGCTCGCCAACGGCGGCACACTGTTCCTCGACGAAGTCGGTGAACTGCCACTTACGGTGCAGGCCAAGTTGTTGCGCGTACTGCAGAGCGGCCAGTTGCAACGCCTGGGCTCGGATCGCGAACACCGGGTGGATGTGCGCCTGATCGCAGCCACCAATCGCGACCTGGCAGCAGAGGTGCGTATTGGCAACTTCCGCGCCGACTTCTACCACCGCCTCAGCGTATACCCGCTGCACGTTCCGCCGTTGCGCGAACGTGGGCGTGATGTGCTGCTATTGGCTGGCTACTTCCTCGAACAGAACCGTTCGCGCCTGGGCCTGAACAGCCTGCGCCTGAGCAGCGAAGCCCAGGCCGCGCTGCAGGCCTACGACTGGCCAGGCAACGTACGTGAACTGGAACATCTGATCGGCCGCTCGGCGCTCAAGGCGCTGGGCCAACATTCCGACAGGCCACGCATCCTCACCCTGGAAGCCATCGACCTGGACCTGCGCGCAACCGCAACGCCCGGCACCCCGCCCTCCCCTGCTGTGCCCTTGCCGGCGGCACCGCTACCCGAAGGGGGCTTGCGCGAAGCCGTCGACGACTACCAGCGCCAGCTGATCGAGGCCTGCCTGCAGCGGCACCAGGAAAACTGGGCAGCGGCTGCCCGGGAACTCGGCCTGGACCGCGCCAACCTTAGTCGTCTGGCCCGTCGGCTGGGGCTGCGCTGAGTTGGAATCCTGGGGGCGCTTTGCGCCCCATCGCGACACAAGGCCGCTCCTACAAGGGACCGCGCCCCCCCTGTAGGAGCGGCCTTGTGTCGCGATGGGCTGCAAAGCAGCCCCACAATCCCCACACCCGCTAAAGCCCGACCAAACCAGGCCGATAACCGGTTATCCCCTGTTCCCCACGAAGGTCACCATGGCCACGCAAAATGCCCGCGCGGACTCGCTGTCCCTGCTGCTGTTCACCCTGCGCAGCGGCAAGTTGATGGCAATCAACCTGCTCAAGGTCAGCGAGATAATCCCCTGCCCACCGTTGACCAAGCTGCCCGAATCGCACCCCCACGTGAAGGGCGTGGCAACCCTGCGCGGCAATTCGCTGTCGGTCATCGACCTGTCCCGCGCCATTGGCGAACGGCCGCTGGCCGACCCTGACGGCGGCTGCCTGATCGTCACCGAGATCAGCCGCTCGCGCCAGGGCCTGCATGTGCAGGCGGTCAGCCGCATCGTGCATTGCCTGAGCACCGACATCAAACCACCCCCTTATGGCTCGGGCAGCCGCTCGTTCATCACCGGCGTGACCAGGGTCGACAACACTCTGGTGCAGGTGCTGGACATCGAAAAAGTCATCCACGCCATCGCCCCGCCGGTGCCCGAACCGCATCACGCCACCCTGAGCGAGGAAGACGCCAGCCTGCTGGCCGCCGCCAATATCCTGGTGGTGGACGACAGCCAGGTAGCCCTGCAACAGTCGGTGCACACCCTGCGCAACCTCGGCGTCGAATGCCATACCGCGCGCAGCGCCAAGGACGCCATCAACGTGTTGCTGGAGCTGCAGGGCACCGCGCAGGAAATCAACGTGATCGTCTCCGACATCGAAATGAGCGAAATGGACGGCTACGCGTTCACACGCACCCTGCGCGAAACCCCCGACTTCCAGCACCTGTACATACTGCTGCACACCTCGCTGGACAGCGCGATGAGCAGTGAAAAGGCGACCCAGGCCGGGGCCAATGCCATCCTCACCAAGTTTTCCTCGCCAGAGCTGACCGATTGTCTGGTGGTGGCGGCGCGCGCCGTGGTGTTCGCCGAGCGCTGATATATTCGGAGACAAACTCCCCGGCTTGCCGTCGGGGTCGAGTCGGGCATAATTCGCCCCCCTCGCAAGTAACTTGCCGGAATCCGTATGAAGTTTTTCAGCTCTATCCTGATCAGTTTCGCCCTCTTCAGCGGTATCGCCCAGGCCTCCAGCAGCCAGGCCTGGAACGAGCAGCGCCAGCAGATGCTCAAGTCTTGCCTGGCCGCCAGCCAGTTCAAGGATGCTCACGCCCGCAGCAAGCCCGCCGAGTTCGATGACCAGGTCGGCATGAGTGCCCTGCTGATCGAAGGCGTCTACCCCCAGAAGCACATGCAGCAGCGTACCGGCACCGAGCTGTGCCTGTACGACCGCCAGCACCAGCGCGCCTTCGTCAGCGAGTGGAGCCCGGAGGTCAAGTGACCGACAGCCTGCGTTTCGCCTGTACCGGCTGCGGCAAGTGCTGTACCGGCCACCACGTGCCCTTGACCCTGGCCGAAGCGCGCCGCTGGGCGGACAACGACGGCCAGGTGGTGGTGCTGATCGAAGCCTTCGTTGCGGACGGCCCTGGGATGCCAGTAGAACAGCGTGATCATGTGCTGCGTCGCTCCCATCCCGTACCCTGCGGCGACAGCGACGTACGCGTCTCGGTGACCTTTGCCGCCTTCAACCCCGGGCGCTGCCGCAACCTCGACGACAACGACCTGTGCACCATCTATGACCAGCGGCCGCTGGTCTGTCGCATCTACCCGGTGGAAATAAACCCGCATATCCCGCTGCGGCCAGGCAGCAAGGACTGCCCGCCGGAAGCCTGGCAACAGGGGCCGGAGCTGATTCACGGCAGGCAACTGGTCGATGCCGGGCTGGAGGCGCTGGTGCAGGCCTCGCGCCAGGCCGACCGCGATGACATCGCCGCCAAGGTGGCGGTGTGCCAGGCGCTGGGCATGACTACCAGTGCGCTCAAGGGCAACGGATTTACTGCCTACCTGCCTGACATGGGGGCCTTCCGCGCGTGTCTGGCGCAGGTACCGGAGGCTGGCCTGGCACAGTGGACCCTGCACGTGGAGGACGCGGCGCTGGTGGCGAGCTTGCAGGAACATGGTTTGCGCACCACCAATGAGCCCCCGGTGTATTACGCTTTCATCAGCTTCTAGCTATGCCTCGGCGGGGGCAACCGCCTTGCACAGGAACCAAAGCCTGCCGCGGTCCCTGTGGGAGATTACCCAGCCCTTTTGGGCTGCGCTGTCGCGCAGAGAACAAATATCGCTCGTCTGACGCGTCCTTTGTAGGAGCAGCCTTGTGCTGCGAAGAGGCCGGTACAAGCAACAGACAGGCTTTGTCAGTACCGGCCTCTTCGCAGCACAAGGCTGCTCCTACAGAACCTCGCCGAACCAATGAGTCATGTGTTGTTCTATGAGAGCGGGCATGCCCGCGAACACCGGCACAGCCGTTGCCATCCACCGCGTTGCATTCTTCGCGGGCATGCCCGCTCCCACAGGGGTCGCAGTTCGCATGCCAGATGTGTGATGGAGGCGCAGGCAATTCTGACAGCGCTGTCAGCCAGCGGTCACGCTGCCGACCCGGTTCGGGGGCTATAAGATTGAATACAGCCACTTCCCTCCCCTATGGCCAAGGTGCCCGCACCGATGCGACGTCCGTCCCGCCCTGTCATCCTCGCCGCCCTGGCGCTCATGGTCCTGGCGGTAGCGGGCCTCTGGTTCGGCCAGCGCCAGCCAGCACCTGCCACCCGCGCGCAAACCGCCATCCCGGTGCGCGTGGTCAGCGTCGTCCAGCAGAACGTGCCGCGCTATGCCAGCGCCATCGGCTCGGTGCTGTCGCTGCACAGCGTCGAGGTGCGCCCGCAAGTGGAGGGGGTACTGACCCAGGTGCTGGTCAAGGAAGGCCAGTGGGTGAAGGAAGGTGACCTGCTGGCCACCCTCGACGATCGCGCCATCCGCGCCAACCTCGACCAGGCCCGTGCCGAACTTGGCCAGAGCCAGGCGCAGATCCAGGTAGCCAACGTCGACCTGCAGCGCTACCGCCTGCTGAGTACCGACAACGGCGTTTCGAAGCAGACTCTCGACCAGCAGCAGGCCCTGGTCAACCGCCTGCAAGCCACGGTCAAGGGCAACCAGGCGGCCATCGCCAATGCCGAGGTGCAGCTGTCGTACACGCAGATCCGCTCGCCAGTGACCGGCCGGGTGGGCATTCGCAACGTCGACCCCGGCAACCTGGTGCGCACCAGCGATACCCGCAGCCTGTTCAGCGTCACCCAGATCGACCCGATCGCCGTCGAATTCGCCCTGCCGCAGCAAATGCTGCCAACCCTCCAAAGCCTGCTGAAGGCGCCCACCCCGGCACAGGTGCAGGCCTACATGGATGCCGACGGCGAACGCAGCCTGCTGGGTGAAGGCCACCTGGCACTGATCGACAACCAGATCTCCGCCACCACCGGTACCGTGCGGGTAAAGGCCGAGTTCGACAACAAGGACGGTCACCTGTGGCCCGGCCAGTTGGTCACCATCCGCCTACGCACCGCAGTGGAAGAAAACGCCCTGGTAGTGCCGCCCCCGGTGGTACAGAGCGGCGTCGACGGGCACTTCGTCTACCGCCTGGACGGTGACAAGGTCACCAGCGTGCCGGTCAAGGTGCTGTACCAGGACAGTGGGCTGAACATAATTGCCGGGGTCAAGCCGGGCGAGCGCCTGGTGCTCGATGGCCAGTCGCGGCTCAAGCCAGGTTCGCGGGTCGAGGTGGCCCCCGATGCCCCCGCGCCGTCGGAAATGGCCGACCGGCGGAGCCAGCCATGAACACGCGCAACGGTGTTTCGGCCTGGTGCATCGACCACCCTATCGCCACCCTGCTGCTGACCTTCGCCCTGGTGCTGCTGGGGGCCATCGCCTTCCCGCGCCTGCCGGTGGCACCACTGCCGGAAGCCGACTTCCCGACCATCCAGGTCACCGCCCAGCTGCCCGGCGCCAGCCCGGAAACCATGGCCTCGTCAGTGGCCACGCCGCTGGAAGTGCAGTTCAGCGCCATCCCCGGCATGACCCAGATGACCAGCAGCAGCGCACTGGGCTCGACCAACCTGATCCTGCAGTTCACGCTCGACAAGAACATCGACACCGCCGCCCAGGAAGTGCAGGCGGCCATCAACACCGCCACCGCGCGCCTGCCGCAAGACCTGCCCAACCCGCCGACCTGGCGCAAGGTCAACCCGGCCGACAGCCCGGTGCTGGTGCTGACGGTCAGCTCCAGCCAGATGCCTGGCAACGACCTCAGCGACTACGCCGAAACCCTGCTCGCGCGCCAGCTGAGCCAGATCGACGGGGTCGGCCTGATCAATATCACCGGGCAACTGCGCCCGGCGATCCGCGTGCAGGCGCAACCCGAGAAACTGGCCGCCATCGGCCTGACCCTGGCCGACTTGCGCCAAGCCATCCAGCAGACCAGCCTGAACCTGGCCAAGGGCGCGCTGTACGGCGAACACAGCGTTTCGACCATCGCCGCCAACGACCAGTTGTTCCATCCCGACGACTACGCCCAGCTGATCGTCTCCTACCGTGACGGTGCACCAGTGCACCTGAGGGACGTGGCAAAGGTGATCAATGGCGCCGAGAACGCCTACGTCAAAGCCTGGTCCGGCGACCAGCCCGGGTTGAACCTGGTGATTTTCCGCCAGCCTGGCGCCAACATCGTCGATACCGTGGACCGGGTACTGGCTGCCCTGCCCAAGCTGCAGGAGATGCTGCCAGCCTCGGTCGAAGTGTCGGTGCTGCAGGACCGCACCCAGACCATCCGTGCCTCGCTGCATGAAGTGGAGCTGACCCTGATGATCGCAGTGGCCCTGGTGATCGGGGTGATGGCGCTGTTCCTGCGCCAGTGGTCGGCGACCATGGTGGTGTCCAGCGTGCTTGGCGTATCGCTGATAGCCAGTTGCGCGCTGATGTACATCTTCGGCTTCAGCCTGAACAACCTGACCCTGGTGGCCATCGTCATCTCGGTGGGCTTCGTGGTCGACGATGCCATCGTCGTGGTGGAAAACATCCACCGTCACCTGGAGGCCGGCGACGACAGCCGCACGGCAGCGCTCAAGGGCGCCGGGGAAATCGGCTTCACCGTGGTGTCGATCAGTTTCTCGCTGATCGCCGCGTTCATCCCGCTGCTGTTCATGGGCGGCGTGGTCGGCCGGCTGTTCAAGGAGTTCGCCCTTACCGCCACTGCCACCATCCTGATTTCGGTGGTGGTCTCGCTGACCCTGGCGCCAACCCTGTGCGCACTGTTCATGCGCCGCCCGCCCGGAGAGCACAAGGGCGGCTTCGGCGAGCGGCTGGTCAGGTGGTACGAAAAGGGCCTGGACCGCGCCCTCGCCCACCAGCGTCTGACGCTCGGCGTGTTTGGCCTGACCCTGGCCCTGGCGGTGGCCGGTTACGTGGGTATTCCAAAGGGCTTTTTCCCGCTGCAGGACACCGGCTTCATCCTTGGCACCAGCGAGGCGGCGGCGGATGTGTCGTACCCGTCGATGATCGAGAAGCACAAGGCGCTGGCCAAAATCATCGAGGCCGACCCGGCGGTGCGCGCGTTCTCCCACTCGGTGGGTGTCACCGGCAGCAACCAGACCATCGCCAACGGCCGCTTCTGGATCGCCCTCAAGCCCCGTGGCGAACGCGATGTGTCGGCCAGCGAACTGATCGATCGGCTGCGGCCCAAGCTGGCCCAGGTGCCAGGCATCGTCCTGTACATGCGTGCAGGCCAGGACATCAACCTAAGCTCCGGCCCGTCGCGCACCCAGTACCAGTACGTGCTCAAGAGCAACGACGGCATGGCACTGAACCTGTGGACCCAGCGCCTGACCGAGCGCCTGCGGGAAAACCCGGCGTTCCGCGACCTGTCCAACGACCTGCAACTGGGCGCCAGCGTCACCCGCATCGATATCGACCGCCAGGCCGCGGCACGTTTCGGCCTGACCACCACCGACGTCGACCAGGCGTTGTACGACGCCTTCGGCCAGCGGCAGATCAGTGAATTCCAGACCGAGACCAACCAGTACAAGGTGATCCTCGAACTGGATGCCCGCCAGCGCGGCAAGGCCGAAAGCCTCAACTACTTCTACCTGCGCTCGCCGCTGACCAACGAGATGGTGCCGCTGTCGGCAGTAGCCCATGTAGCGCCGCCCAGCACCGGGCCGCTGTCGATCAGCCACGATGGCCTGTTCCCGGCGGCCAACCTGTCGTTCAACCTGGCCCCGGGCGTGGCCCTGGGCGATGCGGTGACCATCCTCGAGCGCACCCAGCGCGAGCTCGGCATGCCCGACTCCATCAGCGGCAACTTCCAGGGCGCGGCCCAGGCCTTCCAGAGTTCGCTGTCGAGCCAGCCGTGGCTGATCCTGGCAGCGCTGGTGGCGGTGTACATCATCCTCGGCGTGCTGTACGAAAGCTTCGTCCACCCGCTGACGATCATCTCCACCCTGCCCTCGGCCGGCCTCGGCGCGCTGATCCTGTTGTGGGCCTTGGGCCAGGACTTCAGCATCATGGGGCTGATCGGCGTGGTGCTTCTGATCGGTATCGTCAAGAAAAACGGCATCCTGCTGATCGACTTCGCCCTGGAGGCCCAACGCCGCCAGGGCTTGACCCCGGAGCAGGCGATCCACCAGGCCTGCCTGACGCGCTTCCGGCCGATCATCATGACCACCCTGGCCGCCTTGCTCGGCGCGGTGCCGCTGATGTTCGGCTTCGGCACCGGTTCCGAACTGCGCCAGCCACTGGGCATCGCCGTGGTTGGAGGCCTGCTGGTGAGCCAGGCGCTGACGCTGTTCACCACCCCGGTCATATACTTGGCCCTGGAGCGCCTGTTCCACCGCCGCCAGGCCGCCCGTGCGGCGGCGCCCAGTGCCAGTTAGGACAAGACCATGCGTGTGCTGATCATCGAAGACGAAGAAAAAACCGCCGACTACCTGCATCGCGGCCTCAGCGAGCAGGGGTTTACCGTGGACCTGGCGCGGGACGGCATCGAGGGCCTGCACCTGGCCCTGGAAGGTGACTACGCGGTGATCGTGCTGGACGTGATGCTGCCGGGCATGGACGGCTATGGCGTGCTGCGCGCCCTGCGCGCACGCAAGCAGACGCCGGTCATCATGCTGACCGCCCGTGAAAGGGTCGAAGACCGTATCCATGGCCTGCGCGAGGGCGCCGACGACTACTTGGGCAAGCCGTTTTCCTTCCTCGAACTGGTCGCCCGCCTGCAAGCCCTGACACGCCGTAGCAGCAATCATGAACCGCTGCAGGTGCAGGTAGGTGACCTGTGGATCGACCTGATGGCGCGCAAGGCCACCCGCGCCGGCCAACGCCTTGAGCTGACGGCCAAGGAGTTCTCGCTGCTCAGCGTGCTGGCCCGCCGGCAGGGCGAAATTCTGTCAAAGACAGCGATTGCAGAGCTGGTCTGGGACATCAATTTCGACAGCGATGCCAACGTCGTCGAAGTGGCGATCAAGCGCCTGCGCGCCAAGCTCGACGGGCCTTTCGACAACAAGTTGCTGCACACCATCCGAGGCATGGGCTATGTCCTGGAAAGCCGTGCGGGGTAATTCCATCGCGCTGCGCCTGTCGGCGCTGTTCATCCTGGTGGCGCTGGGCGTGTTCCTGCTGATCGGTTCGGCGCTGTACCGCCAGGTAGACCGCAGCCTCGACCTGCTGCCGCAAGCCGAGCTGGACGCGCGCTTCAGTGTGCTCGAGTCCACCCTCAACCGCTTCGGCACACCGGAGCACTGGGTCAAGATCAACAACAAGCTCAACCTGCTCAGTGAAGAGGACAAGCGCATTCGCTTCTGGGTGGTCAGCAGCAACCCGGCCTACGAATACGGCCACCCTAGCGAGCTGGTCCGCGCCTTCGCCGAAGGCGTGCAGGGCATGCGCGACCTGCGCCTGCCCGACCGGCCCTACCCTTACAAGGTGCTGGTCAGCGAACTGCCGGCCCTGGGCGAGCGGCCGCCGCTGCGCTTTCTGATCGGCATCGACACCGAAACATTCTGGCAGGCACAGCACAGCCTGCTGGTGGCGATTGTCGGGCTGGCGGTGCTCGGCGTGCTGCTGGCCTCGCTGCTGGGCTACTGGGTGGCGCGCATCGGCCTGCGCCCACTGTTGGCGTTGTCCGTTGAGGCCCAGGCCCTGGCCCCACCGCGCCTGGACGGGCGCCTGCAGACCCACGCCCTGGCCCCGGAGCTTGCACAGTTTGCAGGTGCCTTCAATGCCGCACTGGACCGGGTAAGCCAGGCCTACTCGCGGCTGGAGGCGTTCAATGCCGACGTCGCCCACGAACTGCGCTCGCCGCTGACCAACCTGATCGGCCAGACCCAGGTTGCACTGACCCGAGGGCGCAGCGCCGAGCATTATTTCGAAGTGCTGCAATCGAACCTTGAGGAGCTGGAGCGCCTGCGCAGCATCATCAACGACATGCTGTTCCTGGCCAGTGCCGACCAGGGCAGCAAGGCCACTGCCCTGACCCAGGCCTCGCTGGCCCAGGAAGTGGCGACCACCCTGGACTACCTGGACTACATTCTCGAAGATGCGCAAGTCAGCGTGAGTGTGAGCGGTGACGCCCAGGCGCCCATCGAAAAGGCCCAGCTGCGCCGGGCGCTGATCAACCTGCTGAACAACGCCGTGCAGCACACCGCACCGCACCAGGTGATCGAGGTGCAGATCGCTGCCGGGCCGGAGCAGGTCAGTATCGCCGTGAGCAACCCGGGGCCGGCGATCGACGATGAGCACCTGCCGTTGTTGTTCGAACGCTTCTACCGGGTGGATGCGGCACGTAGCAACAGTGGTGGGGGTAACCATGGGTTGGGGTTGGCGATCGTCAAGGCGATTGCGCTGATGCATGGTGGGGAGGTGTTCGTGCGAAGTGCCGCGGGGGCCAATACCTTTGGTATCCAGTTACCAACCTCAAGGCCTACCCCGCCCGTGTAGGAGCAGCCTTGCGCTGCGAAAGGGCCGGTAGATCCCAATATCCTCTAATGCCTTCACTGGCCCTTTCGCAGCACAAGGCTGCTCCTACAAAGAAGCGCGGAAGTGCTCTAGGCTGCGGGTTTGCGGCGAAAGTCCAATTGCTTTTCCTGCGATAATTACCTTTTACGCAACAGTGCTTATCGCGCTTCGCTCTGTTTCAAGTGCATTGAAAGGACTAACTTTACCCCCGTCCTCATTAGCACTTGCACCGCAAGAAGGTAGTTTCAAATGTCCAACAGTATGGGTATTGCCAGCGTCTTCGTCCTGTCTTCCCTGTTGTTGTCGCCCCTGGCCATGGCTGAAGAATCCAAGGCTTTCGTCACCCGTAATGCTGAGTTCGCCGCAGTCCACCAAGAGGCCCGCGAAGCCGTAGCCGCACAGCAGGTAGACACCGTAAAAGACGCTAACCAGACAGCTTCCAAGGTCTCTGTCGATGCCAATGCCGACAGCTGATCAAGTGCTGTCGCTGCTCCCGTTTTCCCTTGGCTACGCCATGGGCACTACCAGTGCCGATATGTTAGCCTTTTAAAGCCGCTGCCGATCAGCGGCTTTTTTTATGTGCTTCAACTATCAGCCAAGCTGTAACGTCCACCTATAAAAAAGACGCACATTCGAAAATAAAAAACTGCCCCACCGCCAGACCCAAGGAGCTAGTACCGGTGCCTTCCGCGTTTCGTTTTACCCCGCTGTTCATTGCGTTGACTGCAACGATCCCTTTCGCCGCCCAGGCAGATGAAGACAAGGCTGATGGCTTCATCGAAGGCTCGTCCTTCAACCTGCATTTCCGTAATGCCTACTTCAACCGCGATAACCACAACGCCGGAGTGCGCGACACCCGCGAGTGGGGCCAAGGTGCGGTTGCACGTTTCGAGTCGGGCTACACCCCGGGTGTGGTCGGCTTTGGCCTGGACGCCCATGCCATGCTGGGTCTGAAGCTCGATGGGGGCGGCGGCCATGCTGGCACCAGCATCCTGCCGACCCACCAGAAGAACGAAGACGAACTGGGTGCTGCCCCGCACTCGTTCTCCACCGCCGGTGCCGCGGTCAAGCTCAAGGCGTTCGACACCGAGCTGAAAGCAGGTGACCTGTTCCTCACCAACCCGGTGATTGCTGGCGGCGAAACCCGCATGCTGCCGCAGACCTTCCGTGGTGTGAGCCTGACCAACACCAGCATCGACGGCCTGCTGCTCGAAGGCGGCCAGGTGAGCTTCACCAAGCCGTACAACCAGAGCGGCCACCGCCGCATCGACACCTACTACGGTTCGTTGGGCGAGCATGACAAAAGCAAGCACCTGAACTGGGCCGGCGCGTCGTGGAGTGGCACCCCGAACATCACTGCCAACCTGTATGCAGCCGAACTGAAGGACATCTGGAACCAGTACTACGCCGATTTCGACTACACCTATGTGGTCAACGATCTCGTCAGCCTGAACCCGGGCGTGCACTTCTATCACACTCAGGACACCGGCCAGGCACTGCTGGGCAAGATCGACAACAACACCTACAGCGTGCATTTCACCGTCAACGCCGGGTTCCACAGCGTCACCGCCGCCTATCAGCGGGTCAATGGCAACACGCCGTTCGACTACATCAACCTGGGCGACAGCGTCTACCTGGACAACTCGCGCATGTACTCGGACTTCAACGCACCGAACGAGCGCTCGTGGAAGCTGCAGTACAACTATGACTTCGCTGGTGTGGGCATCCCTGGCCTGAGTACGGTGCTGTCGTACTCGCGCGGTGAAGCCGACCTGACCAAGGCCACCCAGGACACTACCCACTACGACTACTACCGTGCCGATGGCAAGAACGCCATGCACTGGGAACGCGACGTGGACGTGAAGTACGTGTTCCAGGAAGGAGACCTCAAGGACCTGTCGGTGCTGGTGCGCTATGCCACCCACCGTGGCAGCCAGGGTTATGCGTCGATCGACAGCAACAGCGACAACGATGAACTGCGGGTGATCGTGGATTACCCATTGAACGTGTTCTGATCCAGACCCGGGTGCGAGGACTTCGCCCTCGTTTCGCCGGCAAGCCAGCTCCCACCTTGACCGCATTGACCTCAAGCTTGTGCGGTACTTGTGGGAGCTGGCTTGCCGGCGATGGGCTGCGCAGCAGTCCCTGCGTGATTCCGTCGGACAAATCTTGTCCGACAATCCCCGCTTCCCTAGAATGTCGCCGCCGCGAATGGCCCTGCCCACGCAGTAGCGAGCATGACCTCCCGATCACCGCGTTTCGCACTCTACAGGTCACACCCCGAGCTGCTCCTCAACCTGGGCAGTTGCCTTGCCGTGCTCGCCATCGTGGCCATCGTCAGCTACCTGCTGGCGCGGGAGCGCGACAATATCGAGCTGTCGGCGATCCGCTCGTCCAACAATATTGTCCAGCTGATCGAAAGCGACATCCTGCGCAACGTCGAACTCTACGACCAGTCGCTGCAGGGCCTGATCTGGGCGGTCGGGCGCAAGGAGCTGCCGGAAATACCCGGCCCGGTGCGCCAACGCCTGCTATTCAATGAAGCCTTCGTCGACCGCAAGCGCGGTGACGTGCTGTGGCTGGACAAGCAAGGCAACGTGGTGGGCGATTCCACCAGCAGCGTGCCACGCAAGGCCAACTTCAGCGGTACAGGGGTATTCCAGGCCCATCTGCACAACGCCAACCTCGGCCTGCTGGTCGGCCCGCCGTTCAAGGCCAGGCTCGGCGACCTGGACTGGTGCATCAGTTTCAGCCGGCGCATTTCCGGGCCCAATGGCGAGTTCGTCGGCCTGGCCGCGGGGGCACTGCGCCTGTCGTACTTCAGTGACCTGTTCCAGCGCCTGGACATCGGCGACGATAGCAGCATCAACCTGCTCAACACAGACGGCCAACTGTTGGCCCGCCAGCCCAGCCGCGCGCAAGACCCGGCAATTGGCAGCAATTATGCCGAACGGCCCAATTTCAAACGCATTCTCAGCGAGCAGAACGGCAGCTTTACCGCACGCTCCAGCCGCAACGGCACCCCGCGCATGTACACCTTTGCCCGGGTCGCTCAGTTGCCGCTGATCGTGCTGGTCGTGCGTTCGGCCGATGAAGTTTTCGAGTCGTGGCGCCGCACTGCGATCGTGGTCGGCGTCGCCACAGGGGTACTGTGTGTGGGTATCCTCTGGCTGACCCTGCTGCTGGGCCGCGAGTTGCGCCGCCGGCAAGAGGCCGAACAGGGTCTGGCCAACCTGGCCGCCACCGACAGCCTGACCGGCTTGCCCAACCGCCGCCACCTGGACCAGGTACTCCGTCAGGAATGGGCCCGCGCCCAGCGCAATCGCAAGTCATTGGCAGTGCTGATGGTGGATGTGGATCACTTCAAGGCTTTCAACCAGCGCCACGGCCACGCCGGTGGCGACCATGCCTTGCGCGAAGTGGCCAGGACCATCGAGGCGTGCATCCGGCGCCCGGCCGATCTGGCGGCGCGCTATGGGGGTGAAGAATTCCAGGTGGTGTTGCCGGAAACTGACCTGGCCGGTGCGCAACTGCTGGCGGAGCGCATCCGCGCCAGCGTCGAGGCGCTGGCACCGTTTGCCGACGATGCCCACTCTGTCACGGTGAGCATCGGCATTGGCCTGTCAGGCACCCAGCACGACCTGGCGAGGGTGCTGGGTGCTGCTGATGAAGCGCTCTACCGAGCCAAGGCCAAAGGCCGCAACCGGGTAGAGGGGCCAGCGGACTAGCTGCGGGCGCGCGCGGCGTTGCGCAAGGCCCTGACCTGGTCATGGTTACGCTGCACACCTTGCAGCTGTTTTTCCACCAAGGTGTAGGTCTGGTCGCTGGCGGTGCGGCCCAGCTTGACCAGTTTCTCGCGAGCTTCCTTGTAGGCCTTGAGGGCATGGTCCTCGCCCCGCTCCACCTCGTTCAGCACCGCTTCCTCATCCTTGCCGGTGACCATCGCCTTGAGGTTTACCCAACCCCGATGCAGGTCACCGCTGATGCTGGTGGAGGTTTCCGGGTCGCCCCCCAGGCGACGCACTTCGCTCTGCAGTTCGCCGGCGGCATTGGCGCACTCACCGGCACGTTGAACGAAGAACGCTTTAAGTTCGGGGTTCTTCACATCATCGGCCGAGGCCTTGAAACCTTTCTCACCATCCTTGCTGTACTCGATCAGGTCGTTGAGCACGTCGATCACGTCTTTGTTGGGATTGCTCATGGCACAAACTCCTTGGCAGGTGATAGTCATCTGTAAAGGAGCAGCGTTCGTGCCAAGCGAGGACTATCTATAAATTCCTTGAAAATCAACAATATAAAAGCAGAAGGTCTGAGCTTGATCACGGCGTTCTGCATGATTGCCGCTTGGGCCTTCGTGCAGATTGCAGTATGGTCGGCGCTTTTCAACAGCCAGGTGCGCCGATGATGAAGCCGGAAACCCTCGAACTGCTGGTCACCCGCACCATGCCGTTTGGCAAGTACCAGGGACGAATCATTGCCGACCTGCCAGGGGATTACCTGGCCTGGTTTGCGCGCAAGGGTTTCCCGGCGGGGGAATTGGGTGGGTTGCTGGCGCTGATGCACGAGATCGATCACAACGGGCTGGGCGATCTGCTTGTGCCGTTGCGGCAGAAGCACGGGCGTTGACCTGTTCCGGCCTCTTCGCGGGCACGCCCGCTCCCACAGTTACTGCATGATCCTGAAGCTTGCAGTGACCCTGTGGGAGCGGGCGTGCCCGCGAAGAGGCCAGTAAGGCCCGCTGAAATCTCTAACCCTTCACCGGCGCTACCGCCAACTCCACCCGCTCGCTCTTCTTGATCACCGCATACACCACCGCCGTCAGCAGGCTGCCCGCCACGATCGCCAACAAGTACAGCAGCGCATGGTTGATCGCATTGGGTATCAGCAACACGAACAGGCCGCCGTGCGGCGCCATCAGCTTGCAGCCGAAGTACATCGACAATGCCCCGGTCAATGCCCCGCCGGCCACGCTGGCCGGGATCACCCGCAGCGGGTCCTTGGCGGCAAACGGGATCGCCCCTTCGGAGATGAAGCACAGCCCCAGCGCCAGGGCCGCCTTGCCCGCTTCACGCTCGCTCTGGGCAAACTTGCGTCGGGCCAGGAAGCTGGCGATACCCAGGCCAATCGGCGGCACCATGCCGGCGGCCATGGTCGCCGCCATCGGTGCATAGCTCGACGAGGCCAACAGCCCCACCGAGAAGGCATAGGCGGCCTTGTTGATCGGCCCTCCCAGATCGACGCACATCATGCCGCCCAGCAACAGGCCCAAGAGGATGGCATTGGTGGTGCCCATGCTGTCGAGAAAATGCGTGAGCCCTTCCAGCATCGCCGCCACCGGCTGGCCGACCACGTAGATCATCACCAGGCCGGTGAACAGGCTGGCCAGCAGCGGAATGATCAGGATCGGCTTGAGTGCCTCCAGGCTGCTGGGCAGGCGCGCCCAGCGGGCAATGGCCTTGGCGCTGTAGCCGGCGAGGAAGCCGGCGACGATACCACCGATGAAACCGGCGCCCAGGGTGCTGGCCAGCAGGCCGCCGATCATGCCGGGCGCCAACCCCGGGCGGTCGGCGATGGACCAGGCGATGTAGCCCGCCAGCAGCGGCACCATCAACTTGAACGCAGCCTCGCCACCGATCTGCATCAACGCCGCCGGCAAGGTGCCCGCTTCTTTGTAAGCCTCGATACCGAATACGAACGACAGGGCAATCAGCAGGCCGCCAGCCACCACCATCGGCAGCATGAACGACACGCCAGTGAGCAGGTGCTTGTATACCCCGCTCTTCTCGCCCTTGGCTGGCGTGCTCGCCGCTGCGGCATCGCCGCTGTTTTCCACCTTGGCATCAGCCAGGGCCTTGTCGAGGGTCGCGCGGGCCTGCTTGAGGGCGATACCGGTGCCACAACGGTAAATGCGCTTGCCAGCGAAACGCGCGGTGGGCACTTCGATGTCGGCGGCCAGCAGCACTACATCCGCTGCAGCGATGGCTTCGGCAGACAAGGGGTTGCGCGCACCGACCGAGCCCTGGGTCTCGACGGTGAGCTCGTAGCCCAGTTGCTGCGCAGCCTGCTGCAAGGCTTCCGCGGCCATGAATGTATGCGCGACGCCAGTCGGGCAAGCCGTGACGGCGACGATGCGTGCGCCAGCGCTGCCAGTTTCAGCCGGAAGTCCTGGCACCGTGGCCAGCAGACGGGCGTTGGAAGCCGCCTCATCGAGGAAGCCTTCGCGGTCGGCCAAAGCCTGGGATGGCGTGCTCTGGTACACGCGCTTGCCGACGAAACGCTCCAGGTCCACCGGGCCGGTGCTGACCACCAGCACCCAGTCGGCCTCGGCGATCTGCGTGGCGCTCAGTTGCCGCTCGGGGTGGCCGGCATCCTGCACTTCGACGCTGGTACTCCAGCCTCGCCGCTGGGCTGCGGCGGACAGCAAGCGCGCGCTCAGCACGCTTGATACCTGGCCGTTGGGGCAGGCAGTGACAATGGCAATGTTCATCGGCAACCCTCTTTTTGTTCTTTCAGTTGCACGGCAGCTTCCAGACGCGCCAGTTGCTCGCGGTCAAGGATGCCGAAACCAACCTGGGTAACAGCCTGTGCAGCGATGGCGGTTGCACGGGTCAAGGTCTGCGCCGGGGCTTCGCCCTGCAGCAGGCCGTGGACCATGCCGGCCACCAGCGAATCGCCTGCACCCACTGTGCTGGCAACCTGCACCTTGGGCGGGCAAGCATGTACGGCATGGCCGTGGGTGAACCAGCTGACGCCCTGCTCTCCCGCCGACACCACCACGTGTTCGACGCCACTGGCCAGCAGGCGCTCGGCAGCAGCGCGCTGCTGCGCCGGGTTATCCACAGCCAGGCCGAGCACCTCGCCCAACTCTTCGGTATTGGGCTTGACCAGCCAGGGCGAGCTCTGCAGGCCGGCACGCAGGGCTTCGCCGCTGCTGTCCAGGGCCACCTTCAGGCCTTGCGCCTTGAGCTGTTCGAGCAACTGTCGGAACCAGTCGGCGCTGATCCCACGCGGCAGGCTACCAGCCACCACCACCGCATCGTGGCCCGGGGCAACCTGCGCCAGGCAGCGCAGTAATCCACTGCGCGCCGCTTCGTCGACTTCCGGGCCTTGGCCGTTGATGTCGGTGACACGGCCATCGGCTTCGACCAGCTTGATATTACTGCGGGTTTCGCCCGGCACGCGGACAAAGCAGTCGACGAAGCCGCGCCAGTCGATCAGCGCCTCGAAAGGCTGCAGGTTGTCACGCCCGAGGAAGCCGCCAACAGTGACGGTGTGGCCCAGGTCGGCCAGTACCTGGGCAACGTTCAGCCCCTTGCCTGCGGCGTGGCTGTGCTGCTCCTGGCTGCGATTGACCTGCCCTGGGCGCAGGGTACCCAGGCCGATGGTGATATCCAGCGCAGGGTTCAGGGTGAGGGTGAGGATCTTGGCCATTCAGTAACGCTCCACCAGCGCGCGAACCGCTGCGGCGCTGTCCTGTTGCAGGGCCTCGCGCGCCAGGGCGCGGGCCGTCTGGTGATCGGCCTGGCGAACCAGGGCCTTGACTTCGGCAATGCTGCGCGCGGCGACGCTGAGTTCGTCCACGTCCAGTCCCAGCAGCACGGCCACTGCCTGCGGGTCGGCCGCCAGCTCGCCGCACACGCCCACCCACTTGCCATGGGCATGGGCGGCGCGCACGGTCATGTCGATCAGGCTGAGCACCGCCGGGTGCAGGCCGTCGGCCTGGGCCGAGAGGCTGGGGTGACCCCGGTCGATGGCCAAGGTGTACTGGGTCAGGTCGTTGGTGCCTATGCTGAAAAAGTCCACTTCGCGCGCCAATTGTGGTGCCAACAGCGCTGCCGAGGGCACTTCGACCATGATACCCAGTTGCAGGTCGGCTACCGGGATCTCGGCGCGCAGGCGCTCGACCATGGCGCGCGCCTCGCGCCATTCATGCACCTGCCCGACCATCGGGAACATGATGCGCAGCGGGCGCTGGTCGGCAGCGCGCAGCAAGGCGCGCAACTGGTCTTCCATCACCTGCGGGCGCTGCAGGGTAAGGCGTACGCCGCGCACACCGAGGAACGGGTTTTCCTCGGCAGCGATCGGCCAGTACGGCAGCGGCTTGTCGCCACCAACATCGAGGGTGCGCACCACCAGCGGGCGCCCGTCGAGGCCATCGAGCACGCGGCGGTACTCGGCTTCCTGGGTCGCCACGTCCGGGGCCTGGGTGTGGGCCATGAAAATCAACTCGGTGCGCAGCAGGCCCACGCCTTCGGCGCCCTGCTCCACTACCTTGGCGATGCCGTTGCTCTCGCCGATGTTGGCAAACACCTCGACAGCGTGACCATCGCGAGTGACCGCCGGCTCGAAGCGGTTGGCCCAGGCGGCCTGCAAGCGTTGCTCGCGCAGGTCGCGCTCGGCCAGGGCCTTTTGCAGTTCATCCGCCGGCGGCGCCACGCTGACCACGCCACGCTGGCCATCGAGCAGCAACGGCGTGCCGCTGTCCAACAGCAGTATCGACGCCCCCGCGCCCACCACCGCCGGAATACCCAAGGCACGGGCGACGATGGCACTGTGGGCGGTGGCGCCACCCTGGGCGGTGACGATACCGGCGACGCGGCTCGGGTCCAGCCGGGCGACATCGGACGGGCCGACTTCGGTCATTACCAGGACGTAGGGCTGCTCGGGTTCAGCCTGGGCCTGCACGCCACACAACTGCGCCAGCACGCGGCGGCCGATGTCACGCAGGTCGGCAGCACGTTCGGCGAGCAAGGCATCGTGCAGCGACTCCTGTTGACGCGCCGCCGCCTCGATCACTGCCATCCATGCTGCCGCGGCGCTTTCGCCCTGGCCCAGGCGCTGCTCGACATCGTCGCTCAGGGCCGGGTCTGCGAGCATTTCCTGATGGGTGACGAAGATTTCGCCAATGGCCTTGTCGCTGCGCTGGACCAAGGCCTGCAGCTCGCCATTCACGGTCGCCACAGCTTCACGCAGCTTCTGCCGCTCCTGGGCGCAGGACTCACCGCGCAGGGGGTAGTCGAACTCACGCTCGACACACACATGGGCCGGGCCACTGGCAATGCCGGGCGCAGCACCCACGCCGTGGATACGGCTACCGGCCGCGGGCGCTTGCAGCACTTCGGCCGCTGCGCCAGCTACAACCTCAGCACTCTGCGGCAGTGGCTCCACCTCTTCACCCAGGCCTTGTTCGATGGCGGCCAACAGCACCGGCAAGGCATCGGGGGCGATGCCGGGCTCAGCCACCAGTTCCAGTGTCTGGCCACGTCGGGCGCCGAGACTGAGCAGCTTGCTCAGGCTCTTCACCGACACCGCCGGCTGCGCGCTATCCGCCAGCCGCACACGGATTTCCCCATCGAAACCTTTGGCCAGTTGCGCCAATACCTTTGCCGGGCGGGCATGCAAACCGTGCGGGTTGGCCAGCACCACGCGCGCACTGGGCCAGCCTGCCGGCGCCTCACCGCCTAGCACCTCCAGCACCGCGCGGCTGCTGGTGGCCTGGTAGAGCATCTGCCCGCGGCCTTCGATCAGCACTTCGCACAGGCGTTCGAGCAAGGCCTGGTGGGCTGCACCGAGGCTGGCCAGGCAGAACAAGCCGTTGAGCGGTTGGTCGCGGTAACGCAGCGGCTGCTGCGGGGTGATGAAGGCCAGCCCCGGCTGGCGCACCTGGCGCTCGCTGTGCAGCCACCACAGGCCCTCGCCCAGCGGCAGCGGTTCGGCCTGCTGCAGGACGGCGGCAAAACCGCTATCGACGCAGTCGGCGCGCTGTAACAGGCGGGCGCCGCGCCAGGCCAGTTCATCGAAGTCTTCGGCCGGCAGGTTCAGGCCGACCAACTGCGCATCCAGCGCCAGTTCCTGCGGCGCGCCCTGCAACAGTTTCAGCAACGCTTCGGCGGAACCAGCGCGGCGCAATGCCTCCGCGAGGTCGGTCTCGCCCAGGGCACGGGTCAGCAGTTGCAACAGGCGCAGGTGCTCATCGGAACGGGCAGCGATGCCGATAGCCAGATAGACCATCTGGCCATCGCCCCAGTCCACGCCCTCGGGAAACTGCAACAGGCGCACGCCGGTGGCGTACACCAGGTCACGGGTCTGCGGCGTGCCATGGGGGATGGCAATGCCCTGCCCAAGGAAGGTGGAGCCTTGTGCCTCTCGGGCCTGCAGCCCTTGCAGGTATCCCTCGGCGACCAGGCCGTCAGCGACCAGCCGGTCGGCCAGCAGGCGCAATGCCTCGGCCTTGTCGGCGGCCTTCTGGCCCATGGCTATCTGCTCCTTGGCGAGCTCGAGCATGACCTTCTCCTTTTGCAGTTCCCGGTCGGGTACTGGAGTATTGTTGTGGAATTCACATGAACGGCCAGTTCAACAGCCTTGCACCGATGGCAGCCGAGGCAGAAAATTCGGCAGCTGAAACGATTAACCTGACCAGACGGCCACGTTACTCGATAATCTGCCGATGAAAAAGCCCCATCCTGTCGGACAATTGCGACAATGGTCGTCTGCGCGTGGCGCCCTCGCCGGGTCAAACTACCCGGTCAGGGCTCACAGCCAGCCCCGGTAATAACAAGGAAAATTCGGTGAAACTCAGCGATATCGCCCGTCTGGCCGGTGTGTCCGTGACCACTGCCAGCTACGTCATCAATGGCAAGGCCGAACAGCAGCGCATCAGCAACAGCACTGTCGAGCGGGTACGCGCGGTGGTCGAGGCCCACGGCTTCACCCCCAACCCGCAGGCCGCTGGCCTGCGCAGCCGGCATACCCGCACTCTGGGCTTCATTCTCCCGGATCTGGAGAACCCCAGCTACGCCCGCATTGCCAAGCAGCTCGAACAAGGTGCCCGCGCCCGTGGCTACCAATTGCTGATTGCCAGCAGCGACGACCAGCCCGACAGCGAGCGCCAGTTGCAACAGCTGTTCCGCGCCCGCCGTTGCGATGCACTGTTCGTCGCCAGCTGCCTGCCGCCAGAAGACGACAGCTACCGCGAGCTGCAGGACAAAGGCCTGCCGGTAATCGCCATCGACCGCCGCCTGGACCCTGCGCACTTCTGCTCGGTGATCAGCGACGACCGCGACGCCAGCCGCCAGCTGGCCGCCAGCTTGCTGAGCGCCGCCCCGCGCAGTATCGCCTTGATCGGCGCCCGCCCCGAGCTGTCGGTCAGCCAGGCACGTGCCGGTGGCTTCGACGAAGCCCTGCAAGGCTATGCCGGCGAGGTTCGCCGCTATCAGGGCGAAGCGTTCAGCCGAGAGTGCGGCCAGCGCCTGATGCAGCAACTGATCGATGACCTTGGCGGCCTGCCGGATGCCCTGGTGACAACCTCCTACGTGCTGCTGCAAGGGGTGTTCGACACCCTGCAGGCGCGCACTGCCGACTCACGCCAGCTGCAGCTGGGTACCTTTGGCGACAACCAGTTGCTCGACTTCCTGCCGCTGCCAGTCAATGCCATGGCCCAGCAGCATGGCCTGATTGCCGCCACAGCGCTGGAACTGGCACTGGCCGCGATCGAGGACAAACGCTACGAACCTGGCGTGCATGCCGTCGGTCGAACGTTCAAGCAACGTATTACAGCGGCCTGAACATGCGCCTGATCGACACCCACACCCACCTGGACTTCCCCGACTTCGACGCCGACCGCCCACAACTGTTGGCCAACGCGGCGTCGCGCGGGGTGGAGAGGATGGTGGTGCTGGGGGTGTACCAGGCAAATTTCCAGCGGGTATGGGACCTGGCCTGTGCCGATCAGCGCCTGTTCGCCGCACTCGGCCTGCATCCGGTCTACCTCGACCAGCATCATCCCGAGCACCTGGCGCAGTTGCGCGAGTGGCTGCAGCGCCTGCGCGGCGACCCACGGCTATGTGCCGTGGGCGAGTTTGGCCTGGACTATTACCTCGAAGACCTGGACAAGGCCCGCCAGCAGGCGCTGTTCGAAGCGCAACTGCAGATGGCCTGCGACTTTGAACTGCCCGCCCTGCTCCACGTGCGCCGCAGCCATGCGCAGGTGATCGCCACGCTCAAGCGCTACAAGCCGGCGCGGGCGGGGGTGATACATGCGTTTGCCGGCAGTTACGAAGAGGCCCGCGAGTACATCAAGCTGGGCTTCCGGCTTGGGCTTGGCGGTGCGGGTACCTGGCCGCAGGCCCTACGGCTGCGCAAGACCCTGGCGCGGTTGCCGCTGGACAGCGTGGTGCTGGAGACCGATGCGCCGGACATGGCGCCGGTCATGTTCCCCGGGGTAAGGAACAGCCCGGAACACCTGCCGGAGATTGCCGGGGCGCTGGCGCAGGTGATGGGTGTGGAAGTTGGCGAACTGGCTGAGGCCAGTAGTCGCAACGCTTGCGAGTTGTTTCGCTGGTAGCAGCTGTGTGCCCGTGCCGGACTCTTCGCGGGTAAACCCGCTCCCACAGGTACAGCGCTACCCTCAGGATTTGCACAGCCCCTGTAGGAGCGGCCTTGTGTCGCGAAAGGGCCGCAACGCGGCCCCGGCAATCTAAGCGGCGAAGCTGAAAACCTGGGGCTGCTACGCTCCTGCAAGGAGCCGCGCCTAGCTTCAGATCAGACTAGAACCGTCCACAGCGCAAACCCGGCATACCACAGCACCGCACAGCGCAGCAGCAGTTCCCACAGGCTGTCCAGCCGCCCCAGCCCGCGCTGGCTGTCTTCTTCGGGAATGTCATCGGCAATGCGCCCGACCCTGGCAACCAGGTGGGCGGCGCTGATGTGCCAGTTGAGCACCTCGTGCAGCATCACCCGGGTGACCGCGAGAAAGTTGCCGACCAGGGCGAAACTCAAGGCCAGCACCCGTACCGGCAGCCAGTCCATGATATGCCTGAGCTGCTCGGCACGGGCCTTCAACGTCGGTTGCTTGCTGTGTTCGCCACACAGAGCCAGCAAGCGATAGGCCAGGGCTGCACCCGGGCCCAGCACGAAGTACCAGAAGATCACCGCGAAAAAGCCCTGGTACACCTGCCACAGCAGGTTGCCCTGCACCTGCACCAACAGGCTTTGCGGCTCGTCGGCCGCCAGACCTAGGTCGCGCTCGGCCACGTGCAGCGCGGCCTGGTCATCACCGCGCCGCCAGGCATCACGGAACGGCCCCATCGATGCCTTGGCATCGCCGCGGCCCAGGCTGTAGATCAGCACCAGCAGGTGCACCGGCAACGCCAGCAAGCCATACGCCACCGGGTCCAGAACATGCAGCAGCAAAACCAGCAGCGCTACCGGTGCCAACACCAGAATGGCCAGCGTCCACCATGGGTGCACCTTGCCGCTGCGCTCCAGGCGCACCAGTTCGCCAAGGAAGAACCCATCGCGCTGCACCTGATGGCGCAGGGCCGAGAACTTCTCGACCCAAAGCGCCAGCAACAACACCAGAAAACTCATGCCTTTTCCTCGTTTTGCTGCAGCGCCTTTCGGTAGCGCGGCCAGTCGAAGGCCGGGCCGGGGTCGGTCTTGCGCAGCGGGGCAATGTCGCTATGGCCCTGGATGCGGTCCAGCCCGATGGCCGGCCAGGCACCGCGGATGTGCCGGGTAAGTTGCTCCAGCACCGCGTACTGGGCATCGGTATAGGGCAGGTCGTCGGTGCCTTCCAGTTCTATACCGATGGAGAAATCGTTACAGCCTTCACGCCCGTCGAAGCACGACACACCAGCATGCCAGGCGCGGTCGAGCAACGACACGAACTGGGTCACCGCACCGTCACGCTCGACGAACAGGTGCGCCGATACGGTCAGGTGGTTGATGCTGGCGAAGTACGAGTGCTCATTGGGGTCCAGGCGGTTCTGGAAGAATTGCTGGACCTTGCCGGTACCGAAGCAGGCCGGCGGCAGGCTGATGTTGTGAATAACCAGCAGGGAAATCGATTCGCCTTCGGGGCGAGCATTGAAGTTCGGCGAGGGGCAGTGGGTGATTCCGATTCCGTGGAACCAGCCAGTGGCACGGTCCAATTGCATGGGGCAGATCCTGAGAGCGCCGTGAACAGGTAGACAGTATGCCCTTTGGCCAACAGCGTTTGCATGTGAATGATTGTAATACCCGCTCCCACAGGGATCGCGCAAACCTGCAGATCTTGCGCTAGACAGGTACCCCTACGCGAAGCGTTTCGAGTACTGCTTCCAGCGCGCGCTCGAACAAAAGCCCGTCATCCAGCACCCGCACCTCACCTCGATGCAGTGCCCGGGCCAGGCTGGCCCCGTTCCATTCGCGTACTTTCATGCCGGTGCGGTTGGCGAACACCAGCCGGTCGCTACTGTCGACGCGCGCCACCAGTTTGCAGCGCAGCGGTTCGTCCTCGTCCAGCACTTCTACCCAGGTACCGATACGCAGGCGCTGCACCTGACGCACGGCCACAGCCTGCCCGTCGGCAAACTGCGACGGAGCACAAGCGGGTTCCTCGGCAATCGCCAGGACGATGTCCTCGGCCACCAGCACTTCGCTCAAGGGCTGGCCCTCAGTGCCGGGCTGCATCGCGGTACCCGCGCAGGCACGCAGGTGCAGCTGTTCCAGTTGCAGGAAGAATTCGCGGGTCGCTGCCGAGTCCAGGGCCACGCTGGCCAGGCCATCGCGCAGTGCCTTGAGCAGGCCCGGTACCTGCTGCAGCAAGGCATGCGGCTCATGCGGCGGAGTGATGCTGGTCAGCAGCGTGTCCATCGTCTGCAAGGCATCCCGCCAGGCCTGGGATGCTTCACCTTGCTTGAGCCAGGCCAGCAGCAGTACCTGGCTCCAGGCTTGCACCAGCATCTGTACCACCACCTGCGGCAATAACCTGCCGCGCAGCCGTTGGTTGAGAGCATGCTGCACCTGCTGCCTGGCCTGCAGTGTTCGGGCACGCCCTTCTTCGGCGTCGCGGGTGCGTTGTTCGAGCAGTTCGTTGCGCCGCCGCTCGTCCTGGTTAAAAGCGAGGAAGTCTTCGAGCAGTTCGGAGAACAGGCTGGTATCTTCGGCAAAATCATTGAGAAGGCGCTGGACGATACGCTCCACCCGCAGGTGCAGGCTGTCACGCATACCGTCGCCGCCACATTCCCAGCCGATTGCCGCGCCAGCGATCTCGTTGAGCAGCCGGCGGGCCGGGTGGCTGGCACGACTGAGCAGCCCCTTGTCCAACAGGGCCACTTTAAGCAGCGGAATGTGCAAACGCCCGATCAGCGCACGCAGGCTGGCCGGCAAGTTGTCGTCGTCCTGGATGAAGGCGAACAGCAGGCCAACCAGGTTGATCATGTCCTCGTCGGCAACATCGATACGCCGGCGTGTGCCGCTGCGCACGCTGACCCGCAACAGCAATTGTTCAAGCTGTTGGCCAAGTTCGAAATCGTCGGCCTCGTGGGTAGCGGGCACATAGTGCTGCAAATGCGAAAGCAGGCGCAGCAGGTCGGCGGTGCTGATTGGCTGGGCGGCGGCCACCGCCTGCAAACGAGGCGCGAACTTTCCACGCACCGGGGCCAGCAGTGTTTGCAACGAGGCAAAGAAAGCCTGCCCTGCCGCGTCCGAGCCCACCTCGTGACCCAGGTTCGCCGGCCCACGACCTGCGCTCATGCGCCGATCTTCGGCACGCCGACGTGGTGCCGACGGCAATTCAGGCAGTACACCGGCGGCGGCCAGCAACTGGTTGGCTTCGCCATAGATCACGTCGGCATCGCGCAACACATAGCGCTCGAACAGTTTGAGCAGGACCAGCTTGACCCGCAGGCCAACCCCCAGGTTGCGGCCAGCGTCGAGGAAGTAGCCGCACAGCGCTGCGGGCCCCAGCGGGTTGTGCTGCTCGTGCAGGGGGCGGTCGAGCAGTACCTGCAAGCGCAGGCCCAGTTGCTGCAGGGCAATACCGTCGCGTGACAGCACACGCGCGACCATGCCTTCTATCGCGCCAGCCCGTTCCACGTGGGCCTTGCTGCGCAGGTTGCCCGGCTCGACCATGTGCGCCAGCAGGTCAACCTGGCCGATACGGGCAAAGGCATCATAGAACGTGTCGAGAAAACCGCGCTCGATGCTCTTGCGCTTCAGGCGCAGGTCGCGCATGGCCTCGAAGTACAGGTTCTGGTCACCGCGGTCCAAGGCCTTGTCGGCCATCTCGAAGAGGGTGTCGTCAGCATTGTCGAACAAGCCCTGCAGGCCCTGACGCAACTGCAAGGCGGCCTTGTCGCGCACCTGCAGGAGCAATACCGGAAGGCAAGGCAGAGGCGTACGCCCGCCTCGATCGATGGCTGCCGCCAAGGGCACCACCTTGCCTTCTTTTTGCATCCTGTACTCCTTGCAGGGTGTCTCGCCCGAAGGGGCTGAAGATCGTCAAAGTCATGACGCCAAATACTGGTCACCATTATCGGTAAAAATCCACACAGCTGCCAGCGCCGTTTCACTAGCTGGCTAATGACCCTGATTTACCCCGCCTGCTCACACCGGCCGACCAAAGGTCATCGCCGAGGCGACTGTACACACCGGCCCCCTGCCCTATAATCGCCGGCATCTAGCTTGTGGAGCCGACCATGCCGAACCTACGCCTTGCCGACCTGACCGCTGAAATCGAAGCCAATGTGCGCCGTGCGCTGTTGGAGGACATCGGCAGTGGCGATATCACCGCGCAGTTGATCCCGGCCGAGCGCCTGGCCAAGGCGACCATCATTACCCGCGAAGACTGCGTGATCGCCGGCACCGCCTGGGTCGATGCCGTGTTCCGCCAACTCGACCCACGCGTGGCCGTGCACTGGCAGGTGGCCGATGGCGAGCGCGCCACGGCTAACCAGCCGCTGTTCCATCTGGAGGGCCCCGCGCGTTCGCTGCTCAGTGGTGAGCGCAGTGCATTGAACTTCCTGCAGATGCTGTCGGGTGTCGCCACTCGTGCGCGCTTCCTTGCCGACCTGGTGGAAGGCACCCAGGTACGCCTGCTGGACACCCGCAAGACCCTGCCGGGCCTGCGCCTGGCGCAGAAGTATGCAGTGACCTGCGGCGGTTGCGACAACCACCGCATCGGCCTGTACGACGCCTTCCTGATCAAGGAAAACCACATCGCAGCCAGCGGCGGCGTGGCCGCGGCCGTGGCGGCGGCGCACCGCATTGCGCCGGGCAAGCCGGTGGAAATCGAAGTGGAAAGCCTGGATGAGCTGCGCCAGGCACTGGCCGCTGGTGCCGACATCATCATGCTCGACGAGCTGACCCTGGAAGAGATGCGCGAAGCAGTGCGCATTACTGCGGGCAAGGCCAAGCTGGAAGCCAGTGGCGGGGTCAACGAGACGACCTTGCGGGTGATTGCCGAGACTGGGGTGGACTACATCTCGATTGGTGCCATGACCAAGGATGTGAAGGCGGTGGACCTGTCGATGCGTTTGAGCCTGTAAGCTGATTGCAGGCATGAAAAAACCGGCCTCAGGGCCGGTTTTTTCATTGGGGGCGCTCTCGGATCAGAACGAAGCGTTGGCCAGCCCATCCAGGTAACGCTCGACATCCAGCGCCGCCATGCAGCCGGCACCGGCCGAGGTAATGGCCTGGCGATAAACGTGGTCGGCCACGTCACCGGCGGCGAACACGCCCTCGATGTTGGTGGCGGTGGCATTGCCCTCACGGCCGCCGTTGACCACCAGGTAGCCGTCCTTGAGGGTCAGCTGGCCTTCGAACAGCGAGGTGTTCGGGGTGTGGCCAATGGCGATGAACACGCCGTCGACCTTGATTTCGTCGCTGCTGCCATCGTTGTTCTTCAGGCGCGCACCAGTCACGCCCATGTTGTCACCCAGCACTTCGTCCAGGGTGGCGTTGAGCTTGAGCTCGATCTTGCCTTCGGCCACACGGGCGTGCAGCTTGTCGACCAGGATCTTCTCGGCGCGGAAGGTATCGCGACGGTGTACCAGAGTCACCTTGCTGGCGATGTTGGCCAGGTACAGCGCCTCTTCCACGGCAGTGTTGCCGCCACCCACCACGGCGACCGGCTTGTTGCGGTAGAAGAAGCCGTCGCAGGTGGCACAGGCCGAAACACCCTTGCCCATGAAGGTTTCTTCCGACGGCAGGCCCAGGTAGCGGGCGCTGGCGCCAGTGGCGATGATCAACGCGTCACAGGTGTACTTGCCGCTGTCACCCTGCAGGGTGAAGGGTTTGTTGGCCAGGTCGACGGCGTTGATGTGGTCGAAGACGATTTCGGTTTCGAAACGCTCGGCGTGTTCCTGCATGCGCTGCATCAGCGCAGGCCCGGTCAGGCCGTGGGGGTCGCCCGGCCAGTTGTCGACTTCGGTGGTAGTGGTCAGCTGGCCACCGGCCTGCATGCCGGTGATCAGCAGCGGGTTGAGGTTGGCACGGGCGGCATACACCGCGGCGCTGTAACCGGCAGGGCCGGAACCGAGAATGATGACGCGCGAATGACGTACTTCAGACATGTCGAACTCCTGTCGAGCGGGCCGCAGGGCCGGCATCGGTGTACCGGCTGCGCCTGCCTGGAAATTAAAAAGGACCCACGCAGCACTTGGGGAAGGCTACAACGCGCAGGCCCATAAAGCGGAAAGTGAGCGCACTGTAGCGAGGTCGCAAAGATTAAGGAAATATCCTTCGACAATCCACCTCATAGCCATCGTCTATTCAGCGATTTGATCGATAGCCAAGCCCTGCTGCTTTTGTTACAGCCCGTTTCCCGCCCGCTGCCCGCCTTTCGTCGGCGCGGCAAACTCGGTAAGGTCAGCGCGTTTTCCTTCTCTGCGGAGTCTCTCGATGCAAGCCCCTGTACTCTCTGGCCCCCAGTACCTGCGCGAAGGCCTGAAACTGGTGCTGAGCCCCAATCTGCGGTTGTTCGTGCTGCTGCCGCTGGCGGTCAACCTGCTGCTGTTTGGCGGTCTGATCTACTTCGCCGGCCACCAATTCAGCCTGTGGGTGGACGCCCTGATGCCGAGCTTGCCGAGCTGGCTGAGCTTTCTCACCTACATCCTCTGGCCGCTGTTCGTCGCCCTGGTGGTGCTGATGGTGTTCTTCACCTTCACCCTGGTGGCCAACATCATCGCCGCGCCGTTCAATGGCTTTCTGGCGGAAAAGGTCGAGGTTGTGGTGCGTGGCGAGGACAATTTCCCCGCGTTCAGCTGGGGCGAACTGGTGGCCATGGTGCCACGTACCTTCGGCCGTGAAATGCGCAAGCTGGGCTACTTCCTGCCGCGGGCCATCGGCCTGTTCATCCTGTCGCTGATCCCGGTGGTCAACGTGGTGGCGGCGCCGCTTTGGCTGATCTTCGGGGTGTGGATGATGGCTATCCAGTACATCGACTACCCGGCGGACAACAACAAAATGAGCTGGCAGGACATGCTCGCCTGGCTGCGCCAGAAACGCTGGCAGAGTCTGGGCTTTGGCGGCATTACCTACCTGGCGTTGATGATCCCGCTGGTGAACGTGCTGATGATGCCGGCGGCGGTGGCCGGGGCTACGTTGTTCTGGGTGCGGGAGCGGAACTGAAGGGGCGAGGGGCTGCAGGGCAGCCCCTTTTTGTGGATTGCATTTTCAAAAGTCGGAGAAACTGTAGGGCTCGAGGGTGGCAATCTGAGAAAGCAGTATTAGATGCTCCACTGCCTTAACCTTCTCAAGGTTAGCAAGGTCGCTTGAGCCGCCGAACGCCAGGGCTGGAACGAACCCATACATTTCATCATGCTTTAGCATGCCCAGTTTTTTCTTTGCTGGCTCGAACATGCCATCAAAGTCAACAGACGCCTTCTCTTTCCCAAGGAAGAAACCTTGCACTTCCCTGTCCATATCCGCCGCCGTCAACTCATATTCACTTCCCCTATATCGTGAAATATGAGCCAAAATCTTTACTGAGAAACCCGTTTGCTCCCCAAAGAGATACAGGTCACCAAATGCACCGCGAGCGATCAGGTGGTATCTATCCCGCCTCTCCAATATTGTGCCTTCGATAAGCGAGGCAGTTACCTCTTCATATTCCTGGGGATTGACAGTCCAAAATATCCCGTCACCATATCCGCACCAACCGTGCTCACACCAATACTCTAACAATTTGTTCGGCAAGATCCCTCTGTATCGATCCAGACTTGAGAGAGGAACCTCCTGTCGAAAAAACGGCTCACCAACTTGCTCTACAAACAGGGAAAAAATCTCATCCACGGCGAAACCCTCAAGCAACTAGCATTTATGCAGTTTTACATTTAACAGGCCTGACCCCACACCCGATCTTGAAGCTTTCTCGGCAGCAGCTTTCAAACCATAAACTCTGCTTTTCCATTGTGGGCCTATGCTCGAGTTAACTTGCCTGTCGCCAAAGTCAGAAATAGTATCCCGTCCACCGGCGATCAAGTCAGGATTATGCAAAGCTGCGAGAGATGACATGGTTTCCTTTGCTTGCTTCACCGAGAGCTTTCTAGCTTCAATGGCACTCATAGTTTTCATCAGATCCCTCTGAATCCTCTCCTGCAACTTATCATAAAGTTCCTTTCTCGCTATTTTTGCAATGTGCGGATCTCGCTTGGCCGGATTAGCGATATTTTCGAGAAACTCTTCAACCGTCAGCCGATTCAACCCATCCTGCTGCCCCTTCAGCTGCCGTTCAAACTCGCCATGCTTGGCGGGTGGCAATTTGTCTGCCTTGAAGCACGCCACGGTATGCAGCGGGATGCTACCGGGCTTCCCTGTCGAGGGCTCCTTGTCTTTCCCTGCCGGCCGATCAGGCTGCATCGGCTGCGGCTCACCCACCGCCCCCTTGCGCCGCTCCGGTACCTGCAGGTCTGGCCGTTTCTTCAAGCCCTCTTCATGCTTGAGCATCCATTGCCCCAGCCGCGCACCTTTGCGGCTGGCCGCCATTTCCTGGGCCAGCACCCGGGCATCGCCGCGGCCGCGGGTGAGGTACGACACGATCGCCCCCAACAACAGCAGCACGACTTCCACATGGCCTTGGGCAATTTGATGCGTGGCCCGGGATATCGCATAGGGGTCGTCCCGGCAGAACGGGCCCGTGCCTTCATTGCCGCAGGAGCCTTCCCAGGCGAAGCGAATGCCATCGACGTAGTACTCGCCGATACGCGGCAAGCCCTCGATGAAGAACTCGGCGATGGAGGCCAGCCCCAGCGCGCCGAGGATCCAGCCACTGACCTTGAGGCCCATGGCCGCGCCCGCGCCGGCGAACGGAATGGTTCCGGCGCCGCCGGCGAATGCGCCAACCCCCGCGCCAAGCAGGCCACCGGTAATGGTGCTGCCGGCGACGATCATCGCCATCTGCCGCACGACCATCAGCAGTTCGTCGACGATGCTGTTGATGTCGAGGTCGGCGAAGCGCTGGCGCAGCATGTGCGCCGCCTGCCATTCGGCGTGGTAGAAGGCGGTGCGGACAGCTTCGATCCGGCGCAGGTTGAGGCCTAGCGAGGCGACCTCTTCATTGAGGCTGGTGCGGAACTGGCCACCGCTTTGGTAGCCCACCAGGGCGATGACACGTGACTCGATCTCGTGCCAGGAGGGCACGAGGTAATCCAGGTACATGAGGTGTCTCCCTGACAGCGTGGGCAGGGGGAAATCCCATCATGGATTCGGATCGGAGGTTTCTGAGTCAGTTGTAGGAAAATGCGACTTCTTTTACAGCAGGTTCAGCGAAGTTGAGCTGTTCAGCCGGCACCATGGACAAGGTTGGGGATCTTTGTCGTGCCTGAGATCGAGCCCCATCTGGGCGGGGGCTCGACTGCATAGGCGCTACAAACCTCAGGCCATATCAAAGACTCAACTGGCTGGAAAACTGCCCCACCACATCCACCACCCGCTTCGCACCATCCTGAATCTCGACGATCACGCTCCCTGTCTCGTCCGCCAGTGCCAGGCCCTGCTCGGCCTGGCGCTTGCTGGTGTCGATGATCGCCACTGCCGCTTGGGCCAGTTGCTCGTTCTGCTGTACCACGCGGGCGATTTCCTCGGTGGCGGTGCTGGTGCGCGAGGCCAGTTGGCGCACTTCATCGGCAACCACGGCAAACCCACGCCCTTGTTCGCCAGCGCGGGCCGCTTCGATGGCCGCGTTCAGCGCCAGCAGGTTGGTCTGCCCGGCAATGTCGCTGATGGTCTTGATGATCGAGCCGATCACCCGCGACTGGGTATCCAGTGCCTGGATACCCTCTGCCGCCTCTTGCATCGATGCTTCCAGCCCGCGCATCACGCTGACGCTCTGGGTGACCACATCGGTGGCCTTGCGGGCACTGGAATCGGTACCCAGCGAGGTGTTGTAGGCGACATCCGCCGCCTCGGCCACCGCCTGCTCCTGGTTGACCTGATCGGTGATGACGGTGGCGAACTTCACCACCTTGTACAGCACGTCATGGGCATCGAAAATCGGGTTGTATGAAGCTTCCAGCCAGACCACCCGGCCGTGGGCATCGATACGCTTGAAGCGGTCGGCAACGTACTCGCCACGGCGCAGCTTGTCCCAGAACGCCTGGTAGCCGGCCGAGTTGGCCTCCTCCGGCTCGCAGAAGATGCGGTGATGCTTGCCCCGGATCTGCTCCAGGCGGTAACCGACAGCGCCCAGGAACCGGTCGTTGGCAGTGAGGATGGTGCCATCGAGATCGAACTCGATCACCGCGGTGGAGCGCATCAGGGCCTTGATCAGGCTTTCGTGCTCGCGGGAGGTCTCGATGGTGCGGGTAAGGTCGCTGGAATGCAGCGTGAAATACTTGATGCGCCCCTCGCTGTTCTTGACCGGCTGCAGGATGGACCGTAACCAGGCTTCCTGGCCATTGCCACGCAGCAGGCGGAATGCACCGTTCAGGTGTTCACCGCGGCTGATTGCGCCCTTCATGCGCTGGTAGAAATCCAGCGTCTTCACATGGGCGGGGACGATGTCCTCGATGTTGCGCCCAAGCAATTGTTCGGCACGGTAGAGCATCTCGCTCTCGAAGTTGCCGTTGACCATCTCGATCCGCCCCTGTGGGTCGAGTTGCAGTACCAGCATCTCGCTGTCGAGGCTACTCTTGACCTGTTCGATGGACATCAGGTCTTCGCGCAGCTGCCGTATTTCTTGCTTGAGCTTGTTGTTGAACATCACCGCTCTCCTGGAGCGCATTGTCGAATGCATCTTCATCGGCTGCCGATGCCCCCTCTTGAGCACCCATGCAAGGAAAAATTCACAAGGCGAAAAGCGTCGGCGATCAGGCGTCATCTGTACGTCACATGACAGTCACATTGGCGCAATCCAGCAGGCGGACACTTTTTGTCATGAATACACCCGCCCTACGCATTTCCCTGGTCAGCGAAACCTTCCCACCCGAGATCAACGGCGTGGCCAACACCCTTGGCCGCCTCAGCGAGGGGTTGCGCCAACGCGGCCATGAGATCGAAGTGGTGCGCCCACGCCAGGCCGGAGAAGCACCGCGGCACAGCGACCCGAACCTGATGCTGTGCCGTGGCTGGCCACTGCCTGGCTACCCGGGCTTGCAGTGGGGCGAGGTATCGATGCACAAGCTGTTGCGCCGCTGGCGTCGACAGCGCCCGGATGTGCTGTACATCGCCACCGAGGGGCCGCTTGGGCTCAGTGCACTGCGCGCGGCCCGGCGCCTCGGGGTTGCGGTGGTCAGTGGCTTCCACACCAACTTCCCGCAGTATTCCGGCCAGTACGGGCTGGGCCTGCTGACGCGCCTGCTCACCAACTACCTGCGCTGGTTCCATCGGCGCACGGCGATCACCCTGGTACCCAGCCTCAGCCAGCGCCTGGAGCTCGAACGCCGTGGCTTCGAACGCCTGGAGCTACTGGCCCGGGGGGTCGATGCCTGCCTGTTCAACCCGGCCCGGCGCAACCCCGCATTACGGGAAAGCTGGGGGCTCGGCCCGGATGATATCGCCGTGCTGCATGTGGGGCGGCTGGCGGCAGAAAAGAACCTGGGCTTGCTGCGCCCAAGCCTGGAGGCCCTGCAGAAAGCTTATCCACACAAACGTCTGCGCCTGATCATGGTCGGTGACGGCCCGCAGCGTGCCGCCCTCGAACAGCAGGTACCGGATGCCATGTTCTGCGGCGCCCAGCGTGGCGAGGTGCTGGCCGAACACTATGCCAGCGGTGACCTGTTCCTGTTTCCGAGCCTGACCGAAACCTTTGGCAATGTGGTGCTCGAAGCCATGGCCTCCGGGTTGGCGGTGGTCGCCTATGACGAGGCGGCCGCCGCGCAGCATATTCGCCATGGCCATAGCGGTGCGCTGGCCATGCCGGGGGATCAGGCGGCGTTCATCGATGCAGCCTGCTGGCTGCTGGAGGAAGAAGAGACGTTACGGCGGGTGCGCCTGAATGCGCGAAAGCATGCCAGCCACCAAGGATGGCCAGGGATTGTCGAGCAGTTTGAGGGGTATCTGCATGCAGCCCGGAACCAGGCTGCGACCTCGCCAGCTTCGAGGCTGGGTGCTACGCGATCTGTGTAGGAGCGGCCTTGTGCCGCGAATGGGCCGCGAAGCGGCCCCAGGCATTCGGCATCATGGCAGCCATCGTGGGCCGCGCTGCGGCCCATTCGCGGCACTAGGCCGCTCCTACAGGGACCGCGTCAGGCGCTTCAGGCCAAGGCTTTCTCGATAGCCTGCACCACCGCAGGATCATCCGGCGCAGTGCGCGGCGAAAAACGCGCCAGCACCCGCCCGTCCTTGCCCACCAGGAACTTCTCGAAGTTCCAGGTAATGTCGCCCGGGAACTCTGCCCCCTCACCCGCCAGCAGGCGGTACAGCGAATGGCGCTGCGGCCCGTTGACCTCCAGCTTGGCACCCAGCGGGAAGCTCACCCCGTAGTTGAGGCTGCAGAACTCCTGGATTTCCTTTTCGCTGCCAGGCTCCTGCCCGGCAAACTGGTTGCACGGCAGGCCAAGCACGTTGAAGCCCTTGTCCTTGTAATTCTGGTAGAGGTTCTCCAGGGCCTTGTATTGCGGCGTGAGACCACACTTGGAGGCAACGTTGACCACCAGCACCACTTGGCCCTTGAACGGTGCGAGGGGCAGCTCCCCGCCGTTCAACGCGTCCAGTTTCAGGTCGTGAAATGCACTCATGATGAATCCCCTCTCAGGTTCCCGGTTGCCGCGCAGGCGAATTACGCCCACTAAAAAGGCGCTCGTCCAAACCGTCCACCTCCCGTAGGAAGGCAAATCGACTTGCCCGAGCGCCTGGCGACTTTCTGAGCTTAGCGCAGAAAATCAGTGGTGATGGCCACCTTCACCGTGGATGTGGCGGTGAGCGATTTCTTCGTCGCTGGCATCACGAACGTTGACCACCTTGACCTGGAAGGTCAGACGCTGGCCGGCCAGCGGGTGGTTGCCGTCGACAGTTACGTCGTCGCCGTCGATGTCGCGGATGGTGACGATCTGCATCTGGCCATCCGGCGCCGAAGCGTGGAACTGCATGCCCACTTCCAGTTCGTCGACACCTTCGAACAGGCTGCGGTTCAGGGTGCTGACCAGCTCGGCCAGGTATTCGCCGTAGGCATCTTCCGGCTCGATGGAAACGTTCAGCTCGTCACCGGCCTGCTTGCCTTCCAGGGCTTTTTCCAGGCCCGGGATGATGTTGCCGGCACCGTGCAGGTAAACCAGCGGTGCACCGCCGGCGGAGCTGTCGATGGTCTCCCCGGCGTCGTTGGTCAGGGTATAGTCGATGGAGACAGCCTTGTTGGCGGCGATCAGCATGGGGCAAGACCTTTTGCAAAAGTATGTAGAGCGGACAAGTGTAACCAAGCCATCGCCCGATTGCGAACGCACCGCGGACGAGCAACGGCCCATCAGTCGGATCACCGGCTTCCACCAGGACGAAGAGGGCCACTGGGTGGCCGAGCTGTCCTGCGGCCACACCCAGCACCTGCGCCACCAGCCGCCGTGGCAGGCGCGCCCCTGGGTGCTCGACCCGGCCCAACGCGCGCAGCGCATCGGCCAGCCTTTCGCTTGCGGCTGGTGCGCACAAGGGGCCGATAGCGCTACCCTTGGCCGTTAATTTCTTGCACCGCTTATTTCGAGAAGCACGCATGCAGACATTTTTCATTGCGCCGACCGATTTCGGTGTCGGCCTGACTTCCATCAGCCTGGGTCTGGTGCGCACCCTGGAGCGGGCCGGCCTGAAGGTCGGCTTCTTCAAGCCGATCGCCCAGCCTCACCCGGGTGACACCGGCCCCGAGCGCTCCACCGAGCTGGTTGCCCGTACCCACGGCATCAAGCCCCCTGTGCCGCTGAGCCTGTCCCATGTCGAGCGCATGCTGGGCGATGGCCAGCTGGACGAGTTGCTCGAAGAAATCATCCGCCTTTACCAGCAAGCCTGCATCGGCAACGACGTGGTGGTGGTCGAAGGCATGGTGCCCACGCGCCACGCCAGCTATGCGGCGCGGGTCAACCTGCACCTGGCCAAGAGCCTGGATGCCGAGGTGATACTGGTATCGGCGCCGGAAAACGAAGTGCTCAGCGAGTTGTCCGGCCGGGTCGAACTGCAGGCCCAGCTGTTCGGCGGCCCGCGCGACCCGAAGGTGCTCGGGGTAATCCTCAACAAGGTGCGCACCGACGAAAGCATGGCGGACTTTTCCACCCGCCTGCGCGAGCACTCGCCACTACTGCGCGGTAACGACTTCCGCCTGCTGGGCTGCATCCCCTACCAGCCTGAACTGAACGCCCCGCGCACCCGCGATGTGGCCGACCTGCTCGGTGCCCAGGTGCTCAATGCCGGCGACTATGAACAGCGGCGCATGAGCAAGATCATCATCTGCGCGCGTACCGTTGCCAACACGGTGCCACTGCTCACCTCGGGTACCCTGGTGGTGACCCCGGGCGACCGCGACGACATCATCCTCGCCGTCAGCCTGGCGGCGATCAACGGCGTCCCGCTGGCCGGCCTGCTGCTGACCAGCGACAGCAAACCTGACGCGCGTATCCTTGGTCTGTGCCGTGGTGCCCTGCAGGCCGGCCTGCCGATCCTCTCGGTCAGTACCGGCTCGTACGACACTGCCAACCAGCTCAACTCGCTGAACCGCGAAATCCCGGTGGACGACCGCGAGCGCGCCGAATTCATCACCGACTTCGTCGCCAGCCATCTCGACGCCGCTTGGCTGCACCAGCGTTGCGGCACCCCGCGTGAATTGCGCCTGTCGCCAGCCGTGTTCCGCTACCAGTTGATCCAGCGGGCACAGCAGGCGAACAAGCGCATCGTCCTGCCGGAGGGTGCCGAGCCTCTGCTCGTTCAGGCAGCAGCCATCTGTCAGGCTCGCGGCATTGCCCGCTGCGTGCTGCTGGCCAAGCCTGAGGATGTCGACGCGGTGGCCCGAGCCCAGGGCATCACCTTGCCACCGGGCCTGGAGATTCTCGACCCAGAGCTGATTCGCGGGCGCTATGTGGAACCGATGGTCGAGCTGCGCAAGAGCAAGAACCTCAATGCACCAATGGCCGAGCAGCAACTGGAGGATCCGGTGGTGATCGGTACCATGATGCTGGCTCTGGACGAAGTGGACGGCCTGGTCTCGGGCCTGGTGCACTCCACCGCCAACACCATCCGCCCGGCACTGCAACTGATCAAGACCGCACCGGGCTCGAGCCTGGTGTCGTCGGTGTTCTTCATGCTGTTCCCCGAGCAGGTGCTGGTGTACGGCGACTGCGTGATGAACCCACACCCGAGTGCTGTCGAACTGGCCGAGATCGCCCGGCAGAGTGCCGAATCGGCGCAGGCCTTCGGCATCGCGCCACGGGTGGCGATGATCAGTTATTCAAGCGATTCGGCCAGCGACGAGGAAGTCGAGAAAGTACGCGAAGCGACCCGCCTGGCACAAGGCGCGGCGCAAGAGCTGCTGATCGACGGGCCGTTGCAGTATGACGCGGCGGCCAACCCGGCGATTGCACGGGACCTGGCGCCGGGCAGCCCGGTAGCCGGGCGGGCGACGGTATTCGTGTTCCCTGACCTGAATACCGGCAACACGACCCACAAGGCGGTGCAACGCAGCACCGACGGGGTCAGCCTGGGACCGATGCTGCAAGGGTTGCGCAAACCGGTGAACGACTTGCCGCGCGGGGCTCAGGTTGACGATATCGTGCATACCATTGCCCTGACGGCGATCCAGGCCAGCGTGGGGGGTTAAAAGCTGGGGCTGCTTTGCAGCCCATCGCCGGCAAGCCAGCTCCCACAGGTACTGCACAAGGCTCAAGGGCTATGCAAATCCTGTGGGAGCTGGCTTGCCGGCGATGGGCCGCAAAGCGGCCCCAGGATTGATGCCTTACTGCTGAACCTGCCCCTGGTCATACTGCTGACCCGGAATCGGCTTCAGGTTCACTTCCACACGGCGGTTCTGCGCACGGCCATTGGCGTCGGCGTTGCTGGCGATCGGCTGGTCCGGGCCCATGCCACGTACAGTGATACGCGAGGCATCCACACCCTGCGAGGTCAGGTAGGTGCTGACCGCCTGCGCACGGCGCTGGGACAGGTCCATGTTGTGCTGGCGGCTGCCAGTGCTGTCGGTGAAGCCGACCACTTCGATGGTGTTCTGGTTGAACTGCTTGAACGAACCAGCCAGGTTGTTCAGCGGCGAGTAGAAGCTTGGCGCGATGTTGGCCGAGTCGGTTGCGAAGGTGATGTTGCCCGGCATGATCAGCTTGATCTGGTCACCCTGGCGCTGCACTTCCACACCGGTATTGGCCATTTGCGCGCGCAATTCGGCTTCCTGCTTGTCGGCGTAGTAGCCATAACCGGCTGCAGCGGCACCCACGGCAGCAGCGCCGATCAGTGCGCCCTTGCCACGGTTGTTGTGGTCGATGGCGGCACCGGCGATAGCACCGGCCAGCGCGCCCAGGCCGCCGTATTTGGCAGTTTTGCTCATCCCGGTGGAGCCCTGCGCCTGCCCTTGGCTGTCATAAGGGTTCTGGCCGGCACAGCCGGTCATCAGGGCAGCGGCGGTTGCGACGATAATCAGACGACGCATGGTGAACATGGACAAGCTCCTACTGAATTCATGAATGCGACAGATCATAAAGGGATCTATGCCAGCCTTGGATTGCATCGGCGCCGAAAAATTCCGTGAAAGTGCCTTCATGTGCCATCAGGCACGCACAAAGGGGTTCTCGCGCATTTCGTCGCCCAGGCGGGTATCAGGCCCGTGGCCGGTCACCACGATGGCCTCTTCGTCCAGCCGGTACAGCCGCTCCCTGATGGAACGGACGATGGCCCGCTGGTCGCCACCCCACAAATCGGTACGGCCAATGCCCCGGCGGAACAGGGTATCGCCGGCGATCAGCAGCTTGGCGTCGGCAAACCAGAAGCTCATCGAGCCTGGCGTGTGGCCTGGCGTATGCAAGGCCACTCCACATCCACAGGCCAGCTCCTCGTCATCCCCCAGCCAGCGGTCTGGCGCGGGTACCGGAGTGTAGGGCACGCCGAACATCTGGCACTGCATTTCCAGGTTGTCCCACAGCGACTGGTCGTCCTTGTGCAGGTGCAGCGTGGCGCCGGTCAGCTCCTTGAGCTTGCCCGAGGCGAGGAAGTGATCGAAGTGCGCGTGGGTGTGGATGATGCTCACCAGCGTCAGCCCGTGGGTCTGCAGGCGGGCCAGGATCTTGTCCGGGTCACCGCCCGGGTCGACGACGATGGCCTTTTTGGTCAGCGGGTCGCCGATCAGGGTGCAGTTGCACTGCAGGGGGCCTACGGGGAAGGTTTCGCGGATGAGCGCTGACGATGGATTCTGCATAGGGAATACGGGAACCGGTTAATCGAAGAGGGTCTGTACGCGAGCCAGTGCATCAAGGATGACGACCTCGGGTACCGACTCTATGCGTTTGGCAAATCTGGCTTCAAGGTCGACTGTGCGCACCTGATTGCAGAGCATCACGCCCTGAGTCTTCGTACCCGCACCGCTGAGCGTGACGGCGAAACCCGCATGCCTGGCAAAATCGCCACCTTGGGTGATCGGCACTACCACAGCCAGGCCTGACGCATTGAACGCAGCGGGAGTGAGCACCAGCGCAGGTCGCCCAGCACCCTGCTGCTCCCGTCCAACAGTCGGATCGAGATTGATGCGGACGATATCGCCCCTGGCGAACTTCACCCGTTTCACACTTCACGCCCTACTGGTGGCATCGCGTTCCAGTCGGCCATGTCCTCTGGCTCCGGTGCATCCAGGTCGCACTGAGCCATCAGCTCTTCAAGGGTGTATTTGGGTTTCGACCTGACGGGTTTGAGCACCATGGTCTCACCCGCGGTGTCCAGGCTCAAGGTAGAGCCGACTCCGAGACGCATCTGCTTGAGCACTGCAGCCGGCAAGCGAATCGCGGCGCTGTTACCCCACTGTTGAATCTTGATCTGCATGAGTATCTCCCAAGGTAGATACATAGTAGAAACCCTCCAAATGATTGCAAGCGAAATGTAGAGACGTCGTATCTACACTGTCATTTGCCCGGTATGGACAAAAGCCCTGCAACCTCAAGAAGGAAATGCCCTACATCACCTTGGGAACCTACTTTCCAGCTGCAAAAATTTGAAACGCAATCCTTGTCAGTTTCAAGGCAAAAACAACCTGAACAACCCACCCCCAAGCGCGCCGCCATTGGAGATCTCGATCCGCCCGCGCACCCCGCCGCTTTCATGCAGTGCCGCGATCCGCGCCGCAAAATACAGGCCAAGGCCGGTACTACCGCTGGTCGAGTCGATACCCTGGATGAATTCTTCCTGGCGTTCGAGCATCCGCTGTGGATAACCCGGGCCGTCATCGTTGACGCAGATGACCAGCTGGTTGTCTGCCTCTTCGATGGTGATCAGCAAGGCATGCGCGGCAAAGCGGGTGGCGTTGGTGATCACGTTGGCGATCACCGAGGCCACCAGCTCGCGGTCGAAGAAGCCCAGCGGGTTGTCGGTGTCGATGCGCCAGGTGGCTAGGATGTCCTTGTGCTTGAGCACTTCCTCGTGTGCCGCCAGCTGGGCTTCGATGAAATCGTCCAGTTCGTGGTAGTCCGGGCACACCGGCAACTGGTTCACGCCCAGTTTGTACAACCCCAGCAACTGCACCAGCATGCCGTTGAGGTGACGAAACTCATGCTCCATCACCCCTTGCTCGGCACCACCGCGCAGCTCCTCGGGCAAGCGCTGCATCCACTGGTTGTGGGACTGGATCAGCGCCGACAGGGAGTTCTTCAGGTCGTGCACGGTGGAGGCGATCACCGTGGAAAAATCCAGCCCCTGGTTGTCTTGATTCATGCGCCGAACACTCGGATGTGCAGTTTGCGGTAGCGGTCGTAGCGGTTGTCGCTGGCGGGGATGCCGGCCACGCTGGTCAGGGCGTCGCGGCACTCCTGCATGATCGCGGGCTGAGGGTTGTCTCCGCCGATGCGCAGCAGCGCCTGGGCAGTGTTGAGGGCGATGCTGATGTTCTTCGGCTGCAAACCCAGCGCCTTGCGGAACAGCTGCAACGCCTCGCCGAGCTGCCCTCCCTGGTAACTGCGCACACCCTGGCGATTGAGGGTGACAGCTTCGGTAATGGCGTTGAGCACGCTGGGGTCGTCCGTCAGCTTGCCGACCCTCTCCATGACCTTGGGGTCGTCGCCATAACTTTCCACACAGCTCTTCAGCACGCCGATGGCAGCAGCTTCCTGCCCCATGGCCTGCAACTGCACGGCAACGGTCAGAGCCGAATCGACCGAGAAGAACTGGTTCATCTTGTCCAGACGCTGGATCGCCTGTTCGGTCAGCTTTGCAGCCGTTTCAGGGTCGCCGGCCTGCTGCAGGCTGGCGGCCTTCATCATGCGGGCACGCACCTGCAGGCCTTGGTCCTCGGGGTTTTCCTTGGCCACTTCGCTGAGTGTGCTGTTGATCTCGACCCGTGTGCGCGCATCCAGGCCAAAACCGGCATTCCTGCTCATCAGCGCCTGCACCAGGCCCAGGTTGTTCTCGGCGTCCTTGTAGCGCGAGCTCTGGCCCTGATTCACCGCATGGCGAAATGCCTTCGAGGCACTCTCGAAGTCTTCGTTTTCCAATGCCAGCTTGCCCAGCGTCGACTGCCGGCGCACCGATAGCGGCGACAGGCGCACGGCTTCTTCAAGCATGTTCTGCGCACGCCTGGTTTCGCCTTGGGCCACCAGCACCTCGGCCATGCCATCGTACAGGCCCGGCATGATCGGGAAGGCCTTGAGCGCCTGCTCGTACACGCCCTGGGCCTGGGCATTCTGGCCACGCTTGTGCATCAGGCTGCCCAACGCCGAGTAGGCCCATGGCTGCGGGCGGCTGGCCAGGATGGCCTTGAGGAACTTCTCCAGTTCCTCGAAGCGGTTGAGGTTGCGCAAGGCATCTGCCCGATAGCGCAGGCACAGCGGGGCCAGGCGTGGGTCGCGCTTGCACAGCTCGGCGCAGGCAGCCAGCACTTCGGCCGGGCGATTGCGGTCCAGGGCCTGCAGGATCGGCTTGAGCAGGGTCTTGCGCTGGTACAATTTCTCGACACGCTGGGCCAGGCCAACTCGGTTGAACGGCTTGGTCAGATAGGCATCAGGCTCGTGCTCGATGGCGCTGAGGACAATGGCCTGGCTGCTCTCGGCCGTGACCATGATGAATATGCACTCATGGCTGATGTGCTTGTCGAGGATCAGGTCTTCGAGCACCTGCTGGCCGTTCTTCTTGCCGTCGCCCAGGTGGAAGTCCTGCAGGATGACGTCATAGCGCTTTTGCGCGCACATGCGCAGCGCCTGCTCGCCGCTGTCGGCGGTGTCCACATCACGCACGCCCAGTTCGCGCAGCATGGAACGGGTCGACGTACGAAAGTCGGTAAAGTCGTCGACGATCAGAAAGCTCTTTTGCCCGTACTGCAGCATCAACACGACCTGCCTTGGAATGATTGAAAAATCGCGCGAGGCGATGCCACCGATAGCTGTATCGGCAGCTGGTCGGGAAAGATGAGGGTAGAGCACTGGCGGCCACGAGCCACGGCCTCGAGCCATCACTTCAACGAGCAAGACCTTGCTGGGCCAATATCACACCAGCAGCCCCAGGGACTTGGCCTTCGCCACCGCCTGGGTACGCCGTTCCACCCCCAGCTTGCTGTTGATATGGCTGGCGTGGGTTTTCACCGTGTGCAGGGAAATGAACAACCGCTCGCTGATCTGCTGGTTGGAACAACCCTGGGCAATCAGCTCGAGCACGGCCAACTCGCGGCTACTCAGGGCTTCGCCGCTGCCGATGCTGGCGCTTGGTATCTGCGGCAGGCGCTTGAGCAACTCGGCCTGCACCGGGCAGGCAGCAACTGCCTGGAGCTGTTCGAGAAGCCACTGCGGGTGCTGCTCCAGCAAAGGCTGGAACGGTTGCAACACGCCGCCCTGGGCTGCCACCAGCAACCGTGGCAACAACTGGGCGGCCTGCTCTTCCCGACCTTCGCCCAGCAACAAGCCAAGCCACTGGCACATGGCACTGACGCTGAGCATCATGCCGCCACTGGCCTGGCCGCGCTCGACCAGGCTGGCCAGGCGTTGCGCCGCGTCGTCGCTACGCGACTGGATACGCTCGAGCGATGCCTGCTGCAAGGCGATGTGCAACGGCAGCAACGGGTGGAACTCCGGGGCCGCCGCCGGTTGCTCGCCGCCATAGGTCTGACCCAGGCGCAGCAGCCAGGACTCGGCCAGGTCGATGCGCCCCTGGGCCAGCCACAACTCGCATTTGACCAGGGTGATCATGGCCAGGTAGTAGACCGGCGGCACATCCCAGATGTGCATCAGCCGCTCGGCCTCGGCCAGTTCGGCAAAAGCCTCGGCAAAGTGCCCTTCCCGGCCATCGAGCGTAGCGATCACGCAATGGCCGATGAGCACACTGATATCACGGCAGGCCCGCGCCTCGCCCAGCCCCGCACGCAAGCGGGCACGGCCCTGGGACGGCTGCAGGCGCGATACCAGCAGGTAGCCTTCGTAAAGCGTCAAGCGGGCGCGCACGGCATACAGCCGCTGTGCCGACAGCCCTTGCAGGCGTTGCAGCCCCTCGCGCACTTCGTCCAGTGCGCGCAACACCTCGCCACGGGCATGCAGCACCCGCGCCCGGTCGTAATGGGCCAGGGCCTCGAACAACGGGTTGCCGACACGCTGGGCCAACTCCAGCGCCTCGCGGTTCCAGCCGCGGGCCCGCCAGAAATCGCCATCGGCTATCGCCAGGTTGGACAGCGTCGACAGGCATACCAGGCGTTGGCCATAACGCTTGCTCGGCAAGCTCTGCAGCGCTTCACCGCAATAGGCCAGGGTGCGCTCGCGATCACCACGGCCACGGGCGATCACACCACTCAGCGCCAGCCACTGGGCCAGCATGGACTTTTGCGCGGTTGCCGAAGGCGCGGGCAGGAAGCGGCTGAGATACCCCGCCAGGTCCTCGGCCGCGTCCAACTGGCACGCCAGGCCCAACGCCCAGCTGTACAGCACGATCAGCCGCGGCGTGCTGATCAGCAGGCTGTCGGGCAGGTCCATCTTCCAGCGCAGCAACATGCCGACGTTCTGTTCGGCCAGCAGTTGCTCCTCGGACAGGCTCTGCACCAGGTCGGCGGCGACATCGAGGTAACCGGCGCGCAGGGCCTGTTCTACCGCTTCGTCCAGCAGTCCCTGGCTTTCGAACCAGCGGCAGGCACGCAACTGCAGGTCGGCCAGCGGCTCGCTGGCCTGGCGGCTGCGCAACAGGTCGGAGAACAGGTGGTGATAGCGGAACCAGTGGCCATGCTCGTCCAGCGGCACCAGGAACACCTGGTGCGCCTGCAAGAAACGCAGGATCGCGGCACTGTCGTGGCGGCCGCGTACGGCATCGCACAGCGGGGCGCAGAAACGTTCCTGGCAGGCCGTTTCGTACAGGAAGGCCTGTACATCGGCGGGCAGCATGTCGATGACTTCTTCCAGCAGATAGTCACGGATCAGGCCCTCGCCGCCATGCAAGGCCTGGGGCAAGGCCTGCTCGTCAGCGGACTCGCTTGCCGCCAGCTGCCAGAAACGCAACCCGGCCACCCAACCGTCGCTGCGCTGGATCAGGTTGTCCAGGGCCTGGCCACGCAGGCCGGTGGGTTGACGGCCGATCACCGCCAGTGATTCTTCGGTAGTCAGGCGCAAGTCCTGCTCGTTGAGTTCGACCAGTTGCCGCGACAGGCGCAGGCGCGCCAGGTGCCAATCCGGGCGTTGGCGGCTGGTGACCAGCAGCACCAGGCCGGGGGGCAGGTGATTGAGGAAGAACTGCAGGCAGCGGTCGAGCACCGGCCCCTGGGCCAGGTGATAGTCGTCCAGCACCAGCAACAAGGGAGTATCGGCTTGCAGGTACAGCGCCAACTCGTCTAGCAGGCCGTCGAGCCATTCCTCGAAGGCGAACGGCTGGTGGCGCTGGCGCATTTTCAGCAGGCCCATGGCCTGGCCGCCCAGCGCCGGGCAGTACTGCTGCAGGCCTTCGAGCAGGCGTTCGAGGAATCGGCCAGGGTCGGCATCCCGTTGGCTCAGGCCCAGCCACAGGCTACGCCAGTGCTCGGGCAGCGCTTCGCAAAATTCGATGGCAAGGGAGCTTTTGCCGAACCCCGCCGGGGCGTTGACCAGTAACAACCGCCCGCCGAGACCGGCTTGCAGCCGCTGACACAGGCGCAGGCGCGGCACATGGCCGTCCGGCAAGGGCGGCCGGAAGAAACGCCCGTCCAGCAGGCCCAGGGCCTGGCTGGTGAATCCATGCGTACGGGACAGATCTGTCATGGCCGGCTCGTTCTGGTTGGAAGACTACGGCGGTATGGATGCTTGCGAGACTAGCGGGTAACGCTACGCATTTGAAGATGATGGGCGCAATTCCACTGGAAAAGACTGCGACAAAAAGCAACATGACTAATGGACAGCGGCTGGGGCGGGGGTTTGGGGAGGTATTCACCAGCTTTATTGCCTGTTCCGGCCTCTTCGCGGGTGAACCCGCTCCTACAGGGATTGCGCAGGCTTCAAGCCCAGTGCAGTACCTGCGGGAGCGGGCGCGCCCGCGAAGGGGCCGGTACAGGAAATAAAAACGCCCCGGGCTAGCCGGGGCGCTCTGAGATGACACGGCGTGACGCGTTTTCAGATCAGCGAATACCCGACTGGCGCAGTGCCGCTGGCTGGAAGTCAGCCTTGCTGGCACTGAAGCCGAAGTCGTAGGCGCGCTTCTCTTCGTTCTTCATGCCCAAGGCCAGGTAACGGCCCGACTGCAGGTCATAGATGGCTTCCAGGGTGTACCACGGGACTTCCACGTTGTAGTACGGCTGGGCATGTGCCTCGGACACGCGCCACAGTTGGCCACGGCCGTCGTACTGGTCAATCACCGCCGCCTGCCAGGTGTCCTCGTCGATGTAGAAGTCACGCTTGGCATAGATGTGCCGCTGGCCCGGCTTGAGGGTGGCGACCACGTGCCATACACGGCGCAGCTCGTAACGGGCCAGGTCCTGATTGATGTGCCCGGCCTTGATGATGTCGGTGTACTTGAGCTTGGGGTCGTCGAGTTTGAAGGCGTTGGACGCGATGTACATCTCCTTCTTGCCTTCCAGCTTCCAGTCATAGCGGTCTGGCGCACCGTTGAACATGTCCAGGTTGTCGGAGGTGCGCAAACCGTCGGCGGCGGTACCCGGGCCGTCGTACGACACTTGTGGTGCCTGGCGTACGCGGCGCTGACCGGCGTTGTAGATCCACGCCTTGCGTGGTTCCTTCACCTGGTCGAGGGTTTCGTGCACCAGCAGCACGGTACCGGCCAGGCGCGCAGGCGCGGTCACTTCCTGCTTGAAGTAGAACAGGATGTTGCCCGGGTTGTTCGGGTCGTAATCCTTCATTCTTTCGCGGAAGACGAACTGGTCGGAGAAGTATACCGGGTTGAAAGAGCCGTTCTGCTGCGGCGTTGCCTGGGTCACCAGACGGCTGACGCTACCGCCCCGGTAGCGGGTGATGTGGTTCCAGATCACCTCCAGGCCGCTTTTCGGGATCGGGAACGGTACAGCCGTGCGGAAGTTGTTCAGACCGTTGCCGCCTTCGACAAGCGTGGTCTTGGTAGCGTTTTCCTTGATGGCAGCGAACACATCGGCCGGCACCGTGGAACCGCGATGGGTCTTGAATACCGGGATCTTGAAGGTGTCCGGATAGCGCTTGAGCATGGCCAGCTGGCCCGGCGAGAGCTTGTCCTTGTACTGGTCGGCGTTCTGCGCGGTGATGGTGAACAGCGGCTTGTCACTGCCGTACGGGTCGGACAGGAAGCCCTTGCCGTCGACGCTGCCCGCGCTCTTGGACAGCGGTTCCCACGGGCCGATCGAGCCATCGGCGTTGCCAGCCTTTTCGGCACCCATCGGAGTCAAGGTACTGCCCAGCTTGGCCGCCTCGTCGGCGGATACTGCTGCCATGACGCTGGTCGCCAGCAGGGACAGGCCCAGCACACCGGCTTGCAGCAGACTTCTGGTCTTGTTCATGTCGTGTCGTCCTGGATCTGAATGCTTAGAAGTTCACGCCGAAGCTGAGCGCGACGAAGTCGCGGTCATCCACGGTGGTGTACTTGCCATCGAAGAAGTTGGTGTACGACAGGCTTGCCGTGTAGGTGTTCTGGTACTCGGCGTCGAGGCCCAGGCTGACGGCCTTGCGGCCTTCCTCGAAGTTGGCGCCAGGGCCCGGCGAATAGCCGGAGACGTCATGCGACCAGGCCACGCTGGGTTTCAGGTTGACCCCGGCAAAGACATCGTTGTAGTCCCAGATGACTCGGGCGCGGTAACCCCAGGAAGTGCTGGTGGTAAAGCCATCGTTCTCGCAGTTGCGGCTCAGGTTGGCGGTGGAGGCACCGGCACCAGCGCCTGCGATGGTGCTGGCATTCAGGGCCTGACAGGTGTTTGCCCCACCGGTGGATGGCAGCGGGCCTGGACCAAACACCGGATCGCGACCGTAGCGGGTATCGTGGGCGCTCTCCAGGCCGCCCACATGGGTGACACCCAGCTCGCCCACCACGGTCATGCGGCTGGCGCCCATTACCTGGTCGAAGAAATGCGTGAGGGTGGTCTGGAACTGAGTGATCTCCTTGCGGCGATACCCGTGCAAGTCCTGCCCCGGCGTACCGGTCAGCAGCGAAGCGTTGCTCAAGGCACCGCCAATGGGGCGGACCCCGGCGAACAGGATATCCGTGGTATTCAGTTGCACCGGTGCGTTGGGGCGGTAGCTGAGTTCGCCGCTCCAGGCGGTCCCGGTGGGCAACGTGGTAGAGAAGCTCAAGCCATAAAGGCGGATGTCCTCGGGGTATTCGACGAAGTACTCGGAGTTACCTGCCACGATCAGCGGTGCCAATGCGCGCAGCTGTGCAGGCAATGCGCTCAGGCCGGCGAACACTGAAGGCGCGGCCCCGGTAGCACTGAAGATTGGCGCACGGCTGTGGTAGTTCATGAAGTAGGCGCCAAACTCGGTGTCCAGCGGCTCGAACATGTAGCGCATTGCCACGCCAAACTGGCCGCTGTCACGCGCATCGCGGTCGGCGCCGCGGCGCACCATTACCCCTTCCTCATTGATGTCCACGCCACGGGTGGCAAGGAATTGCTGCGCCGCCCCCGGCACTGTGCGACTGCTGTTGAGCACGCGCAGGTTGTCGGTACAGCCGTCGGCAATGATGTCTGGCTGGGAGAAGAAGGTGCCGCAGTTGTCGACGACCGTCTGGTCCCATTCGATCTGGTAGAAAGCCTCCGCCGACAGGTTGTCGGTCAGGCTCTGCGAAATGTAGAACATGTTGACCGGAATCAGGCCTTCCTTGATCTCGGCCCCCGGGCGGCGGAACGCCGACACGTCGATCGGGTTGATCGAGTTGATGCCGCCACCGATGAAGGTACTTTCACCCCAGCTCACCACCTGCTTGCCCAAGCGCACCGAGCCTGGCTGATCGCCGATGGAGTAGTTGTGGTAGACGAATGCGTCGAGCAGTTCGGCACCGGACGATTTGGCGCCTTCCTTGCGGTTGGAGTCGCTGATGTCCTTGAACTCGCGGCCTTCGTCCTTCAGTTCGAAGTCGTACCAGTACTTGCCGCGGACGAACACACCGGTGTCGCCGTACTTGAGCTCCAGGTCATGGATACCCTTGAAGATCTTGGAGAAGGTTTCGCCCTTCTTGAAGTTCAGGTGGCCATCGTCGGATGTCTGCGACAGGCCCTTGCCGCCGTTGTTCACCCCGATCAGGTTCTTGTTCGGGTTGGCCGTCGACCAGCTGGCGCCGATGGAGAGCGACGAGTCGAACTGGCCTTCGATTTCACCAATGTTGAAACTGACAGCGAAAGCAGGACTTGCGAGCGTGGAAGCAAGGCTGACGGCCAGGGGCAACTTGGCCCGGCGCCAGAACAGGTTTGCAGATTTCATCGACGCTACTCCATGTACTTTTTTTGTTATGGCAGTGAGTCCTTTCAAGAACGGCCCGAGCGACCGGCTTGCAGGCTTGCGCCCGCGGCGACACGGCTTGCGCATGTCGCCTCCCCCATTCCTGAAAATCCCCTGGCCCCGACTATAGCCAGCAAGGCACAGGCGCTTGATCCCTCTAAAGTGTGATTTGCGCTCCGTGCGACCAACTCGCTGCCATGTTGCCCCGGCTGCGCGCTGGCAGTGCTAAAGGATGGCGTATTTCTGCCGTTTGGCAAGGTTCCACCTCTCTAGCATGCGGGTCGCGCGCTGCACTGCGCGACCCGCATGGCGGTTACAGCGTGGAGAGGAACGCGCTGTTGCTGGCCTGCCACTGGACGATGTCCTGGCGGATGCGTTTCTTGTCGAGCTTGCCGACACTGGTCTTGGGAATTTCGGTAACAACGGCGATCTGGCTTGGAATCGCCCACTTGTTGATGTGCCCTTGTTCGACGAACGGCTTGAGGTGTTCCTTCAGCGCCTTGGCGTCGATGACCTGGTCTTCGCGCACCACCAGCAGGGCAAACGGGCGTTCACCCCACTGCGGGTCGGCCACCCCTACCACCGCCACTTCGCGCACGGCCGGGTGACGGCTGATCAGGTCTTCGAGGTCGAGCGAGGAAATCCACTCGCCACCGGTCTTGATCACATCCTTGATACGGTCGCGGATGTCGATATAGCCCATGCCGTCGAGCGTGGCGACATCACCGGTGTGCAACCACCCGCCCTGCCACAGCTCTTCGCTCTTTTCCGGTTCCTTGAAGTAGCCCATGGTCAGCCATGGCGCACGCAGTACCAGCTCGCCCTGGGTTTCACCGTCGGCGGGCAGGAAGTTGCCGTCGCCGTCGACGATGGCCGCCTCCACCAGCGGCACCGGCACGCCGGCCTTGATGCGGTAAGTGACGCGCTCATCCTCGCTGCCGGCCTGCAGTTCGTCGTTAAGGTGGGCGGCGGAAATCAGCGGGCAGGTCTCGGACATGCCATATGCGGCGGTCAGCTGGATGCCGCGTGCCAGGGCGACCTGGTACAACGAGCGGTTGAGTGCGCTGCCGCCGATGATGATCTTCCAGCCGCCGAAGTCCTGACCTTGGGAGGTCGGGCAGTTGAGCAGCATCTGCAGGATGGTCGGCACGCAATGGGAGAAGGTGACCTTCTCTTCGCGCCACAGTTTGACCAGCATGTCCGGCTCGTAGCGCCCCGGATACACCTGCTTCATGCCGAGCATGGTGGCGGCGTAGGGAATGCCCCAGGCGTGCACGTGGAACATCGGCGTGATGGGCATGTACACGTCGTTGCTACCCAGCAGGCGCACGCTGTCGATGCTGCCAGTCACTGAAGCTTCGGCCAGGGTGTGCAGCACCAGTTGCCGATGAGTGAAGTACACACCCTTGGGGTTGCCGGTGGTGCCAGTGGTGTAGAAGGTGGTGGCCACCGAGTTCTCGTCGAAGTCCGGGAAATCGTAGCGCGGGCTGGCAGCGGCCAGCAGTTGCTCGTACTCGCCCACCAGGTTGGGCAGCTCGGCTGACTTGTCCGGGCCGTCGGTCAGCAGCACGGTCTTGTCGACGGTGGTCAGTTGCCCGGCGATGGCCTGGTACAGGCCGACGAAGTCACTGTTGACCAGCACCACGCGGTCTTCGGCGTGGTTCATGGTGTATAGAATCTGCTCGGGCGACAGGCGCACGTTGATGGTGTGCACCACCGCACCGATCATCGGGATGGCGAACATGCATTCCAGGTAGCGGTGGCTGTCCCAGTCCATCACCGCCACGGTGTCACCGGCCTTTACCCCGGCTTCGGTCAGCACGTTGGCCAGGCGCGCGATGCGCTCGTTGAGCTGGGGGTAGGTCAGCCGCATCTGGTCTCGGTAGACGATTTCGCGGGTCTTTTCATAGCGGCTGCCAGACATCAGCAGTCGCTTGATCAGCAGGGGGTAGGCGTAGGCGCCCTCGGCGGGCTTGATGATGCGGGTCTGCAACATGGGTATCCCTTTTCTGGAAAGCGGGCCGGACAAGTCTGAGAACTACTGTAGTTCGCCAATGTGACGGCTAAATCAGCCGAAGGAATGATTTGCGTGATGAAGGTATGAGTGGCGGGCGTTGACGGGCGGCAAGGTTGAACTAGACACTGCGGCGGCAGCTTCAGGTTATGTGGTGAAGCTGATGGCCTATTCGCGGGTCAACCCGCGAATGGCCGCGACACCGAAATCCCGCCCAGCCTCGGAGAACTTCATGCCCAGCCCGCGTCGCGCCGTGTTTCTCGATCACCAGTCCCTGGACCTGGGCGATCTCGACCTCTCGCCCCTGAAGCAGCAGTTCGACGAGTTCGAACTGTTCGCCGCCACCCGTCCTGAGCAAGTCGCCGAACGCCTTCAGGGCGCGGTAGCGGTGGTCAGCAACAAGGTCATGCTCGACGCCGCGACCCTGGCCGCCAGCCCGCAACTGAAGCTGATCCTGGTGGCCGCCACCGGCACCAACAACGTCGACCTGGCGGCCGCCCGCGCCCAGGGCATCACCGTGTGCAACTGCCAGGGCTACGGCACACCGTCCGTCGCCCAGCACACCCTCGCCCTGCTACTGGCACTGGCCACCCGCCTGTGCGACTACAACCAGGCGGTAGCCGACGGCCAGTGGGCCAAGGCCAGCCAGTTCTGCCTGCTGGACTTCCCCATCGTCGAGCTGGAGGGCAAGACCCTTGGCTTGCTCGGCCACGGTGAACTGGGCGGCGCGGTGGCGCGACTGGCCGAAGCCTTCGGCATGCGCGTGCTCAGCGGGCAGATCCCCGGCCGCCCGGAACGCGCCGACCGGTTGCCGCTGGACGAGTTGCTGCCGCAAGTCGACGCCCTGACCCTGCACTGCCCGCTGAACGAACACACCCGACACATGCTCGGGGCCCGCGAACTGGCGCTGCTCAAGCCAAACGCGCTGGTGGTCAACACCGCCCGCGGCGGCCTTATCGACGAGCAGGCGCTGGCCGACGCCCTGCGCAGTGGCCACCTGGGCGGTGCCGCTACCGACGTGCTGAGCGTGGAGCCACCGATCAACGGCAACCCGCTGCTCGAGCCCGGCATCCCGCGCCTGATCATCACCCCGCACAGCGCCTGGGGCGCGGTAGAGTCGCGCCAGCGCATCGTCGGCCAGCTCAGCGAGAACGCCCAGGCTTTCTTCGCCGGGCAGCCACGCCGCGTGGTTAGCTGAGCCCGACGCCCGCCTCTGCTAAACTGCGCCACTTTTTTCCAGGAGGCGTCGTCCATGGACCCGCGCAGTGAAGTGTTGCTCCGCCAGGCAGAGCTTTTCCAGAGCCCGCTGCTGCTCGCCGGCGCCCCCGCCGACAGCCTGCTAGGCCAGTTGCCCAATGCCCAGGCCTGGACCTGGCATGCGGGCGACCAGGCCATGCTCGAAAGCCGCTTCGCCGGGCGCAGCCACTATGCGGTGGAGCCCCCTGAAGTGACTTTCGACAGCGCCGTGCTGTTCCTGCCCAAGTCCCGCGAACTGGCCGCCTACCTGCTCAACGCCCTGGCCTCGCGCCTGGCGGGCCGCGAGCTGTACCTGGTCGGCGAGAAACGTGGTGGCATCGAGGGTGCGGCCAAGCAGCTGCAGGCCTTTGGCAAGCCGCGCAAGCTCGACAGCGCCCGCCATTGCCAGCTGTGGCAGGTGACCATCGAGCACGCGCCAGAGGCCAAGCCCCTGGAAAGCCTGGCCGAACGCTTCGAGCTCAGCCTGGAAGACGGCCCGCTGCAAGTGGTCAGTCTGCCCGGTGTGTTCAGCCATGGCCGCCTCGATCGCGGTACCGCCCTGCTGCTCAAGCACCTCGACGGCCTGCCGAGCGGGCATGTGCTGGACTTCGGCTGCGGTGCCGGGGTGCTGGGCGCCACGGTCAAACGCCGTTATCCACAAAACCGGGTGACCCTGCTGGATGTGGATGCCTTCGCCGTGGCCGCCAGCCGCCTGACCTTGGCCGCCAATGGTCTGGAGGGCGAAGTCATCAGCGGCGACGGCATCGACGCGGCGCCGACCGAGCTGAGCCTGATCCTGAGCAACCCGCCGTTCCACACCGGGGTGCACACCAACTACCAGGCATCGGAAAACTTGCTGAAAAAATCAGCCGTTCATCTGCGAAAAGGTGGCGAAATGCGCCTGGTTGCCAACAGCTTCCTGCGCTACCAGCCACTGATCGAAGGGGCGCTGGGCAACTGCCAGGTACGCGACGAGGCGGACGGTTTCCGCATCTACCAGGCAACACACGGATAAAAACAGCGCTTGCCGAAAGCGTTTAGTCTAGGCAGAATCCGCACCGTCCTAGGGGAGTAGTCTCCCGCGAGCGCCCAGCTCGCCCGGTACGCGTCAACATACTTGGTCCACAGACCATGGCGCGTGCGACCCACCATGCCAGCCTGCATGGCGAGATCCGCATAGACGGATCCAGGGTTTGACAAGACCTATGACACGCACACCTTACCCGGGGCGGGGAGGCTGTACGTGTCATAGCCGTGTCGACCCGCCCCCGTAGGAATCCTGATGCTGGAATCTTTGCTGGTCCCCACCGCCATCGTTGCCCTAGCCGAAATCGGCGACAAGACGCAATTGCTCGCGCTCATACTCGCTGCCCGCTTCCGCAAGCCCTGGCCGATCATCGCCGGCATCATCGCCGCCACCCTGGCCAACCATGCCGCGGCTGGTGCCGTGGGCGCCTGGGTAGGCAGCTTCTTCAGCGACTCGGCACTGCACTGGATCCTGGCTGCGAGCTTCACCGCCACTGCCCTGTGGACCCTGGTTCCGGACAAGATGGATGACGACGAGAACCCGGCGCGCCGCTTCGGGCCGTTCCTGACCACGCTGATCGCGTTCTTCCTGGCTGAAATCGGTGACAAGACCCAGGTCGCCACGGTAATGCTGGCAGCACAGTACCCGTACCTGATCATGGTCATTATCGGTACCACCCTGGGCATGCTGATTGCCAACGTGCCGGTGGTTTTGGCGGGTAACTTCGCGGCGGACAAACTGCCGCTGACGCTGATCCGTCGCCTGGCGGCTACGGCGTTCTTCGTGCTGGCGATCGTGGCCGTGTACTCGGCGATGCAAGCCAGTGGCTGGGTGAGCTAACCCGAAAGGCGACAGGCTGACGCCAAACCTGTAGGAGCAGCCTTGCGCTGCGAAGAGGCCGGTACAGGCACCAGGAAATGTGGTGCTCTTACCGGCCCTTTCGCAGCACAAGGCTGCTCCTACAAGGGGTAAGCATCTGGAAGTCGGGGCTTACTTCTTGGCCGCCTGATACAGCGGCATCACCTTCGGAATCGCCGCCTGCAACGAAGCAATGCGGCTCTGGGAAGCCGGGTGAGTGCTCATGAACTCAGGCGGCGCGCCCTCGGAAGCCTGGCTCATCTTGTTCCACAAGGTGATCGCGGCATTCGGGTCGTAACCGGCACGCGCCGAGAGCTCCAGGCCGATCAGGTCGGCTTCGTTCTCGTTGGCCCGGCTGTTGGGCAGGGTCATGGCATAGTTCACCACGGTATCGGCCATGGCCATGCTGCCCTGGCCGAGGCCAAACAGGGCACCGGCGCCCTGGCGCGCCATTTCCACGCCATACGCCTTGGACATCGCCTCGCGGCTGTGCTCACGCAAAGCGTGGGCGATCTCGTGGCCCACCACCGCAGCAATTTCCGCATCGGTGAGCTTGAGCTGATCGATCAGGCCGGTGTAGACGATGATCTTGCCGCCCGGGCCGCAGTTGGCGTTGAGCTCGTCGCTCTTGATCACGTTGACTTCCCAGTTCCATTGCGCGGCATCCGGTCGGAACTTGGGGGTCTGGGCGATCAGTCGGTTGGCAATTACCTGCACACGCTTGGCATCTGCGCTGGACTTGTCGAGCACGCCTTTGTTCGATGCTTCACCCAGGGTCTGCTGGTACGACTGGGCGTACATCTGGTTGACCTCATCGGTCGAGAGCATGCTGAACATGTACTGCTGGCGCTCGACGCCGACAGCACCGCCGCTGGTGGTATTAACCGCCTGGCAGCCGGCCAGCAGGATGCCAGCACTCAACAGGCTGACGACAAAAGACTTACGCATGAAAACACTCCCTTTTTACATGCGCCGTATCGTAGGCCGAGTCGCTTGGGGCCGCCATAGCCGCAGGGAAGATTTTCGTCGCCTGTGCCGGCCCCTTCGCGGGTGAACCCGCTCCTAAAGGGGTAATGCGATCGTTGTAGGAGCAGCTTCAGCCGCGAAGAGGCCGACACAGCCATACATCAGGCCGGGGTCAGGCACTCCGGCGCATCCAGCTTCGGATCATTGACGAAATGCGCCAGGGCCCGTTCGCGCAACGTCGCCGGCGGGCTGGCCAGCAATTCATGCAGGCGGGCCAGCGGCGTGTCCGGGTCAAGCCAGGCGGCCTGCCCTGCCTCGTCGAGTATCAGCGGCCGACGCTGGTTCATCGCCGCCTGGGTCACCACCGCACAACTCAGCCAAACCTGGTCCTGCACCGGGTAGGCCTCCCACACGGCGGCGAAGTACAGTGATGCACCCTCCCCCGGGGTCAGCCAGTACGGGCGCTTGCGCACGCTGCCGCGCCATTCGTAAAAGCCGTTGGCCGGCATCAGGCAGCGGCGCAGGCGAAACGCGTCGCGAAACATCGGCTGCTCGGCCAGGGTTTCGGCGCGGGCATGGGCGGGGGTGCGGGACAGGTCGGTGAGCCAGGCCGGGGTCAGCCCCCAGCGCGCCTTGGCCAGTTGCAACTGGCCGTCAAGCTGGCGCTGGATCAGCACCGAAGCCCCAGGCGAGATGTTCCATTGGGCTGGCTGGCCAACGGGAAAGTCCGGCAGACTGGCAAGAGCCTGGGGCCAGCGAAACAGGGCGTAACGTCCACACATGGGCGAATTCAGAACCTAGCAGATCAAGGTACCGGGGAAACTCTCCGGTTCGTCGCCAACCAGTGGCTGGGCATCATTGTACGCATCGATCAGCTGCCGTGCGTACTCGGCCTGTTCATCAGCCACGGCAAGCCCAAGCAAGCCCTGCATCGGCAGTTCACCGGCAGCACCGATCAGGTCACGACCAACCAGATGCGCATCGATCCCCTCGCTGGCGAGCATGCCCGCCAGCATTTCAGCCTCGAGCAGGTTTTCCGGTTCGTAAATACGCTGCATCAGTCATTCTCACCGAATACATCCAGCATCCACTCCTCGCCATGAACTTGCAGCACGAAGCGGATAGGTTTGCAGCATACCTGACAGTCCTCGATGTACTCCTGATCGCCACCGGACAGGTCCACCGTGGTTTCGACTTCTTCGCCACAATAAGGGCAATCGTAGATAGCAGTTTGCAGCATCGCGGCCTCCGGGGTGACTTATGCGTATAATTGCCGGTCTGTTTACAGGGCCTGTGTGTGTCCGAGCCGTTTTTCGGAGCCCGCCCCTACCTAATTACCCTAGCCGTTTCCAACAAGAGAGCATGATGGGCGAATTCGATGCCATCCGACCGTACGACGACGCTGAGGTCCCTGCCGTTCTGGCACGCCTGCTCAGCGACCCGGCATTCCTCGATATCCTCACCCACTTCCGCTTCCCGCGTGCGGCCGGTGCTCTCGGCTGGTTGCTCAAACCGCTGATCGCCCGCCGCCTGCGCAAGGAATTCGCCGGTGTCACCTGTGTCTCGACCTTGCAGGACAAAGTCGAGTACTACGTCGACCAGACCATCGACCGCGCCACCGACGGCGTCACCTATTCGGGTGTGGAGCAGCTCAAGGCCGGCACCGCCTACCTGTTTCTGGCCAACCACCGTGACATCGTCATGGACCCGGCCTTCGTCAACTACGCGGTGTACCACGCCGGCCTGCCCACGCCGCGTATCGCCATTGGCGACAACCTGCTGCAAAAGCCGTTTGTCAGCGACATGATGCGCCTGAACAAGAGCTTCATCGTGCACCGCTCGATCAGTGGGCGCCGCGAGAAGCTGGCGGCCTACCAGTTGCTCTCAGCCTACATCAACCACTCGATCCGCAACGACGCCACGTCGATCTGGATCGCCCAGGCAGAAGGCCGGGCCAAGGATGGTGACGACCGCACCGATTCGGCGATCCTCAAGATGTTCCACATGAGCCGCAAGGACGAGCCGTTCGGCGCGGTGATCCAGAGCCTGAACCTGACACCGGTTTCGATCAGCTACGAATATGACCCGTGCGACCAGGCCAAGGCCCGCGAGTTGTACATCCGCGCCACCACCGGCACCTACAAGAAGGCGCCGGGCGAGGACGACAACAGCATCGCCAAGGGCATTACCGGCTACAAAGGCCGGGTGCACATCAACTTCGCCCCGCCGGTGACCGAGTATCACGAGGATACCAAGCAACTGGCAGCGGAAATCGACCGGCAGATCCTCGGTGGCTACCGACTGTTCCCGGTGCACTACCTGGCCTATGCGATGTGGGATGGCAAGGATGAGGCGCTGCAGGTGCCGAGCGCCGAGAAGGTGTTCCCGGCTGATGAGCTGGCCCGGGCCAAGGAAGAATGGCAACGCCGCCTGGATGCCTGCCCTGAGGAGCAGCGGCCGTACCTTGTGCTGCAGTATGCGACGCCGGTGCGCAACCAGTACCAGGTCAGGCAGCAGGCACCTGTTGCCTGATCGATCCTAGGGCTGCTTTGCAGCCCATCGCGACACAAGGCCGCTCCTACAGGGGATCGCACATACCTGTAGGAGCGGCCTTGTGTCGCGATGGGCCGCAAAGCGGCCCTAAAATCTCAAATCCAGGTACTGAACCAGGACAGCAGCAACGCCATCGCCAGGCACGAAAAACCGAGAATGTAGAAGTACCGCGGCACCCGAAGGTCGAACGCGTCCACCACCCCCTCGTCCACCGCCATGTATTCGCGGGTCTCGGCCTCGCGCCGCCGCGCACTGTGCAGTAGCAACCCGCCCGGGCAGGTCAGCAGCAGCGCCAGCAGATTGATCAGCTTGGTCGGGTGGGCGGCCAGGAACCCCCAGAGCACTTGCAAGGACATCACGCAACCTCGGTATGAGCGACGGCAAAGGCCGGCATTCTACCCAAGTCATGCCCAGACGCCCGGTTCAGGCGACAAAGTGTCATCAAATTTCATCTGGCATGGCATGAAGATTTGCCGGCCTCTTCGCGGGCACAGACAACAAAAAACCCGCTGCCTGGAACACAGGCAGCGGGTTTTGTTTTATAGCTGAAGGCTTACTGCCCCAGCACCTGACCGATGGTCGGGTCCTTGAACATGCGGGTCAGGGCATCGCTCAGCACATCGCCCACCAGCTGGGTGTTGGTTTCCTGGTTCGGCGCCATGCCGAAACGCTGGTCCAGCGAAGCGCCGTAACGGCCACTGTAGCGGCGGCCGCCATTGGACACGTCGGCACGGAAGGTGGCGCCGATGGTAGCCTCGGTCACGTACAGGTTGTCTTTCGGCGACTGGTACTTCAGTTCGGCCAGGGTCACGGTCAGCTGCGGCGCGTTGTAGGCGTTCGGCGTCGGGGTGAAGCCGAGCAGGCGTACGGCGGCTTCGGCCTGGGCCTGCAGCTTGGGCACGATGTCGTTGCCACTCACGCTGATGGTGCTGGTCTCGGGATACATGCCACCGCGAGTGCCCAGGGACTGCGAGGCCCGGCCGTCAACAACCCGGACCACTACCGGCTGGCCATGGCCGACCGGCGCGAGCTGGGCCTTGAGCGTGGGTTGCGGATTGAGTTGTTGCGGGCTGTGGGCACAACCGACCAGGCTGAGGCTGGCCACGGCGATCAAACCGAACAACAGACGTTGCAACATGCGCGTTACTCCAGAAAAAGCGGCGAAGGCCCACAGTATACCTAGCCACGCATCGACCAGTCATCGGTCCGGCCCGCTTGTCACAATCGTTTCATCGCCGCGCCCTTATCCTTGCGCCAAGCCCTAACGCACAGGACTCGCTGCCATGGCCTCGCTCTGGACCCTGCTCTTCCAACGCCCGCGCCACAACACCTATGCCCGCCTCGATGCCGACGGCAAATGCCTGGCCTTCAAGCAATGCAGCCAGGCGCCCAGCGGCAGCGGCTGGGTCCAGATCGGCGAAATCCGGCTCGCCTGGCTGGGCCGCGAGCTGCCCACCAGTGCCCGGGTTTGCGCCCGCGCAAGCCGCCGCTGGCACCAGCGCATCCTCGCGGCCTGACAAACGCTGCAATAAAAACCACGAATGGCGACATTTCTGCCCGCGACATCGCTATAATCTCCCCCCGATTATAAGGACGTCTCCTGATCGGGCCCCGCACTCGCCGATTGACCCCGGCAACTTCAATGCTTCGCCCACAGAGAGCCTTCCACTCAGGTCTTGCATCGGCTGTCGTGCCTGCTTTTCCGGCCCTTCACACTGCATGAACCTGCGGGTTGCCATCGCGCAGACCCCTTTTGAGGTTCACGTCTCCAAAAGAGCGTGAAAAAACGGTTTTCACAACTTCACAAGAGTGTGGCGAGCAAATGAACAGTCTGGCATGTGCAAAAGCGGCAGATGTGTCCCGAACAGCCCTGAACAGGCGGCAAGTGCGCTCATCCCGTATGAGTGTCTGAGCCGTTCCATAACGCACGCACGACACCTTGACCATAAGTCGAATTGCCGCACCCGTGGCAAACCGCGTTCAATACGCGAACCCGAAGACTGATTGGCGGTGTCCGCGGAAGTTGCAAGAACTGCGAAAAGTCGGACATGGCGACCCTGGCGAACCCAGGTCCTATGCTGTCAATTAGGTAGCTGTAGATTGTGGAGACGCGTTAAATGGCGCAGAACGAATCGGTTGATGTGGTACTGGTAGGCGCAGGCATCATGAGTGCCACCCTGGCCGTACTGCTCAAGGAGCTCGACCCGACCCTGAAGCTTGAGGTCGTGGAGGCGATGGACTCCGGAGCCGCGGAAAGCTCCAACCCCTGGAACAACGCAGGCACCGGCCACGCCGGCCTGTGCGAGCTTAACTACACGCCCCAGGCCGCCGATGGCAGCATCGACATCAAGAAGGCCGTGCACATCAACACCCAGTTCGAGGTTTCGCGCCAGTTCTGGGCCTACCTGAGCAAGAAGGGCAACTTCGGCTCGGCACGTGCCTTCATCAACCCTGTCCCGCACCTGAGCTACGTCGAGGGTGACAAGGGTGTTTCCTTCCTCAAGAAGCGCTATGAGCTACTCAAGCAGCACCATGCCTTTGCGGACATGGAATACACCGAAGACAAGGCCGTGATGAAGGACTGGATGCCGCTGATGATGCCAGGCCGCCCAGCCGACCAGCACATCGCCGCCACCCGCGTGCTCAAGGGCACCGACGTCAACTTCGGCGCCCTGACCAACAAGCTGCTGAAGCTGCTGGGCGACTCGCAGGACGCCCAGGTCAAGTACAGCAAGAAGGTCGTTGGCCTGCGCCGTAACGGCAAGGGCTGGACCGTGAGCATAAAGGACGTCAACAGCGGCGGTAGCCGTGAAGTGGACGCCCGCTTCGTCTTCCTCGGCGCCGGTGGCGCGGCCCTGCCGCTGCTGCAGCTGTCGGGCATTCCGGAAAGCAAAGGCTTCGGCGGCTTCCCGGTCAGCGGCCAGTGGCTGCGTTGCGACAACCCGGAAATCGTCAAGCAGCACCAGGCCAAGGTCTACAGCCAGGCTGCGGTCGGCGCCCCGCCGATGTCGGTACCGCACCTGGATACCCGTGTGGTCGATGGCAAGAAATCGCTGCTGTTCGGTCCATATGCCGGCTTCACTACCAAGTTCCTGAAGCACGGTTCGCTGATGGACCTGCCGCTGTCGGTGCGCATGGGCAACATCGGCCCGATGCTCGCCGTGGCCCGTGACAACATGGACCTGACCAAGTACCTGGTCAGCGAAGTGATGCAGTCGATGGAGCAGCGCCTGGAAGCCCTGCGTCGCTTCTACCCGCAGGCCAAGGCCGAAGACTGGCGCCTGGAAGTGGCCGGTCAGCGCGTGCAGATCATCAAGAAAGACCCGAAGAAAGGCGGCGTGCTGCAGTTCGGTACCGAGCTGGTCTCGGCCCAGGACGGCAGCCTGGCTGCACTGCTCGGCGCATCGCCGGGTGCTTCGGTGACCGTTTCGATCATGCTGGAACTGATCGAGCGCTGCTTCCCCGAGCAGGCCAAAGGTGCCTGGGCTGCCAAGCTCAGGGAAATCTTCCCGGCTCGCGAGAAGACCCTGGCGACCGATGCTGCGCTGTACCACAAGATCAGTGCCGACAACGACGTGGCGCTGGACCTGGTGGAAAGCAGCCCGGCGGCCAAGCATTACGCCTGATTCGGCCGGTAACGAAAAAACGCCCCTCGGGGCGTTTTTTCGTTCCTGGTTACTCATTGACCTGTGCCGGCCTCTTCGCGGGCATGCCCGCTCCCACAGGTTTCGGCGTCGCCCTCAGGCTCTGCACCATCCCTGTGGGAGCGGGCGTGCCCGCGAAAGGGCCGGAGCAGGTTCACAAATCAGCCACGGGCCTTGGCGATGATCTCGATGTAATCCGACGCATTGCGCTGGTCGGCAATCTGCTCGACAAAGGTCTTGCCGTGCTCGTCTTTGCCATCCAGGTCCAGCCCAGCCTCGACGAAGAAGCCGACAAAACGCTCGAAATCGTCGATGCGCAGGCCGCGGTAGGCCTTGACCAGCTTGTGCAGCGACGGCGAGGTCACGCCATCGGCCGGCTCGAACTGAAGGAACGACTTGATGTAGTCGTCGCTGATCTCGTCACCGATTACCTGTTTCTTGTCTTTACGCATTGCCGACTCCAACTGGACCATCACGAAATTTCGAAGGCCGGCAGTGTACCCCCCGCAGGCCGGGCGCCTCAACGCGTACGTACGGTACCGGTGTGCAGGTCGGCCCAGACGTGGCCGTTGCCGTAGGTGAGGAACTGCACATACAGCGTCTCGTTGCGCAGCAGGTCCATGATCACGCGGTAGTCGCTGAGCGGATAATTCAGGCTCAGGGTGCGGGTTTTCTCATCGTATACGGGCTTCTTCAGGCTCTTGGCCGCTTCACCGTCAAAGGTCAGCAGCACCTGGGCGATGGTCGCGCCCTTGCTCAGCGGCTTGCCCTTGAGGCGCACCTGCAACGACGAGGTGATCGGGATCGGCTGCTGGTCGGATTGGCGCTGGGTACCCACTACCACCGAGTAGTCGGTCACTTGCAGCAATTGCTGGCCAGTCGGCGCTTCCTGGCGCAGGGACTGGTCGTCAGGTGGCAGGAACTGGCTGTGCAGCGGTGCGGCGGCGAGTGGCAGGCTGACCGCCAGCAGGAGGGGAAGAAACGCACGCATGTGAGGCTCCTTGAATGAAGGAGCACTCTAGCACGGCCTGCACAGGCTCTTGTAGGAGCGGCCTTGTGTCGCGATGGGCCGCAAAGCGGCCCCGGCCATGTTGGTGGCGAAGCTTCAATCGAGGGGCTGCTGCGCAGCCCGATCGCGACACAAGGCCGCTCCTACAGTTGAGTGCGCCGGCCCGACATCAATCGAACTGCGCGCGCATCCAGGCCTGGTACTCGTCCACGCCCTCTTCTCCTTCGCGCGGCGCCCAGTGCGCATGTTCGCCTTCACCCACCGGCCGATACGGTCCGGCCTTGCACTCGAACAGGATGCTGTCCGGCTCCAGCACCACAAGCCCATGGTAAATACCAGGCGCCAGGTCCACACCCAGGCAATCGCCGCCCGCCTGCAGCACTCGCTTGTCGGTCACCGCCCCCTGCTCGTTGAAGAGCAGCAGGCCAAGGCAACCCTTGAGCACGACCAGCGTTTCGGCTTTGTCATCGCTCAGGTGCCGATGCGGCGGGATATAGGTGCTCGGTTGCAGCCCGACTGCCATGCGGTGGCAAGGCTCTTCCATCTCATGGAAATTGTGATGTTGCCGCCCGCGCGGGTTGGCTGCAGCCTTTGCGGCCAGCCCGGCGAACAGCGATTGGTCGATGAACGCAGGCTGGCGCATGATCACAGCCCCTTTACGGCGAAGATGCCGTTGGCGTTGCGCCAGTAGCCTTTGTAGTCCATGCCGTAACCGAAGATATAGCGGTCGACGCAGGGCAAGCCCACGTAGTTGGCCTTGAGTTCCGGGCTGGCCTTGCGGTCATGGTCCTTGTCGATCAGTACTGCGGTGTGCACCGAGCGCGCACCGGCGTGCTTGCAGAACTCGATGATGGCGCTGAGGGTGTGCCCTTCGTCGAGGATGTCATCGACGATCAGTACGTCACGGTCGATGAACGATACTTCGGGCTTGGCCTTCCAGAACAGCTCGCCGCCGCTGGTCTGGTTGCGGTAGCGGGTAGCGTGCAGGTAGCTGGCTTCCAGTGGGAACTGCAGGTGGGTCAGCAGTTTGCCCGAGAAGATCAGGCCGCCGTTCATCACACAGAACACCACCGGGTTCTTGTCGTGCAGGTCCTTGCAGATCTGCTCGCCGACTTTGGCGATGGCCGCTTCGACTTCGGCTTCGGTGTACAGGCAGTCAGCTTCACGCATGACTTGACGGATATGCTCGAGATCGGCGGACATGGCGCTCTCCGGGGGTGCATTTTGGAAAAGCGGGCAAAGGTACGCATCCGCTCGTCACAGATCAAGCATTTATGGACTAACGTCCAGAATGACCAGACGACAGCACAGGCTGAATAGATTAATCTAGCGCGGTTTTTTTGCCCGCCTTTCGGAGCCCCCCTATGCCCACTCGTGAGATCCGCCATCCGCTGATCCGCCACAAGCTCGGCCTGATGCGCCGTGCCGATATCAGCACCAAGAATTTTCGCGAACTTGCCCAGGAAGTCGGCGCGCTCCTGACCTACGAAGCCACCCAGGACCTGCCGCTCGAAACCTACGAGATCGATGGCTGGTGCGGCAAGGTGCAAGTTGAAAAAATCGCCGGCAAGAAGATTACCGTGGTACCGATCCTGCGAGCCGGCATCGGCATGCTCGACGGCGTGCTCAGCCTGATCCCGGGCGCCAAGGTCAGCGCCGTCGGCGTTGCCCGCAACGAGGAAACCCTCGAAGCCCACACCTACCTGGAAAAGCTCGCGCCGGACATCAACCAGCGCCTGGCCCTGATCATCGACCCGATGCTGGCCACCGGCGGTTCGATGGTCGCCACCATCGACCTGCTGAAAAAGGCCGGCTGCAAAGAGATCCGAGCCATGGTCCTGGTCGCTGCGCCAGAAGGCATCGAAGTGGTTGAAAAAGCCCACCCGGACGTGCAGATCTACACCGCCTCGATCGACCAGCGCCTGAACGAACACGGCTACATCGTGCCGGGCCTGGGCGATGCCGGTGACAAGATCTTCGGCACCAAGCAAAAGGACGCCTGACCATGCAGGACGGCTTCAACGACCCGCTCTGGCGCCAGGTCGTTTCGGGCGCGCAGATGCTCTTCGTGGCATTTGGCGCGCTGGTGCTGATGCCACTGATCACCGGCCTCGATCCGAACGTAGCGCTGTTCACTGCCGGCATCGGCACCCTGCTGTTCCAGCTGGTCACCGGCCGCCAGGTACCCGTGTTCCTGGCCTCGAGCTTTGCTTTCATCACCCCGATCATCCTCGCCAAGGGCCAGTTCGGCCTGGCCGAGACCATGGGTGGTGTGATGGCCGCAGGTTTCGTGTACACCTTCATGGGCCTGATGGTAAAAATCAAAGGCACTGGCTTCATCGACCGCATGCTGCCGCCGGTGGTGATCGGCCCGGTGATCATCTCCATCGGCCTGGCCATGGCGCCGATCGCCGCCAACATGGCGATGGGCAAGGCCGGTGACGGCAGCGTGCTGCTGCCGTACAAGACCGCCATGATGATCTCGATGCCGGCCCTGCTGACAACGCTGATCGTTGCCGTGTTCGGCAAGGGCATCTTCCGTCTGGTGCCGATCATTGCCGGCGTGTTCGTAGGCTTTGCCCTGTCGTTCGCCTTTGGCGTGGTCGACACTGCCAAGATCGCCGCCGCGCCGTGGCTGGAGCTGCCCAACTTCACCGCGCCAGCATTCAACTGGCAGGCCATCCTGTTCATCGTCCCGGTTGCCCTGGCACCGGCGATCGAGCACATCGGCGGGGTGATCGCAGTCGGCAGCGTGACCGGCCGCGACTACCTGAAGAAGCCCGGCCTGCACCGCACCCTGCTGGGCGACGGCCTGGCCACCACCGCAGCCGGCCTGTTCGGCGGCCCGCCCAACACCACCTATGCCGAAGTCACCGGCGCGGTGATGCTGACCAAGAACTACAACCCGAAGATCATGACCTGGGCGGCGATTTTCGCTATCACCCTCGCCTTCATCGGCAAGTTCGGCGCACTACTGCAAAGCATCCCGGTACCGGTGATGGGTGGCATCCTGTGCCTGCTGTTCGGCTCGATCGCGGCGGTGGGCATGAACACCATGATCCGCCACAAGATCGACTTGGCTGAAGCGCGCAACCTGGTGATCGTGTCGGTGACACTGGTGTTCGGTATCGGCGGCGTACTGATCGGCAGTGGTGATGGCCCGGATGACTGGGGCCTGAAGGGCATCGCCCTGTGCGCGATCGTGGCTATCGCCCTGAACCTGATCTTGCCGGGCAATGATGGCTGGAAGCACAAGAAGCTGGATGATCAGTTGCCTTGATTCGGCTTTAGCCTGACCTGGCCCTATCGCCGGCAAGCCAGCTCCCACAGGTATCCCACAGATTTCGAGAACTGTGGAATACCTGTGGGAGCTGGCTTGCCGGCGATAGGGCCAGTACAGGCAACCTGAAAGTCAGGCCTTTTCGCACATCCCCGCCAGCGCCTTCACCCACTCCGGGTGATCATTCAGGCAAGGCACCAGCACCAGCTCCTGCCCGCCGGCCTCGACAAACTGCTCGCTCCCGCGCATGCCGATCTCTTCCAGGGTCTCGATGCAATCGGCCACGAACGCCGGGCACATTACCAGCAGCTTCTTCACCCCAGCCTTGGCCAGCTCGTCCAGCCGCGCCTCGGTATAGGGTTCGATCCACTTGGCCCGCCCCAGTCGTGACTGGAACGACACCGACCATTTGCCATCGGGTATGCCCATCTTCTGAGCAAAGGCCCTGGCCGTTGCCAGGCACTGCCCGCGGTAGCAGACCGCGCGCATGTCGGCACTGGCATCCTTGCAGCAATCGGCCGCCTGGAAGTCATGCTTGCCGGTAGGGTCCAGCTTCTTCAAGTGGCGCTCCGGCAAGCCATGGAAGCTCAGCAACAGGTGATCGTAATCCTGCTCCAGGTAAGGCCGGGCGCTGGCGACCAGTGCCTCGATGTAGTCCGGGTGCTCGTAGAATGGCTGCAGCACGCGAAGTTGCAACGGCAACTGGCGTTCACTGACCGTCTGCCTGGCCAGTTCCACCACAGTGGTCACCGTGCTGTCAGCGAACTGTGGATACAGCGGCGCCAGGGTCACCTTGCGCACACCCTGGGCCACCAGGCGCTCCAGCACCTCAGGCAAGGCCGGCTGGCCATAGCGCATGGCAATCTCCACCGGGCCATGGGGCCAGTGCTCGACCATCGCCGCCTGCAGGCGACGGGTCAGCACTACCAGCGGCGAGCCCTCCTCCCACCAGATCGAGCCATAGGCATGCGCCGACTGCTCCGGGCGCTTGATCAGGATCAGCGACACCAGCAGGCGCCGTACCGGCCAGGGCAGGTCGATCACATACGGGTCCATGAGGAACTGGTTGAGGTAGCGGCGCACATCGGCCACCGAGGTGGAAGCCGGGGAGCCCAGGTTGACCAGCAGCAGGGCGTGATCGGTCATGCAGCGTCCTATGTCAGAGGCGGCTGGACAGGTTGTCCAGAGCCGATTGCAAATCGTTGAAGCGGAAGGTGAAGCCTGCCGCCAGCAAGCGTGCCGGGCGGGCGCGCTGGCCGCCGAGTAGCAGGGTCGACAGCTCACCCAGCCCCGCCTTGAGCAGCAGTGCCGGCACTGGCAGCAGCGCCGGCCGGTGCAAGGTGCGGCCCAGGCGCCTGGCGAACTCGCGGTTGCGCACCGGCTCCGGGGCGCAGGCATTATAAGGACCGCTGGCATCCTTGTGCTGCAAGAGAAAATCAATCAGGGCGACCTGGTCGTCTATATGGACCCAAGGCATCCACTGCCGCCCGTCGCCCAAAGGCCCGCCCAGCCCCAGTTTGAAGGGCAGGCGCAGGCGCGACAAAAAGCCGCCATCACTGGCCAGAACCAACCCGGTACGCACCAGCACCACGCGAATGCCCTGGGCCTGGGAACGCAGCGCCGTCTCTTCCCAGGCGATGCACAGCTGGCTGGCGAAATCTTCGCGCACCGGCGGTGAAGCCTCGGTCAGCTCGCGTTCGCCACCGTCTCCATACCAGCCCACCGCCGAGCCGGAAATCAACACTTCCGGGCGCTGTTCGCGGCTGCCCAGCCAGGCCAGCAACTGCTCGGTGAGGGTGACGCGGCTGGCCCACAGCAGGTTGCGCCGGGTCGCCGTCCAGGGCCGGTCGGCAATCGGGGCGCCGGCGAGGTTGATCACCGCGTCCAGCTGATCGTCCGCCTCCAGTTGCTCCAGGCGGGCGATGCCACGCACGCCGGTCCCACAAATTTTCGGCACCTGTTCAGGCCGCCGACTCCACACCGTCAGGCGATGACCCTGGCCGAGCCAGTACTGGCACAGGTGCTTGCCAATCAACCCGGTGCCGCCTGTCAGCAATATATGCATGGCTGTGTCCTCGCAGAATGCGGCGGTGGTCTATTTTTAACATCAAGGCACTTTTTTGACCCGACGCTCTCGGATAAACATAGGCCAACCTGCCTGCCAACACGGAATAACCTTATACAACATTTGAGCATTGTACAGGTTTGCCTGACAGCGTAGTCTGCTTACAGCAAGGTTTGAAGAGGCCATCATGACAGTACCTATCGCCATCATCGGGGCCGGTATCGCCGGTCTGTCAGCCGCCCAGGCCTTGCAGAAGGCCGGGCAATCCGTGCATTTGTTCGACAAGGGCCACGGCAGTGGCGGGCGCATGGCCAGCAAGCGCAGCGAAGCTGGCGCGCTGGACCTCGGCGCCCAATACTTCACGGCCCGTGACCGCCGCTTCGTCGAGCAGGTACAGCAATGGGTTGCCGCCGGTTGGGCCGCGCAATGGAAGCCACAGCTGTACAACTACCGGGATGGTGAACTCAGCCCCTCCCCCGACGAGCAGACGCGCTGGGTGGGCGTGCCGCGCATGAGTGCAATCACCCGCGGCCTGCTCAAGGACGTGACGGTCAACTTCGGCTGCCGCATCGCCGAAGTGTTCCGCGGCAAGCAGTACTGGCACCTGCAGGACACCGAAGGCTGCAGCCACGGCCCCTACAGCCGCGTGGTGATCGCCGTGCCGGCACCGCAGGCCACGCCGCTGCTTGCCGCTACCCCGAAGCTCGCGGCCGTGGCCGCCGGTGTGCAGATGGAGCCCACCTGGGCCGTCGCCCTGGCCTTCCAGACCCCGCTGGACACCCCGATGCAAGGCTGCTTCGTGCAGGACAACCCGCTCGACTGGCTGGCGCGCAACCGCAGCAAGCCCGAGCGTGACGAGCAGCTCGACACCTGGGTACTGCACGCCACCTCGGACTGGAGCCGGCAACACATCGACCTGCCCAAGGAGGAAGTGATCGAACAGCTGTGGGGCGAATTCGCCGAGCTGGTTGGCTGTGTGGTGCCCGCACCTACTTTTGCCTTGGCCCACCGCTGGCTGTATGCCCGTCCGAGCAGCAACCATGAATGGGGCGCGCTGGCCGATGCTGACCAAGGCTTGTATGCCTGCGGCGACTGGTGCCTGTCCGGCCGTGTCGAAGGCGCCTGGCTCAGTGGCCAGGAAGCGGCGCGTCGGCTGCTCGAACATCTCGAGTGATGTAGGGTTATACAAAAAAAACTGTTTGCATAACTTCCGGGCTGTGCTGGAATGAACCTGTACAACTATTTTGTCTCGTACAGGTTTTTGGAGGCAGCCCATGCACGACTCATCCGCCCACAGCAAGCCGCGTATCGCCATCAGCGCCTGCCTGACCGGGCACAGCGTGCGCTATAACGGCGGCCACAAGGCCTCCGACCTGTGCCGTATGCAACTCGAGGAACATTTCGACTGGTTGCCGGTATGCCCGGAGGTGGCCATCGGCCTGGGCGTGCCGCGCGACCCGATCCGCCTGGTCGGCGACCCCGAGCAGCCGGAAGTGGTAGGCACCCGCAACCCCGGAATGGACCTGACCGGGCCGCTGCGCAGCTATGGCGAGCAAATGGCGGCGGAACTCGATGATATCTGCGGCTACATCTTCATGCAGAAATCGCCTTCCTGTGGCCTGGAGCGGGTCAAGGTATACCAGGACAATGGCCACCCTGCCTTTCACGGTGGGCGGGGAGTGTATGCCCAGGCGTTCTGCGCACGGCGGCCGGACCTGCCGGTAGAAGAAGAAGGCCGCCTGCACGACCCCGTACTGCGCGAGAACTTCATCAGCCGCGTGTACGCCTACGCCGACTGGCAGCGCCTGCTGGCCGAAGGCCTGAGCCGTGGCGCTCTGGTGCGATTCCACTCACGCTACAAGTACCTGTTGATGGCCAACAACCCGCAGGCCTATCGCAGCCTCGGGCGCCTGCTCGGCAGCATGAGCAAGGACGATGACCCGCAAAGCATCGGCCCGCGCTACTTCAGCCAGCTGATGCAGGCTCTGCGCCGCTGTGCCAGCCGCGGCACTCATTGCAACGTGCTGCAGCATCTGAGCGGCTACTTCAAGGACATCCTCACACGGCAGGACAAAGCCGAGCTGCAGGCCATCATCGGCCAATACCAGCAAGGCGTGGTGCCGCTGGTAGTGCCGCTGACCCTGCTCAAGCACCATTTGCGCAAGCATCCCGATCCGTATCTGCAGCAACAGGCCTACCTTCAGCCGCACCCCGAGAGCCTGGGCCTGCGCAATGCCGTCTGAGATCCTGTTGCCCATCGGCGAACTGGCTCGCCGCACGGGCGTCAATCCCGTCACCCTGCGAGCCTGGGAGCGCCGCTACGGCCTGCTCAAGCCCCAACGTACCGCCAAGGGCCATCGCCTGTATCGGCTGGAGCAGGTCAAACGAGTAGAAGCGATCCTTGCCTGGCTGCAGCGCGGCGCCTCCGTCGGCCAGGTACGAGAGCTGCTCGACAAACCGGCCAGCACGCCGCCGAAAGGCGACTGGCAAGCCCGGCAGTTCCAACTGATCGAGGCCATCGCCACGCTGTCGCAGCGCGCCCTCGACCAGCAGCTCAACCAGGCGATGGCCCTGTACCCGGCCGTCACTCTGTGCGAGCAATTGCTGTTGCCGCTGCTCGACCTCCTCGACCTGCGCTGGCGCAACTATTTCAACGCACGGCTGGAACAGGTGTTTTTCCACAGCTGGTTGCGCAGCAAGCTGGGCGCCAGGGTCTACCACGACAACCAGTTACTGCATGGGCCTGCCATCTTGCTGGCCGAAGACAGCGAACACACTTTCAGCCCCGGTTTGTGGTTGTGCGCCTGGCTGTTCACCAGCAACGGCCTGCCGGTTGAAGTGCTGGAGCACACCATTGCTGGCGCGCACCTGCAACGCGCAGCCACCATGCTCAAGCCACGCGCCGTGCTCCTGCACCTGGGGCCACGTATCGATGACAAGGCGTTGCACCGTACCCTGTCCAACCTGCCCGTGCCGACCCTAGCTGGCGGGCCGACGCTGGCGCTGCATGAAACCCGGCTGCGCGCCCTGGGGCTGCCCAATCTTGCTCTGTTCGATACCCCGCAGGCGGCATTGCGTTTGCTGCAAGCCCATGACCGCCAGCCTGGAGAGATGACCGCACCATGCACCTGACCTGGCTGCGCAGCGACCTGCGCATCGATGACAACACCGCGCTAGCCGCCGCCAGCGAACGCGGCCCGACCCTCGCACTGTGGCTGGTCAGCCCCGGGCAATGGCTGGCCCACGACGACGCCGCCTGCAAAGTCGACTTCTGGCTGCGCAACCTGCGCGACCTGCGCCAGTCGCTGGAGCGCTTGAACATCCCCCTGCTGATCCGCAGGATCGACACCTGGGACCAGGCGCCACAGGCCGTACTCGATGTCTGCCGCCAACATCAGGTGCAAAGCGTGCACTGGAACGAGGAGTACGGCATCAACGAGCAATGTCGCGACGACGCCACCCGCGCGCTGCTGGAAAAGTCGGCCATCCAGGCCCACAGCCACCTCGACCAGCTGTTGTTCCGCCCGGGCACCATCCTTACCCGCGGCGGCGACTACTTCCAGGTGTTCAGCCAGTTCAAGAAGAGCTGCCTGGAGCACCTGCACCGCAGCCTCCCTGCCCTGGCCCGCCAGATAAAACGCCAGGCACCGCTGCAGGTCAGCAGCGACCCGATCCCACAGCACGTGGACGGCTTCGAAAAACCCGCGCAGGCGCTGCGCGACCACTGGCCGGCCGGCGAAGCCGAAGCGCAGGCGCGGCTGACCCGTTTTCTCGATGAAACCATCGACGATTACCAACAGCTGCGTGACTTGCCTGCAAAGCCCGGTACCAGCCAGCTCTCCGCCTATCTGGCCGCCGGCGTGATCTCGCCACGCCAGTGCCTGCACGGTGCCCTGGCCAGCAACCGCGGCGAGTTCGACAGCGGCAGCAGCGGCGTGCAAACCTGGATCAACGAGCTGCTCTGGCGCGAATTCTACAAACACATCCTGACCGGTTATCCACAGGTCTCGCGTCACCGCGCCTTCCGCGCCCAGACCGAAGCCCTGCCCTGGCGCGATGCACCGGCCGACCTCGAAGCATGGGAACAGGGCCGAACCGGCTTCCCGATCATCGACGCCGCCATGCGCCAACTGCTGCACACCGGGTGGATGCACAACCGCCTGCGCATGATCGTGGCCATGTTCCTCAGCAAGAACCTGCTGATCGACTGGCGCAAGGGCGAGCGGCATTTCATGCGCCACTTGATAGACGGCGACCTGGCCGCCAACAACGGCGGTTGGCAGTGGAGCGCGTCCACTGGCACCGACGCAGTGCCCTATTTCCGCATCTTCAACCCGGTTTCACAGTCGCAGCGATTCGACCCGCAAGGGCGTTTCATTCGGCACTGGCTGCCGGAATTGCAGGGGGTGGATGAAAAAGCCATTCATTTCCCCGTGAAGTCGGCCGATCTTTTTGCTAGATATTCCTACCACAGTCCAATTGTCGATCTCGACAGCAGTCGTCAGCGCGCACTGGAGGCATTCAAGAACCTCCCGCGCCGGCAGGATCAGAGGGCAGCATCTTGAACAACGCACGCAGTATCTGGGTGACGGGAGCAGGCAATGGACTTGGCCTGGCTTTAGTGGAGGGGCTGCTCGGGCAAGGACACCGGGTAGCTGCAAGCGCGAAGCATGGCGAGGCACTGGATGCCTTGGGTGCACGCTATGGCAGCCAGCTGTTGCGCTTGCCGTGGCAGTTGCACGAAGAACATCAGGCGGCCCAGGCCAGCCAGCAGATCTGCCATGCCTGGTGCGCGCTGGATGGCTTGATCATCAACGCCGGTACCAGCGATTACCTGGCGGACGATGTGGCTGACAGCGAGTTGTTCGAGGCGATCGTCACGGACAACCAGTTGGCCGGCGAGCATTGCCTGGCCAGTGCGCTGCCGTTGTTGGCGAAGGGTGACTCGCCGCAGGTGATGGCGGTGTTCAACCGTTATTCAGCGCTGCAGTTGCATGCACCGACGCAGGTGCCTGCGGGCTGGAACAACATGCCGCAATGGATGCGCGAGCAGCGTCAGGCGTTGAAGGCGCAGGGGGTTGAGCTGACCGTGGTGGGGCCGCAGTCGCTGAAGACACCCGTGACACCGGCGCAGGCGATACCGGAGGCGTGGACGCCGCAGAATGCGGCGGAAGAGTTGCTGCGGCGGTGGCCGCAGAGGGAGCCCGAGCTTGTGCTGGAGGCTTTGGATCTCAATGGCCTGTGGCCTTTGTCACACAAGCAATCGATGTAGTGACCGTACCGGCTTCCACCTAGACCACATCGACTTGAAGCCATGCGCAGGGCCTGTAGGAGCAGCCTTGTGCTGCGAAGAGACCATTACTGCAGAAGAACATCTGCTGCCCTACCGCCCCCTTCGCAGCACAAGGCTGCTCCTACAGGGTAATGAGGTAGCCTGAGTAATGGGGCAAGACAGTTGCTCCTCAGGTACCTCAGGCAATGCGAGCCCTCGTGGAAGGAGAGCTCAGAGCGTCATGCGGTAATGCAGGCTATAGCTCTCCACCCCATCGTTGGGCTGCTTGATGCCCGCGTTGGAATAGTGAATCGCCCGCACGCCAATCTCATGCCCACCGGCAAAGCGCAATCCAAAGCCGATGCGATCCTCGAACTGGAATGCCGAGCCCAGCTCGTTGTCTTCCAGCTCGGTGCTGGAGAATGCCGCCACGCCAATCCCAGCCTCTATATAAGGCTTCACCGACTCCCCGGCAAACTCGTAGACGAACACCGGCGCGAACGACAGGCTATGGTTGCTCGCGGTCTCGTCACCATCCCAATAGCTGTAGGCCCCATCCCAATACCCCGTCAGGCGCCCGACGCTGGTCTGCCACCAACTCGCTTCCCAATTCGATTGCAGCCCCAACCGGTAGACCATGGTCGAGTCACCGGTCTGCCCCACCGAAAACGAAACGTCGGCAGCCTGCGCCGACAGTGAGTGCCCCAGGGTGAAGACGGCAGCCGCCGCCAAGCCGAGCAGCTTCTTCATGAGCAACATCCTTCTTTGCTGTTATTGGTATCCGCCTCATTTCAGGCAAGGCGGTAGAAAACGGCAGCGGTACAATAGTTCAGCTTCTTTTCACGTTTTTTTCACAATGAAAAGCTTTGCACACTGTCCGACTTATGCCACAGCAAAGGCAGGATCTTCCTGAGAGATTGCGGATCGGCACTGGTCCAGAAGCGGGTATCCCTGGCCGGCCCATCGGCCAACAGGTCATCCGCGCCCAGCAGCCGCTGCAGTTGGCGCGCCACTGCAGCACCGGTATCGATGATGGCGACGTCGGCTGGCACCATGCCGGCCAGCAACGGGCGCAGGAAGGGGTAATGGGTGCAACCGAGAATCAACGTGTCACAGCCAGCGGCCAGCAACGGCTGCACATAACCTTGCAGCAACTGGCGCAGCGCCGGGCTGGCCAGGTCACCGGTCTCGATCAGATCGACCAGGCCCGGGCAAGGTTGGGTGATGACCTGTACGTCATTGGCAAAACGATCGAGCAAGGCAGCGAACTTGGCACTCTGCAGGGTACCGGTAGTGGCCAGCACACCGACCACGCCAGAGCGCGTAGCGGCGGCAGCGGGCTTCACCGCCGGCTCCATGCCCACCAGCGGCCAGTTCGGGTACAACTCGCGCAGGTCGGCCACCGCCGCCACCGTGGCGGTATTGCAGGCCAGTACCATGGCCTTGGCGCCCTGTTCATGGAAGAACGCAGCAATGCGCCGGAGACGCTCACGGATATAGTCCGGCGACTTCTCTCCGTAGGGTATGTGGCCGCAATCGCCCACGTACAGCAGCGTCTCGTTGGGCAGCAGGCGCTGGATCTCGGCGAGTACCGACAAGCCGCCAACCCCGGAGTCCATCACGCCGACCGGCGCCGATCGCTCAGCCATCGCGCTTACCACAGACCGCACAAGCCGGGTCGCGCTTGACCCGCAATTCGCGGATACGAGTGCCGAGAGCATCGATCAACAGCAGGCGGCCGACCAGCGGCTCGCCGAACCCGGCCAGCAGCTTCATCGCCTCCAGCGCCTGCAGGCTGCCTACCAGGCCCACCAATGGGCCGATCACGCCGGCTTCGCTGCAGGTCAGTTCGGCTTCGCTGCCATGGCCGTACAGGCAATGGTAGCAAGGGCTGTAGTCACGCCGTGGGTCGAACACCGACAACTGCCCTTCCAGGCGGATCGCCGCACCGCTGACCAGCGGCTTGCCAGCCGCGACGCAGGCAGCGTTGACCGCCTCGCGGGTACCGAAATTGTCAGAGCAGTCCAGCACCAGGTCGACCGCTGCCACAGCGGCCGCCAGCGAGTCCTCGTCCAGAGCCTGGCGATGGGCAACCAGGCTGATTTCCGGGTTGATTGCCTGCAGGCGCTGCAGGGCCGAATCGACCTTGCTCATGCCCACGCTCGCACTGTCGTGGATCACCTGGCGTTGCAGGTTGGTCAGGTCGACGGTGTCAAAGTCCGCCAGGTGCAGCTCACCGACCCCGGCGGCGGCCAGGTACAAGGCGACGGGCGAGCCAAGGCCGCCAAGCCCGACGATCAGCGCCTTGCTCTGCTTGAGCCGCAACTGGCCGTCGATGTCGATCTGGGCCAGCAAAACCTGCCGGCTGTAACGCAGCAGTTCCTGATCACTCAGCATGGCAGGCGCCCCAGGGTAATGCGTTCATGGCCGCCCAGGTCCGTGCGGCTGGCGACCTCGATGAAGCCTTGTTCAGCCAGCAAGGCGCGCACCGCCGCTGCCTGATCGTAGCCGTGTTCCAGCAGTAACCAGCCACCCGGCACCAGGTGCGCGGGCGCCTGGGCAACTATCACGCGCAGATCGTCCAGGCCATCAGCACCGGCCACCAGCGCACTGCTGGGCTCGAAGCGTACATCACCGGCGACCAAATGCGGGTCTGCGGCAGCGATGTAGGGCGGGTTGCTGACAATCAGGTCGAAACGCTCGGCGGCCAGACTGTCGAACCAGTGGCTGAGCCGTACCTGGGCGTTTGCCAGGCCCAGCCGCTGGCGGTTGCGCTCAGCCAGGGCTGCAGCCTCCTCCACGCGGTCCACTGCGGTCACCTGCCAGGCCGGGCGATCGCTGGCCAGGGCCAAGGCAATCGCGCCGGTGCCGGTGCCCAGGTCAAGGACCTTGGCCGGCGTGGCGGGTTGCAGTTCAAGGGCAGCTTCGACCAGCAGCTCGGTATCCGGCCGCGGGATCAGGGTATGCGGTGCCACTTCCAGGTCGATCTTCCAGAAGCCCTGCAGCCCGAGAATGTAGGCGACCGGTTCGCCGCCACGGCGGCGCTGCAGGTAGCCAGCATAGGTCTCGGCATCTTCGCTGCTGACGATTCGCTCGGGCCAGGTGTGCAGGTAGCTGCGCGATTTGCCGATGGCCGCGGCCAACAGCAACTCGGCATCCAGCCGCTCGGTAGGCGACTCTGGCAACTGCGCGTTGCGCAGCAGGCTGGCGATGATGGTCATCAGTCCCCCAGAGCGGCCAGTTGATCGGCCTGGTATTCGGCCAGCAGCGGTTCGATCACCGCCTCCACCCCGCCGGCGAGGATATCGTCCAGCGAGTACAGGGTCAGGTTGATACGGTGGTCGGTCACCCGCCCCTGTGGATAATTGTACGTACGGATGCGCTCGGAACGGTCGCCAGAGCCGACCAGCAGCTTGCGCTCGGTGGCGATGGCGTTCTGCGCGGCGCTGGTCTGCATGTCGTTGAGCTTGGCCGACAGCCAGGACATGGCGCGGGCACGGTTCTTGTGCTGCGAGCGCTCTTCCTGGCACTCGACCACGATACCGGTGGGCAAGTGGGTGATCCGGATCGCCGAGTCGGTCTTGTTGACGTGCTGGCCGCCGGCACCGGATGCGCGATAGGTATCCACCCGCAGGTCGGCCGGGTTGATCTCGATAGCCGCCTGCTCGTCCGGCTCGGGCAGTACCGCCACGGTGCACGCGGAGGTGTGGATACGGCCCTGGGATTCGGTCTCGGGCACGCGCTGCACGCGGTGCGCGCCAGACTCGAACTTGAGCTTGCCGTACACGCTCTCGCCTTCGACGCGGGCGATGATTTCCTTGTAGCCGCCGTGCTCGCCTTCGTTCTCGGAGAGGATTTCCAGGCGCCAGCCACGCTTTTCGGCGTAGCGCGAATACATGCGGAACAGGTCGCCGGAGAAGATCGCCGCCTCGTCGCCACCGGTGCCGGCGCGGATTTCGAGGAACACGTTACGGCCATCGTTGGGGTCCTTGGGCAACAGCATGCGTTGCAGCTGCGACTCCAGCGTCAGCAGTTGTTCCTTGGCTTCACGCACTTCTTCCACGGCCATTTCGCGCAGGTCCGGGTCACTGTCCTTGAGCAGCGCCTGGGCACCTTCGAGGTCGTCCTGGACTTTGCGCCACTCTTTATAAGCAGCGTAGACCGGCTCGACTTCGGCGTATTCACGGGAATAGGCGCGAAAGCGCGTCTGGTCGGAAATGACCTCGGCATCACCAAGCAGAGCGGTGAGTTCTTCGAAGCGGTCCTGGAGGATTTCCAGTTTGTTCAGCAGCGACGCTTTCATTGCGGGGATTTGTCCGTCGAGCCCTCGTTGAGGGCAAAGAGTTCCTGGGCCATGGCCAGCGCATCGAGGCGGCCCTCGGCCGAGAGCCTTTTCAATTGCACGCTGGGCGCGTGCAGGAGTTTGTTGGTCAGCCCCCGGGCCAGTTGGGCCAGTACGTCTTCGGGGTTGCCGCCGTTGGCCAGCAGCCGCTGGGCCTTTTGCAGTTCTTCGTCGCGCAGGCGCTCGCATTGCTGGCGATAGGCCTTGAGCACATCCACCGCGGCCAGCTCGCGCAGGCGCAGCATGAAGTCCTCTGCCCCCACCGACACCAGCTCTTCGGCGGCCTGGGCCGCGCCCTGGCGACTTTTGAGGTTTTCTGCCACAACGTCGTGCAGGTCATCGACAGTGTACAGGTAGACGTCATCCAGTTCGCCGACTTCGGTTTCGATATCGCGCGGTACGGCAATGTCGACCATGAAAATCGGCTTGTGCCGGCGCTGCTTCAGCGCGCTCTCGACAGCACCCTTGCCAAGGATCGGCAACTGGCTGGCAGTGGAACTGATGACGATATCGCTGTTGGCCAGTTCCTGTGGGATGTCGGCCAGCAGAACCGCGTGCGCACCGAACTGCTCGGCCAGGATGCTGGCCCGCTCGAGGGTACGGTTGGCCACGACGATACGGCGCACGCCCTGCTCATGCAGGTGGCGGGCGACCAGGGTGATGGTTTCGCCAGCACCGATCAGCAGGGCCTGGCTGCGGCCCAGGTCGCTGAAGATCTGCTTGGCCAGGCTGACCGCGGCAAACGCCACCGACACCGGGTTTTCGCCGATGGCAGTGTCGGTGCGCACCTGCTTGGCGGCACTGAAGGTGGCCTGGAACAGGCGCCCGAGCAACGGGCCGACGGTGCCAGCCTCACGCGCCACGGCGTAGGCGGACTTCATCTGGCCGAGGATCTGCGGTTCGCCGAGCACCAGCGAGTCCAGGCCGGAGGCCACCCGCATCATGTGCTTTACCGCCTCGTGCTCTTCGTGCACGTAGGCGCTGGCGCGCAGCTCGTCCAGGCTGAGGCGGTGGTAGTCGGCGAGCCATTGCAGCACGGCATCGGCGGACAGGTGGTCCTGCTCGATATAGAGCTCGCTACGGTTGCAGGTCGACAGAATCGCCGCTTCGCGGCTGGATGTCAGTCGGCAGAGCTGCTGCAGGGCGTCTACCAGCTGCTCTGGGGTAAACGCCACGCGCTCGCGTACGTCTACCGAGGCAGTCTTATGGTTGATACCAAGTGCAAGAAAGGCCATGCAAGGTCGCTGGTTGTGACGGGAAGCCGATAATTGTCCTCTTTCGCAGGTTTCAGGACAACCACCGTTCGCTATTGCGCTGATAGCGCTGCGGCTATCGCCGGCTCCAGGCCAGCATCAGCGGCAACTTCAGCTCACACCCCCGCTTTTGATCTGGCTTTTGATCTGGCTTTTGATCTGGCTTTTGATCTGGCTTTTGATCTGGCTTTTGATCTTGATCTTCGCGACTTCAGGAGGCCGAACGCAGGCCTTGCGGAGGGAGGTGACGGGCATGGATGCCCGTCAAGCGCTGAGGCCCCATGGATGGGGCCTGCAGCGCGTACTCCCGGGAGCAAGGCCGGAGTGAGGGAACCCCGGAGCGCAGCGTAGGGGCCGGATGATGGGGCGCAGCGTTTTTTGGTTACTTTTTGCCGCGTTTGGCAAAAAGTGACTCGCCGTAAGGGCGAAAAGGTGAGTCAGCGTCGCCATCGCAAACGGACTGTTCGACATATCAAAACCGTCGCTTAAGCTTTTTGGCTTTTTGGCTTTTTGGCTTTTTGGCTTTTTGGCTTTTTGAAGGTGGGCATTCACATCGAGCAGGCATTCATTCGCGACGGCGGCGCAAAGTCACCTTTCCGCCCTTACGGCGGGTCCCTTTTTGTCGTGGCAAAAAGGAACCAAAAACCGTCGGCTCCCATCATCCGGCCCCTACGCTTCGCTCCGGGGTCCCCTCGCTACGGGCCTGCTCCCGGGAGTACGCGCTGCAGGCCCCATCCATGGGGCCTCAGCGCTTGACGGGCATCCATGCCCGTCACCTCCCTCCGCAGTCCCTTCGCTCGGCCTCCTGAAGTCGCAATCGGCGGCGCCTGAACTATCGCGCGCTTAGAAGCAAGAGCAAGAGCAAGAATTCTGTGTTCTGAGCGCCGTGGCAGGCTCTGCGGCGAACCCCGCAGGCACAGCGCGGTCTGCATAAGCGAAGCGCAGCTTCATACCTTCGCAGGTGGGTTTGCCACCGCGCTTGTGTCATCATGCTCCGACCGCCGGTGAGTCCTTTTTAAAGCCTTCTATGAACAAACCATACGCATTGCTGCTTGCCTTCGCCCTGCTCCAGGGCTGCCAGAGCCTGGCCCCGCAAAAGGCCGAGCCTCCCGTCGCCGAGGCCGACAAGAGCGAGGCGGAAAAACCCGTGGTGTATGGCTCGTTCAAGCAGGACACGCTCTACAGCCTGCTGGTGGCCGAACTGGCCGGCCAGCGCAACCGCTTCGACATCGCCCTGGCCAACTACACCGACCAGGCCGCGAAAACCCAGGACCCGGGGGTTTCCGAGCGCGCCTACCGCATTGCCGAATACCTCGGCGCCGACGAACCGGCACTGGACAACGCCCTGGTCTGGGCCCGCAACGACCCGCAGAACCTCGACGCCCAGCGCGCCGCCGCCATCCAGCTGGCCCGCGCCGGCCGCTATGACGACTCCATGACTTACATGGAAAAGGTCCTGCAGGGCCAAGGCGACACCCATTTCGATTTCCTCGCCCTGTCCGCCGCCGAAACCGACCAGAGCACCCGCGACGGCTTGCTGCAAAGCTTCGAACGCCTGCTGGTGAAGTACCCGGACAACAGCCAGCTGGTGTTCGGCAAGGCCCTGCTGCTGAACCAGGACGGCAAGGCCGAAGAAGCCTTGGAGTTGCTCGAGTCGCACCCGCCGCAAAACGGCGAAGTCGCCCCGGTCCTGCTGCGCGCTCGCCTGCTGCAAGCCCTGGACCGCGGCCCGGAGGCTCTGCCACTGCTGCGCGGGGCGATTCGCGACAACCCGGACGACAAGCGCCTGCGCCTGACCTACGCGCGCACCCTGGTCGAACAGGACCGCATCGCCGATGCCAAGGGCGAGTTCCTCAGCCTGGTCCAGCAATACCCCGAGGACGACGAGCTGCGCTATTCGCTGGCGCTGGTGTGCCTGGAAAACAAGGACTGGGATGAAGCCGAGGGCTACCTGCAGGAGCTGATCGAACGCGACAGCAACGTCGACGCCGCGCACCTGAACCTGGGCCGCATCCGCGAAGAGCGCCACGACCCTGCAGGCGCCCTGCGTGAATACGCCCTGGTCGGCCCGGGCCCCGACTACCTGCCGGCGCAGCTGCGCCAGGCCGACATCCTGATTGCCAACGGCCGTGGTACCGAAGCCTCGCGCCTGCTCGCCGATGCCCGCGAATCCCAGCCGGACTACGCCATACAGCTGTTCCTGATCGAATCGGAAAGCTACAGCAACAACAACAAGGACGCCCAGGCCAGCCAGGTGCTGCAGCAAGCCATCCAGCGCTACCCGGACGACCTCAACCTGCTGTACACCCGTGCCATGCTGGCGGAAAAGCGTGACGACCTGCCGCAGATGGAAAAAGACCTGCGCGCCATCATCGCCCGCGAGCCGGAAAACGCCATGGCCCTGAACGCCCTCGGCTACACCCTGGCCGACCGCACCACCCGCTACAGCGAAGCCAAGGCGCTGATCGACAAGGCCCATCAGCTGACCCCGGATGACCCGGCGGTGCTCGACAGCCTGGGTTGGGTCAATTACCGCCTGGGCAACCTCGACGAGGCTGAAACCTACCTGCGCAAGGCTTTTGCCAGCTTCCCAGACCACGAAGTGGCCGCCCACCTGGGCGAAGTGCTATGGGCCAACGGCAAGCGCCGCGAAGCCCGCCAGGTCTGGGCCAAGGGCTTCGAAGCCCAGGCCGACAGCCCCATCCTGCGCAAGACCATCCTGCGCCTGACCGGATCCGAGACTCTCTAACGCCATGTTCCTGCGCCATTGCATTACCTTCACCCTGATCGCCCTGCTGGCCGGCTGTGCCGGCTTCGGTAGTCGCGAGGCCCTGCAGGGCCGCGGCGACCCGCAGCAGTGGCGCGCCCATAAAGAGCAACTGAGCAGCCTCGATGGCTGGCAGATCAACGGCAAGGTCGGCATCCGTGCCCCGCGCGACTCCGGCAGCGGCACGCTGTTCTGGCTGCAACGCCAGGACTACTACGACATTCGCCTGGCCGGCCCGCTGGGCCGTGGCGCCGCTCGCCTGACCGGCCGCCCCGGCGGCGTGGTACTGGAAGTGGCCAACCAGGGCCGCTACGAGGCTCTCAGCCCCGAAGCCCTGCTGGAAGAACAACTGGGCTGGCAGTTGCCGGTCTCACACCTGGTCTGGTGGGTCCGCGGCCTGCCGGCCCCCGACAGCAAGAGCAAGCTGACCCTGGACGGCGACAGCCGCCTGGCCAGCCTCGACCAGGACGGCTGGCAGGTGCAATACCTGAGCTACACGGAACAGAACGGCTACTGGCTGCCCGAGCGTATGAAGCTGCACGGCAAGGACCTCGACGTGACACTGGTGGTCAAGGACTGGCAACCCCGCCAGCTGGGGCACTGATACATGCAGACCCTCACCCTGCCCGCTCCGGCCAAGCTCAACCTGTGGCTGCACATCATCGGCCGCCGTGCGGACGGCTATCACGAGCTGGAAACCGTGTTCCAGTTTCTCGATCACGGCGACGAACTGAGCTTTGCCGTGCGTGACGACGGCGTGATCCGCCTGCACACCGAGATCGAAGCAGTGCCGCATGACAGCAACCTGATCGTGCGTGCTGCGCGCAAGCTGCAGGAACAATCCGGCACGACGTTGGGCGCCGATATCTGGCTGACCAAGGTGCTGCCCATGGGCGGCGGCATCGGCGGCGGCAGCTCGGATGCCGCCACTACCCTGTTGGCCCTCGCCCACCTGTGGCAACTGGACTGGGACGAAGACCGCCTGGCCGCACTGGGCCTGAGCCTGGGCGCCGACGTACCGGTATTCGTGCGCGGCCACGCGGCATTCGCCCAGGGCGTGGGTGAACAATTGACCCCGGTTGACCCGGAAGAGCCCTGGTATGTCGTGCTTGTGCCGCAAGTGTCTGTCAGCACAGTAGAAATTTTTTCACATCCACAGTTGACACGTGATTCGCTCCCCCTTAAGATGCGCCCCGTTCCCGAGGGAAACAGTCGAAATGACTGCCAACCGGTGGTAGAGCAGAGTTACCCGGAAGTTCGCAATGCGTTGAATTCACTGGGTAAATTCACTGAGGCTCGACTGACCGGTACTGGAAGTTGTGTGTTTGGGGCCTTCCCAAGCAAAGCCGAAGCTGATAAAGTTCTGGCCCTTCTTTCAGCGACCCAAACAGGGTTTGTGGCGAAAGGAAGCAACGTTTCGATGTTGCATCGCAAGCTGCAAAGTCTGGTCAAGAAGTCGAGCGCATAAGCGTTCGCAGCAACAGATACAGGGGCGTCGCCAAGCGGTAAGGCAGCAGGTTTTGATCCTGCCATGCGTTGGTTCGAATCCAGCCGCCCCTGCCATTTTCCTTATACTCATCCAGGTTACCCTCAGCCTTCAGGTACTGCGCGTGTCCAAGATGATGGTCTTTACGGGGAACGCCAACCCCGATCTGGCTCGGCGTGTCGTACGTCAGCTGCATATCCCTCTCGGTGACGTTTCTGTCGGTAAGTTCTCCGACGGCGAGATCAGCACTGAGATCAATGAGAATGTCCGCGGTAAAGACGTCTTCATTATTCAGCCGACCTGTGCCCCGACCAACGATAACCTGATGGAACTGGTAGTGATGGCCGACGCCTTCCGCCGCTCCTCAGCATCCCGAATCACCGCCGTGATTCCTTACTTCGGATACGCCCGCCAGGACCGCCGTCCGCGTTCGGCACGTGTAGCCATCAGCGCCAAAGTCGTCGCTGACATGCTCACTGTCGTAGGTATCGACCGTGTACTCACCGTCGACCTGCACGCTGACCAGATCCAGGGTTTCTTCGATATCCCGGTCGACAACATCTACGGCTCGCCCGTACTGGTCGACGATATCGAGGACCAGCGTTTCGAGAACCTGATGATCGTCTCCCCGGACATCGGTGGTGTCGTGCGCGCACGTGCCGTCGCCAAGTCCCTGGGCGTCGACCTGGGTATCATCGACAAACGCCGCGAGAAGGCTAACCACTCCGAGGTCATGCACATCATCGGCGACGTCGAAGGGCGCACCTGCATCCTGGTAGACGACATGGTCGACACCGCCGGCACCCTGTGCCACGCGGCCAAAGCCCTGAAAGAACACGGCGCTGCCAAGGTTTACGCCTACTGCACGCACCCTGTCCTGTCGGGCCGCGCGATCGAGAACATCGAGAAGTCGGTACTGGACGAGCTGGTGGTGACCAACACCGTTCCGCTGTCCGCCGCTGCTCAAGCCTGTGACCGTATCCGCCAACTGGATATCGCACCGGTTGTCGCTGAAGCGGTCCGCCGCATCAGCAACGAAGAATCGATCAGCGCGATGTTCCGCTAAGCGGAACACACGCTGACGAAAAGCGCCCCGCCCCAACACTGGTTGTTGGGGCGGGGCTTTTTTGCCATCCCCGTTGGCGCTGGTCGCAAACGCCCTCGGGGGGCTACTTTGGAGAAACAAAATGACCGAATTCACTCTGAACGCCCAAGCGCGTACTGACCTGGGGAAAGGTGCGAGCCGCCGCCTGCGTCACTCCGCGAACATCCCAGCCGTTGTCTACGGTGGTAACCAGGACGCTCAGTCCCTGACCATCCTGGCCAAGGAAATCACCAAGCTGTTCGAAAACGAGGCTGCCTTCAGCCACGTTCTGGAACTGAACGTCGACGGCGCCAAGCAAAACGTCGTGGTCAAGGCTCTGCAGCGCCACCCGGCCAAAGGCTTCATCATGCACGCCGACTTCGTTCGCGTCGTTGCTGGCCAGAAACTGACCGCCAAGGTACCGGTTCACTTCATCAATGAAGAAGCCCCGGTCAAGAAAGGCGGCGAGATCTCCCACGTAGAAGCCGAGATCGAAGTTTCCTGCGAAGCCAAAGACCTGCCTGAGTTCATCGAAGTCGACCTGGCCAACGCTGAAATCGGCACCATCATCCACCTGTCGGACCTGAAAGCTCCGAAAGGCGTAGAGTTCGTAGCTCTGGCCCACGGTGATGACAAAGCTGTTGCCAACGTTCACGCTCCACGCGTTGCTCCAGAAGCAGAAGGCGCTGCCGAGTAATCCACTCGCGCGCCGGCGTTGATCGGGTTACAGTGCCGCGCGCCCTGTAACCCACCAACTCCAAGGAAGAGCCCCTGACGTGACCGCCATCCAGTTGATCGTCGGCCTGGGTAACCCCGGCCCCGAATACGAACAGACCCGGCATAACGCAGGGGCTCTTTTCGTTGAACGCATTGCCAGCGCCCAGCGCGTCTCGTTGACCGCTGACCGCAAATATTTCGGCCTGACGGCTAAGTTCAGCCATCAGGGCAACGACGTTCGTCTGCTCATCCCCACCACCTACATGAACCGTAGCGGCCAGTCCGTGGCGGCCTTGGCCAATTTCTTCCGCATCAAGCCGGAAGCGATCCTGGTGGCGCATGACGAACTCGACCTGCCCCCGGGCGTCGCCAAGCTCAAGCGCGGCGGTGGCCATGGTGGGCACAACGGCCTGCGCGACATCATCGCGCAGCTCGGCAACCAGAACGACTTCCACCGCCTGCGGCTTGGCATCGGCCACCCGGGCGACGCCAAACTGGTCTCCAACTTCGTCCTGGGCCGCGCGCCGCGCGCCGAGCAGGAGAAGCTCGACGCCAGCATCGATTTTGCCCTCGGCGTGCTGCCGGACGTGCTTGCCGGCGACTTCGCCAAGGCGATGCGCGAGCTGCACAGCCAGAAGGCCTGATTTCCTTTAGAGAGGGGAATACCCATGGGTTTCAATTGCGGCATCGTCGGCCTGCCCAACGTCGGCAAGTCCACCCTGTTCAACGCCCTGACCAAGTCTGGCATCGCGGCGGAGAACTTCCCCTTCTGCACCATCGAGCCTAACAGCGGCATCGTGCCGATGCCCGATGCGCGCTTGAATGCACTGGCTGAAATCGTCAAGCCAAACCGCATCCTGCCGACCACCATGGAGTTCGTCGACATCGCCGGCCTGGTGGCTGGTGCCTCGAAAGGCGAAGGCCTGGGCAACAAGTTCCTCGCCAACATCCGCGAGACCGACGCCATTGCCCACGTGGTGCGCTGCTTCGAAGACGAGAACGTGATCCACGTTTCCAACAGCGTCGACCCCAAGCGTGACATCGAGATCATCGACCTCGAGCTGATCTTCGCCGACCTCGACAGCTGCGAGAAGCAGCTGCAGAAGGTTGCCCGCAACGCCAAGGGCGGCGACAAGGAAGCCCTGGCGCAGAAGGCCATCCTCGAACAGCTGATCCCGCACTTCACCGAAGGCAAGCCAGCGCGCAGCCTGATGAAGAACATGAGCGCCGAAGACAAGGCGGTCATCCGCGGCTTCCACCTGCTGACCAGCAAGCCGGTCATGTACATCGCCAACGTGGCCGAAGACGGCTTCGACAACAACCCGCACCTGGACGTGGTCAAGGCCATCGCCGAGGAAGAAGGCGCGGTAGTGGTGCCGGTGTGCAACAAGATCGAAGCGGAAATCGCCGAACTGGAAGACGGTGAAGAGAAGGATATGTTCCTCGAGGCCCTGGGCCTGGAAGAGCCTGGCCTGAACCGCGTTATCCGCGCCGGTTATGAGCTGCTGAACCTGCAGACCTACTTCACTGCCGGCGTGCAGGAAGTACGCGCCTGGACCGTACGCGTCGGTGCTACCGCACCACAGGCCGCTGGCGTGATCCACACCGACTTCGAAAAAGGTTTCATCCGCGCTGAAGTGGTGGCCTATGACGACTTCATCCAGTTCAAGGGTGAGAGCGGTGCCAAGGAAGCCGGCAAATGGCGTTTGGAAGGCAAGGACTACATCGTCAAGGACGGTGACGTGATGCACTTCCGCTTCAACGTCTAAGCGCCAGACCGCAGTACCCACGAACCCCTTGAGGCCAACGCCTCAAGGGGTTTTGTTTTTTCTGATCATGCACACGCCCTTCAGGAGCAGCCCCAACAGTATTTGCAACGCCGCTGAAATCAGGGGCTGCTTTGCAGCCCTTTCGCGACACAAGGCCGCTCCTACAACGGAACGCGTCGCCTGAACCAACGCATTCCCCTGTGGGAGATTAGCCAGCCCTTTTGGGCTGCGCTGTCGCGCAGAGAACAAATATCGCTCGTCTGACGCGGCCTTTGTAGGAGCAGCCTTGTGCTGCGAAGAGGCCAATACAAGCAACAGACAGGCTTTGTCAGTACCGGCCTCTTCGCAGCACAAGGCTGCTCCTACAGAACCTCGCCGAACCAATGAGTCATGTGTTGTTCTATGAGAGCGGCCTTGTGTCGCGAAAGGGCCGCAGAGCGGCCCCGGAATTCAGCATCTAAGCTGTGATTCAGCACCCTCCCCTGGACGCACGCACCATGCCCGAAAAAACCCGCCTCGACTGGCAACGCTGGTTACCCGGCCTGGTCACCCTGCTCCACTACCAACCCGCCTGGCTGCCCAAAGACATCGCCGCAGGCCTGGTGCTCACCACCATGCTGGTGCCGGTGGGTATCGCTTATGCCGAAGCTTCCGGCGTACCTGGCATCTACGGCCTGTACGCCACCATCATCCCGCTGCTGGCCTACGCCCTGTTCGGCCCCAGCCGCATCCTGGTGCTGGGCCCGGACTCGGCGCTGGCCGCGCCGATACTGGCAGTGGTGGTGCAATACGCCGCCAGCGACCCGCAACGGGCAATCGCCATCGCCAGCATGATGGCCCTGGTCGCCGGGGCGTTCTGTGTGATCGCCGGTTTGCTGCGCCTGGGCTTCATCACCGAACTGCTGTCCAAGCCGATCCGCTATGGCTACATGAACGGCATCGCCCTCACGGTGCTGATCAGCCAGTTGCCCAAACTGTTCGGCCTGTCGGTCGACAGCCAGGGCCCGCTGCGGGATACCTGGAACCTGATCCAGGCATTGCTCGCCGGCCATGGCCATTGGCCAAGCTTCGTGGTCGGTGGCGGTAGCCTGGCGCTGATCCTGCTGCTCAAGCCGTTCAAGCGTTTGCCGGGCATTCTCATTGCTGTGGTGCTGGCCACGCTGGCGGTGAGCCTGCTGGGGCTCGACCAGCAAGGCGTGAAAGTGCTCGGCGAACTGCCCCAGGGGCTACCCAGCTTCGTGTTCCCCTGGGTCAGCGGTATCGACCTGGTGGAGGTGCTGCTCGGCGGCATCGCAGTAGCGTTGGTGTCGTTCGCCGATACCAGTGTGCTGTCACGTTCATACGCCGCGCGCATGAAGGCCCCGGTCAACCCCAACCAGGAAATGTTCGGCCTGGGTGTGGCCAACCTGGCCTCGGGGCTGTTCCAGGGCATCCCCATCAGCAGCAGCTCGTCACGCACCCCCGTGGCCGAAGCGGCCGGCTCGCAGACCCAGCTCACCGGCATCATCGGCGCGCTGGCGGTGACCCTGTTGCTGCTGGTGGCGCCCAACCTGATGCAACACCTGCCCAACAGCGCCCTGGCGGCAGTGGTGATTGCCGCAGCATTGGGCCTGTTCGAGTTCGCCGACCTCAAGCGCATCTTCCGCATGCAGCAATGGGAATTCTGGCTGTCGTTCACCTGTTTCGTCGGTGTGGCGGTGTTCGGGGCGATTCCCGGTATCGGCATTGCCGTGGCGATATCAGTGATCGAATTCCTGTGGGACGGCTGGCGGCCGCATCATGCGGTGCTGGGACGGGTGGATGGCACCCGCGGTTACCATGATGTGCAGCGTTATCCACAGGCCCGACGCATTCCGGGGCTGGTGCTGCTGCGTTGGGATGCCCCGCTGTTCTTTGCCAATGCCGAACAGTTCCAGAGCACAGTGATGGCGGCGGTGGATGCATCACCTACCTCGGTACAACGGCTGGTGATCGCGGCAGAGCCGGTGACCAGCATAGATATCACCTCGGCGGACATGCTGGCCGAACTGGACCGGGCGCTGGAGGCGCGGGGGGTGGAGTTGCAGTTTGCCGAGATGAAGGACCCGGTAAAGGACAAGATGCGGCAGTTCGAGTTGTTCGAGCATATGGGGGAGTCGGCATTTCATCCCACTGTTGGGGCAGCGGTGGATGCCTACCTGGAAGAGAGTGGGGTTGACTGGAAGCCCTAGGTTTTCCTGGGCTGGCCTCTTCGCGGGTAAACCCGCTCCCACAAGAATTGCGTGATCCCATGGGCAACGCGATTCCTGTGGGAGCGGGTTCACCCGCGAAGAAGCCCACGCCGCATCCGAAGCCGGTCGATCCAGATCAGCATGGCACTGGCATACACCGACACCGCCAGAAACAGCGCCATGCGTACGGCAAAGGCGCGGTACACATCCTGCCCGCCCGCGCTGTCCTGCACCGACTGCCCCAGCAAGATCAGCATGGTCGTCAGGCAACTCACCCAGTACGCCGGGCTTTGCCTGGTATCCACCGCACGGTAGAGCCTGCGCCCCTGCCAGAGAACGAACAGCAGCACCCACAGGAAAAACATCCACAGGTGCACGAACAGGCTCAACGCGCCCCACATCAATATCGCCAGCAACCCGGCCAGCAAGGTCGAGCCGATCAGTTCGCGGCTGGCATGCCGTGCGCGGGTCTCACCAGCCTGCTGCCCCAGGCTCACTGCCTTCATGATCAGCGGCATGTACTGGTCCGGGGCGATCAGCGCCAGCAAGAAGGCCGGCATGACGATCAACGTAGCACGCAAGGCAACCCAGCTCACCTGGTCACTGTCGAGCAGAGGCGGTGCCGGTTGCGCCGGCGCATCGGCCGGCTCGGGAAACAGCACATGCGCCGCTGCCGTGCCCAGCACCGCCAGCAGCATGCCTTTGGCCAGCGCTTCGACCACCGACAGCGCCAGGCTGAAGTCGCTGGTGCCGGCGGCAGCGATCATGGTCAGGCCGATAACCAGCAAATTGGCCAACAGGCCATTGCCGCCTTTCAGTGCATAACGCAAGGTAAGGAAAACCCCCACACTCACCAGCAACACCCCGCTTACCGGGGCATGGCGCAGCAGCGGAATCAGCAGCAGCCCGCTGCCGCAGGCAAGCAGCACCAGCACCGCCAAGGCCGGTGCCGCACGCAGGGGCAAGGGCTGGCTGCGCATGGCCAGCAACAACACCGCGAACACCGGCGCCAGGATCGGTACCGGCAAGCCGACGCCGAAACTCACCGCCAGGCAAAGCGCCACGCCCCAGGCCAGGCGCAGGGCACGCAGGCGGCGTAGTTCAATAGGCATACGACAGCCAGCTCATCAGCCACATGAACAGCCGGCCCAGCAGGTTCAATGGGTTGCCCTCGCTTGGCAGGGCCATGACTTCGGCCTGGCCACCGACCCGCAATACGGTCTTGTCCTGCAACTGGTCACGCTCCAGTTCGACGATAACCGGGAAGCGCTGTGCGGAGCGCAGCCACTCGCGGCTGTTCTGTACGGTCGGCAACGTACCTGGCGGGGCACTCTGGCCTACGCTCACACCGTAGCCGATGCTGCGAATGCGCCCCTTCAACACCGTGCCGGGCAGCGCATCGAGCACTACCAGCACCGGGGTTTCAGGGCGCAGCCGACCTAGGTTGTTCTCGGTCATGTCGGCACTTATCCACACGTCATGGATAGCGATCAGGGTCATCATCGGGCTGCCGGCGCCAACATAGTGGCCAACGTCGGTGCGCAGGTCGGTGATCAACCCGTCTGCATCGGCGCGTACCATGGTGCGCGCCAGGTCCAGCCGGGCTTTTTCCACATTGGCCGCCGCGCTGCGCAGTTGGGCGTTGTCGTCCTGCGCTCCGCCCTGCTGCTCACGGGCCCGCTCAACTTCGGCACGGGCTGCCGCCACCTGGCTGATGGCCTGGTCGCGGCTGGCCTGGGCGCCCTCCAGGCGGCGCACCGACACCGTGCCCGGGTCTTCATCGATCAGGCGCTTGAGCCGCTCGGCGTCCTGCCGGGCCTTGCGCTCGTTGGCCTGGGCTGCCACCAGCGCCGCCTGGGCCGAGTCGATGCCAGCGGTGTGGGCGCCGATCTGCCGGCGTACCGTGTCCAGGTCGGCTTCGGCGCGAGCCAGGGCAATGCGATATTGCTCCTGGTCCAGTTCGAACAACACATCGCCCTTGCGCACTTCCTGGTTGTTGCCCACCGCCACACGCTTCACCTGCCCAGCCACCTCGGCACTCACCGGCACCACGTAGGCCTGGAGGCGGGCTTGCTGGGTATAGGGCGTGAAGCGATCGGCCAGCAGGTACCACAGCAGGCTCACGACAATCAGCAGCAGCACCCAGCGCATGCCGCGATCGGGGGCTGGCGGGGATGGCGTCGGCGTGGTGTCGCTCATTTCGTTTCACCTTGTGCATGTGCCCTGGGGCCTGGCTCGTCAAGCAGTTCACCCCAGTCGGTGCGTTGCTGCATCTGCTGGCGGGTCGCCGGGTCGATCGGTGCGCGGCTGGCGTCCCAGCCACCGCCCAGGGCCTTGTACAGTGTCACCAGGCTGCTGACCGCATTGCCGCGACTGACCAGATAGCCGTCCTGTTGCTGCAGCAGCAGTTGCTGGGCGTCGAGCACGCGCTGGAAGTCGGCAAAGCCTTCGCGGTACTGCGAGCTGGCCAGGTTCAGGGAGCGCTGCGCGGCCTGCGAGGCCTGGTCGCGGATACTTGCGCTCTGCAGCGAGCGCACCAGCCCGCTGGCGGCATCGTCGGCCTCACGGGCGGCTTCGCGCACATCCTGGTGATACAGCTCGATCAGTTGCTGCAAGCGGGCATCTTCCACGCGCACAGCGTTCTTGCGTCGGCCGTAGTCGAACGGGTTCCAGATCAGGCTGGGCCCGGCGGCGATGTCGAAGGTATCGGGCAAATGATTGGCCGTGACGAAACTCCAGCCGATGCTGCCCAACAGGCTCAGTTGTGGATAAAGGTCGGCCTCGGCCACCCCGACCAGCGCCGACTGCGCCGCTACCGCCTGCTCGGCGGCACGGATGTCCGGGCGGCGCTGCAGCAGGCGGGCGGGCACATCCTGCAGCACGGCACGGTTCGGCAACGGCAACTGGCCGTGACCGGCATCCAGCTGTGGCAGCGGCCCGGGCGCGCGGCCCAGCAGCGAGCACAGCACGTTGCGCAGGGCATTGAGCTGGTTCTGGAACTCGGGGATGGTGGCCTGGGTAGCCAGATACTGGGTGCGCGCCTGTTGCCAGTCGAGTTCGTCGTTTTCGCCATGACGGAACAGCCGCTCGGTTATCTCCAGGCTGCGCTCCTGGCGGCGGGCGTTTTCTTCGGCGATATCCAGCCGCGCCTCGGCGGTGCGCAGGGCAAAGTAGGTGTCGGCCACCTGCGCACGCAACAGCAGCATGGCATCGGCATAATTGGCCTGGGAGGCGAAGTAGACGGCGTCGGCGCTTTCGATTGCGCGACTGAAGCGCCCCCAGAAGTCGATTTCCCAGCCGATGTCGAAGCCCGCGCTGGATTGCCAGAACACCGAATCGCGAGCGGTGGCGGTACCGGACTGATCCTGTTTCAGGTAAAGGCTCTGTGCGCGCAGTTGCTGCAGCTGTGGATAACGCCCGGTCTGCACGATGGCCAACTGGGCGCGGGCTTCGGCAACGCGCAAACCAGCCATGCGCAGGTTGCTGTTATTGGCATCGGCCTCGGCGATCAAGGCATCCAGGGCAGGGTCGGCGAACACGGCCCACCACTGGCGCAGGTCGGGCGCCGCGGCCTGCTGCCCGGCCTGCTCCAGCAGCGGGGTGTTCCAGGTGCCCAGCCACGGGTCCTGCGGCGGCTGGAAATCCGGGCCGACCTGGGTACAGCCCACCAACGCGGCAGCCAGGCTCAGTGCACAACCACAGAAGCGTCCGGGCATGGCAGGCCTTGGCTTACGCCGACGGTTCGACGGGATTTTCCGGCACCTGCAGCGCCACCCACTGCCAGAACAGTACATAAGTGACGCCCAGGATCACCGGCCCGATGAACAGGCCGATGATGCCTTTGACCACCATGCCGCCCAGTGCCCCGATCAGCACCACCGGCATCGGCACGTCCACCCCGCGCCCCAGCAGCAGCGGCTTGAGCACGTTGTCGGCAAGCCCGGCGACGAAGGTGTAGATGGCGAAAATAATGGTCGCCACGGTAAAGCCTTCGACGTTGAAGATGTAGATGATCACCGGCACCGTTATCAACGTGGCCGGTGCCTGGGCAATCCCCAGCATGAGGATGACGATTGCCAGCATCCCCGCCCCCGGTACCCCTTTGATGACGAAGCCGACACCGATCAGCAGCATCTGGATGAAGGCAATGCCGATCACGCCCTGGGCCACCGCGCGAATGGTGGCGGTGCACAGCTTGGCCAATGGCTTGCCGCGCTCCTCCCCCGACACCCGCATGGCGATGCGCTGCGCCGCGATTTCGCCGCGTTCACCGAACGCCATGATGATGCCCGAGACGATGATCGCCGCGATGAACAGCAGGAACGCGCCGCCTGCGCTGGCTGCTGCCCCCAGCACCGTGCGCCCGGCACCCTTGAGCTGGGGCATCCACTGGTTCAGCACACCGGCCATGTTTTCCGAGGCGGCCAGCCACAAGGCATGCACCTTCGGCCCGATCAGCGGCCAGGCCGCCACCGAGTCGGGAGGGGCCGGCACGCTCCAGGTACCGCTCTTGAGCAGCGTCACCAGGCTGTCCACCGACTCGCCGATGGACATCACCACCAGGTAGATCGGCACCAGCAGCACGACCAGTACCAGCAGAACGACCAGCGTCGCCGAAAGCCCGTCCTTGAGCCCTGTGCGGCGCTGGATGCGGCAATACAACGGGTACAAGGTCACCGCCAGGATCACCGACCACAGCATCAGCTCCAGGAACGGCTGGAACGTCTGGAAGGCGAATATCACCAGCGCAGCCACCAGGCCGGCCTTGATGAGCACATCGAGCAAGCCCCGCGACAGGCGGCTGTCCATCTTGATACCCGGTTGCATGCTTCACCTCCAAACTCCAGGTGCGCCATGTGGCGCGATTCAGTGGCCCGCTTCAGGGGCTGCCGGTGTGGGGTTGTCGTCACGCAACTGCCGCGCCAGGGCCATCATTACCAACGGCACTACCGCCATCGACAAGGTGATGGCCAGCACCAGCAGGTCATGCACCTGCTGCCCCAGCACCTGATGATCCAACGCCAGCTTGAACACCACGAAGGCAAACTCGCCGCCAGACGCCAGCACCACGCCCAGGCACAGCGCCTGGGCCTGGGTGAGCCCACCTGCGGTGCGGCCCAGGCCATAAAGCAGCGGCAATTTGATCATCACCAGCAGCAGGGTCAGCCCCAGCACCATTAACGGCATGCCGAACAGCAGGCGCAGGTCGGCGCTCATCCCCACGCCAACGAAGAACAGCCCCAGCAGCAAACCCTTGATGGGCTCGATCTGGGTTTCCAGTTCGTGACGGAAAGGCGACTCGGCCATCAATACGCCCGCCAGAAATGCCCCCAGCGCCATCGACACGCCCACGTGCTCCATCACCCAGGCGGTGCCCAGCACCACCAGCAAGGCGGTAGCGGTAGACAGCTCGGGCAGGCCCGAACCGACTGTCCACTTGAAAACAGGGGTCAACAGGTAGCGGCCAAAGATGATCAGCACACCTATGCCAACCACCACCGCCAACACCGGCCAGGCGCCTTCGTCGGCGGTACTGACATCACCACCGAGCAGCGGCACCACGGCAATCAGCGGGATCGCGGCAATGTCCTGGAACAGCAGGATCGCCACGGCCAGGCGGCCGTGCGGCTTGCCCAGGTCCTTGCGCTCGGCCAGTACCTGCAGGCCAAACGCGGTGGACGACAGCGCCAGGCCCAGGCCCAGCACGATGGCAGCCGGCTTCGACTGGCCGAACAGCCAGTACGCCAGCAGGCCAAGCACTACAGCACTCAGGCCCACTTGTAGCGAGCCGACGCCAAACAGCGCCCGGCGCATGCTCCACAAACGTCGCGGCGACAGCTCCAGGCCGATGACGAACAGCAGCATCACCACACCCATCTCCGACAGGCGTGCCACGTTATCCGGGTTGTTCAGCAAGCCAAATACCGATGGCCCTATGAGGATGCCCGCCAGCAGATAGCCGGGCACCGCCCCCATTTTCAAACGCTGCGCCAGCGGTACCAGAAGCACCACGGCCAGCAGGAACACCACCGTCGCCTGCAACAGGCTGCCATCATGTGGCATAGGCTCGCACCCTCGCTGCTCCCCGTGGGGAGAGATCAGAAACGCTCTTCGACGACCTTGAACGGGTAGTTGACGGCCTTGTATTTGCCGATCTTGCCGCGCTTGGGCAATTTCACCAGCCCGTCGCGGGTGATGTCCTTGTAGGGAATGCGCGTCAGCAGATGGCTGATGATGTTCAGCCGGGCACGGCGCTTGTCGTTGGAATGGGCCATGAACCACGGTGCCCAGGACGAATCAGAGGCGGCGAACATGTCGTCGCGGGCCCGGGTGTATTCATCCCAGCGTGTGTATGACTTGAGGTCCATCGGCGACAGCTTCCACAGCTTGCGGCCATCGTTGATACGGTCCTGCAGGCGGCGGGTCTGCTCTTCGGCGCTGACCTCCAGCCAGTACTTGATGAGGATGATCCCCGACTCGACCATCATCTTTTCGAACAGCGGCACCACGGTGAGAAACTTGCTGCTCTGCTCTTCACTGCAGAAGCCCATCACTCGCTCGACACCGGCGCGGTTGTACCAGCTGCGGTCGAAGATCACTACCTCGCCCGCGGCAGGCAGGTGGCCCAGGTAGCGTTGCACATACATCTGGCTCTTTTCCCGCTCGGTTGGCGCCGGCAGCGCCACCACGCGGAATACTCGCGGGCTGACGCGCTCGGTAATGGCCTTGATGGTACCGCCCTTGCCGGCGCCATCGCGGCCCTCGAAGACAATGCACACCTTCAGGCCCTTGGCCACCACCCATTCCTGCAGCTTCACCAGCTCCACATGCAGCTGCTTGAGTTCCTTCTCGTACGCCTTGCCGCCCAGTTTCTCTGGATGGTCCTTGGGGTCTCTCTTCCTGGACGACTTCGACATGGCGCTCTCCTGAGGGCGAATGAAGAGTCAGTATGGTCGATCCATGGCAGTTTGCCGCTTCGCTTGTGGTGAGTGTTCCGGGGAGGGTGTGGGAGCGGGTTTACCCGCGAATGCGTCATTGAAGCTACCGACGCATTCGCGGGTGAACCCGCTCCCACAGGGTACTCGGTGCCTCCAAGGCCGGACTACTTGGCCATCTTGTTATAGCTGGTCATCAGGTTGCGGTAGTCCGGAATATGGTTGGAGAACAGGGTCCCCAGCCCTTCAATGTCATTGCGCCAGTCACGGTGCAGCTCGCAGGCCACGCCGAACCAGGTCATCAGTTGCGCCCCGGCGGCCTCCATGCGCCGCCAGGCCGAGTCACGGGTCAGTTCGTTGAAGGTGCCGGAGGCATCGGTGACGACAAATACCTCGAAGCCCTCCTCCAGCGCCGACAGAGCCGGGAAGGCCACGCACACTTCGGTCACCACGCCGGCGATCAGCAGCTGCTTCTTGCCGGTAGCCTTGACGGCCTTGACGAAGTCCTCGTTGTCCCAGGCGTTGATGTTGCCAGGCCGGGCGATGTACGGGGCGTCGGGGAACTGCTCTTTCAGTTCGGGCACCAGCGGGCCGTTGGGGCCGGTCTCGAAACTGGTGGTGAGAATGGTCGGCAGCTTGAAGTACTTGGCCAGGTCCGACAGGGCCAGGACGTTGTTCTTGAAGCGGTCGGGGTCGATGTCCCTTACCAGCGAGAGCAGGCCGGTCTGGTGGTCGACCAGCAGCACGGCGGCGTTGTTCTTGTCCAGACGCTTGTATTGGAAGGCCATGACGGGTTTCCTTGCGTTAGCGGGTTGGGAATATCAGCGTAGGCAAGGATGAAAGGTGGATGGAACCGTCAGTCGGTTCGCCTGCCAAGGCCGGCGATGGGGCCGCATGGCGGCCCCTGCAATGCTCAGCCGAGCACCTTGCCAGCTACCTCATCGACCGCCACCTTGGTGATGGCGACGATCTTTTCGGCATCCTCCTGGTTCAGCACCAACGGCGGTGCGAAACCGAGAATGTCACCATGCGGCATGGCCCGGGCGATCATCCCGCGCTCAAGGCACGCTGCCGACACCTGTGGCCCGACTTTCAACGCCGGGTCGAACGCCGTACGCGCCTCGCGATCGGCCATGAACTCGATTGCGCAAAGCATGCCGTCACCCCGTACTTCACCTACCAGCGGGTGGCCTTCGAAGGTTTCGCGCATGCGCCGGTTCAGGTATGCCCCCACCACTTCGGCATTCTCGGTCAGGTTCTCGCGCTCGAGAATATCCAGGTTGGCCAGCGCCGCCGCCGCGCAGATCGGGTGCCCGGAGTAGGTCCAGCCGTGGCCCATCGGGCCGGCCTTCTGCGAGCCTTCTTCGATCACGTTCCACACCTTCTCACCAACGATCACTGCCGACAGAGGCGCATAGGCGCTGGTCAGGCCCTTGGCCGTGGTGATCAGGTCCGGGCGGATGTCGTAGCGCTGGCTGCCCATCTTCGAGCCCAGGCGGCCGAAGGCGCACACCACTTCGTCGGCGATCAGCAGCACGTCGTAGCGATCGAGCACGGCCTGGATCGCCTTCCAGTAGCCCTTGGGCGGCACGATGATGCCACCGGTGCCCATCAGCGGCTCGCCAATGAACGCGGCGACGGTATCGGGGCCTTCGGCCAGGATCAGCTGCTCCAGCTCGTCGGCGCAATAGCGCACGAAGGCCTGCTCGTCCATGTCGGCCGGTGCCTTGCGGTACCAGTGCGGGCAGACCGTATGCTTGACGCCCTCCACCGGCAGGTCGAAATGCTGGTGGAAGCTGGGCAGGCCGGTAAGGCTGCCAGTCATGATGCCCGAGCCGTGATAGCCGCGGTCGCGAGAGATGATCTTTTTCTTGAGTGGACGACCGAGGATGTTGTTGTAGTAGCGCACCAGCTTGACCTGGGTCTCGTTGGCATCGGAACCCGACAGGCCGTAATAGACCTTTTTCATCCCGGCCGGCGCCCAGTCGATGATGCGGCTGGAAAGCTCGATGATCGCTTCGGTCGAGTGGCCGACGTAGGTGTGGTAATACGCCAGCTCCTTGGCCTGGCGATGGATGGCGTCAGCGACCTCGGTACGCCCGTAACCGATGTTCACGCAGTACAGGCCGGCGAAGGCGTCTATCAGTTCGCGGCCTTCATGGTCACGCAGGCGGATGCCCTCGGCACCGGTGATGATCCGGCCCTTGAGCGCGCCGCTGGCGTGGTCATGGGCGTGGGTCGAAGGGTGCATGAAGTGGGCGCGGTCCTGTTCGAACAGCTGGCTGAAATCTTGGCTCATGGCAAACACTCCTTAGAACTGACCGTGGTGGTGCAAGCAAACGTATTTGGTTTCGACGAAGGGTTCGAAGCCCTCGCTGCCGCCTTCGCGGCCCAGGCCCGAGGCCTTCATGCCGCCGAACGGGATGGGGTGGCCGGTGAACTTGACGCCGTTGATCGCCACCATCGCGTGGTCGAGCCGGCGCACCAGCGGGTGCACGACATCGAGGCGGTTGCCGACGATGTAGGCAGCCAGGCCGTACTCGGTGTCATTGGCCATGGTGATGGCCTGCTCCAGCGTGTCGAACGGCATGACCCCGGCAATAGGCGCGAAGTTTTCTTCCTGGTAGATGCGCATCGCCGGCGTGACATCGGCGAGCACCGTCGGCTGGAAGAACCAGCCACCCAGCGCATGGCCCTCGCCTCCGACCAGGCGCCGGGCGCCACGCTGCAGGGCGTCCTCGACCCGGGCCTGGGTGGCATCGAAGGCGGCCTGGTGCATCAACGGGCCGACCTCTGCCGCCGTCTCCTCGCCATCGACCATCGCCGGGCCAACTTTCAGCGCCCGCACCGCTTCGGCGAAACGCATCAGGAATGCTTCGTACAACGGCCGCTGCACCATGATCCGGTTGGCCGCGCAGCAGTCCTGGCCAGACGTCTGGAACTTGGCGGCCACGGCCACCCGCACGGCCAGCTCCAGGTCGGCATCGGCGCAGACGATGAACGGCGCGTTGCCGCCCAGCTCCAGCGCCACTTTCTTCACATCCTGAGCCGCGGCTTGCAGCACCAGCTTGCCGACACGGGTCGAGCCGGTGAAGCTGACCGCCCGCACGCGGCTGTCGCGCACCAGGGTTTCCATGGCCATCTGCGGCTCGCCGATTACCACGTTGAACACCCCCGGCGGGAAGCCGGCGTCCTCTGCCAGCTGGGCCAGGGCCAGCGCCGAAAACGGTGTTTCGTGGGCCGGCTTGACCACCACCGTGCAGCCGGCCGCCAACGCCGCAGCCGCCTTGCGGGTGATCATGGCACTGGGGAAGTTCCACGGGGTGAGCAGCGCGCAGACCCCGACGGGCTCCTTCAGCGTACTCAGCTGGGCACCCGGAATATGGCTGGGGATAGTCTGCCCGTTGAGGCGCCGGGCCTCCTCGGCAAACCAGGGGATGAAGCTTGCCGCATAGGCTATTTCACCGCGTGCTTCGGCCAGCGGCTTACCCTGTTCCTCGCTGAGAATGCGCGCCAGAGCCTCCTGGTGCTCGAGCATCAATTCAGCCCAGCGCCGCAACAGCGCGGCGCGGCTGTCCAGACTCTGCTGGCGCCAGGCCGGGAAAGCCCGCTGGGCGGCATCCACCGCGGCGACGATCTGCTCGTGGTCGAGCAGCGGCACATGGCCGATGACCTGGCGGTTGGCCGGGTCATGCACGGCGATGCTGTTGCCGCTGTGGCTGTGCAGCCATTGGCCATCGACGTGGCACAGGCTGTTGAATGGGTAGTGGTGTGACATGACTGTTCTCCATACCTCGTTGTCGTGGCGCCAGGTTCAGGCCAGTACGTCGGCGATCACCGCCAGGGTGTCGCCGCACTGCACCAGGCCGGGAAAGTGCCGGGCTGCGAGCAAGCCATTGCGTCGGGCGCGGTACTCGACCGGGGCGCTGCCGGTGCGGCGGATGTCATGGATACGGGCGATCACCTCACCCTGGCTGACCGTTCCGCCCAGGTCGCGGCACATCTCCAGCAAGCCGTCGTGCTCGCTGGCGATGAAGCAATCGCCATCGGGCATGTCCAGCAGGGTTGTCTCGCCCTGCTCCACTTCGCCGGCGAGGATGCCGGCGTGAATCAGCACATTGCGCACGCCGCGCTCCGCCAGGGCCACGCTTTTCGCCGTGGAGGTGCCACCACCGCCCAGTTCGGTGGTGATGAACACCTTGCCCTGCTCTTCTGCCGCGGTGTCGTACATCGCCTGCGCATCCAGCTCGAGCATGCGCATGCTGTAGGGCGCGGCGAAGGCCTGCATGCCGGCTTCACAACGGGCCTGCTGGGCCTTGTCGGGCAGCACATGGCATGCAGCGAACGGCAGGAAATCGAGGGTGCGACCACCGGAGTGGATGTCCAGGACGATATCGGCCAACGGCAGCAAGGTGCGCCGGAAATAATCGGCGATCTTTTCCGTCACGCTGCCATCAGGCCGGCCAGGGAAGCTGCGGTTGAGGTTGCCCCGGTCGATCGGCGAAGTACGGGTGCCCGCCTGGAACGCCGGTGTGTTCATGAACGGCACGATGATCACCCGCCCGTTTACCTGCTCGGGCTGCAGCTGCTGAGCCAGCTTGCTCAGCGCCACCGGTCCTTCGTATTCATCACCGTGATTGCCACCAGTGAGCAAGGCAGTAGGGCCATTGCCATTCCTGACCACCGTCAGCGGAATCATCACTGCCCCCCAGGCCGAGTCGTCACGCGAGTACGGCAGCTTGAGGAAGCCGTGCTGCAAACCGTCCTGCTCGAAATCCAAGGTACAGGTGATCGGGTTGGCCACCGTGGCGGCGGCCTGTGCGATTGCATTCATGGGTCAGTCCTTCACGAACAGCTGGCGCGGCACGTTGCACAGGGTCTCGACCCCGGTCTCGGTGATGAGGATGCTTTCGGTGATCTCCAGGCCCCAGTCGTCCATCCACAGCCCCGGCATGAAGTGGAAGGTCATGCCCGGTTGCAGCACGCTGGTGTCGCTCGGGCGCAGGCTCATGGTGCGCTCGCCCCAATCTGGCGGGTAACTGATACCGATCGGGTAACCACAGCGGCTGTCCTTGTGTATGCCGAACTTCTCCAGCACACGGAAGAACGCCCTGGCGATGTCACCGGTGGTGTTGCCTGGCCGCGCGGCATCGAGGCCGGCCGCGATACCTTCGACCACCGCCTTTTCGCCATCAAGAAAGTGTTGCGGCGGCTTGCCCAGGTACACGGTACGCGACAGCGGGCAGTGGTAGCGCTTGTAGCAGCCGGCAATCTCGAAGAACGTGCCGGCGCCGCGGGTGAACGGGGAATCGTCCCAGGTAAGGTGCGGCGCGCTGGCATCTGCGCCAGTCGGCAGCAACGGCACGATGGCCGGGTAGTCGCCGCCATGGCCATCGACACCGAGAATGCCGCTGCGGTAGATCTCGGCCACCAGCTCGTTCTTGCGCATGCCGGGCTCGATGCGTTCGAGGATGCACCCGTGCATCTGTTCGACGATGCGCGCGGCGATACGCATGTATTCGATTTCCTGCGGCGACTTGACCGCCCGCTGCCAGTTGACCAGCCCGGCGGCATCGCTGAAGCGCGCCTGCGGCAAGTGCTTGCACAGGGCCTGGTAGGCCGCCGCGCTGAAGTAGTAGTTGTCCATCTCCACGCCGATGCTCAGGCCGCCCCAGCCCTTGGCCAGAATCACCTCCTGGCACAGGTAGTCCATCGGGTGGCGCTCGCGTGACTGCACATAGATATCCGGGTAGCCGACGATGTTGTCGTGCCGCATGAACACCGTGCGCCTTGCGCCATTGGCGTCCTGGCCGCGGCCAAACCAGATCGGCTCGCCATCGAGCGCCAGCAGCACGCACTGGTGCACGTAGAACGACCAGCCGTCATAGCCGGTGAGCCAGGCCATGTTCGATGGATCGGTAACCAGCAAAAGCTCCAGGCCCTGTGCCTGCATGGCAGCGCGGGTCTTGGCCAGGCGCTGGGCGTACTCCTGCCGGCTGAACGGCAGGTTGACCACTGTCTGTGACATACGGATGCCCTTCTTGTGAGTGGGTTGCGAAAACTGTCAGCTGTGAAACGCCAGGCCTTTGTGGGCGGCGATTGCGCGTTCGAAGGCAAGGTTGGCGATGGCGGTGTCCTGGGCCCCGGTGCCTGTCAGGTCGCACAGGGTGACCTCTTCGGCCTGCGCACGGCCCGGGTGCAGGCCGGCGATGATCTGGCCCAGCTCGGAATGAACGGCCTGTTCGCTGACCGCGCCAGTGCGCAAGGCGTGGTGCAGTTCGCCCAGCACGCGGGTCTGGCTCAGGCGGTCGGCCACATAACGGTCGAGCCGGGCCAGGGCCGTGGGCGCGATCTCGTTCTTGTGCTCGGCATCCGAGCCCATGGCAGTGATGTGCAGCCCCGGTTGCAGGTGATGCGGCAGGATCAGCGGCTCGCGGCTGGGGGTGCAGGTGATGGCGATATCGACCGCCTGCATGGCCTGGTCGACACTGTCGCAGGCCTGTACCTGCAGTTGCCCATCGCGCCCCAGGTCATCACATAACGCTGCGGTTCTCTGCGCATCGCGCCCCCACACCTTGACCTTCTCGATCGGCCGCACCAGGCGCAGTGCCTGCAGCTGCAGGCGTGCCTGTTCGCCACTGCCGATCAAGGCCACGCTGCGGCTGTCCTGCCGCGACAGCCAGCGGGCAGCCACCGCACCGGCTGCAGCGGTGCGCACGGCGGTGAGGTAGCCATTGTCGAGGAGCAAGGCATCGAGCAGGCCAGTGCGGGCCGACAGCAGCATCATCATGCCGTTGAGGCTGGGCAGGCCAAGCTTGGGGTTGTCGAAAAAGCCTGGGCTGACCTTGATCGCGAAACGCTCCAGACCAGGCAGGTAGGCGGTTTTCACGTCCACCTCGCCGTTGTGCTCGGGCACATCCAGGCGCAGGATCGGCGGCATCGCCACATTGGCCGTGGCAAGCAGGGCAAAGGCCTGCTCGATGGCATTGATCGCGTCGCGGTCGAGGGTAATGCAGCTACGCAGGTCGGCTTCGCTGAGCAAGGTGATGGCCGGCATTCGAATACCTCCAGTGAAGGAACGTGAATTTCAGGCGTCGCCGCCATTGATGACGCGCTGATGTTGTGCGCTGTCGACGTTGCGCCCGCTGACCACCACCACCACCGGGCCGCGGGCCGTCACCAAGCCGTCGAGCAGCGCTGCGATGCCGACTGCACCGGCACCTTCGAGTACCAACCGTTCGTGCTGGTAGGCGTGGCGCATGCCATTGGCGATCGACGCTTCCGGCAGCAGGTGGAGTTGGTCGAGCAGACGCTGGGTCATGTTCAGGGTGTGCTGGTTGCCCAGGCCGATGCCGCCGCCGAGCGAGTCAGCGAGTGTCGGCAGCTCCTCAACCTCGACCGGCCTGCCGGCCTGCAGGCTGGCGTACATCGCCGCGCCGCGCTGCATGCTGATGCCATGGGTGGTGATCGCCGGCTTGATGCTTTTCATGGCCAACGCCACACCTGCGAACAGGCCACCACCGGAGAGCGGAATCAGCACCTGCTCCACCTCGGGCAACTGCTCGATGATTTCCAGGCCCAACGTGCCCTGGCCGGCGATGACCTGAGGGTGATCGAAAGGTGGGATCAGGGTTGCGCCCTGTTGGTCGGCATGTTGTTGCGCGGCCTGCTGGGCATCGTCCTGGGAGTGGCCGACGATGCACACTTCGGCGCCCAGATCGCGGATGGCCTGGACTTTGTTGGCTGGCACCAGTTGCGAAAGAAACACGGTTGCCTTCACGCCCAGTTGCGCAGCAGCGTGGGCCACCGCCCGGCCGTGATTACCGGTGGAGGCGGTAACCACGCCGCATGTGCGTTGGTCAGCGCCAAGTGCGGCGATGGCATTGCTGGCGCCGCGCAGCTTGAAGCTGCCGGTAGTCTGCAGGGCCTCGAGCTTCAGGTAGACCGGCGTGCCCAGGTGCCGTGACAGGCTGGGGGAAAGTTCCAGCGGCGTGCTGCGCACCAGGCCGTGGATAAGCTGGCGGGCGAGGTAGAGATCGTGAAGCGAGAGCGCTGACATGACCGGGACCCAACAAGTGAGCTGATGTTGGGCGGAGTGTATGAGGCGAAAATTGTCGTGATGAATGTACTAGGGCAATTTGCCGGGGAATTTGTTTTTGCCTGTACCGGCCTCTTCGCGGGTAAACCCGCTCCCACAGGAATCGCGCATTTCCTGAACCTCGCACGGAACCTGTGGGAGCGGGTTTACCCGCGAAGAGGCCGGTACAGGCCGCTCAAAGCTCGTGGATCTGCGGATACTGCCCGAACAACTCCCGCATATCGCCAAAGGCCTGGCGCAGCTTTGCCTCGGAACACTCGGCGCCCACGCACAAGCGCACGGCCCGTGGCCGCGGTGTACCGCGCACCAGGAACGGCTCCGGCGGCGTCACCGCAATCTGCCGGCGGCGCAAGGCACGCACCAGGCTGTCCACTTCCCAGCGCTCGGGAATGTTCAGCCACGCCCCTAGGGCATGGGCGTGCTGACCACGCACATAATCCCCCAGATACTCACGCAACAACGCCTGACGCTCGCCCAGCAAGGTGCGCTGCAGCGCCACCAGCTGCGCCGCGCGCCCATCGTTGATCCAGCGCGATGCAATTTCCGCCACCAAGGGCGTGGCCATCCAGCTGTTGACCCGCAAGATGCTCTCGGTGCGCAGCGCCAGGCGCTTGGGCATGGCCAGGTAGCCCACGCGCAGGCCGGTAAGCACCGACTTGGTCATGCTGGTGCAGTAGAACGACAGCTCCGGCGCATAGGAACTGAGTGGCCTGGCATGGCTGCCACCCAGTAGCGGCCCGTAAACGTCATCTTCGATGATATGCACACCAAAGCGCCGGGCAATTTCGGCAATCTCCTGGCGGCGGCTGTCGGGCATCAGGCTGACGGTCGGGTTGTTGAGGTTGGGTGTGCACACCAGCGCGGTCACCCGCTCGTTGCTGCAGATGTCCTCGAAATGTTCCGGGTTGATGCCCTCGCGGTCCATCTCCAGGCCTTTGAGGGTAAAACCGAGCACCTGTGAATTGCCGATCACGCCATGGTCGGTCAACCCCTCGCACAGCACCACATCATCCGGCCCGGCCAGCGAGGCCAGGGCCAGGAAGATGGCGTGGGCGGCGCCGTTGGTGACCAGCACATCGTCACGCTCGACCTGCATGCCCAGGCCGGCAAGCCAGCGCACCGCCGCCTCGCGGTGGCTCTCGAAACCGGCGATGGGCCGGTAGGCATGGATCCACGGCTGCTCCTCTTCCACGGCCAGCTCGGCGCAGGTGTCGCGCCAGATGCGCTCATGCACCTGGGTGTGCAGGATGCGGGTGATGGAGAAGTCGACCAGGGTACGCTCGGGCAGGTCGATGATGTCATCCGACACACGGTCGCTCATGCGCCGGCTGACGAAACTGCCACGGCCGATCTCGCAACGCACCAGGCCTTGCCGCTCCAGTTCCTTGTAGGCATTGGTCACGGTCTGCACGCTGATGCCCAGGGCATCGGCTACCTGGCGCTGCGGTGGCAGGCGCTGGTCATGTACCAATACGCCGCGCTCGATCTCGCCGGTGACGGCCTGGACCAGGATCTTGTATTTGGACTCGCCGATGCGGGCGGCGTCCAGGGCTGCCTTCCAACTGTGCATCATGATGTTCGCTTCACTTGCCAGGGCCAGGGCCACAGCATCCCCCGTACAAGTGCTTCGGGCAATTGTCCTAGTGCAATGCAATGGCCGTTTCAGCTTTTGTATGCTCGGCCCAAGGTCGAACTCCCGCTGCCCGGCAGCTTCGAACAAAAGACCGACCTGCTTTCGCTGTTTTGCTCCACTGCCTCCTAACACAGAGCCGTCGACGACGGTTTTTATAACAAACAGGAGCTTCATTGATGAGCCAGCCTTTCAACGTTCCACGCCCCTTCCAGCGCCTGCTGATGGCCTGTGCCACCTTCGGTGTGCTTGCCAGCGCCCAGGCCGCCAGCCTGGACGAAATCAAGGAAACCAGCCACATCCGCATCGGCTACGCCAACGAAACTCCGTTCGCCTTCACCGAGACCGATGGCCGGGTAACCGGGGAGTCACCGGAAATCGCCAAGATCATCTTCGAGAAGATGGGCATCAAACAGGTCGATGGCGTGCTCACCGAGTGGGGTTCGTTGATCCCGGGCTTGCGCGCCGGGCGCTTCGATGTGATTGCCGCCGGCATGTACATCACCCCGGCACGCTGCAAGCAGGTGATCTTCACCGACCCGCAGTACGCCCTGCCCGACACCCTGCTGGTGGCACAGGGCAATCCGAAGAACCTGCACAGCTACGCCGACATCGCCAGGAACCCGGACGTGAAGCTGGCGATCATGGCCGGCACGGTCAACCTCGCCTATGCCCGCGACTCCGGCATCACGGATGCGCAGATCCTTCAGGTGCCGGACACCACCGCCCAGTTGCAGGCCGTGCGCGCCGGCCGCGCCGATGCTGCCGTGGGCACCCAGCTGACCATGAAGGGCCTGGCGAAAAAGGGTGGCGACAAGGTCGAGGCGATCAGCGACTTCACCGATGACCCGGCCCACACCGGCTACGGTGCCCTGGCCTTCCGCCCCGAGGACAAAGCCCTGCGCGACGCGGTCAACGCCGAGATGAAGAAGTGGCTGGGCAGCGAGGAGCATCTGAAGACCGTCGCGCCGTTCGGCTTCGACCGCAGCAACGTGACTGACAAGACCGCCGCCGAGCTCTGTGCCCAGCAGTGAATCGAGGTGGCATGGCGCTTGCCGTGCCATTCCCTGTGTAATCCGATTATTCAGGTCGAACCATGGGTGAATTGATACCGTTGTTACTGCAAGGCGCCTGGATCACCATCCAGGTCACCTTCTTCGGCTCGCTGCTGGCCATCGTCGCCGCGATCCTCGCCGCCCTTGGCCGGCGTTCGTCATGGCGGCCATTGAGCTGGTTGTGCGTGGCCTACATCGAGCTGTTCCGCGGCACCTCGTTGCTGGTGCAGTTGTTCTGGCTGTTCTTCGTATTGCCGCTGCCACCGTTCAACCTCGAACTCAGCGCCTACACCGTGGCCATCGTCGGCCTCGGGCTGCATATCGGTGCCTACGGTGCCGAAGTGATGCGCGGGGCGATCAGCTCGGTGGCCAAGGGGCAGTACGAAGCCTGCACCGCGCTGAACATGCCCGCCACCACCCGCTTCCGGCGGATCATCCTGCCGCAGGCATTGCTGGCGGCCATCGCACCTGGCACCAACCTGCTGATCGAACTGCTGAAGAACACCTCGCTGGTGTCGCTGATCACCCTGTCGGACCTTAGCTTCCGCGCCCGTCAACTGGACCAGGCGACCTTCCAGACCCTGGAAATCTTCAGCCTCACCCTGCTGCTCTACTTCGTCCTGGCGCAGGTCATCAACTTCCTCATGCGTCGGGTCGAACGGCGCCTGAGCCGCGGTCGCCTGCGGGGGAGCCTGTCATGAATTTCTGGGACTGGAACTACGTCGCGCAAATCCTGCCCGACTTGCTGCAGGCGTCGCTGAAAACCCTGGGCATCACCTTGGTTGGCTTCCTGATCGCAGTGGTGCTGGGCCTGTTCCTGGCCATCGCCCGACGCAGCCGCCAGGCCTGGCTGTCGTGGCCGGTGGCATTGCTGATCGAGTTCATCCGCAGTACGCCGCTGCTGATCCAGGTGTATTTCCTCTACTACGTGCTGCCCAACTACGGGGTCAACATGACGGCCATGCAGGCCGGCATCATCGGTATCGGCGTGCACTACGCCTGTTACCTGGCCGAGGTTTACCGCGGCGGCCTCGACTCGGTAGCGCGCAGCCAGTGGGAAGCGGTGGTCGCCCTCAACTTCGCGCCGTGGACCGCCTACCGGGCAGTCATCCTGCCCCAGGCGATTCGGCCGATCCTGCCGCCGTTGGGCAACTACCTGATCGCCATGCTCAAGGACACCCCGGTGCTGTCGGCCATCACCGTGGTGGAAATCATGCAGCAGGCCAAGAACGTCGGCTCCGAAAGCTTCCGCTACCTCGAGCCGATCACCCTGGTCGGTCTGTTCTTCCTGGCCCTGAGCGTCGCTCTGGCCTACCTCGTTCGGCGCCTTGAAGTGCGCCTGGAGCTCCGCTGATGATCGCCCCTGTGACCCACTTCGCCACTGCCACCGCCACCCAGCCGCTGGACACCCACATGCCCACACCGGCCATTGCCCAACCGATCGTCAGCTTCAAGGACGTGACCAAACGCTACGGCAGCTTCACCGTGCTCGACGGCCTCAACCTCGATGTCGCCCCCGGCGAAAAGGTGGCGATCATCGGCCCCAGCGGCTCGGGCAAGTCGACGTTGCTGCGGGTACTGATGACGCTTGAGGGCATCGACCAGGGCATGATCGAAGTCGATGGCGAATCGCTCACCCACATGCCCGGGCGCAACGGCGCGCAGCTCATCGCCAACGAGCGCCATGTACGCAAAGTGCGGGCGAAGATCGGCATGGTGTTCCAGAGCTTCAACCTGTTCCCGCACATGAGTGCCTTGCAGAACGTGATCGAAGCCCCGGTCCAGGTGTTGGGCGTGAAGCCGGCCGAGGCGCGCGAACGGGCTGCCGAGCTGCTGGAGATGGTTGGCCTGGGCAACAAGTTCGAGCATTACCCGTCGCAGTTGTCCGGTGGCCAGCAACAACGCGTGGCGATTGCCCGGGCGCTGGCGATGCGGCCCAAGGTGATGCTGTTCGACGAAGTGACCTCGGCACTGGACCCGGAACTGTGTGGCGAGGTGCTGAACGTGATCCGCCGGTTGGGCAGCGAGCACAACCTGACCATGCTGATGGTGACGCATCAGATGGGCTTTGCCAGGGAGTTCGCGGATCGGGTGTGCTTCTTCTACAAGGGGCAGATCCACGAACAGGGGACGCCGGCGCAGATCTACGAAAACCCGCAACAGGAGCGGACCCGGGCGTTCCTCAGTGCAGTGCGGGAGGCGAACTGACCGACGATCGTCGCTTCAGTACTCGCGCCGCTTGCGAAACGCCCAGCGCCCCACCAGCACGGTGAAGGTCGCCACCAGGGCCACCAGCACCCAGAAACCATGGGGGTTTTCCGCCAGCGGCACACCCCCGACGTTCATGCCGAAGAAGCCGGCGATGATGTTGATCGGCAGCGCCAGCACGGTCACCACGGTCAGGGTGAACAGGGTGCGGTTGGTCTGTTCGTTGAGCTTGGCGGCGATTTCTTCCTGCAACAGCTTGATCCGCTCACCGAGGGCGGTGAGGTCGCTGATCACCAGGGTGAACTCTTCTGTGGCCGCGCGCAGCTGGCGTATGTCCTGTTCCTGCAGCCAGTCGGGCGGCCGGTTGAGCAGGCGCAGCAGCGCCCCCGGCTCCAGCGCCAGCAGGCGCTGCAAGCGCACCAGCACCCGGCGCATGCTGCCCAGTTCGGCGCGGTTGTCGCTCAGGCGCTGGGACAGCAACTGGTCTTCGATGCGGTCGACGCTGGCGGTGGTTTCACGCACGATCTGGGTCAGCACATCGCCCTGGTCGCGCAACAGATGGACCAGCAACTCGATGGATGAATGAAAGCGCTCGCCATGCTTGACCGACGAGCGCAGCTTGTCCACCGAATGCAACGGCTGCAACCGCGCGCTCACCAGCAACTGGCTGCTGGCGCAGGCCCACAGCGTGGAGATGTCCGAGGACACCAGGCCGAAGTTGAACACCACATCGTTGACCACTGCCAGCAGCGCCGAGTCGGCGTGTTCGATACGGGTCGAGCGCGAACCTTCGCGCAGGGTTTCGAAGAAGGCTTCGGGCAACTGCAGGTGGGTGCGCAGCCAGCGTTCGCAGGCAGCGTGGGCCAGGTTCAGGTGCACCCACAGAAACTCGCCAGGTTCCAGCGGCTGGCCGAGCGTGCGTAACAACTGCGCCGAATCGATTTCGCGCCCCGGCTGGCCAGGGCGGAAGGCGAAGGCGTAGAGCAGGCCGAACAGGTCGTGGTCCTGTGGCAGATGCAGCGCGGGATGGCCCATTCGAACTCGCAATGAGGCACGGGGAGATGGCAGAAAGGTTGCTGAATATTCGTTGCAGTCAGATGACAGCTGGATAACTGAAAGCCCTTTGGGCTGCGCTGACGCGTAGAGAGCCGAATTCGCAAGCGGTCCGCATACACTGTGGGAGCGGCTTTAGCCGCGAAGAATCCAACGCGGTGCCTGGCACCGGCTGCGCCGGTGTTCGCGGCTAAAGCCGCTCCCACAGGGTCCCTGCTAATTCAATGAGTTATGTGCAGCCTTATGAGAACGGGCACGCCCGCTCCCACAGGATGCGCGGCGCGAAACCTACCTTGCAACCCGCCGATACTGCTGTTTGGGGCTCCGTGGTGATTCGGGATCGGTCATTTCGATCAACCCGGCAGCGAGTGCCGGGTGCAGGTAACTCTTGCGGAATGTGGCACGGTGCGAGAGGCCCAGCTGGTGCATCAATTCGCTGCTCTTCAAAGCAACGCCTGCAGGCAGCACATTCAAGAGACTCGCTACTTGGTCGGTTACTTGGTCGGTTACTTGGTCGGTTACTTGGTCGGTTACTTGGTCGGTTACTTGGTCACTGTCTTCTGCTTCGATAAGCGCCCGCAACAAGGCTTCGAGCATGAATTCGACAAATGGGGTTGCTTCAGCAGCTTGGTCGGCGGCGGCCAGGGCAGCGTAGTAAGCGTCCTGCTGCTCACGAATAACGGTTTCCACCGGCAGGTACGCCAACACCGGCCGCCACTGGCTGAGGAGAAGGGTCTGCCATAACCGTCCCATCCGCCCATTACCGTCAGCAAATGGGTGGATGAATTCAAACTCGTAGTGGAATACACAACTGGTAATCAGCGGATGCCAATCGTTGTTCGCGAGCCAGTGCAACAAATCCTGCACCAGCATCGCCACCCGGCTGGCCGGTGGCGCCATATGCAGAAGGCGAGTGCCGCGATAGATGCCCACCCCTCCACGCCGGTAGCGGCCAGCGTCATCTATAAGCCCATGCATCAGCATGCCGTGCGCAGTGAGCAGATCGTCCTGGGACTCAGCGCGCCAACCAGGCATCGCATCGTAGGTCGCGAACGCGTTACGGACTTCCTGGATTTCGCGTGGCAAACCCAGAACCCGCTTGCCATCCAGCAAGGCGGTTACCTGCTCCACGCTCAAGGTGTTGTTCTCGATGGCGAGCGACGCCTGGATGGTGCGGATACGGTTGCCTCGGCGCAGCTGTGGCGTCAGCGTGCCATCACGGTAGGCAGTCAACAATCCCACTTGCTCGCTGATTTCGGCAACCAGAGCCAGAATGCGGGGGGTCACCGTCAGTGGTGGTTGGTAATTGCTCATTGCCTACAGCCCATGGGGATCAGCCGCCACCTTAATCCACAGATCAGGCGGGGGTAAAGAAAGCGCAGCCATCACTTCACAAATTCCTGAACTGATTATTTGCCCACAGCGATTTTTCCCCTCGCCAACCGCTACCAGAATCGCTTCACCACAATCACAAGAACCGTGAGGCCACTCCCGTGGACCAGACACTTCAGGTACGGCAAGCCGCCGCCGACCTCGTTGCGGCGTTCGCCAGCAACGACACCGCTCGCTATTTCGCCTGCTTCAGCGAAGACGCCACCTTCCTTTTCCACACACTGCCGCAACCGCTGCTGTCGCGCCATGCCTACGAGCAACTCTGGGCCCAGTGGCAGGCCGACGGGTTTGCCGTGCTCGCCTGCGAATCGGGCAATGCCCAGGTGAGCCTGCAAGGTGACGTGGCGATCTTCATGCATGATGTGGCCACGCACATCCGCATCGCCGGCGAAGAACACCAGTTGAGCGAGCGCGAGACCATCGTCTTCCGCCGCCACGGCGAACGGTGGCTGGCCTGCCACGAGCACCTGTCGGTCGTATCGCCGGCCTGATCATCCATTTACGCGGCCCTGCCGCCCTGCCATCGCACCCACAATAAGGCCTGCGTACTGCGCCGGCCCACAACAACCGCGCTGGAGCATCACCATGAGCCACTCGACCGGTATCGAGACCAACGGCGTCGAACAGATCCCCGACGATCAACGCGACGCCTCCCCGCTGGACCTGTTCCGCCTGATCTTCGGCGGCGCCAATACCTTCGCCACGGCCGTGCTGGGCAGCTTCCCGGTGCTGTTCGGGCTGTCGTTCCAGGCCGGCGTGTGGGCGATCCTGCTCGGCGTCGGCGTGGGCGCGCTGATCCTCGCGCCCATGGGCCTGTTCGGCGCGCTCAACGGCACCAACAACGCGGTGTCGTCTGGGGCGCACTTTGGCGTGCACGGGCGCATCGTCGGTTCGTTCCTGTCGCTGCTCACCGCGGTGGCGTTCTTTTCGCTGTCGGTGTGGAGCTCGGGCGACGCCCTGGTCGGCGGCGCCAAGCGCCTGGCCGGCCTGCCGGAAACCGACCTGACCCTGGGCCTGGCCTATGGCCTGTTCGCGGTGCTGGTGCTGGTGGTGTGCATCTTCGGCTTCCGCTTCATGCTGTGGGTCAACAAGATTGCCGTGTGGGCCTCGAGCCTGCTGTTCCTGCTGGGCATCGTTGCCTTTGCCGGGCCGTTCGACGCCGGTTATGCGGGCAGCGTAAACCTCGGCCAGGCGGGCTTCTGGGCGGCATTCGTCGGTGCGGCGATCCTGGCCATGAGCAACCCGGTGTCGTTCGGTGCATTCCTCGGCGACTGGTCGCGCTACATCCCGCGTGAAACGCCCAAGGCGCGCATCATGCTGGCGGTGATCGCGGCCCAGGGCGCGACACTGATCCCGTTCCTGTTCGGCCTGTGCACCGCCACCCTGGTGGCCACCCAGGCACCGGACTACATCGCCGCCAACAACTACGTCGGTGGCCTGCTGGCGGTGGCGCCAAGCTGGTTCTTCCTGCCGGTGTGCCTGATTGCGGTGATCGGCGGCATGTCCACCGGCACCACGGCGCTGTACGGCACCGGCCTGGACATGTCCAGCGTGTTCCCACGCCTGCTCAGCCGTGCCGGCGCCACACTGCTGATCGGCGTGCTGGCGATCGGCTTCATCTTCGTCGGCCGCTTCACCTTCAACCTGGTGCAGAGCGTGTCGACCTTCGCCGTGCTGATCATCACCTGCACCAGCCCGTGGATGGTGATCATGATCCTCGGCCTGATCACCCGCCGCGGCTTCTACCATGCCGACGATCTGCAGGTGTTCACCCGCGGCCAGCGTGGCGGCCACTACTGGTTCCTGCATGGCTGGAACTGGCGCGGCATGGGGGCGTGGATACCCAGCGCGGCGGTGGGCCTGTGCTTCGTCAACCTGCCAGGGCAGTTCGTCGGCCCACTGGGCGACCTGGCCGGCGGCATCGACCTGAGCCTGCCGGTCACCCTGGGGCTGGCCGGCGTGCTGTACCTGCTGCTGCTCAACCTGTTCCCCGAACCTGCCGGCGTGTATGGCCCCCAGGGCCCGCGTTGGGTGCGTTGCAAAAGCACCGCGCACACGCCGGTAACCACCGCCGAAATGGCCTGACTGGAAACCGACCATGACCACTTCCCACTACATTGCCGGCCGCTGGGTCGAAGGCCAGGGCAGCGACTGCATCAGCGTCAATGACCCGGCCCTTGGGCAACCGTTTGCCGAACTGATGGCCGCCAGCGTCGCCCAGGTAGACCAGGCCGTGACCGCTGCCCGTGGCGCCCTGCCCGCCTGGAAAAACACCAGCGCCAGCGAACGCGCCGCCTACCTGCGCGGCTTTGCCGAACAGCTCGGGCAGCGCCGTGAAGCGTTGATCGCCTTGCAGATGCGCAACAACGGCAAGCCACGTCACGAGGCGGAAATCGACCTGGACGACGCCATCGCCACCTTCGGCTACTACGCCGAACTGGCCGAGCAACTGCCATCGAAGAACCGTGATGTGCCATTGGCTGCGCCTGGCTTCAGTGCTCGTACCCGCCTGGAACCGGTGGGCGTGGTCGGCCTGATCGTGCCGTGGAATTTCCCGCTGGTGACCAGCGCCTGGAAGCTCGCCCCGGCCCTGGCCGCCGGTTGCACCGTGGTGCTCAAGCCGTCGGAAGTCACCCCACTGATCGAACAGGCCTACGGCCAGATCGCCGATGCCCTGGGGCTGCCGGCCGGGGTGCTGAACATCGTCAACGGCAAGGCCGAGACCGGCGCTGCACTGAGCAACCACAATGGCCTGGACAAGCTGTCGTTCACCGGCAGCAATAGTGTCGGCAGCCAGGTAATGCGCAGCGCTTCGGCGCAGTGCCGGCCTGTGACGCTGGAGCTGGGCGGCAAATCGGCGATCGTGGTGTTCGATGATTGCGACGTGGGCCAGGCGGTGGAGTGGATCGTCGCCGGCATTACCTGGAACGCCGGGCAGATGTGCTCGGCCACTTCGCGGCTGCTGGTGCAGGACGGCATTGCCGATGCATTGCTGCCGCGCTTGCAGGTGGCACTGGAACAGCTACGGGTCGGTAATCCATTGACCGAAGAGGTCGACATGGGGCCGCTGACCAGCCAGGCGCAGTGGCTGAAGGTGGCCGGCTACTTTGCCACGGCGCGGGAAGAAGGCCTGCAGTGCCTGGCCGGTGGCAAGGCGCTGGACCGGGATGGCTGGTTCGTCAGCCCGACGCTGTATGCCGATGTGCCGAAAGACAGCCGCCTGTGGACCGAGGAAATCTTTGGCCCGGTGCTGTGCGCGCGTCGCTTTGCGACCGAGGGACAGGCGATTGCCGAGGCCAACGATAGCCGCTTCGGGCTGGTGGCTACGGTGTGCTCCGCCGACCTGGAGCGCGCCGAGCGGGTGGCCGATGCGCTGGAGGTTGGCCATGTGTGGATCAACTCGGTGCAGGCGGTGTTCGTCGAGACCTCGTGGGGTGGTACCAAGGGTAGCGGGATCGGGCGTGAGCTGGGGCCTTGGGGGTTGTCGGCCTACCAGTCGGTCAAGCATGTGACGCGCTGTCTGGGTTGAGATTTCCGGGGCCGCTTTGCGGCCCTTTCGCCGGCAAGCCATGTGCCATCGCTGTGGGAGCTGGCTTACCGGCGATCGAGGGCGAAGCCCTCGCCTTGGCCCCTCAGATGTAAGACTTTTCCCAACCTGAAACCAAATGCTTCAGCTGGAAGTAGCTTGGGAATTATCCTACCCGCGCCGCAGCCGTTTCTCTGTTGTTGAACAGGAGCATCAGGGCTAATTTCCCTGGGTCGTCAAAAATGGCGACCGGGTGTGAGAGCCCGTGCTGATCTGGTTGCAACCTCAACGGTAGCTGTGCGCGGGCAGGCTTGGTCCTGGCCGGGTTCCTAGGTCTCCGGTCTCTCACCCCGCGTACGGCTGCCACCCGATCCTGTGAGAGGGAATGAGGTGGTAGCTCCTGACCGACCTAGGGAAACGCAATGAATAAACTTGTGCCCGATCCACCTGTAAAACCTGGCTCCCGCCCGTTCTACTCCATCAACAACGACCTGCCCTCACCCGTGGCACTGCGATACGTCTCGCAGTTGCTGCTTGGCATCGAGGACACCCTCGACGAATACATCTGCGCCAACGCTGGCGAACCGGGCATCGGGTTGTTGGTCAATACTGTGCATAACGTACAAATGACCCGGGCGCTCAACCAGTTGCTGTTGAACCGCGAATAAGGCCTGGAATTGATGCCGGGCTCACCGGCCTCTTCGCGGGTAAACCCGCTCCCACAGGGATAGCGCAGGCCTGAAGGGCAGCACCGTACCTGTGGGAGCGGGCTTGCCCGCGAAAAGGCCGGTACAGGCTTCACAGGATATGTCGCAAAAAAGCCATTTCGAGAACACGTTTGGCAAACATGTCGCTGGCAGCGACACATAGATGCAGCACTGAACGAGGCCGAGATCATGACCTATGACGACAAGTTGATCGAAGAAGCTGTACTTGCCCTGTTAGCCACCTTCAGCTTCAACGGAGGCAGTGCCTGGAAAGGTTTTGACTTCGAGGTAATGAACAATCTGCATGAGCAAGGCTTTATTACTCAACCGCGGGGCAAGGCGAAATCAGTTCGGTTGACACCTGAAGGCATGGAACGAGGGAAGCAAATCGCAGATCAGCTGTTCGCTGAAAAAACCGAACAGTAATGATACCGGGACTTCTTTGCGGCGCAGGCCTGAAGGGCAGCGCGCTACCTGTGGGAGCGGGCTTGCCCGCGAAGAGGCCGGCACAGGCGACACAAAACTCTGCGCCCGCGTGACTTTCCCCTCCCCCCGCAAAGTCCCACTTCCTGGTACCCCCACAATCACAACACCAGGCCGGACCACCCATGCACCCTCAACGCACCGCCTTGCACAACGAGCTGCACGCCCGCCCGTCACTGTATTTCGACGGCCCGGCGCATGTCTTCCACCTGGCCTTGCTCGGCGGCGATGCTGCCTGTGCGGCACTGCTGCAACGCTGCTGCCCGGATGCCCTGGACACCGCTGCCGCCCAAGGCATCACCCGCCTGGATGGCCATCCGTTCAAGTGGGAACGGCACACCGAGTTCTTCACCCTGACCCTGGTGGTGCCCTGCACTGCCGCCGATACCGAGTGGCAGACGCTGCCGCCGGTGCTGGCCGAGGCTATCGCCCCGCAAGCGGCGCAGGTGATCAACGCGGTGCAGGTGCTGGTCCGTGACGAACAGGAACTGGACCTGCCCCACTACGGTTTCAAGGACCCGTGCGGCTCCTGCGTCGGCGGTGGCGATGCGGTGGTGTGGAGCGATTTTCGCCTGACCGAAGACGGCACCAACCGCTTCCTGTTCATCAACCGTCGCCTCAATGCCTACCGCCAGGGCCGCATGATCCGCCGTCTGCTGGAGATCGAGACCTACCGCATGATGGCCTCGCTGACCCTGACCACGGCCAAGGACCTGAGCCAGGAACTGGATGCCTTCGACAAGACCCTGGTCAACCTCTCGGAGCGAAGTGCCGGTGTCGATGACCATGATTCCAAAGGCTTGCTGGAAGCCATTGCCCACCTGTCACGCCAGGTGGTCAGCCGTACGGTGAAAACCCGCCACCGCTTCGGCGCCACGCAAGCCTATGCGCAACTGGTGTTCGAACGCCTGGGCGAGCTGCGGGAAAGCCATGTGGGCGACTGCCAGCGCCTGGGGGTTTTCATCGAACGCCGGTTCAAGCCGACCGTGCGCTACTGCGCGGCCACCGAGCAGCGCCTGGAGCAGCTGGCAAAGAATGTGGCCAACCTGGGCGACCTGTTGCAGGCGCGGGTACAGGTGGAAATGGAAGAGCAGAACGCCGAGATCCTGCGCAGCCTCAATGCCCGGGCTGATGCCCAGGTGAAGATTCAACGGGCGGTGGAGGGGCTGTCGATCATTGCCATCACCTACTACCTGCTGAACTTGTTCAAGCTGCTGTATGGCGGGCTGAATGTGCTGGGGTTGGGGCTGACGGCGCGGGATGGGCTGTTGGCCATGGCGCCGCCTGTGCTGTTGGTGTTGCTGGTGATTTTGCTGAGGATCAGGCAGGCCAAGCAGCATTGAGGCAGGGGGCTGCCTTGCAGCCCAATCGCCGGCAAGCCAGCTCCCACAAGGACCGCGTCGACTTCAAGCCATACGCAGTACCTGTGGGAGCTGGCTTGCCGGCGATTGGCTTCACACCGACTCGTCAGCCGAGCGAGCGCCCTCCTGCACCAACACCATGCTCTGCGGCGACGACAGGGGGATGCCCTCGTCACGCAGGCGCCCAAGGATGGTGAACAACAGGTCACTGCGCGTACCGGACACCTGCCGCGGCCCCGCCACGTAACCACTCACACCTATCACCATGCCGCTGCTGGTCAGGTCCTTGAAAGTGACCGAGGTAGCCGGCGCATCCAGAATCGCCTCGTGCTCCTGGTAAGCCGCCAGCAGCAGTTCACGCACGCGGTTGGCATCGGTCTCCAGCGGCATGGTCAGGGTAATGCCGACCACGCCCAGGGCGTTGCCCATGGTCACGTTACGCACGTTCTGCGAGATGAACTGCGAGTTGGGCACGATAACCGTCGAGCGGTCGGACATCTGGATCTCGGTGGCGCGCACGTTGATACGGCGAATGTCGCCCTCGACACCCGCCAGGCTGACCCAGTCGCCCACCTTGACCGGGCGCTCGGTCAGCAGGATCAGGCCGGAAATGAAGTTCTGCACGATCTGCTGCAAGCCGAAACCGATACCCACCGACAGGGCACTGACCACCCAGGTCAGGCTGGTGAGGTTGATGCGCAGGGTCGACATCACCAGCATGGCCAGGAAGATAAAGCCCAGGTAACCCACCAGAGTCACCAGCGAGGCACGCATGCCGGCGTCCATGTCGGTTTCCGGCAGCAGGCGATCGCTCAGCCAGCGCTTGACCACGCGGATGGCGAACAGGCCGCCGAGGAACATCACCACTGCCAGCAAAATGTCCTGAGGGACAATGTTCATGTTGCCCAGCAGCTTGCCGCCGGTCTCGTCCCAATCACCCAGGCTCAACAGCAGTTCGCTGGGGCTGGTGCCCGACGGCATCAGTGCCAGCAACAACGCCAGGAACAGCACCACGGTGCGGCCGATACCGGCCAGGATGGTGCTGGCCTGGGCCTGGTGACGTGGCGCCAGGCCCAGGGTCGAGGCCAGCGCCAGGCCGCCGGGCTGGCGGGGCGACAGCAAGGTTTCGCAGAGGTCGCCAAAGAACGTGGTCAGCAGGTAGGCACAGGTAATCACCAGGCTGACCCACAGCAGCTTGGCGGTGAGGAAGTAGGCGAGTGTCAGGTAACCGGCGAGCAAGGCCAGCAGGATCAACGTAAGCCAGATCACCATCACGAACGGGATCAGCCCGGCCAGGCCTGTGGGGCGCTCCAGGTCATGCTTGCGCAGGGTGCGGCGGTAACGCAGCAGCGCACCGGCGAAGGTGAACGCCACTACCAGCGCGGTCAGGCCGTTGACCGCCACGGTCAGCGCCAGGCTGGCACCGATCACGCTGTTGATGCGTTCCATGGTCATCATGACCATCAGCGCCAACGCCAGCACCTTGGGGAACCAGCCCAGGGCGCTGGCCACTTCATCGTGAATAGGTGGCAGGCGCCAGGACGGGCGCTGCAGCATCAGCATGGCGCGGCCCAGGCCGGTGATGAAGGCACTGAACACCACCAGGGCAAGTACATGATTGGCCAGGCTGGCGATATCGGCGCCCAACTCGGCGCTGCTCTCCAGCCCCCAACGCAGCAGCGAGACCGAGCCGGCGATGGTGCCCAAGGTTGCCAGGCTGACACCCAGCGCCAGCGCACTGCGGCGCAGGCGGCCTTCGGGCAGCCAGCTGACCATGGCGCCGGCGAGAAGGCGCTCGAGCACGCGGCGCACCAAGGTCCAGACCAGGATTGCCGCTACCAGGCTGGTAATGAACAGCCAGCGATTTTCAGCGCTGAAGGCACTGCTGATGGCATCAGCCGTCTCACCACGCAGGTCACGCAGGCGTGCCACATCGTCCTGGGTGGGGCGAATGATGCTCTGCCAGAACGCCGGGCTCAGCGGTGAGGCCGCGCGGCTGGTGATCTGCGAGTTGAACTGGCTGCGGCGCAGGTTGACGATTTGCGTGGACAAGTCGCGCGCCGACTGGGTCAGCTTGGAGGCCTGATCCCGCTGCGCCACCAAGGCCTTCTTCTCGGCCTCCAGCGCTTTACGCTGCTGGGTCAGGGTAGCCGCCTCGTCCGGCTGGACCGGGCCGATGACCTTGAGCTTGTCGTCGACTTTTTCAACATCAGTGCTGCGCAGGGCAGTCAACGCGTCGGCCTGACGCTGCACCTGCATTGCGCCCAGGCGCAACTGCGAAAGCAGATCATCATTGGCGTCGCTGGTAACGCCCTGGCGTATCTGGTCCAGCCGCTCGCTCAACTGCTCGATGCTGGCGTTTTCATCCAGCACGTCCGCTTCGGCAACCGCCAGATTGGACAATGGCGTGGCCGGGGCCGACCAGGCCGGGCTGGCAATGGCAAGCATCAGGGCCATGAAAACCATCAGGCCTGGACAATAACGGGCAAGGCTGACACGCCTCATCGAATATTCCTCTTTACAATTCGATTTGGCGGAGGATTCTACGCGGCTTCACGCGATCAGGAGAGTGCCGTTTCTCGTTTGAGCAACTGCTGTTTGCGCTCGATGCCCCAGCGGTAGCCACTGATGTCGCCGTCGCGGCGGACCACCCGATGACAGGGGATGGCCACGGCGATGTGGTTGGCCGCGCAGGCCATGGCCACCGCACGCACCGCCTTGGGCGCGCCGATGCGCTCGGCGATGTCGGTGTAGCTGACCCGGCTGCCGGCCGGCACCTCGCGCAGGGCTTGCCACACCCGCTCCTGGAACGCAGTGCCTTGCACATCCAGTGGCAAGGCCAGGCCCAGCGCGGGTGCTTCGACGAATCCCACCACCTCGGCGACCAACCGTTCGTAAGCACTGTCGCCGCCGACCAGGTGGGCCTTGGGGAACTGGTCCTGCAGGTCGTGCAGCAGGGCCTCGGGATCGTCGCCCAGCAGGATCGCGCAAATGCCCTTCTCGCTCTGGGCCACCAGGATGGCACCCAAGGAGCATTGGCCAAGGGCGAAGTGGATGGTTGCCCCGGCGCCGCCGGCGCGGTATTGCCGCGGACGCATGCCCAGGCGCTGGTCGGCGCTTTCGTAGAAGCGGCTGTTGGAGTTATAGCCGGCGTCATAGATGGCATCGGTGACAGAGCGCTGGCCATCTTCCAGGTGGGCGCGCAGGCGCCGGGCACGGAAAGCGGTGGCATAGGCCTTGGGGGTCAGACCGGTTTCGGCCTTGAACAGGCGATGCAGGTGAAAAGGGCTGACGGCCAGTTGGGCGCTGAGTTGGTCGAGGCTGGGTGCCGGGTCGATGGCTTCGATCAGGCGGCAGGCGCGGGTGACCAGCTGGCTGTGGCGGGTGGCGCTGGTGGTGGCGGTGCAACGTTTGCAGGCGCGGTAGCCGGCGGTTTCGGCGGCAGCTGGGGTGTCGTAGAACTCGACGTTGGTTCGCTTGGCAAGACGCGATTTGCAGCCGGGGTGGCAGTAGATGCCGGTGGTGCGCACGGCGTAGACGAAGTGGCCGGTGGCGGCGGTTTCGCGGGATTCTACGGCTTGCCAGCGTTGGTCGGGGGTGGTGTAGGGGTTCATTGGTAAATGTCCAGATAGGTTGTTGCCTGTGCCGGCCTCTTCGCGGGCCTGCCCGCTCCCACAGGTACTGCATAGCCTTTCAAGGCTGTGGAATCCTTGTGGGAGCGGGCTTGCCCGCGAAAGGGCCGGCACAGGCAGTGCAAAACCTCAGGCCCGCCACAGGTACCAGGCCGCCACGGTGCGGTATGGGCGCCAGCCGCCACCCAGCGAACGCATTTGCGCCGGCGTCGGCGCCTTGTCCAGCCCCTTCAGCCGCCGATAACCCTCGCGCACGCCAAAATCGTCGACCGGCAGAACGTCCGAACGCGCCAGGCTGTAGATCAGCAACATCTCCACCGTCCACCGCCCTACCCCGCGCAATGCCACCAGCCGTTCGATCAACGCCTCGTCAGCCATGGCCAGTGCCTCTTCCCGGCTCGGCACCAGGCCATCCAGCCGGCCTTGGGCAATACCCTGGATCGTCGCCATCTTGCTCGCGGAAAAACCACAGGCGCGCATGGTTTGCGGTGCAACCGCCAGCAACTGTTCCGGCCCAGGGAAACTGGCCTCCGGAAACAGCGCCAAAAGCCGCCCCAGAATTGCCTCGGCAGCACGGGCATGCAACTGCTGGTAGGCAATCGCTCGCACCAGCACTTCGTAAGGTTCACGCCCCGGCGTGGCCTGGTGCAGGCAAGGCCCGGTCGCCTCGATATGCCGCGACCAGTCCGGGTCGAGCGCCGCAAGGTATTCAGTGGCCTCACGGTAGGCTTCAGGCGATAGGTCGGACAGGATCATGGCACCTCCAACGGGTCGATTGCAGGCCCAGCTTAACGCAGCCGTTCATCGGACAAACGCCGATTCTTGCGCGGCTAATTCCTGGCAGGGTATTGCTCGGCACCATCGCCCCGCAACCGCACCGTGCGCCGGTAAGACTGCCGGGCAAAGCACACGAACAACCCGGCCATCAGCGCCAGCGCGATGGGCAGACCATGCGGCGCCACATCCATCGCCGCACCGCTGACCAGCGGCCCGACCAGGCTACCCACACCCCACAGCAAGCCCACGCTGGCATTGGCGGTAACCAGGTCCTGCCCCTTGAAGCGCTGCCCGATCAGTACCAGCGCCAGGGTATAGATGCCGCCTGCCACGGCGCCCAGCAGCACCAGCAGCGGCCATAGCAACCAGGTCAGGTTCAGCAGCCAGGGCAGGCCGATACCGATCGCCATCGCCAGCAGCCCGCATACCAGGTGCAGCCCGGTGCGCTCCACCCGGTCGGCCAACCAGCCAAGCGGCAACTGGAACAACATGTCACCGGCAAACACGACGGTCACCATCAGCGCCGCCACGCCCACGGCAAAGCCATGGCTGGTGGCATACACCGGCAGCAGCGACAGCACCACGGCATCGAAGAACGAGAAGAACAGCACCGCCACGCATAACGCCGGCGCCACACGGAAGAAGCCGGCCAGGCCGAAGCTCTTTTCACCTTCTTCATGTTCCACATGGTCGTTGGGTACGGTCAGCACGATGCACAGCAGCGCCAGGCCATAGCAGGCGGTGACCACACCGGTGATCCACGGGCTGTCGGCGCCCAGCACCGCCAGCATGGCCGGGCCGAGCACCTGGAAGCCGGTAAAGCTGGTGGCGTACAGGGCCATGATCTTGCCGCGGTTGTGCTCCGGGCACAGTTCGTTGACCCACGACTCGCCGAGGATGATGGCGATACCCATGCCCAGCCCCAGGCCCAGGCGCAACAGCGCCAGCTGCCACAGCGAGCCGAACGCCGACTCGAGCAAGGCAATGCTGAGCGTGCACAGGCTGAAGCACAGCAGGTAGATGGTGCGCCGGGTCAGGTGGCGACAGCAGGCGTCGACCAGGAACGCCGAGAGCATCATGCCCGCAGCGGGGATGGCCGAGATGATGCCGATTTCCAGGGTGCTCGCACCGGCTTCATGCAGGCGCAACGACACCAGCGGCAGGCTGGCCCCCAAACTGAAACCCACGACCGAAACGGCGAACAACAGGCCCGCCAGCAAACGCATGTTCATGTACCACTCCTTGCAAACCGAAAAGACGTGCAGACACAGGCGCGCACGCCAGGGCGGCGAGCGACGCGAAAGCGCAGATCAGTTCAGGCGAGGTGTGGCGAGAAGGTGAAGGCAAAAAGCACGCTGCGGCGACGCTTGAGCACCGTGTCGCTCGGCCACGCACGACGCAGGGCCTGGAGGGCAGGCTGGCGGGCGTTTGGCAGGGACTGGGTACGGCACATTGCTTTGACTACTACGCAGGTGGTTGAAGAAAGGGCGGACTCTAGGCCAAGGGTGGTCAAGTCGTCAAATTTCGGAGAGCAACCGCCTTGCATGCTCTCCAGACCTGCGCGGGCCCTTGTAGGAGCAGCCTTGTGTTGCGAAGAGGCCGGCAAGACAACAAATTGTCTTCGGCAGTAATGGCCTCTTCGCAGCACAAGGCTGCTCCTACAGGTTCTGTGCATCTTTCAGCGCTTGCCGGTACTTGGCAAGAACACCGCCAGCAACCCGAACAACGGCAGGAACGAACACACCTCGTATACGTACTCGATGCCACGCAGGTCCGCCACATACCCCAGCAAGGCCGCACCGATGCCACCAAAGCCGAACATCAGCCCGAAGAAGATCCCGGCAATCATGCCCACGCTGCCCGGTACCAGCTCCTGCGCATACACCACGATCGCGGAAAACGCCGAAGCCAGGATAAAGCCGATCACCACGCTCAACACGGTGGTCCAGAACAGATCGGCATACGGCAACACCAGGGTGAACGGCGCCACGCCGAGGATCGAGAACCAGATCACGGCCTTGCGCCCGATGCGGTCACCGATCGGCCCGCCAAAGAAGGTACCCGCCGCCACCGCACCAAGGAACAGGAACAGGTGCAGCTGCGAGCTGGCCACCGACACATCGAACTTCTCGATCAGGTAGAAGGTGAAATAGCTGGTAAAGCTGGCCATGTAGAAGTACTTGGAGAACACCAGCAGGCCCAGCATGATCAGCGCCGCCACCACCCGCCCGCGGGAAATGCCGTGGGTCGCCTGCACAGCCTTGCGCGCCTTGGCTTGGTTGAGGTGCTCCTTGTACCAGCCACGCAGCATCAGGGTGACGCCGAGAAAGAACAGCGCAGCCAGGCCGAACCAAGCCACGTGGCTCTGGCCGAACGGGATGACAATGGCTGCCGCCAGCAGCGGCCCCAGAGCCGACCCGGTGTTGCCACCGACCTGGAAGGTCGACTGGGCCAGGCCGAAGCGCCCGCCCGATGCCAGGCGCGCAATACGCGAGGTTTCCGGGTGGAAGGTCGACGAGCCGATACCCACCAGGGCCGAGGCCAGCAGAATCATCGGGAAGCTGCCGACGAAGGCCAGCATCACGATACCCACCAGAGTACACAGGGTGCCCAGTGGCAGCAGGTTCGGTGCCGGTCGGCGATCGGTAAAGAAGCCGACCCAAGGCTGCAGCAGCGAGGCGGTGATCTGGAACGTCAGGGTGATCATGCCGATCTGGGCGAAACTCAGGTCGTAGTTGGCCTTGAGCATCGGGTAGATCGCCGGCAGCACAGACTGGATCAGGTCATTGATCAGGTGCGCCAGGGCGCAGAAACCGATTATGCGCATCACCAGCGGCGTGGCTTGGCTCGCCGCCGCACTGGTGGGCGCCGTGGAAGCGCTACTGATAGCCATGTGCCTGAATCTCCGTCCGTATTTTGGGATCCGATTATCGGAAAACAAATAGATACATAGCTACCTTTTATTTCCTTTGTCCGCGACTCACTTGAAAATGGTTCTCAATATAATTAGCATCCTTGGCCAAAATACCCGTCATCGTTGGGCGAAACGGCCCTAATCGCGAGCACACCCACCCCATGAGCCCAATGCCCGTTCGCGTCCGTCCACGGCAGATCAACGCGCACCGCAGCCATCTGGGCAAATGGCTGGCGCTATTGTTCCTCCTGGGGCTGGCCGCTACCGCCTACCTGTACTGGCCGCTGATACAGCGCCTGGGCAGCGAACTGCATACCGATGCAGGTGAGCGCCGCAGCATCCGCCTGGCCGATGGCACCACCCTGCACCTGGGCAGCGCCAGTGCGATGAACGCCGACCTGCGTGGCCGCACGCGCCAACTGCACCTGGTGCAGGGCCGGGTATACCTGGAAGTGATGCTCGACGGCAGGGCCATGGAAATAGCAGTGGGCGACGCGCGCATCCAGGTGTTCGGTACCCACCTGCAGGTCGCCCGCCATGCAGGCCATGACGAACTGGTGGTACTCATGGCAAGGCCATGGTTATCCAAGGCAGCGAACAGCGCATGGTATCGATGGGTGAGCGGGTAACCTTCGATGGCGCGCATATCGGCCCGGTACGGAAAGCCGACCTCAAAGCCGCCGGTGGCTGGCGCAGCGGGCAGATGAAAGCCGGTGACATGCCGTTGGGCAAGGCAGAACCCGGGCCTGGCCGCTAAGTTTTTGAAAGCGTGCAAATTTTTTTTGAAATGAGTGTTGACAGGGGGGCCGTTCAAGAGAATAATGCGCGCCATCGGCTACATAGCTCAGTTGGTTAGAGCATAGCATTCATAATGCTGGGGTCCGGGGTTCAAGTCCCTGTGTAGCCACCAAACAAGACGAAGGGCTTACCGCAAGGTAAGCCCTTTTTCTTCGCCTGCGGAAAATTACCACAGGCCTGCACCCTTCCCGCACAGGGCATGCAATTGCCACCTCAACGCATTCCGGTCACCGCCACGGCCAGGCCCAACCCGATCAGCGCCAGGCCGATTACCCGGTCCACCAGCCTTTGCCGCTCGATCATCGCCTTGCGCAATGCCGCGCTGGAGAAGAACACCGCCACCAGGCTGAACCACAGCCAGTGGGCAACGGACATGAAAGCGCCGTAGGCAAAATCCAGCACCAACGAGCCGCCCGGTTGCACCACCTGGGTGAAGGCACTGATCACGAACAGCATGGTCTTGGGGTTGAGGGCGTTGGTCAGAAAGCCCGTGCGCAGGGCCTGCGTTACGCTGGTGGCTGATGCGGCAACCCCGTCGAGGCCGATACGCCGGGTGTTGGTCAGCGACTGGAAACCCAGGTAGACCAGGTAACCCGCACCCAGCACTTTCATGCCCAGGAACAGGGTCGGGCTCTGGCTGATGATCACCGCGATGCCCAGCACCGTGTACAGGACGTGCACCTGCACCCCCAGGGCAATCCCTACGGCAACAGCCAGCCCGGCCTTGCGGCCCTGTGCATAACTGCTGCGGGTGACCATGGCGAAGTCGGCACCGGGGCTGATGACGGCGAGCAGGGTGAACAGGGCGACGGCAATGAGTTCGGTCATGCTGGTGGCTCTCGATAGACGATGGAAATGCACAGACCAGGTCATTATCGAGAGCTTATAGCCCAGCAAAAATCGATTTATAGTGAGGTAAATCTGATAGCTTTCCTCACAGATATCTAGCGCCTGTGTCGGCCTCTTCGCGGGTAAACCCGCTCCTACAGGGGCGGCGCATCGCCTGTGTGCGGGTTTACCCGCGAGAGGCCGGCACAGACAAACAGGAATGCCATGAAACTGCCGCCACTCAACGCCTTCCGCTACTTCGACATAGCCGCCCAGACCGAGAGCTTCGTGCGCGCCGCCGAGCACCTGCATGTCACCCATGGCGCAGTCAGCCGCCAGGTGCGTCTGCTTGAAGAAAGCCTTGGTGTGGAGTTGTTCGAGCGCCGCAACCGGGCCATTTTCCTCACCCCTGCCGGCCGTGCCTTGCAGGGCACCACCCAGGCGATCTTCGAGCAGCTCGAAGGCGCCGTGCAGCGTTTGCAACAACAGGCCCGCGACAACGTACTGGTGCTGTCGTGCGAGCCGACCATCGCCATGCGCTGGCTGATCCCGCGCCTGCCCCGCTTCCACGCCGCCCATCCCGACCTGCAGTTGCACCTGGTGGCCGCTGGCGGGCCATTGGACTTCGCACGTAGTGGTGTCGACCTGGCAATTCGCCGCGATGACTTCCACTGGGACAAACAGCTGTACAACCAGAAGATCTGCGACGAATGGATCGGCCCGGTCTGCCACCCCACCGCCCCCCTCCAACTCGAAGGCCAGCGCTTGCTGCACAGCGCCACCCGCCCCGGCGCCTGGCCCAACTGGCTGCGCCTGAGCGGCCAACAGGTCCGGCACACCGAGCGCAGCGACTACCAGCACTTTTACCTGTCGATTCAGGCCGCCAGCGCCGGCTTGGGCCTGGCCATGGCCTCAGCCCTCATGGTGCGCGACGAACTCGACAATGGGCAGTTGCAGGCACCGTTCGGCTTCGTGCGTGACGGCTCGGCCTACCACCTGCTCAGCCCCTTGCCGCTGGAAGACGACGGCAAGCGCCAGCGCTTCGCCACGTGGGTGATGGGCGAATGCAGGAGCTGCCTGGCTCATCTGGGCTTGATACAGAACGACGAACCCGCACGGCCGTCACTACCCCAGGTACGGTAACCCGCGGTATCCACATGAATACGCCCGGAGGGGTAGCGCCCCAGGCCCATGTTCCAGGCCTGGCCGTATTGCTGCCAGAACCGGCACAGCGGGTTGGGGTCCGCCCAGTCGGGCAGCAGGATATCGACAGCGAACGCCCGGGCATGGGCGCTGTTGGCCGCCCCGCCGGCGCAGGCATTCAGACGCGGGGCTCGATAGGCTGAAACCACCTCGAACTGACGCAGGATGCCCTGGTCATGAAGCGTCTTTATCAGCGAGAGCGTCGAGCGCACTGCCGGCCAGTTGCTGGCGGGCGGCACGGCGAAGGGGGACGCGTGGCACAGCTTCCAGTCCGAAGCCGAACGCAGCAGCTGATGGATCGGCACCACGCCATAAAGACGGGCATCCACAAGCATCTCGCGAAATGGCCGTGTCTGATGGTCCCCGGCCCATTGCGCGAACAACCAGATATCACGCTCATCGGCCTGCGCTCCTGCACCCAACATGCCCAGCACCAGCGGCAGCCATCCAGCCCTTTTCATCCCTGCTCCCCTTGCCACAGTATGTGCCACGCTGCCGAATACGGCTGCGCCCAACAAGGAGTTAAGCATGCACAAGATGGCATTACCGAGCCTTGCCGCCCTGGCCTTCAGCGGCCTTGCAGCCGCCGATGCGCGAATCGACCTGGGCGACGCCCAGCGCGTCACCCGCCTTTTCGCCTTCCCCAACAACTGCCACGTGATCTGTTATCGCGACTGGACCCTGGAGCAAACCGTAGAACACTATCTGACACAGAGCGTACGCCGCGACGGCCATGCCGCGGCCCAGGTGCATGTAAGCCGCGACAACGATCGCCTGCACGCAAACATCAGTGGCGTACCCGCCAACTATGCAAAACCCCTGCGCAAGCTGCTCGACAGCGGTGAACTGGCCTATCAGGCGGCCACCCGGCTGAACGAGGACGGCAAATGGTCCTACGACTGGTATCTGTTCCTGCCGCTGGGCATGGCCCTGCAGAACCGCCGCAGCATCGAACTGCTGCACTTCCCGCCGGACTACTCGCTGACCCAGGCCCAGGACTACCTGCGCTCCAACACCACCGACCGCTGGGCTGAGCTGTTGACATTCAACGGCGTCGACGCCAGCCAGACCCCGGCCTACCAGACCATCATCGATATCGCTCCCATCGCCGCACCCGCCAGCGCGGGTGAAACGCTGAAGGAAACCTACAGCTACTTCAAGGACTACCAGGTGCGCATGGTCAGCGAGATGACCCTGCAAAACCCCGCCAGGCCTCTGCCGATGGTGGCATTCGGCGCGCCGGTACGCAGCTGGATCCAGCAGCAGTACGGGCCGCAGGTTAATGTGCTGGGCCTGGTCAGCATCAGCCCGCAGGCAGGTGCCAAGGTACCGGTACTGGGTGCCAACCACCCTAGTGCCATCTGGTATGCGGCAGACAAGGACAGCCACGGCGGCAACCAGGATGCAGCTGATGCTGCCGGCTTGAAAATGATGGGGCAGGACCTGACGGCAGCCTGCTGGCAGGCAGGGATGGGGCGCAATCAACGGGCCGATGCCAAGCTGACGCTGGATGCCTGCTCGACCAAGTGGCAGGTTACACAGAAGAAACAGACCTGCGAGCTGTTCTTCCGCACCATTCGCAAGTACACGCCGGAGCAGGCGGCGGCAAAATGCAATACCGGCAGCGTGACCAGAAGCCTGCGCGACCTGGCCAAGCCGATGGAGGCTCAGCCACAGGACCTGTGATTGAAGCCCGCCCTGCTCAATCTTCGAGCAGGGTGCAGGCCATCACCAAGGCGTCTTCACGGCCGCCGGCAACCGGGTAATAGTCGCGGCGGCGGCCGATTTCGTTGAAACCATAGCGTTCGTACAAACGATAGGCCGACTGGTTGCTGGCACGCACTTCCAGGAAGCACTCGCGGCCATTGAGCTGGTAGGCCCGGGCCATTAGGTGCTCGAGCAGGCGCAGGCCCAGGCCGCGGCCCTGGTTTTCCGGCTTGACGGTGATGTTGAGCAGGTGGGCCTCGTCGATGATCACGTTGATCACGCCATGGCCCACCTGCTGCTGGCCGTCGAACATCAGCCAGACTTCATACGATTTGAGCGCATCCTGAAAGATCCCTCGAGTCCAGGGATGACTGAACGCGGCATATTCGATCTTAAGTACGGCATCCAGATCCGCCTCGGTCATCCGGCGGAAGCTGATCGAGTCACTCATTCAACGCTCTTCCAGCGCGCCATCAGCTGGCGCATGGCTTTCCAGACGTCCGCCTTGCGCTGCGGCTCGTCCATCAACAGTTCAAGGCCCGGCAAGGCCCAGGCTTCGCCCAGGCCCTCGAGCTTCAGGGTTTGGTAATAGGCTTCGCCGTCGACATTGGCGGCAAAGCGCAGCGCCGGCAGGCCGACCAGCCACAGGCAGGTGCACGGGGCGTCCTCCAGGCGCGCCTGGACAAAGCCCTGGACAAAATCGCGCGCCGCCTCCGGGCCCTGGTCCATGTTGCCGCGCACCAGCAGCGGCCAGCGCACCGGCTCGCCGATGATCTGCGGTGCGTCGGGCAGGCCGGCGGCGCGCAGCATGTCCTTGAGCAGCAGGTACGACGGGTCGCGGCTCTGGAACGGCTGGCCGGTGGCCAACTCCACCAGTAGCAGGCAGCTGCCGGCTCGTAGCAGCTGCAGCGAGAAGCGCGGGGGTGGCACCATGGCCGGGCGCGGTGGCGTGGCTTGCTCATCGGCCTCGACAGGCTTGGCGGCCGGCTTGGGCGCACTGCCCGGGCGCGGAATCTCGATTTTCGGCCGCTCGCCGGAGCGGGCCTGGGGGGTGACTGGCGCCTCGTTGGCAGCCGGTGCCGGCCTGACGTCGAAGTCGAGGTCCTCGACCGGCGCCACCGGCAGCAGCAGCTCGGGCCGCGACGGTGCGGCGAACGGCAGTTCGGCGCGCGGCAGCCAGTGCACCACTTGCATGGCGGAAAGGTAGGCGCGGCGACGGGGTTCGGTGAGCAAGGGGCGGGTTTCCGAGGGGTGGAGACAATAGGGGATTCTAACGTGTACGCCGTGGTTTTTGCAGCGCCTATCAGACCGAGCGCCGCGCGGGCGGCGCTTCGCGGGGCGAGCCCGCTCCCACATTTGTTGCAACGTGGCCATGCCTGTGAAAGAGGTGTTGTCAGCCTTGGTGCACGGCTTGAGGCAAGTGGGGCGGCAGCAGCGCCAGCCCTGAAGTCCAGCCGGCCCAACAAGGCTGGCAACCATGGCCTGTCAGGTTCGGCACGTTGCAACAAATGTGGGAGCGGGCTCGCCCCGCGAAGCGCCGCGCGGGCGGCGCTCGATCTCACAGGCACCACAAAAACCAAGACGTACTCCACCATTACAGACCAAGGGGTGAAAACCTCCCCCCCGGATGCAGTACAATCGCCCCCTTTTTCTTGGCAACGAGTCGAAGCCAATGATCGAACCCAAGCGCGTCCTGCGCGCCCTAGCCGAACACTGGGCCCTGATCGAGCCGCTGTGCGAGCGTTTCGACCAGGGCACCCTGAGCCTGGTCGAATTGCGTCAGCATGTGGCCCGCCAGCAGGTCGAGAGCACCCCGCAGGACATCACCCAGCTGCTCGACGTGTGGATCCGCCTGGATATCCTGGTCCCGGTGGCCAAGAGCCCGAACCGTTTCGAGCTCAACGCGCAGATCCACGACTTCCTCGCCTACCTGCGCCGCGAACACCGGCTGGGCCTGTGCCTGGAGATCGAAGCCTACCTGCGCCACCTGGAGCGCCTGGCCGGGCATATCCAGGACGCCTTCGACAACCGCGACAGCGACGACCTGGCGCGCCAGCTGCGCCTGCTCGACATGCGCGTGCGCGATGTACTGAAGAAGCTCGACAACGACGAACAGGCACTGGTGGCCGTGGCCGAGCGGGCCAAGACCAGCAACCGCCAGATCCCGCTGCGCCAGCGCTATGCCGAAGTACTGGCGACCTGGGACGAGTATGTCGAGCCGATGATCCAGCTGGTCAACGCCGACGGCGCCTTCGAACAGGGCGTGCGCAAGGTCGAGACCGTGCTGCTGAAGCTGCTGGGCGAACAGGCGCGCCTGGGCCACCTGGTCGACGACGACATGCTGCTGCGCACCCATGCGCGCATCCTGGAAATGCAGACCAGCGCCCAGCTGACCCTGCGCCACGCCCGCGAATTGCTGCTGCCGCTGCGTGAAGAAGCCCGCCGGCACAACGCCGTGACCCGTGGCGCCGCACTGGCCCTGTCGGTGATCCGGCGCAAGGGCATCGACGCCGTACCGCAAGCGGCCATGCCGATGTTCACCCGCCCGCAAAGCACCTTCCTCGGCAGCGCCAGCCAGGTCGAGGCCTATGTCTACGCCCTGGCCCGCTTCGAGCCCAAGCCGGCGCGCTTCCCCAAGGCCCACAAGACCCAGTCCGGCGCCCTGCCCCGCGCACCGCGCACGGTCAAGGAAATGGCCGAACGCTGCGAACAGGCCCTGCCGCTGCCCGACCTGATGGTCTGGCTGCTGGAGCAGGAACCCGAAGGCGCCACCGACGAGCTGCTGTACTGGTTCTCGCGCCTGTCGCGGGAAAAGCGCTTCAAGCGCGAACGCCTCGACCGCCGCGAGTACATCACCCAGGAACACCTGGTCAGCCTGCGCTCGTTCGCCCTGACCTCCAGCCGCGAAGACGCCGCCAGCGCGCCTACCGAATCCAACGCGAGCCCAGCCCATGCATCTTGATCTTTCCGAACTGTCCCAGCTCGCGCCGATCTTCCGCGAGCTGTTCAAAGGCTTCCACGTCAGCCGCCGCGACCCCGAGCTGTATGCCCAGCTGTCGAACTTCCAGGACCAGTACCGCACCCTGTTCAAGGCCCTGGGCTTCGAACTGGTGTGCGACACCCGTGGGTTCTACTACTTCGTGCCGGACATGACCGCCGCGCAGGTCAACAAGACCGCGCAGCGCCTGTCGCTGTTCACCTTCATCCTGGTCGAACACCTGGCCGACCAGGGCCGCGACCCGATGGCCGTGCTCGATGGCGGCAGCATCGGCCGTGACGAACTGCCCTCGCTGCTGGACAAGTACCGCGACCTGTTCCTGCAGGCCGAAGTGCAGACCGTGGACGAGCTGGAAGAAAAAATCCTGCGCCGCATGACCCAGCTCGGCTTCGCCTTCGAGGAAGGCGGCATCTACCGCTTCCTGCCGCCGATGCATCGCTTCCTCGACGTGTGCCTGGCCGTGCAGCAGGACCGCGACCTGGCAGCCACCCTGCACAGCGACCTGCCGCTGCCGACCCCGGTACTGGTCGAGGAAGAAAGCCCCGAAGAACTCAACCGCACCGACGACCCGCTCGACCTCAGCCCCTTCGAGGGCGAGGAAAGCGAAGAGGAAGCCCTGGCCCGGGCCATCCGCGAAGAGCAACAGGAGATTGACGCATGAGCCAGGAACGCTACGGCATCCGCCGCTTCGCACTGCTCAACACCGCCGGCTACAGCCTTGGCCTGTTCCCGCTGGAGCAACCACTGTCGGTATACGGTGCCAACAACCTGGGTAAATCGGCGTCGATCAACGCCCTGCAGTTCCCGATCCTGGCGCGCATGTCGGACATGAGCTTCGGCAAGTACAGCCTCGAGCAGTCGCGCCGCTTCTACTTCGCCAGCGATACCTCGTACATTCTCTGCGAACTGAGCCTGCCCCACGGCCCGCACGTCATCGGCGTTGTCGGCCGCGGCCCGGGCGGCGGTTTCGGCCACCAGTTCTTTGCCTACAAGGGCGAACTGGACCTGGCCCACTACCAGAAGAACGACACCTGCCTGCGCCAGAAAGAGCTGTTCACCAACCTCGAGCGCCTGGGGATCAAGGCCTACGAGCTGAAGCCGGACGAACTGCGTCGTCTGCTGGTCGGTGGCCACACCTCGGTGCCGCTGGACCTGACCATGATCCCGCTGCGCTCGACCAGCGAGCAAAGCCTGAAAACCTTCCGCGCGCTGTTCATCAACCTGCTGCACATGCGCGAAATCACCGCCGCCAAGCTCAAGCAGCTGTTCCTCGACGCCTTCGAGCACAGCCTGCGCTCCGGCAGCGTCGACTACATCGCCGCGTGCGAGGAAGCCTTCCGCGACGTGCGCCGCATGGAACAGGACTACAACGCCCTGGTCGCCGCCGGCCCGCTGGTCGAGGCCCTGGCCGGTGGCGTGGCCCAGCGCGACATCCTGCGCGGCAAGCTGCACCGCATTTCACCAGTGCTCGACACCCTGCTGGGCACCTGGCAGGAATACGCCATGGCGCGCAAGGAAGAGCTGGTGATCCAGGCCGAGCACTACCGTGGCGAGCAGGACCGCCTGCAGAACGACCAGCGCGGCGGTACTCAGGAACTGATGCGCCTGGAGCGTGAAATTACCGGTATCCAGCGCTGGCTGGGCGAGCTGTCGGTGCTCAAGCATCGCTTCGCCCTGGTCGATGACGTCAAGGTGCTGGAGCAGCAACTGCTGGCGGCCAAGGACGCCCACGACGAACTGGCCGGCGCCCTGGCCCAGTCGCGGCAGTTCAGCGCCGAAGACCTGGACGAACGCGTCCGCGACCTGGAAAAGCGCCTGAAGCAGGTCAAGCAACAGCTCGACCACGCCGACAACAACAGCTACGCCCGCCTGCGCGAAGAGTTCTCGCAGCAGGACGTCGACCGCCTGATGCGCCTGTTCAATGGCGCGCTGTTCAGCCTGCCGCTGGGTGAGCGCGGTATCGAACTGGACGACAGCGACCTGTGGGTAAAATCGCTGGAAGCGGTGCTCGACGGCTTCAAGGGCGAACGCTTCGAAGCCCCGGGCCTGTCCATCGACCTGTCGCACATCGACCCACCGGCACTGCAGGCCCTGGCCGACCGTGCCGCCCTGCGTGACCAGAAAGAGCGCCTGGAAAAAGAGCTGAAGCAGCTCAAGACCCAGCAAGCCGTGGCCGCCGACCGCTCCGCCTCCAAGGCGCAGACCGAGGCCCTGTACCAGGAAGTACTGGACGCGCAGAAAGCGCTGGAAGACTTCCGCCGCAGCGAAACCCTGGCCGCCGAAGAGCCCGAGAAGCTGGAGCAGCTGTCGCAGCTCGAAGCCGCCCAGGACGAACTCAAGCGCTCCAGCGACGCCTTCACCGAACGCGTCCAGCAACTGTCGGCCAAGCTGCAACTGGTCGGCCGGCAGATCGGCGACCTCGAGGCCAAGCAGCGCACCCTGGAAGACGCCCTGCGCCGTCGCCAGCTGCTGCCGGCCGACCTGCCCTACGGCACGCCGTATATGGAAGCCATCGACGACTCGATGGACAACCTGCTGCCACTGCTCAACGACTACCAGGACAGCTGGCAGAGCCTGCAGCGCGTGGACAACCAGATCGAGGCGCTGTACGCCCAGGTACGCCTGAAAGGCGTGGCAAAGTTCGACAGCGAAGACGACATGGAGCGCCGACTGCAGCTGCTGGTGAATGCCTACGCGCACCGCACCGACGAAGCCTTGACCTTGGCCAAGGCCCGCCGCGCAGCGGTCACCGACATCGCCCGGACCCTGCGCAACATCCGCAGCGACTACGACAGCCTCGAGCACCAGTTGGCGCTGTTCAACCGCGAGATCAACAGGCGCCAGGTATCCAACCTGGAGAGCTTCCGTGTGGTGCTGGCGCCGAACAAGGAAGCGCTCAAGCACATCGACCAGATCATCCACAGCGCCGGTCAGTACGAAGAAGGCGAAACCCTGTCGGTATTCGACCTGACCCAGAGCGCCGAGCAGGACAACAAGAACGAAGAGGCCAAGGAATACCTGGCACGGCTGGTGGCGGCCAACCACAACCAGCTGGGCCTGAAGGACCTGTTCGAGCTGGCGTTCGAGATCACCAAGGTCAACGGCCAGCCGGTGATCCATGCCGACATCGACGGCGCGGCATCCAACGGCACCACCATGACCATCAAGGCGCTGACCAACATGTACCTGTTGCTGCACCTGATGGACCGCGACCTGGCCGGGCGTATCCGCCTGCCGTACTACCTGGACGAAGCGGCGGACATCGACGAACGCAACCAGGCTGCACTGCTGGAGACCAGCCTGCAGCTCGGCTTCGTGCCGATCCTGGCGAGCGTGAAGCCGCAGGTGTCGGCGCGCGTGGCGATCGACCTGGAAGGTGGCAGTGGGCCGAATGGCATCTACATCGACGAGGCGGACTGGAAGTTCATCAGCCGTCGCGATGAGGTGAAGGCGGTTGTGCGTGAGGATCATCAGGCCGAGGAATTGGCCTGAGGTAATTGGGGCCGCTTTGCGGCCCTTTCGCCGGCAAGCCAGCTCCCACAGGTATTGCACAAGCCCCGAGGCCTGCACTGTACCTGTGGGAGCTGGCTTGCCGGCGATGGAGGCCGAAGGCCTCCCGGCGATCTGTCAGGCTATCAATGAGCCCAAGGCAGAATCGGAATCGCAGTCACCGCATTCTGCGGGCTGCCTTCGATCATGCGGTCGCTGTACACCAGGTACACCAGCGTATTGCGCTTCTTGTCGAGGAAGCGCACCACCTGCATGGTCTTGAACACCAGCGAGGTGCGCTCCTTGAACACTTCCTCGCCATCCTTCAGCTCACCCTTGAAGCTGATCGGCCCGACCTGACGACAGGCAATCGATGCCTCCGCCCGGTCCTCCGCCAACCCCAATCCACCCTTCACGCCGCCAGTCTTGGCCCGCGACAGGTAGCAGGTCACACCCTCGACCTTGGGGTCGTCGAACGCCTCGACCACAATGCGGTCATTCGGCCCGAGGAACTTGAACACGGTGGACACCTGGCCGATTTCCTCGGCCCCGGCCAGCATTGGCAGCACCAATGCCGCCACGCCGATTACCCGCTTCAGCACGCTCATACCAGCACCAGGTTGTCGCGGTGCACCAACTCCGGTTCTGCGCTGTAGCCCAGCAGGCTTTCGATGGCATCGGATGGCTGGCCGATGATCTTCTGCGCCTCAAGGGCGCTGTAGTTGGCCAGCCCACGGGCTACTTCCAGGCCGTCCGGGCCGACGCACACCACCATCTCGCCACGACGGAAGCTGCCCTGCACGGTCTTCACGCCAACCGGCAGCAGGCTCTTGTTGGCCTGGCGCAGCGCCTGCACGGCACCGGCATCCAGCACCAGGGTGCCACGGGTCTGCAGGTGACCGGCGAGCCACTGCTTGCGCGCGGCAAGCATGCCGCGCTCGGGCGACAGCAAGGTACCCAGGCGTTCGCCAGCCTTGAGGCGATCCAGCACGCGCTCGATGCGACCACCGATGATGATGGTGTGGGCACCGGAACGGGCAGCCAGGCGCGCGGCGCGCAGCTTGGTCTGCATGCCGCCACGACCCAGCGCGCCACCGGTACCGCCGGCCACGGCATCCAGTGCCGGGTCGTCGGCGCGAGCCTCGTAGATCAGCTGGGCTTCGGGGTTGTTGCGCGGGTCGGCGTCGAACATGCCATCGCGGTCGGTGAGAATCACCAGCAGGTCAGCCTCGACCAGGTTGGCCACCAGCGCCGCCAAGGTGTCGTTGTCGCCGAAGCGGATCTCATCGGTGACCACGGTATCGTTTTCGTTGATCACCGGTACCACGCCCAGGTCGACCAGCGTGCGCAGGGTGCTGCGGGCGTTCAGGTAGCGCTTGCGGTCGGACAGGTCGTCATGGGTCAGCAGGATTTGCGCGGTGTGCTTGCCGTGCTCGCCGAAGCTCGACTCCCAGGCCTGCACCAGGCGCATCTGGCCGATCGAGGCAGCCGCCTGCAGCTCGTTCATCGCACTCGGTCGCGACGTCCAGCCCAGCTGGCTCATGCCGGCAGCCACGGCCCCGGAGGAGACCAGTACCAACTCCACGCCTGCCTCACGCAGCGCGACCATCTGCTCGACCCAAACGGCCATGGCACCGCGATCGAGGCCTTTGCCATCGGCGGTCAGCAGAGCACTGCCAATCTTCACGACCCAGCGCTTGGCGCCCGTCACCTTGCTTCGCATCTTCTTCCAACCTATGTCGAATCTGTAGATACCGTGGATACAAAAACGCCGCTCCAAAGAGCGGCGTTTAGTGTACTGCAACCGGTCAGTCGCGCACGTAAATGATTTCCGGGCCGTCTTCGTCGTCCTCGAAATCATCGTCCCAACCATCGTCGTCGCCGATGTCGTGCACGCTCTTGACACCAGTACGGCGCAGGGTACGGGCGTCGTCCAGGGCCTGCAGCTGGGCACGGGCTTCGTCTTCGATGCGCTGGTCGAGGTCGGCCAGCTCTTCGGCGTAGGCCGGGTCGTTGGCCAGGCGGTCGGCGCGGTCTTCGAGGTAGCGCATCAGGTCGTGGCTGAGCTTTTCGGTGCCCTGCTTGGAGATGGCCGAAATCACGTAGACCGGGCCCTCCCACTGCAGGCGCTCGACCACTTCCTTGACCCGCTCGTCGCGCTCGTCATCCATGACCATGTCGGCCTTGTTCAGCACCAGCCAGCGCTCACGCTCAGCCAGCGACGGGCTGAAGCGGGTCAGCTCGTTGACGATGACTTCGGCGGCATCGGCTGGGCTGCTTCCGTCCAGCGGCGCCATGTCCACCAGGTGCAGCAGTACGCGGGTACGCGCCAGGTGCTTGAGGAAGCGGATACCCAGGCCGGCGCCTTCGGAAGCACCTTCGATCAGGCCGGGAATGTCGGCGATGACGAAGCTCTTCCAGCGGTCGACGCTGACCACACCCAGGTTCGGCACCAGGGTGGTGAACGGGTAGTCGGCCACTTTCGGCTTGGCGGCCGAAACCGAGCGAATGAAAGTGCTCTTGCCGGCATTCGGCAGGCCCAGCAGGCCGACGTCAGCCAGCACTTTCATTTCCATCTTCAGGTCACGCTGGTCACCTGGCTTGCCCGGGGTGGTCTGGCGCGGTGCACGGTTGGTGCTGGACTTGAAGCGGGTGTTGCCCAGGCCGTGCCAGCCGCCTTGGGCGACCATCAGTTTCTGGCCCGGGGTGACCAGGTCACCGATCACTTCCTGGGTGGAGGCGTCGATCACGGTAGTGCCGACCGGCACACGCAGGTACAGGTCGTCGCCCTTCTTGCCGGTGCAGTCGGTGCTGCCGCCGTTGGCGCCACGCTGGGCCTCGTGGTGACGGGTGTAGCGATAGTCGACCAGGGTGTTGAGGTTTTCGTCGGCGATCATGTACACCGAACCACCGTCGCCACCGTCACCACCGTTGGGGCCACCGTTCTCGATGAATTTCTCGCGACGGAAGCTCATGCAACCGTTGCCACCGTCACCGGCCTTGACCCGAATGGATACTTCGTCAACAAACTTCATTCAAAACCGCCTCTCGCCTGCTGGCGAGTTGAATACCTGAAAAACCTGAGGCTCTTGCAAAAATGAGCGCGGCGGCCCCGTACGACCGTAGAAACCCACGCCGGCAGCCCATACAAACAGCTTTGCAAGAGGCTCACCACAAACGAAAAAGCCCCGTCGCATGACGGGGCTTCTGGAGCGACGTCGCGATTAAGCGGCGACGATGCTCACGTAACGGCGCATGAACTCGCCTTTTTTCTCGAACTTGATCACGCCTTCGATCTTGGCGAACAAGGTGTGATCCTTGCCCATGCCAACACCGTAGCCAGCGTGGAATTCGGTGCCGCGCTGACGGACGATGATGTTGCCTGGCTTGATAACCTGGCCGCCATACATCTTCACGCCAAGGCGTTTCGATTCTGAGTCGCGACCGTTACGAGTACTACCACCAGCCTTCTTGTGAGCCATGGTTCAATTCTCCAAATAAATTCAGGGGATCTAGGGGATTAAGCCTGGATACCGGTGATTTTGATCTCGGTGAACCACTGGCGGTGGCCCATACGCTTCATGTGGTGCTTACGACGACGGAACTTGATGATGCGAACCTTGTCGTGGCGGCCTTGCGAAACGACTTCGGCCACTACTTTAGCGCCAGCAACAACTGGAGCACCGATGGTGACTTCTTCACCGTTGGCGACCAGCAGGACGCGATCGAAGGTCACGGATTCGCCAGTGGCGACTTCCAGTTTTTCGATCTTGAGGAATTCACCTTCAGCGACTTTGTACTGCTTGCCGCCGGTAACGATTACTGCGTAAGACATGGTATTTCTCCGATAATCCTGCTCACCCAGCGCTTTATATGATGAGTATTGGCTGGCATGGCTGCACAGGGCTGGAACGGCCCGGCGCAATTGCGTAAGGCAGGTGCTGCCCAGGAAGTTAGGGTGCGCGATTGTACGCAACCGCGGTTTTGCTTGCAAGTGCCGCCCCCGGGGCGCTGGCACCGCGCCTTGACACACCGGGACCCGCGACCTAGCATGCCGCGCAACCTCACTGGAGCAGCCGATGCAACCCCAATCCTTCTACCGCGCGGTGGCTGATGATTTCAGCGCCGTCGACGAGATCATCAAGAAGCAGCTGACCTCGCGCGTGCCGCTGGTATCGAAGATCGGCGACTATATCACGTCCGCCGGTGGCAAGCGCCTGCGCCCCCTGCTGGTGCTGCTGTGTGGCAAGGCCCTGGGCCGCGAAGGCGACGACCTGCGCCTGCTGGCTGCCACCATCGAATTCCTGCACACCGCTACCCTGCTGCACGACGACGTGGTCGACATGTCCGGCATGCGCCGTGGCCGCTCCACCGCCAATGCCCTGTGGGGCAACGCGCCGAGCGTGCTGGTGGGTGACTTCCTCTATTCGCGCTCGTTCGAGATGATGGTCGAACTGGGCTCGATGCCGGTCATGCAGATCCTGTCCAAGGCCACCCGCGTGATTGCCGAAGGTGAGGTGCTGCAGCTGTCGCGGGTACGCGATGCCAGTACCACCGAGGAAGTCTACATGGAGGTCATCCGCGGCAAGACCGCGATGCTGTTCGAGGCTTCGACCCACAGCGCCGCCGCGCTGGCCGAAGCAACCGACGAACAGCGCGAGGCCCTGCGTACCTTCGGTGACCACCTGGGCGTGGCGTTCCAGCTGGTCGACGACCTGCTGGACTACAAGGGCGACTCGCAGACCCTGGGCAAGAACGTCGGTGACGACCTGGCCGAAGGCAAGCCTACCCTGCCGCTGATCTACACCATGCGCGAAGGCACCGCCGAACAGGCTGCGCTGGTGCGCCAGGCGATCCAGAAGGGTGGCCTGGAAGACCTGGAGCAGATTCGCGTAGCAGTCGAGGAGTCGGGTGCTCTGAAGTACACGGCGGAGCTTGCGCGTGACTATGTGAAGCGTGCCATCCAGTGCCTGGAAGTACTGCCGGCCAGCGAATATCGTGATGCGCTGGTCGAGTTGAGCGAGTTTGCTGTCGCGCGTACTCACTGATAGACCGAGTCGTCTTCATTCGCGGGCAAGCCCGCTCCTACAGGATTGCGTCGCCTGTATGAGCTGGCTTGCCCGCCATGCTTTTGTCCGGACATAATCACTTCTGAAAAAATACCTTATACAATTCGGGTTTTTAACCGCCCGTCTGTTTGTTTGAGGAACCGAAGTGAGCACTCTGCCACCCTGCCCGAAATGCAACTCCGAATACACCTATGAGGATGGCACTCAGCTGATCTGCCCTGAATGCGCCCACGAGTGGTCGGCCAGCGGCGACGCCGAAGCGGCCAGCGACGAGGTGGTGAAGAAGGATTCGGTCGGCAACATCCTGCAGGATGGCGACACCGTCACCGTGATCAAGGACCTCAAGGTCAAGGGCTCGTCCCTCGTGGTCAAGGTCGGCACCAAGGTCAAGAACATCCGCCTGTGCGACGGCGACCACGACATCGACTGCAAGATCGACGGTATCGGCGCCATGAAGCTGAAGTCCGAGTTCGTGCGCAAGGTCTGATTTTCCATAAAACCGCCAATCGGCGCTTGCTATTCAGATAATAAGAATTATTCTCATTGGGACTGCTATCCAAGGAGAATAGCCATGACTTATCTGATCGACGCCTGGCTGGACCGCCCTCACCCCTACCTGCGCATTCTTCATCGGGAAACCGGCGAAGTGTGCGCGGTGCTTGAAGAAGAAGCACTCGACGAGCTGCGTGACCAGGGCGACCTGGACATGAGCGGGCTGAATTCGAGTGAACCGGGGGTACTCAAGGAGCTGGTGCGGAATCTGTTTCTGTTCTGCTACGCGCGGGCGTTGCGCCCCGGGGGGACAGACTGGAATTGAGGCCAGCAGGACCGGCCTCATCGCCGACAAGCCAGCTCCCACAAGCACAACACAGGGTTCGAATGCTGTGGGGATCCTGTGGGAGCGGGCTTGCCCGCGAATGGGCCGCAAAGCGGCCCCGAGGGCATTACAGAACGTCGAGCAGCTCGACGTCGAACACCAGCACGCTGTGCGGCGGGATGCTGCCAACGCCTTGGGCGCCGTAGGCCAGTTCGCTCGGCACGTACAGGCGCCATTTGCTGCCAGCGCTCATCAGCTGCAGGGCTTCGGTCCAGCCAGCGATCACACCACCTACCGGGAATTCAGCCGGCTGACCACGATCGTAGGAGCTGTCGAACACAGTGCCGTCGATCAGGGTGCCGTGGTAGTGGGTGCGCACATTGTCTTCGCGGGTCGGCTTGGCGCCTTCACCTGCGGTCAGTACTTCGAACTGCAGGCCCGAAGCCAGGGTGGTGATGCCGTCACGCTTGGCGTTCTCGACCAGGAATGCCTTGCCAGCGGCAGCAGCGGCTTCAGCCTTGGCAGCTGCTTCGGCTTGCATCACTTCGCGGATGACCTTGAAGCTGGCCGACAGGTCGGCTTCGCTGACGCGGCTGTCGGCGCCGTTGAAGGCATCGGTCAGGCCAGCCAGGATGGCTTCCAGGCTGACGCCCGGTGGCGGGTTGTCGCGCAGCTGGCCGCCCAGCTGACGGCCGATGCCGTAGCTGACGCGCGTTTCGTCGGTGGACAGGTTGAGTTCGGACATTGTCGTGCTCCACTGCAGGGCGCAGTGAAGCCGCGCCCTTGATGAAAAGGGCGAGCAGCCTAGCACACTGGGGCGCTGCGAGCAGCTACCAGGCCGAGCGCTGGGAAATCGGCACCTTCAAGTCTTCTTCCGGGTGCGTGCCCATGCCGCACATTTCGTCCTGCACCGACCAGTGCACCAGGTTCATCGAGACCATGGGGATGGTTTGCAGCAACTTGCGTGCATCCTCCACCGAATGCACGCGCAAGCGTTCACCACGGGCATCGGACAGGGGGTGGGGGTGGCCTTTGATCCGCGCTTCGAGCAGGTAGTCACCGCCTTCGATGGCGATCAGGTTCAGTTCGTCGACATGGCCAGCCCTGGCCTCGGTGTTGAGCTGATGCAGGTTCATGAGAGCACCTCGCGATGGGAACCACGCATGAGAGCTCATTTTTTGTACAGAAAGGGCGAATGCACAAGGCATGACTGACGCCGCTCGTCAGTTGGACCGCGCCGGCCTCTTCGCGGGCTTGCCCGCTCCCACAGGGATGGCGAAGAGGCCTGAAAGGTTCAGTGCTTGGTCAGCTTGTCCAGGTAACCCATGCAGAATGCCGAGACCACGAAGGTCATGTGGATGATCACGTACCACATCAGGTAATCGGTGGAGATGTTCTGTGCGTCCATGAACACCCGCAGCAGGTGGATGGACGAAATGGCCACGATCGACGCGGCAACCTTCATCTTCAGCGACGAAGAGTCCATCTTGCCCAGCCAGTTGAGCTTTTCCTTGCTCTCGTCGATGTCCAGTTGCGAAACGAAGTTCTCGTAGCCGGAGATCATCACCATCACCAGCAGGCCGCCCACCAGCGACATGTCGATCAGCGACAGGATCACCAGGATTAGGTCGGCTTCGCTGAGGGCGAAGACGTTGGGCAGGACGTGGACCACTTCCTGGAAGAATTTCAGCGCCAGGGCCAGCAGGCCGAGGGACAGGCCGAAGTAGATGGGGGCGAGCAGCCAGCGCGAGGCATACATCGCATTTTCGAGGATACGTTCCATGGAGTGTCGGGACTCATCAGGTGACTAAAAAAGCGACGGCGAGTATAGCCAGCCACCTGTTACAGCAAAAGCCCGGGGCTGCCATGCAGCCCATTCGCTTGTAGGAGCAGCCTTGTGCTGCGAATGGGCCGCAAAGCGGCCCCCTGCATCAATCAGGTCTCAGGATGAAACTGGTAATCCCCCAGATTCCGACACCGCTCACCATTGATCCGCCGCAACTGCGCCTGCAAATGCAAACACCAGATCTGCGGATCCTCGGCCACCTGATACCCATGCAAGGTCAGGCTGTCGACAATGGCATTGAGCACAGATTCGGCCACCAGCGGCCCATGGAACGGCCCTTGGGCCTTGATCGCGGACGGTTGTTCACCGGCCATGCCGGCGGCGAACAGCAGCGTCCACATGCCGTTATCCCCGGCCAGCGGACGGATGCTGCATTCGATGCGGGTCACCAGGCCCAGGCACTGGCGTGTGAGGCTGAGATTGCGCATGGCCGCGCCCCCTCCAATAAGCCTTGTTCAGCCTGAACCTCAGGCTGTTTCCATCCTGAACGCTGTTACCGTCCTTAAGTTCCAGCATAGAAGAACGGTACAGAAAGATGGAAAACCGGCGCTGAACGGTAGCACATCGCCGCCAGCGCCGGTTTCTTGACTCAGGCCGGCTTGGCCTGGGCAATCACCTCTTCCAGGCGCTCTTTCTCCGCCTTCTCGATTTCTTCCTCGCTGATCATCTCGGCAATCTCACGCAGGCGCTCCACCACCCGCGCGTTGACGCTGCCTTCGGTGAACTGGCCCTTGTCATCCAGCACACCGGCCTCCTCGCCCACCAGCAGGCTCAACGCCTCGTCGGCCTGGCTGACCGCGTACACGTGGAACATGCCGTTCTCCACTGCCTGCAGCACACGCTCGTCGAGCATCAGCGTGGCAACGTTGGCACGCGGGATGATCACTCCCTGCTCGCCGGTCAGGCCACGCGCCTCGCACAAGCGGAAGAAGCCTTCGATCTTCTCGTTGACCCCACCCACCGCCTGCACTTCACCAAACTGGTTGATCGAGCCGGTGATGGCGAAGCACTGCTTGAGCGGCGTACGCGACAAGGCCGAGATCAGCGTGCAGGCTTCGCCCAGCGAGGCGCTGTCACCGTCCACATAGCCGTAGGACTGTTCCAGGGCGATGCTCGCCGAGATCGCCAGCGGGAACTCCTGGGCATAGCGGCTGCCCAGGTAGCCGGTGAGGATCATCACACCCTTGGAGTGGATCGGCTGGCCGAGGTTTACCTCACGCTCGATGTCGACGATACCGCTGCCGCCCGGGTACACGGTGGCGGAGATACGCGCCGGCATACCGAACGCCGAATCACCCACTTCCAGCACGGTCAGGCCGTTGCATTTGCCGATGGCCGCGCCTTCGGTGTCGATCAGGATGATGCCGGCGAGCATGTCGTCCAGCACCCGCTGCGAAACACGCCCGGTACGGGTGGCCTTGGCCTTGAGCGCACGCTCGATGTGCCCGGCGTCGGTCATTTCGTCACTGGCCAGCTGGCGGATGAAATCAGCTTCGCTGACCAGCTGGAACAGGTCGCCGATACGTGCCGACAGGCGCGACTGGTTTTCTGCCAGGCGGGCGCTGTAGGTGGCCAGACGCGCCACCGCGTCACTGGTCAGTGGCGCCATGCCCTCTTCGTTGGTGCGGGTGCGCAACAGCTGGGCGAACTGCTCCAGGTTCTCATCGACCATGGGCATGTCTTCGTCGAAGTCCACCAGCACCCGGAACATTTCCTGGAAGTCCGGGTCGTGGTCCTGCAGCGCGTAGTAAAGCTGGCGCGAACCGATGATGACCAGCTTGATGTTCAGCGGGATCATCTGCGGCGTCAGGCTGACGGTGGCCACCCGCCCCAGCTCGCCCAGTGGCGACTCCATCTTCAACTTGCGCGACTGCAGCGCACGCTTGAGCGCGTCCCAGACGAACGGCTCGCCCAACATCTTCTCGGCTTCCAGAATCAGGAAGCCGCCGTTGGCGCGGTGTAGCGCGCCTGGGCGCAGCTGACGGTACGAGGTGTACAGCGCACCCTGGTCGGTGCTGTATTCGATACGGCCAAACAGGTTGTCGTAGGTCGGGTGCGGCTCGAACACCACCGGCGCACCGCCGTCGGCGTGGTGGCCGACCACCAGGCTTGGCGCGTACTGCTCTTCCAGCAGCTTGCGCGCAGCCGCGTCGGTCTTGCTGTCATCGACCAGTTGCTCGACCACGGTACGCAGCAGGTTCAGCTGCACCGACTGCAGGTAGGCGCAGACCGCAGCGTTCTCGGCGTACTTCTCCGACAGCGGCGCCAGCAACGGCTGCAGGGCCAGGGTAATGGTTTCCTCGTTGAGCTGGCGCAGCTGGTTGTTCGACTCGCGCTTCCATTGCGGCAGGCTGGCCAGCTCTTCGTTCAGGCGTTCCTCGAGCAGGGCGATATCCTCGTGGAACTGCTCGCGCACCTCTTCCGGCAACTGGGCGAATTCGGCTTCATCCAGCGCCTTGCCGTCGGCCATCGGGGTGAAGGCGACGTTGCTGGCATCGCGGTACAGGGCCACGTCCTTTTCCAGCGAGGCGCGCTCGATCACATCCAGGGCGCGGTCGTAACGCTGGTTGAAGGCGCGGTCGATGGCGCCTTTCTTCTGCTGGTAGGACGGGTGCTCGAATACCGCAGGGAAGGTCGACAACAGGTTGTCGATCAGCCCGTTCATGTCGGCGATGAACGCCCCGGCGGTGCCGGACGGCAATTCCAGTGCGCGGGGTTCACGCGTGTCATCGAAGTGGTTGACGTAAACCCAGTCGGCCGGGGTCTGCTGACGCTTGCCCTCGGCCTTGAGGTAGCGCTTGACGAACGAGAAGCGGCCGGTGCCGGGCTCGCCCATCACGTACACGTTGTAACCAGGGCGCGGCATGGCCACGCCAAACTGCAGGGCCTCGACAGCACGCTCCTGGCCCAGGACTCCGCGAAACGGCTCCAGATCGTCGGTATTGGTAAAGGCAAACTGCTCGGGGGAGAAACGCCGGGTCAGGGCTTCAGGCGCGAGACGCAGGCGCGCAGCGACAGGATCGGGCATTGGGTTTCCTTACTTCGGCGGGGCAGATACGCAGCATTCTGGCGCTGCCCGCGCGCGCCTTGCAAGGCTCCGCAGGACTTTATGTCGCAGCCGGTGCGGGTCATGCAACAGCAAATTTTTCGCAATCAACAACGCAACTCTTAGATCGTGCCTAAACTCCAAGCTGCGCGGGTGGGTGAAAAGCTTTCCCGACCTGGCAACCGAGTTGCCAGAAACCCTGACCCTTGGTTAAGTCAAATAGAGAACAAATGCTATGAAACGGATTCTTCTGGGTACTCTGTTCACCGTGGTCTCGATCAATGCCATGGCCGAAGCGCCAGGCGGCCCGAACTGCGGCTGGGGCAACATGCTGTTCGAAGGCCAGCGCGGCACTCCGGCACACTTCCTGGCTTCCACCACCAACGGCACCTCCGGTAACGCCACCTTCGGCATGACCTCCGGCACCAACGGCTGCTCGACCAAAGCGTCGCTGACCTACGGCGGCAAGTCCTGGTTCGCCATGAACGGCATGATGAATGAACTTTCCGAAGACATGGCCATGGGCCAGGGCGAAGCACTGACCACCTATGCCGTGGTTCTCGGCGTGGCCCCTGAAGACCGTGGCTACTTCGCATCGGTCACCCACCAGCACTTCAACCAGATCTTCAGCAGCGCCGACGTCACTGCCGAAACCGTCCACAGCAACACCCTGGCTGTTCTGAAGAACGACCCACGCCTGGCCAAATACGCAACCGAGGCCTGAGTGCAGCTCCTCCCGCCCCGGCCCCGGGGCGGGTTTCGCCTTTTTTCGGCATCGTTAAGAAGTAGTTGCCCGACATGCTCAAACGCTTCGTATCCCTGGCGCTGTGTGCCTGCGCCCCTGCTCATGCCGCGCCCGTGCTGGACCAAGGCCGTGTCCAGCAACTGGCCAACACCCCTTACTGGATTGCCCTGGGCCATTACGAAACCGCCAAGCTGGGTGGCTGGCGCAGCTATGTGGACGATGATGCGTTCTTCCTCGCCGAGGATGGCGCGCACCACCCCGACCAGGAACTGAAAGCCACGGTCGAAGCGCTGTACGCCCCGGCCAGCCTCGGCGACAAGCATCCCCAGTGCGTATTCCCGGCGCGCACCCGCTGGCTGCGCGAACAGCTCGACTTGCAAGACTTGCCGCAACCTGACTGCCAGGAGTTCACCACCTGGTACCAGTCTATCGACCCACACAGTGCGGCGCTGATCTTCCCGGCGGCCTACCTGAACAGCCCGTCATCGATGTTCGGCCACACCTTGCTGCGCATCGACCAGTCCAACACCCGCAGCGACGACACCACGCTGCTGAGCTACGCAATCAACTTCGGCGCCTACATCGAAGGCAGCGACAACAGCATCCTGTATGCCTGGAAGGGCCTGATGGGTGGCTACCCGGGCCTGTTCGCGCTGATGCCCTACCAGGAGAAACTGTCCGAATACCGCAGCCTGGAAAACCGCGACCTGTGGGAGTACCAACTGGACCTGACCCCGGAAGAAACCGGGCGCATGGTCGAACATGTGTGGGAGCTGAAGCAGATCCAGTTCGACTACTTCTTCTTCGATGAGAACTGCTCGTACCGCCTGCTGGAGCTGCTGCAGGTGGCCCGGCCGGGCCTTGACCTGACCTCGCAGTTCCCGCTGACCGCCATCCCGACCGACACAGTGAAGGCCGTGAAGCAGTCCGGCATGGTCGCCAGCGAGACGTACCGCCCCTCTCGCGAACGTGAACTGCTGGCCCGGGCCGAGCCGCTCGATCACGACGAAAAGCGCCAGGTGCTGGCTGTAAGTGCCAACACCGGGCAACTGCAGAGCCCCGAATTCAAGGCCCTCCCCCGCCAGCGCCAGGCGCTGGTGCAGGACGCCGCGTACCGCCTGGAGCGTTACCGTGCCAATGGCCAGGAGCGCGACCCTGGGCAGGCGAAACGCAGCTTCGAACTGCTGCGGGCAATCAACAGCAACCCGCCCCCACCCCTGCAGATCGAGCGCCCAGGCCTGCCCGAGGACGGCCATGACTCGCGCACCTGGCAGCTGGGCGTAGGCACCCGCGAAGACCGCGCCTACGCCGAGTACGGCCTGCGCATGGCCTACCACGACCTGAATGACAACGCCTATGGCTTCCCGCTGGGGGCGCAGATCGAGATCCTGCAGCTGAAGCTGCGCCAGTACGAAGGCAATGACTGGCAGGTGCAGCGCCTGGACCTGGCCACCATCCGTTCGCTGACACCGCGCAACGAGCTGCTCAAGCCCTGGTCGTGGCAGGTGGCCGGCGGGCTGGAGCGCGTGCCGGGCAAGCATGATGACGAAGTGCTGGTAAGCCATGTGAACGGCGGGGCCGGCGGCACCTGGCAACTGGCCGACGGGTTGCTGGGCTTTGCCCTGGGCACGGTGCGGGTCGAGCACCACAATGATTTTGCCCAGTTCATCGCCCCGGCGGCGGGCTTCAATGGCGGGCTGCTGTGGCGCAACGGGCTGGGCAACATGACGCTGGAGGCCAAGGGCGATTATTTCACCAATGGCGAAGTACGGCGCAGTGTGAGCCTGAACCAGCAATGGGAGATCAGCCAGAACCTGGGCCTGCGGTTGAGTGCTTCGCGAGAGTTCAGCCACCTGGCCACGGCGCAGAACGAGGTGATGCTGGAGTTGAAGTGGTATCACTACTGAGGCCGCTTTGCGGCCTTTCGCGGGCATGCCCGCTCCCACAGGTACTGCACTGGCCTCGAATCCTGGGGTGATCCTGTGGGAGCGGGCGTGCCCGCGAATGGGCCAGTGAGGTCAGCAGAGCAGTGTGAACCAACCGACTCTTTGACACTGTTTTAACGGCTCCCCGACAAATCGCCACCTAGACTTTCCAGTATCAACCGGAGGGTTTTGTGGTTATGTCGCGGTACTGGTTCGGCGTGTGCATGGCGTTGTTGCTGTCTGGTTGCGAAACCACCCACGAGCAGATGGTCCACCAGGGTTATCCCCCCGCCTATGCCGATGGCTTCCAGGACGGCTGCAGCAGCGGCCGACAGGCGGCAGGGCTGATGGTCGGCGCTTATCGCAAGGACGTGCCGCGCTACCTGCACGAGCGCCAGTACGAAAGCGGCTGGGACGACGGTTTTCGCCAGTGCCACGCCATGCAGAACAGCGAAGAACAGCGCCAGTACCACGAGCGCTTCTGGGACCAGCGCGAGCGCGACTGGGAGCAGGAAAAGGACCGCGACGCCGCACGCGCCTATCGCCACAACTGAGTCGCAAACGGACATCCCTTGAAACCGGCGGCCTGCGATGATGGTCTCCTGCAAAAGGAGGCCACGCATGAGCCGAGCATTCGTCAACGAAGACCAGGCCGCCGCCCAGGCTGATCAGCCGGTCGAGCGACGGGTCAGCGAACAACCCAACTACGTGACCGCCAGTGGCCTGCGCCAGCTGCAGGAGCGCATGGCCGAGCTGAATGCCTTGCGCAGCGAACTGCAGGCACAAGGTGAACGTGGCGACAAGCAGCGGCTGGCGGATACCGAACGGGACCTGCGCTACTTCAGCGCGCGATTGCAAAGCGCCCAGGTTGTGCCGGCGGCGACATCGCGCAGCAAGGTGCAGATTGGCAGCCGGGTGCGGTTTGTCGATGCGCAGGACCAGGAACAAGTAGTAAGGCTGGTGGGCGAGGATGAGGCGGATGCCGGGCGGGGGTTGATAAACTGGGGTTCGCCGTTGGGGCGGGCTTTGCTCGGGGCGGGGCCAGGGGATGAGGTGGTCTGGCGGCGGCCGGTGGGGGAGCAGGTGATCGAAGTGGTTGAGGTTTTTGGTGAAGATTGAGGACCTGGGGGCTGCTTTGCAGCCCATCGCGACACAAGGCCGCTCCTACAAGGACCGCGTCATTTCTGAACATGCGCGATACCTGTAGGAGCGGCCTTGTGTCGCGAAAGGGCCGCAAAGCGGCCCCAACGGCCTCAGATCAAACCACGCCTTGCGCCAACATCGCATCAGCCACTTTCACGAAGCCCGCGATGTTCGCACCTTTGACGTAGTTGATGCGGCCATCCGCCTCTACACCGTAATGCACGCACGCATGGTGAATCGACTGCATGATGTTGTGCAGCTTGCTGTCCACCTCACCGGCAGTCCACAGCAGGCGCATGGCGTTCTGCGACATCTCCAGGCCCGACACGGCCACGCCGCCGGCGTTGGAGGCCTTGCCCGGGGCGTACAGGATGCCGGCCTCCAGGAAGATATCCACAGCCTCCAGGGTAGTCGGCATGTTGGCGCCTTCGGCCACGCAGATGCAGCCATTGCGCAGCAAGGTGCGGGCGTCTTCGGCGTCCAGTTCGTTCTGCGTGGCACACGGCAGGGCGATGTCGCACGGCAGGCTCCACGGGGTCTGGCCCTTGCGGAACTCCAGGCCGAACTGCGCGGCCAGTTCGCTGATGCGGCCACGCTTGACGTTCTTCAGTTCCATCACCGCATCCCACTGGGCATCGGTCAGGCCAGCTTCGGCGTACAGGGTGCCTTCGGAGTCAGACAGCGAAATCACCTTGCCGCCCAGGTCCATGACCTTGCGCGCGGCATACTGGGCCACGTTACCCGAACCGGAAATCGCCACGCGGCAGCCATCGATACGCTTGTCCTGGCGCTTGAGCATTTCCTCGGCGAAGTACACGCAGCCGTAGCCGGTGGCTTCCGGACGGATCAGGCTGCCGCCGTAGGTCATGCCCTTGCCGGTCAGCACCGAAGTGAACTGGTTGGCCAGGCGCTTGTACTGGCCGAACATGAAGCCGATTTCGCGGGCACCCACGCCGATGTCACCGGCCGGGACGTCCAGGTCAGCGCCAATGTGGCGGTACAGCTCGCTCATGAACGCCTGGCAGAAACGCATGACTTCGGCGTCGCTCTTGCCTTTGGGGTCGAAGTCCGAGCCGCCTTTGCCGCCGCCCATGGGCAGCGAGGTGAGAGAGTTCTTGAACACCTGCTCGAAGGCCAGGAACTTCAGCACGCCCAGGTTGACCGACGGGTGGAAGCGCAGGCCGCCCTTGTACGGGCCGATGGCGCTGCTCATCTGGATGCGGTAGCCGCGGTTGACCTGCACCTTGCCCTGGTCATCGACCCAGGACACGCGGAACAGTACGGCGCGCTCGGGCTCGACCATACGCTCCAGAATGCCGGCCTGCAGGTAATGCGGGTTGGCCTCGAGGAATGGCCACAGGCTGCGCAGCACTTCTTCCACAGCCTGGTGGAATTCAGGTTGGGCCGGATCGCGTTGCTTCAGGCGCGCGAGGAAATTGTCGACAGATTCGATCATGGTAGACATCTCACCAAGAGGATTGGACTTATTGGTTTTTTCAGGAATGTACCAAGAAGCAATCGCACCGGAATAGGGCGAAATGTCGTTTTTTTGAAATTATTTGGTGCGTTTTATATAAGTGTATACAAAATCCGGGGCGGCGGCGGCTTCATTCGCGGGCTCGCCCGCTCCCACAGGTTCATCACAGGCCTTGGGTTTCAGGGGCTCCTGTGTGAACGGGCATGCCCGCGAATGAAGCCAGCACCACTTCCCAGTCGGGCACAAAAATGGGGCCTCAAAGGGCCCCATTCTTGTGCATCAGAACACCGGCTTACTGAGCCAGCTTCTTGTGCCGTACACGGTGCGGCTGGGCAGCAGCATCGCCCAGGCGCTTCTTGCGGTCGGCTTCGTACTCGGTGTAGTTACCCTCGAAGAACACCACGTTCGAGTCGTCTTCGTACGCCAGGATGTGGGTAGCCACACGGTCCAGGAACCAACGGTCGTGGGAGATCACGATCGCCGCGCCCGGGAAGTCCAGCAGGGCCTCTTCCAGCGAACGCAGGGTTTCGACGTCGAGGTCGTTGGACGGTTCGTCGAGCAGCAGGACGTTACCGCCCTCCTTCAGGGTCAGAGCCAGGTGCAGGCGGCCACGCTCACCACCGGACAGGTCCTTGACGAACTTCTGCTGGTCGCCACCCTTGAAGTTGAAGCGGCCCACATAGGTACGCGACGGGATCTCGTAGTTGCCGATGCGGATCATGTCAGAGCCGTCGGAAACCTGCTGGAATACGGTCTTGCCGCCGTCCAGGTCTTCGCGGCTCTGGTCGACGCAGGCCAGCTGCACGGTTTCACCGATCTCGATGCTGCCCGAGTCCGGCTGTTCCTTGCCCATCAGCATGCGGAACAGGGTCGACTTACCGGCACCGTTACCACCGATCACACCGACGATGGCGCCTTTAGGCATGGAGAACGACAGGTTGTCGATCAGCACGCGGTCGCCGTAGCCCTTGGTGACGTTCTTGAACTCGATGACCTTGTCGCCCAGGCGCGGGCCGGCCGGGATGTAGATCTCGTTGGTTTCGCTGCGCTTCTGGAATTCCTGCGACTGCATTTCTTCAAAGCGCTGCAGACGTGCCTTGGACTTGGACTGGCGGGCCTTGGCGCCTTTGCGCACCCACTCCAGTTCCTCTTTCATGGCCTTCTCGTGGGCGCTCTGCTGCTTGGATTCCTGCGCCAGGCGCTCGGACTTGGCTTCCAGCCAGCCCGAGTAGTTGCCTTCGTACGGGATACCGGCGCCGCGGTCCAGTTCCAGGATCCAGCCAGCGACGTTGTCGAGGAAGTAACGGTCGTGGGTAATGGCTACCACGGTGCCTGGGAAGTCGTGCAGGAAGCGCTCCAGCCAGGCCACCGAGTCGGCGTCCAGGTGGTTGGTCGGTTCGTCCAGCAGCAGCATGTCGGGGGCCGACAGCAGCAGGCGGCACAGGGCCACTCGGCGCTTCTCACCACCGGACAGGTGCTCGATGCGTGCATCCCAGGCCGGCAGACGCAGGGCGTCGGCGGCAACGTCCAGCTGGCGCTCCAGGTTGTGGCCGTCAGCGGCCTGCAGGATGGCTTCCAGCTTGGCCTGCTCGGCGGCCAGCTTGTCGAAGTCGGCATCCGGTTCGGCGTAGGCAGCATAGACCTCGTCCAGGCGCGCCTGGGCGTCCTTGATCACGCTGACCGCTTCCTCGACCACTTCGCGCACCGACTTGTTCGGGTCCAGTTGCGGTTCCTGTGGCAGGTAGCCGACGTTGATGTCGGGCATCGGACGGGCTTCGCCGTCGAATTCCTTGTCGACGCCCGCCATGATCCGCAGCAGGGTCGATTTACCCGCGCCGTTCAGGCCGAGCACGCCGATCTTGGCGCCCGGGAAGAACGACAGGGAAATGTTCTTGAGAATTTCCCGCTTCGGCGGCACGACCTTGCTCAGCCGATGCATGGTGTAGACGTATTGAGCCAAAACCAAGCCCTCTAATCAGATAGGTAAAGACATCGACGATCGCCCCGGCGCGCTGGCCAGGGGGATGTATTTACGGGGTGTCATTGAACAAAGTCGACCATTCTACGCCAACGCGCGGCGTTGCATAGGAGGGGCGGATGGTGGGGGGTAGGACCGGGGAGAATCTATTGCCTGTGCTGGCCTCTTCGCGGCTAAAGCCGCTCCCACAGGTACTGCACAGTTCTCGAAGGCAGTGATAATCCCTGTGGGAGCGGCTTTAGCCGCGAAAGGGCCGGTACAGCTGCAGATGACTCAGACGTGACGCTGCTTGGCCTTGCCCCGCGGCAAGCGGCAACGGTCGCCCTGCTCGGCCAGGCGCGCGGCCCAGGCGGACTTCACGCTGAAGCCACCGCTACGAGTCGGCTGCTGCTCGGCAGCTTTTGCCGGTTTGGCGGCCGCAGGCACGCTGACAACCTTGACCGCCGGCTTGACCTCGGCCACGGCGACTGCCGGCTCAACTGCCGCCTTGGCGGTCTTGCGCAGTTCGGCCAGCGATGGGCTCTTGCTCTTGGCGACAGCTGCCGCCTCGGGTTTGCTCAGCGAACGCTGGCAAGACTTGCAGGATACGTCCTCGGTCACGGCAGTGCTGACAAGGGTCTGACTGCTGCGCCCGCAGGCGGAATCGAGGCCATTGGAGGAAAAGTGAGTAACCAAAACCGAACATCTCCGATGCGTTGTCATTTGAAGCGGGCGCTATTCTCGCACAGGTTGCAGGGGCTTGCCGAACCACCGGGCAGGCACCACCGGTCACATCGGCTGGCACTTTGCCATAATCCTAGGCATGCTAGCCCGTTTCGGGTGTCCGGCCTTATAGTGCGCCACCGCGGTCTGGCAACCAGACACCGGCACACACCGTGCATGATCCATCCCTGCCATCGCCAGCCCAATCGCAGGATCAACGCTTGACCAATCTTACTCATCCGTCGACATTGCGTTCCGCGCCACAGGCGCCCGTGGCCTCGCTGCGCGGGTCGATCAAGGGTGCGCTGGCGCTGCTGGCCCTGATCCTGCTGGGCCTGCTGCTGTGGCAGCTGTTCGCCCAGTTCAACCATACCCAGGCCGACCTGCGCAAACAGAGCCTGGACGCCACCGCCGAACTGGCCGACCACCTGAGCCTGAACATGGCCCTCAAGGCGCAACAGGCCGTGAATGTGGTGCAGCCCTACGTCAAGGCGCCGACGCCCTCGGCCCTGCCCAGCCTCATGGGCACCCTTCGCGAGCGCCTGCCGGCCCTGCAGAGCATGGCCTGGCTGGACGCTACCGGGCAGGTGCAGGCCGACAGCCTGGCCGGCAGCCCCGACCGCCATTTGCTTGACGAGCTGCTTAGGCTGAACCAGGGCAGCCCGTACTTCTTCACCAATTCGGGCGACAACCGCACCGTCTACCTATTGCTACGCCAGGCCACCGAACAAGGCCGCGGCTACTGGCTGCTGCGCCTGTCGCCAGACTACTACCGCACCCTCACCCTCCACCTGGATGGTGCCGGCCACCCGCTGTGGCTGTTGGAAAACAGCCGCAACGGCGAGGTACTGCAAAGCCATGCGCCGGCCGTTACCAGCAACGAACCGCTGCAAAGCGTGATGCTGGCTTTCATCGACAACAGTACCTGGCAGTTGCGCGGCCTGTTCGACGCCAAGCTGGCCCAACAGAAGCTGCTGCCGGCGCTGCTCGGCAAATGCCTGCTGGTGCTGTTCTGCGCCCTGCTGCCGATGCTGGCCCTGGTCAACATGCGCCGCCGCCAACGGGCGCTGCAGGACGACCGCCGGCGCTATCAGGAAATTTTCGAAGGCACCGGCGTGGCCTTGTGTGTGCTCGACCTGTCCAGCCTGCCCGGCCAACTCGACCGTTACCACCTGCGCAACCGTGCCGCGCTCAAACACAGCCTGGCCCTGGACCCCAACCTGCGCCGCTCGCTGCTGCTGGAGCTGAAGATCACCGAGATCAACCAGGTGGCCCGCCAACTGTTGAACATCGACAGCCACGAAGGTGCCTGGCAGCGCCTGATCGATGGCACTGGCGATGGCCGCGACAGCATCGGCATGCAACTGATCGACGCGCTGATCGAGCAGCGCCCGCTGCTGGAGCTGGAGGTGCGCCTGCCGGCGCCGCTGGGTGGCGAGCTGCACCTGTGGCTGATGGCCCGCCTGCCGCAGCAGCGCCGCGACTACCAGGCGGTCATCCTCAGCATCAGCGACATCACCAGCCGCAAGCAGGTGGAGCTGTCGCTGCTGGAGCGCGAAAGCTTCTGGTCGGACGTGGTGCGCACCGTGCCCGACCAGTTGTATGTGCAGGACGTGCTCAGCCAGCGCATGATCTTCAGCAACCGCCACCTCGGCCAGACCTTGGGCTACGACCGTACCGAGCTGGCGCAGATGGGCGAGCGCTTCTGGGAACTGCTGCTGCACCCCGAGGATGCCACGCACTACCAGGCGCTGCGCCAGCAACAGCGGGACAGCGGCCATGACCAGCCGCTGCACTGCCAGCTGCGCTTCCGCCACCGCGATGGCGGCTGGCGCTGCTACGACATCCGCGAACAAGTGCTGACCCGTGACGCCGACGGCCTGGTGACACGCATCATCGGCGTGGGTAAGGACGTGACGGTGCAGATCGAGGCCAGCCAGTCGCTGCGCGACAGCGAGCAGCGCTACCGCATGCTCGCCGAAAGCATCAGCGACGTGATCTTCTCCACCGACAACCTGCTCCAGCTCAACTACGTAAGCCCCTCGGTGCAAAGCGTGCTGGGCTACCAGGCCGACTGGATCTTCGCCAACGGCTGGCAGTCGATCATCGCCAACCCGTCCCAGCTCACCGGCATCTACAGCCTGATGGAGCGCGTCAGCAAGGCCATGGGCGACCCGGCCCAGCTGGCCCAGCTACGCAACCAATTGCCCACCCAGCTGTTCCTTTTCGACTGCCTGCGCGCCGATGGCCGCAAGATCCCCATTGAACTGCGCCTGGTGCTGGTGTGGGACGATGAAGAGCGCTTCGAAGGCGTGCTCGGGGTTGGCCGCGACATCAGCCAGCAACGCCGTGCCGAGAAAGACCTGCGCATGGCAGCGACGGTATTCGAGCACTCCACCTCGGCCATCCTCATCACCGACCCGGCGGGCTATATCGTCCAGGCCAACGAAGCGTTCAGCCGCGTCAGTGGCTACGCCGTCAGCGAGGTGCTCGACCAGTTGCCGGGCATGCTTACCGTCGACGAGCAGCAGGAAGGCCACCTGCGCTACGTGGTGAAGCAGCTTTACCAGCGCGGCAGCTGGGAGGGCGAAATGTGGCTCAAGCGCCGCGACGGCGACCACTACCCGGCCTGGGTCGGCATTACCGCAGTGCTGGACGACGAAGGCGACCTGGCCAGCTACGTGTGTTTCTTCACCGACATCAGCGAGCGCAAGGCCAGCGAACAGCGCATCCACCGCCTGGCCTACTACGACGCCCTCACCCACCTGCCCAACCGCACGTTGTTCCAGGACCGTCTGTACAACGCCCTGCAGCAGGCCGAGCGGCAAAAGGCCTGGGTGGTGCTGATGTTCCTCGACCTGGACCGCTTCAAACCGATCAACGACTCCCTCGGCCACGCTGCCGGCGACCGCATGCTCAAGGACATGGCCCAGCGCCTGCTGGCCTGTGTGGACAACGACGACACCGTGGCGCGCATGGGCGGCGACGAGTTCACCCTGCTGCTGCAACCGCGCGCTACCCGCGAGATGGCACTCAACCGCGCCATCCACGTGGCCGAGAACATCCTCGGCAGCCTGGTGCGGCCGTTCGTGCTGGAAAACCGCGAGTTCTTCGTTACCGCCAGTATCGGCATCGCCCTCAGCCCGCAGGACGGCAGCGAACTGAGCCAGCTGATGAAAAACGCCGACACCGCCATGTACCACGCCAAGGAGCGCGGCAAGAACAACTTCCAGTTCTACCAGGCGGAGATGAACGCCAGCGCCCTGGAACGCCTGGAGCTGGAGAGCGACCTGCGCCATGCCATGGAGCAGAACGAGTTCATCCTCTACTACCAGCCGCAGTTCAGTGGCGACGGCAAGCGCCTGACCGGCGCCGAAGCCCTGCTGCGCTGGCGCCACCCGACCCGCGGCCTGGTGCCGCCGGGCGATTTCATCCCGGTGATCGAAGAACTGGGCCTGGTGGTGGACGTGGGCGACTGGGTGCTGCGCGAGGCCAGCCGCCAGCTCAAGGCCTGGCACAAGGCCAAGGTGCGCGTGCCCAAGGTGTCGGTGAACATCTCGGCGCGGCAGTTCTCCGACGGCCAGCTGGGCACGCGCATCGCCACCATTCTGGAAGAAACCGGCCTGCCACCGGCGTGCCTGGAGCTGGAGCTGACCGAAAGCATCCTGATGCGCGAAGTGAACGAAGCCATGCAGATTCTCGCCAGCCTGAAAAACCTCGGCCTGAGCATCGCGGTGGACGACTTCGGCACCGGTTATTCGTCGCTGAACTACCTCAAGCAGTTCCCGATCGACGTGTTGAAGATCGACCGCACCTTCGTCGACGGCCTGCCCGAAGGCGAGCAGGATGCGCAGATTGCCCGGGCGATCATCGCCATGGCCCACAGCCTCAACCTGGCGGTGATCGCCGAAGGGGTGGAGACCCACGAGCAGCTGGAGTTCCTGCGCGAGCATGGTTGCGACGAGGTGCAGGGCTACCTGTTCGGGCGGCCGATGCCGGCGCATCAGTTCGAGGCGCAGTTCGCCAACGAGAAGCTCTTCATGTTCCATTGACCCCGACGCCTCCTGGCGTGCGCGGACTCTGTAGGAGCGGCCTTGTGTCGCGAAAGGACCGCAACGCGGTCCCGACAATTTCGGCGGCAACGCTGCAATCGCGGGGCCGCTGCGCGCCCCTTTCGCGACACAAGGCCGCTCCTACAGGGACCGCGCCCGGCCTGAGAAGCGCACCTGTAAAAACGGACCTGCGAGTCAACTCCAGTTCCCGCCCAGCCCAGAAACGGCGCGGGATGCAACGTGAAGCCCATTGGTCCGCGACTTGATGCCACTTCATATGCCAGCCGCGGATCAATCGGTTAGAATGCCCCCCCAATTCACCCCGATCCTTGAGGACCGCCATGTTCAGCCGTGATTTGACCATTGCCAAGTACGACGCCGAGCTCTTCGAAGCCATGCAGCAAGAAGCTCTGCGCCAGGAAGAGCATATCGAGCTGATCGCTTCGGAAAACTACACCAGCCCGGCAGTCATGGAGGCACAGGGCTCGGTCCTGACCAACAAGTACGCCGAAGGCTACCCAGGCAAGCGCTACTACGGTGGTTGCGAGTACGTCGACGTCGTCGAGCAACTGGCCATCGACCGTGCCAAGGAACTGTTCGGCGCCGACTACGCCAACGTTCAGCCGCACGCCGGCTCCCAGGCCAACGCCGCCGTCTACCTGGCCCTGCTGTCGGCCGGTGACACTATCCTGGGCATGAGCCTGGCCCACGGTGGCCACCTGACCCACGGTGCTTCGGTAAGCTCCTCGGGCAAGCTGTACAACGCCATCCAGTACGGCATCGACAGCAACGGCCTGATCGACTACGACGAAGTCGAGCGCCTGGCTGTCGAGCACAAGCCGAAGATGATCGTTGCCGGCTTCTCGGCCTACTCGCAGGTTCTGGACTTCGCCCGCTTCCGCGCCATCGCCGACAAGGTCGGTGCCTACCTGTTCGTCGACATGGCCCACGTTGCCGGCCTGGTTGCCGCTGGCGTGTACCCGAACCCAGTTCCGTTCGCCGACGTGGTCACCACCACCACCCACAAGACCCTGCGCGGCCCGCGCGGCGGCCTGATCCTCGCTCGCAAGAACGAAGAGATCGAGAAGAAGCTGAACTCCGCCGTCTTCCCTGGCGCCCAGGGTGGCCCGCTGGAGCACGTCATCGCTGCCAAGGCCATCTGCTTCAAGGAAGCCCTGCAGCCTGAGTTCAAGGCTTACCAGCAGCAGGTAGTGAAGAACGCCCAGGCCATGGCCAGCGTGTTCATCGAGCGTGGTTTCGACGTGGTTTCCGGTGGCACCCAGAACCACCTGTTCCTGCTGTCGCTGATCAAGCAGGAAATCTCCGGCAAGGACGCTGACGCCGCCCTGGGCAAAGCCTTCATCACCGTCAACAAGAACTCGGTACCGAACGACCCACGTTCCCCGTTCGTCACCTCGGGCCTGCGTTTCGGCACCCCAGCCGTTACCACCCGTGGTTTCAAGGAAGCCGAGTGCCGCGAGCTGGCTGGCTGGATCTGCGACATCCTGGCTGACCTGAACAACGAAGCGGTTATCGACGCCGTGCGTGAGAAGGTCAAGGCCATCTGCAAGAAGCTGCCGGTTTACGGCAACTGATTGGCGATTGCCTGACAGGAAAAAGCCCGGCCTAGTGCCGGGCTTTTTCGTTTGACGCAGGCTGCAAGACTTGAAGTCGATACGGTCAATGTGGGAGCGGCCTTGTGTCGCGAAAGGGGCGCGCAGCGGCCCCACGATTGCAACTTCGCCATCGAGATTGCCGGGACCGCTTTGCGGTCCTTTCGCGACACAAGGCCGCTCCCACAAAAACCGCGACACCGTGCTGCTATCTCGTATTACCCTGTGCCCCCTCCACAGCACCGAGCACAGGCCGGACCTTGACCAGAGAGCAACTCGAAACCCACCAGATCCCGATCTACTTCGCCGCCGTGCTGGCCGCCGTCGCCTTCGGAGTGCTGACCAGCGACACTGCGCGCCACATGGAAGTCCTGGTCACCCCTGCCATCGCCGTGCTGATGTACGCGATGTTCCTGCAGATCCCTTTCCTCGACCTGCGCCAAGGCCTGAGCAACCGCCGCTTCATCAGCGCCTTGCTACTGGCAAACTTCATTTTCGTGCCGCTGCTGGTATGGGCCATTACCCGTGGGCTGGTGGCACACCCGGCGATCCTCATCGGCGCGCTGCTGGTGTTGCTGACACCGTGCATCGATTACGTGGTGGTTTTCACCCACATCGGCAAAGGCGACTCCCGCCTGACCCTGGCTGCCACCCCTGTGCTGCTGTTGGTACAACTGGCAATGCTGCCGCTCTACCTGGCCCTGATGCTGGGTGACAACAGCAGCGTGGCCATCTCCATCACCCCGTTCGTGGAAGCCTTCGTGCTACTGATCGTGCTGCCGATGGCCCTCGCCGTACTCACCAGCGCCGGCGCCCGTCGCTCACGCACGGTCTCGACCTGGAACGACGCCTGGGCGTGGATGCCGGTACCGGCCATGGCTCTGGTGCTGGTGGTGGTCATCGCCTCGCAGATTGCCGTAGTACTGCGTGATTTCGACCGTTTGCTACCGGTGATTCCGGTGTACATCGGCTTCATGCTGCTGGCGCCAGTGCTCGGGTTCGTTGCGGCGCGCTTGCTGCGCTTGCCGGTGACCGAGGCACGCTCGGTAACCTTCAGCGCCGCCACGCGCAATTCGCTGGTAGTGCTGCCGCTGGCGCTGGCGTTGCCGGAAGACATGCGCGGTTTGGCGGCGGCAGCTGTGATTACGCAGACATTGGTGGAACTGCTAGGCGAACTGGCCTACGTAAAGGCGATACCCCGGTTTGTGCGCTGACCCGGGGCGTCAGCCGCTTTGGGTCAGGAGCGCTCAGGGCACACGGCAAACACCTGCACCTCGACCAGATACCCCTCTCCCAGGTCTGCGCCTACGCAAGCCCGTGGAGGTTTCGGATACCCCTTCAACCAGGCATCGTACACCTCATTGACCAGGTCGAAGTGGCTGTAGTCGGCGATCCATAACTGAACCCGGGTCAAATGCTCCTTGTCGACGTTGGCCTCTGCCATCAGCCCATCGATCGTACCCAACGCCTGGCGCAACTGGCCCTGTACATCCTGCTGCAGGTCGTCCGCAACCACGCCTGCCGTTTCGAACAGGCCCCTGTAGCAGACCGCCAGCGACATCCGCTCGCCTTGTCCATAACGTTCGATCATCAAGGTTCCCCCTCTCAACCCATCTGGTTGAGGCAGACGACTTTGGGCTGGGTCATGTCCTCGTAGGCGAACCGCACCCCCTCGCGGCCAAGGCTTCCATATTTCGAGCCACCGAATGGCATGGCATCGAAGCGGTAGTCGGACGAGTCGTTGATCATCACGCCGCCCGCCTCGATACGCCGTGCCAGGCTCAACGCCAAGGACAGGTCTCGGGTAAACACACCAGCGTGCAAGCTGTACTCCGGGGCATTGGCCAGCGCTATGGCCTGCTCGATCTCCTCGAAGGGCGCCAGCATCACCACCGGTGCGAACACCTCTTCACGCCACAGCCGGCTGGCGTGGTCAACACCTTCCAGCACCGTCGGCGAATAGGTAGCCCCCTGGCGCTTGTGACCACAGAGCAGGCGAGCGCCGCCTTGAAGGGCCTGGTTCACGCGCTCTTCAATCTGCCGGGCCGAGCCTTCGGTGATCATCGGCCCCATGTCGGTTTCGCGCAGGCCTGGATCACCTACCACCATGGCCTGGGTCAAGGCCACGAAGCGCTGGCGGAATGCCTCATAGATGGAAGCTTCCACCAGGATGCGCTGGGTGCCGATGCAGTTCTGCCCGGCTGCCCAGAACGCGCCAGATACACAAGACTCGACAGTGGCCTCGAGGTCGCAGTCCTTCAGTACAAGCACCGGGGCGTTGCCACCCAGGTCCATGGCCAGTTTTTTCAGGCCCGCCCCCCGGGCAATCTGTTCGCCTGTGGCGAAACCGCCGGTGAAGGAAATCATCCGCACTTCACGCACGGCCACCAGGGCCTTGCCCAGTTCGGCACCGCCAGTGGCCACGGTGACGACGGCCTCTGGCAGCCCCGCGTCGACCAGGTACTGCACCAGCTTCAAGGCAGAAAGCGGGGCCAGCTCCGAGGGTTTGAGAATGACCGCATTGCCCCCGGCAATCGCTGGCCCCAACTTGTGCGCCACCAGGTTGAGCGGGTCGTTGTACGGCGTGATGGCCAGGATCAGCCCCAGCGGCTCGCGTGTGAACCAGCCCTGACGCGATTCGGAGCCTTCGTAGGCATCGAACGGCACCACCTCGCCGGCATTGCGCCGCGCTTCCTCGGCAGACAGCTTGAGCGTGTTGATGCAGCGTTTCACCTCCTTCTCGGCCTGACGCAGGGTCTTGCCCGCTTCGTCGACAATCAGGCCGGCAAAATCGGCTGCATCGCGCTCAATCAGCCGGGCCGCCTGCTCCAGGATGCTGGCGCGACGGTGCCGAGGCAGCGCGGCACTTTCGTGCACGCCCTGCCGAGCACGCACGAGCAGACCTGGCACGGCATCGGCAGCAAGGTTGGCGACGCTGCCGACCAGGCTACCGTCGAACGGGCTGTAGACATCGATCAAGGCGGGTTGCTGGACGGCTACCCGGGACACGGAAGTCAGGCTCATGAAGGTTGCTCCTCAGGCCGAGCGGCCAGCAGTGTGGATGGCGACGATATCCGACAACAGGGCGAATGCCGTTTCGACACGCCCCGCACCCGGGCCGGACACGGTTACAGCGCCCAGCAATTCGGTGTTGAACGCAACCGCATTGGTGGCACCGGAAATACCCGCCAGAGGGTGGTTGCCGGGCAACAGGCGCGCTTCGACGCTGGCACGCACCGAACCATCGGTTTCACGGCTGGCACTGCCGATCAGTTTCCAGCGCTGGCCCGCCGCCTGCGCTTGCTGGATAGCAGCGCTATCGAGGCTGCTGATCCCGCTGCAGGTCACATCATTCACCTGCAAGCAAGCGCCGAGCAGCTCGTTGGCGAGGATCACCACTTTCAGGCGTACGTCATACCCCTCCACATCGGCGCTCGGGTCCGCCTCGGCATAGCCAAGTGCTTGCGCCTGGGCCACTGCATCGGCAAAACCGAGTCCCTCTTCCATGCGCGTCAGCACATAGTTGGAGGTGCCGTTGAGGATGCCCTCGAACCCCACCAGGCCTGCACCGGCCAACGTCTGGCGCGCCATGCGCAGCACCGGCGTACCGCTCATGACCGCGCCTTCGTACTCGAACGACACACCATTGGCCTTGGCCAGGGCCTTCAGCGCCGCAGCATGCAAGGCGATCGGCCCCTTGTTGGTAGTGACCACATGCTTGCCAGCTTCCAGCGCCCAACGGCAGAAGGTTGCCGCCGGCTCACCGTCCTTGGGGTTGGTGAATGTGGCCTCGGCGATGATGTCGGCACCGGACTGCTTGATCACCGATTCGTTGAACGCTTCAGCCGAACCTTGCGGGATCTGCGCCAGCGCCCCCTTCTGAGCAGGCAGTGCAGCGAGCGTGGCCGCATCCAGGCCGTTGCGGTCGATTGCCGACCCCAGGAACAGGTCGGTCACGCCAACGATCTTCAGGCCAAAGCCCAGCTCTTGCTGCCAGCGCGCATTGCGTTCGGCGATCAGTTGGGCCAGGGCACGGTTCACACCGCCAAAGCCAACAAGTGCAATTTTGTATTCGGTCATGGTTCGCTGTCCTTTCCAGGCGGTTGGTCGATGGGGACAAGCGTAAGAGCCGTGCAATGCCAGTTGAATATGGCAATCCGCTGTATTTACTGGCCAATCTGACCAGTAGCCGATGCACGCCTGAGCGCCGCCGGAATGCAAAACGCCGCCAGGGCGCAAACCCGGGCGGCGTTGTTGTAGCGAGGGTTACCAAACGGCAAGCGCGCGTCTCAGATCACCGTGGCCAGGACGAACGATGTCACGGTGTTCTCGACCCCAGGCATGGCGGCAATCTCCTTCCATACATGGTGCACCCGTTCCGGGCTGGAAGCCTCGACGCGCAGCAGCAGGTCGAATTCGCCGCTGAGCACTTCACACTGGATCACCTCGGGGATCTGGCGCAATGCATCGAGCACAGCCTCTCCGCGCATGCGGTCGTAGCGGTAGACGAAGATGACCGCGTTGATCAGCGAGGTCGGTCGTCGCCCCTCACCGATACGCAGGGTATAGCCCTGGATGGCCCCGTCACGCTCCAGGCGCTCGATGCGCTGGCGTACCGCATTACGCGAAAGGTTCACCTTGAGCCCCAGTTCGGCATGGGCAATGCGTGCATTGGCGGTGAGCTCGGCGAGAATACGCTCGTCCAGGGGGTCGAGGATGCGCTTCATCGTCCTGCCTGCAACCGGGCCAGTATTTCATGAACCCCCGCCAGGTCCTCTGGCGCCAGCAGCGGCCCAACGCCTGCGCTGCCAACACCACAGGCCGGCACCTCGCCATGCCAGGCCCCAAGCTCCGCCAGCAACCCGGCAGACTTTTCCGGGGCAAACTGGCCCAGCGTGACGATCGGCGCACCAATGTTGCGCCGGTGCAGGCGCCCGGCGAATGCCCCGGTGGCAGCGTGTGGGTCTACTGCGCAGCCGGTTTCCTGGAACAGCGTGACGATTTCTTCGCGAATCAGCGCGTCATCCACGGCATAGGAGTCGAACAGCATGCGCGCGTGCAGCCACTGGCGGTTGCCGATGCTCAACTCGCCACAATCCTCGAAATGCTCCATCAGTGCCCGGGTCGCCCCACCATCGCGGTCATACAGCTCCCAGACGAAACGTTCCAGGTTGGAGAACAGCGAAAAGTCCATGACCGGCGACAAGGTCTGGCTGGTGGAGCCACGGCTGTAGCGATTGCAGTGGATGAACCGGTGCAAGGCATCGTTGCGGTTGGTGGAAACAATGATCTGGTTGATCGGCAGGCCCATTTTCTGGGCAATGAACCCCGCGTAGATCTCGGCAAAACTGGCCGTGGGGATGCTGAAACCCACCGGCCGAATCCCCCCACCCAGCTGAAGCGCCGCGTGGAAATAGAACACGATCTGCGCCAGCACGCCGACCCAGTTGGTCGAGTTGAAGCTCACGGGAATCAGCCCGGGGCACGGCCATGCACGCAGCAGCGCCGACACCAGTGACTGGCAGTCATCGAAGCTGCCGTCCACGGCCACGCAGCTCACGCTTTCGGAAGCGGCACTGCGCATCACCGCCGCCCGGTCGGCCGGTGTCCCGGCACTGGGGTAAAGCGCCAGCAAGCGTGCCGTAGGGCAATGCCGCAAGGCTTCGATAGCGGCCACCGCCGTATCGCCGTTGCTGGCACCGACCAGCATGACCCGTTCGCAATCGGGGCCCAGGAAATGGCGGATGAGCCGCGCCTGCAATTGCGCGGCGAAATCCTTGGAGGAACGGGTAGGCCCGTGAAACAGCTGCAGGATCCATTCGTTATGGCCAATCTGCTGCAACGGTGCGATGCCACGGTGCTTGAAGCCGCGGTAGCTGTCGCTTACCAGCGCTCTCAGGGTCGGCTCATCGAGCGTGTCGCCGACAAACGGCGCCATTACCCGCCAGGCCAGTTCGTCGAACGGCAACCACGACCAGCTGGCAATATCCTGCTGGCTGAACGTCGGCACCGCAGTCGGCACGTAAAGCCCGCCATCGTCGGCCAGCCCGGAAAGCAGCGCCGTGCGGAAATCAACCCGTGTCTCGTTGCCGCGCGTGGATGTGTACTGCATCGGTGCTCCAGGTAAATATTTGATTAACGGTGGGCCATCGCCACCAACCAGTGGCTGAAGGCTTGGGCATCCGTGGACAACGCCTCAGCCAGGCCACGTACCAGGTAAAACGACTCGCTCGCCTCGATGCGCTGCGCAAAAGGCGCCACCAGCCGCCCCTCCTGCAGCAAGTCCTCGACCAGCGACGAGCGCGCCAGTGCCACCCCAAGCCCCAGTTCCGCCATGCGCAAGGTCGCCACCAGGGTGTCGAACTGCAGGCCGCTGGAAGAATCGACCTGATCGGCGCCTACCCGCTCCAGCCAATAACCCCACCCCTCCTCGTAACCCAGCACATGCAGCAACGGGACGCGGGCCAGGTCGCGCGGCTCGCGCAGCGGGGAGCCGGCAATCAGCGCAGGGGAGCAGACTGGCACCAGCAGGTCGCGGGTCAGGCGCTGCGCTTCCACGCCAGCCCACTGGCCGCTGCCCCAGCGGATTTCCAGGTCATCCTCTGCATCCAGTTCCTTGACCCACAGGTTGCTGATGTAGCGGATGTCCACCTGCGGGTGCGAACGGCGAAAATCGGCCAGGCGGGGCGCCAGCCAGAAATGCAGGAACGACAGGCTGCCGCGCACTTTCAGGGGCCGACGCTGGCGTTGCCCGAAAATTTCATTGGTGCCTACCGCCAGGCGGCTTATCGCATCCTGCACCACCGGCAGGTAGGACTGGCCTTCTTCGGTCAACCCCAGCCCCCGGGGCAGGCGCTTGAACAGCGCCACTCCCAACTGGCTCTCCAGGTGGCGGATCTGCTGGCTCACGGCCCCTTGGGTGAGGTGCAGTTCCTCGGCTGCATGGGTGAAGTTCAGGTAACGCGCCGACACTTCGAAGGCTCTGAGCCAGTTCAAGGGGGGCAGGGTTTTCTGGGTCATCGGCGGTTTCTCGTGGCAACGTTCCGGTGCCCTAGTATCACCCTGCTCTGGCGGCCTCGGAACCTGTTGCCAAGGCTTCCGGTTGCAGCGGGCGACGGTCGCGGTACTTGCGGGTCAGCCAGTAGGCCAGGTAACACCAGGCGATAAATGGAAGACCAAAGTACAGGGCCACGCGCTGTGCCGGGTCGAAGGCAATGCCGACGCAGGCCAGCACGCAGCAGAAGATGGCCGCCAGCGGCACGAACGGGTAGCCGCGCACGCGGAACTTGAGGTCTTCGAGCTTGCCGCCATTGGCGATGTAATGGCGACGGAATGCCATCTGGCTGGCCGCGATGCTGATCCACACCACCACCACCGCCAACCCGGAAATGGACACCAGCGCCAGGTAGATGGTGTCGGGGGCAAACACACTGCTCAGCAGCGATGCCATGCCACCGGCCATGCTCAGGACGATGGCATTGAACGGCGTGCCACGACGCGACAGCGCCGCGTACCGGCGGGGCATGTTGCCTTGGTCGCTGAGGGTCCACAGCATGCGCGCCGCAGCATAGAGCCCGGAATTGGCTGCCGACAGCAACGCAGTGATGATGACGAAGTTCATGATGTCTGCGGCATAGGGGATACCGATCATGGCAAACACCATCACGAACGGGCTTTCAACCAACCCTGCCTGTTCACGTGGCAACAAGGTTGCCAGCACGAAGATGGTACCGACGAAGAACAGTGCCAGGCGCAGGACCGTGGTACGGATGGCCTTGGGTACGTTCTTTTCCGGGTCGCGGGTTTCGCCGGCGGCGATGCCGATCAACTCGGTACCCGAGAACGCGAAGGCCACCGCCAGCAGGGTCATGGCGATCGACCAGAAGCCCGTAGGGAACAGCCCCTCGCGGGTGAAGTTGCCCAGCCCGACACTGTGCGCCTGGGTAATTTCGAAAACGCCCAGGATCGCGCCGCCGCCCACCACCAGGAAGGCGATAACCGCCAGCACCTTGATCAGTGACAACCAGAATTCGGTTTCGGCAAACGACCGCACCGAAATGATATTGCTGATGAACACCGCAAGCCCGAACAGCGCACTCCATATCCACACCGGCGTATCGGGGAACCAGCGCACCATCAGGATACCGGCGGCGGTGAATTCCGAGCCGATGGCCACGGTCCAGGTCAGCCAGTACATCCAGGCCACCATGTAGCCTGTTCCCGGCCCGAGGTAGCGCGTGGCGTAACTGCTGAACGAGCCGACTTCCGGCATGTGTACCGCCAGTTCGCCCAGGCACATCATCACCAGGTAGACCATGATCGCGCCGAGGATATAGGCGATGACCGCCCCCAGCGGGCCCGCCTGGTTGACTGTGTAGCCCGACGTCAGGAACAGGCCGGTACCGATGACACCGCCCAGCGCCAGCATGACGATATGGCGGGTTTGCATATCCTGCTTGAAGCTATGCGCCGAAGCATTTCTCGTTGTCGTTGTCTGCAGGGACATTGTGGTTTACTCATGAAAGTTGGCGGGCAAGGACGTTGCAACGACCTCGTCTTGGCAGAGCGAAGCGAATTGCCTTGCATATTGTTTTTGTTCGACTTCATGAAGTGGCACCCACCGCAAGGAGCGGGTGCTACACGCCTGCCTCAGGCCTGTGCTTCGGCCAGGCAGGCGTCTTCGTCACCGTGCAATTCCTTTGCTGCGGCCAACTCCTGGCGCACCGATGCACAGGCCTGTGCCAGGTCTGCCAGCAGGTCCTCGGTGTCCTCGATGCCCACCGAAATGCGCACCAGCCCTTCGGAAATGCCCAGGGCCAGCCGTTCTTCGAGGGTGTTTTCCACATGGCTGGTGGTACGCGCCGGGCCGTAGATGGTTTCTACCGCGCCCAGGTTGCCCGCCCGATGGGCGTACTTCAGGCGCGGCAGCAGCCGCGCTACGGTGGGCATGCCACCTTTGAGCACGAAGCTGACAATGGCGCCGAAGCCACGCATCTGCGCCTTGGCAATCGCATGGCCCGGATGCTGGGGCAACCCCGGGTAGTTGACCGCTTCGACCAGCGGTTCGGTAGTCAGGTAATGCGTCAGGGCCTGGGCACTGGCCTGTTGCTGACGCAGGCGCAGGGCCAGGGTCTTGATACCGCGGATGATCAGGTAGGCGGAAAACGGGTCCAGCGCCGCACCGTTGATCTCGCGGTAGTGGCGCACCTGGGCCATCAACGACTCGGCACCGCACACCACCCCGCCCAGTACATCACCGTGCCCGGACAGGAATTTGGTGGCACTGTGCACCACTACATCCACGCCCAGGGCCAGCGGGTTCTGGTTAAGCGGGGTGGCGAAGGTGTTGTCGGCCACCACCACGGCGCCAACCTTCCGGGCGGCAGCGCTCAGGCGCTGGATGTCCAGTACCTTGAGGGTGGGGTTGGTAGGGGTTTCCAGATACAGCAGGTCGCAACCCGCGGCGATCTCGCGCTCCAGTGCTTCGGTGTCGAGGGTGTCGCACAGGCAGACCTGCACACCCATGCGCGGCAGGAACTCTTCGAAGATCTTGTTGGTACCGCCGTAACTGTCACGGGTCGACACCACACGCTTGCCGCTTGAGAGGAAGGTATGCAGCACGGCACTGATGGCAGCCATGCCGCTGCTGAATGCCACCGCCGACTCGGACTGTTCCAGCTCGCAGAGCTTGCCTTCCAGGGTAGCGACTGTCGGGTTGCTCATGCGGCTGTAGATGTAGCCGGGCAGCTTGCCCTGCGCCACGTCGTACCAGGCATCGATGTCGTTGTAGCCGTAGGCGGCACTGACCACGATCGGGGTCTGGGTAGCGTTGTACGGATGCTGAACCTGCTCCCCGCTCCACACCACACGCGTACCGATACCGGCCGCTGCATTGCCCTCGAATTTCTCGTTCTTGTTCATATCCGGTTCCCGCACCGCTGAGTTGTGTACACCGATTCGGCATCGGCTTTCAGCGGACTATAGGGGCATGGCGGGGGGACTGAAAAACGATGGAATCCGGGTCTGAGTAACGTTTTTTTTAATGGCTGGGGCCGAGCGGGTGCGGAAGCCGCCCTGCCCCTTCAAGGCTTTACGCCAGGTTGCGTTTCAGCTCGGCGATATGCTCCGGGCCAATGCCACAGCAGCCACCGATCATGCTGGCACCCCGTTCACGCCAATCGTTGGCCCATGCCAGGTAACCCGGCGGGTCAAGGTCTTCGCGCAGCTCATCCAGGCCGTCGTTGGCGGTGGCTTCCTTCGGCTGCGGCGGGAAGGCGTTGGCATAGGCGCCAATGGCGATGTCGGCGTTGTGTCGCTCGATTACCGAGCGCGCTACATCCAGTGCAGCGCCAATGACCTCGGGCTGGCTGCAGTTGAACAGCACGGCCGCCGCGCCCAGGCCGACCACGGCTTCGATGGCATCGGCCACCGGCTCGCCGGAACGCAGGCGTGGCACCTCGTCGACCTCTTCGTCCTGCAGGGTGAACGACACCCAGAACGGCCTGCCGTCTGCCGGCAATTGGCCGTGGATGGCTCGCACCTCGGCAACCGAGCTCTGGGTTTCGGCCAGCCACAAGTCAACATGCGGGGCCAGGCCCTGCAGCAACGGGGCCAGCACCTCCTCGACGCGCTCGGGCTGGAACAGGTCCGGGCGATAGGAGCCGAACAGCGGCGGCAGCGAGCCCGCCACCTTGACCGGGTGCGCTGCGGTATCGGCGGCATGCCGCGCCAGCTGGCCTGCGATATTGGCCAGTTGTCGCCCTTCCTTTGCAAAACGCTCTTCGCCGATGTGGAACGGCACCACCGCATAGCTATTGCTGGTAATGACCTGGGCACCGGCAGCGATGAACGCTGCGTGCACACCAACCACCGCTTCCGGCGCCTCGCTCAGCGCCAGCGCCGACCACTCGGGCTGACGAAACGGCGCCCCACTGCGCTGCAGCTCACGGCCCATGCCACCGTCGAGAATTACCATCGCTCGCTGTTTCATATAACTACTCTAAAGGTGCTTATGAATAAAATTCATTATGTAGGTGACATTTATAACTATTAAATACCGCTTCCTATAATTGGCCAACATTTCAGGTATGTCCATGCGATTTTCAACTGTGCTCGGTGCGGGCCTTGTGCTGCTCGCAACTGCTTCCCAGGCCTTTGCCGGTGCCACGCTGGAGCGGGTTGAATCGCGCAAGGAACTGGTCAACGTTTTGATGGAAAGCTACCCACCGTTTTCCTTCCTCAATGACCAGAACCAGCTGGACGGTTTCGACGTGGATGTGGCCAAGGCAGTGGCGGACAAGCTCGGCGTCAAGCTGCGGCTGGAAACCCCTTCGTGGGACGTGATCGCCGCAGGCCGCTGGAGCGGCCGCTACGACATCTGCATCTGCTCGATGACCCCGAGCAAGGCCCGCGCCGAAGTGTTCGACTTCCCGGTGGAGTACTACGCATCGCCTGCGGTGATCGTGGTCAACGCCAAGGATGAGCGCATCCATGGCGCCAAGGACCTGGAAGGCCGCAAGGTAGGCCTGACCAGTGCATCGAGCTACGAGAGCTACCTGAACAAGAACCTGGTGATCGAAGGCGACGAAGACAAGAAGATCGAATACCCCTTCGATTTCGTGCAAATCGCGCCTTACGACACCGACAACGTCGCCTTCCAGGACCTTGGCCTGGGCGCCGGCGTACGCCTGGACGCCATCCTCACCAACCTGGTGACCGCGCAGCCGCGCCTGGACCAGGACAAGCGCTTCAAGCTGGCAGGTGCCCCGCTGTATGAAGAGCCGAACTCGGTGGCCATCGAGAAGGGCGACCCCGAGTGGGATGCCAAGGTGCGCCAGGTGTTTGCCGAGTTGAAGGCTGACGGCACCCTGGCCAAGCTGTCGCAGAAATGGATTGGCGCCGATATCAGCAAATGAGCACCTTCCCCTCCTCCCCCAAGCCCGTGGTCAAGCCCACGGGTGCCGGCCTGTTCGACTTTCGCACCCGGCTGCTGCTGACCTGGCTGGCGCTGTTTGGCCTGTTCGTCGCGTTTTTCCTCAGTTTCGATCTGAAGTTCTCGATCATCCTGGAGAAGTTTCCGAACCTCGCCGGTTTCAAGCTGGGGCCCAACGGCTTTCTGCAAGGCGCGGCACTGACCCTGTTCCTGTGCCTGTGCTCGATGCTGGTGTCGGTACTGTTCGGCTTCGCCGCCGCGCTGGCGCGGTTGTCGAACAGCGCGGTGCTGGTGGGTGTCGCCAGCTTCTACACCTCGTTCTTCCGCGGCACCCCCCTGCTGATCCAGATTCTGCTGATCTACCTGGGGCTGCCACAGCTGGGCCTGGTACCGGGCGCCATCAGCGCCGGCATCATCGCCTTGTCGCTGAACTACGGGGCCTACCTGAGCGAAATCTTCCGCGCCGGCATCCTCGGCGTCGCGCGCGGGCAACGTGAAGCGGCACTGGCGCTGGGCATGCGCACGCCGCAGATCTTCTGGCATATCGTCCTGCCCCAGGCCATGCGGGTGATCATTCCGCCTACGGCCAACCAGTTCATCTCGATGCTGAAGGATTCATCGCTGATATCGGTGATGGGGGTATGGGAGGTGATGTTCCTGGCGCAGTCGTACGGGCGGTCGAGCTATCGATACCTGGAGATGCTGACCACGGCGGCGGTGATCTACTGGGTGCTGTCGATCCTGCTCGAGCTGGTGCAGGCGCGGCTGGAGCGGCATTTTGGCAAGGCTTACCAGCGCTAGGGGCCAGGCTGGGTTGGCAGCCCCCCCTTATTGAACTGCACGTAAACTCATTGAATTAGCAGGGACACTGTGGGAGCGGCTTTAGCCGCGAACACCGGCGCAGCCGGTGCCATGCACCGCGTTGGATTCTTCGCGGCTAAAGCCACTCCCACAGCGTTACAGCGCCTTCATTTCAGCAATATCCCGCGCCACCTGATCAGCCGATTGGTCAAACATCGCCTGCTCCTGCGCATCCAGCGGCAACTCGATCACCCGCGCCAGCCCCTCCTCTGCCAGTACGCAGGGCACACCCATGGCAATATCCGTGCGCCCGTACTCGCCTTCCAGGATCGCCACCGCCGGCAAGATGCGATTTCGCCCGTTGGCGATCGCATCGACCATCTGCGCAATCGCCACGCCCGGCGCATCGCAGGCGCTGCCCAGCTTCTTCAGCCCCAGGATCTCGCCACCACCCTTGCGGGTGCGCTCGACGATCTGCTCGATCTGCTCACTGGACAGGAAGTGCGACAACGGCACCGAACCGATCTGGCAGTAGCGCATCAGCGGCACCATGCTGTCGCCATGCCCGCCCAGGACCAGCGCCGTGATATCCCGGGCAGAGAACCCGGTCTGCTCGGCGATGAAACACTTCATGCGTGCGGTATCCAGCACCCCCGCCTGGCCGAACACCTTGGTGCGCCCTAGCCCGCTCAAGCTCCAGGCGCGATAGGTGAGCACATCGACCGGGTTCGATACCACCAGCACCGTCGCAGTTGGTGCATGCAGCTTGATGTCGGCCATGATGCCGTCGAGGATTGGCAGGTTGATACTCAGTACATCCTGACGCGACTGCCCCGGCTTGCGCGGCACGCCTGCGGTGATGACCACCAGTTCAGAGCCGTCCAGCATTTCAGCCTTGGCCCCGCCGTGAACCCGGGTATCGGAACCCGACTCGACTGCCGCCTGCCACACATCCAGCGCCTTGCCTTGCGCCATCTCGCCCTGCACATCCATCAACACCAGCTCACGGCACAACTCTTCCCGAGCGATGATCTGCGCCGCCGCCTCGCCGACCATGCCGGCACCCACGATTGTCAGTTTGTTCACACGACACCTCCCAGCGGCGCGCGCCACCAGGAACACGCCTGCAATACAGAGAAGTATTGCCTGCTGAGGCGAAAAGACCACTCAAAGGCAAATGGAAGCGGTACGCGTACCCCGTGGGAGCGGCTTTAACCGCGAAGAATCCAACGCGTTGCCTGGCACCGGCTGCGCCGGTATTCGCGGCTAAAGCCGCTCCCACAAGGACCGCGCCACCTTCGAGTGCAGTGCAGTACCTGTGGGAGCGGCTTTAGCCGCGAAGAGGCCGGTGCAGGCTGGCCTAGAACTCGAAGGTACTGGACAAGCTCACCTGCCGCGCATCGCCAATGGCCACAAAGTACTGGTTCACCGCCAAGCGCCCACAGAGTGACTGCTAATTCAACCGACCCTGTCCTTGCACGGCGATTTTCCATCTGGCAAGGTTGCCAGCAGAACGCCCACCGACTGACCAGCGGTGCCCCACATCCAAGGAAACCTGACCTGTCACTGCAACCCTCCGTTCGCCGTGATCTGCTGATTCTGTGGCTTTCCATTGCCGCAGTTGCGCTTGTGCTGGGATGGCTGCTGCTGATAATCAGCCGCCAAGGCGCCGGCCCTCAGATTGCGCAGGCGCGCCAACTCACCTCGACCAGTTGCCAGGCGCTCCAGGCGGGTGCGGCACGGGTTCGCCAGCAGCTCCCGCCTGCACAAGACCACCCTGATCTCATGCCCCCTGCTGCCGCACAGGCAGTGCTGGATTTGGCACTGCGCGATCAGCCGGGCATGGAGGGCGGCTTCTGGCGAGCGGATGCGGGAGTGGTGGCCTACGCCTTCCCAACCTACGACGGCACGGGAATCAAACGCGACCCGCCGAGCGCCGAGTTGCAGCGCATTGCCTCCACGGCCCAGCGTGCGCAGGATTCTGCAGGCCTGGTGGCGGATGTGCGACCGGGCTTACGCGAAGCCGTGGCTTTCGCCGCCTGCCCCGTTCAGGCCTATGACCGACAGCTGATCGCCTGGACCCTGATGCGCGTTCCGCTTTTGGCCACAGAAACAGTCAATACCTTGATACTCGCGGTAAGCCTGCTGCTGGCGCTGGTCGTTGTCTCCGGGGCATGGCTGGGCTGGATGATTTCGCGTTGGCAGCGCCAGTCGGCGCATTTGCGAAAGCAACTGGCCCAGTCCGAACGCCTGGCCACGCTGGGGCGCGTTTCCGCCGGGCTTGCACACGAGATCCGCAACCCGCTGGGCACGATGCGCATGAAGGTGGAAAACGCGATGGCTGCCCCGGCTGACCGGCGCGAAGCACGTGTGGTTGGTGCCCTGGAGGCCGTACTTTCGCAAACGGCACGGCTGGAGACGCTGGTGTCGAGCCTGTTGGCATTGACGCAACCTTTCCGCGCCGAGCGCAAGGCAGTTGACCTGCAGGAATGGCTGGAGGAGCGGCGTAATGCCCACGCCGAAGCAGCGCAAAAGAAAGGCGTACGAATAACACTGGCCGTTGAACCGGAGCTGACCGCTAGCGCGAAGCAAGTTGCGCTGTTCGACCCGACACAAATGGCGCGGGTCTTTGACAACCTGCTGCTCAATGCGCTGGCGCACACGGAAGAACGCGGTGAAATCGAGCTCGGTGCGCATCGCACGCACCGCGGCACATTGCTGTTGTGGGTGGCGGACGATGGTTCCGGCATTCCGCATGACCTGCGCGATACACTGTTCGAACCGTTCTCCACCAACCGCGCTGGAGGTACCGGCCTGGGGCTGGCGCTGGTGCGCGAGATCGTGCAGGGTCACGGCGGGCGGGTCGGTCTCGCCGAGTCGGCCAAAGGAACGCGCATAGAGATGGAGCTACCGTGGCCCGAATCCTGATCGTCGACGATGACGCCGCATTCCGCGACAGCCTTGCAGAAATGCTGCAAGACCTGGGGTATGCGGTGCTGCAGGCTGAAACCACCGATGCAGGCCTGCACCGGCTGCGCACCGAGGACGTGGATGCGGCCATCGTCGATCTGCGGCTGCCGGGCGAGGATGGCCTGGTGTTCCTGCGCCGCGCGGCGCGCATCTCGCAGGTGCCTTGCATCATGCTCACCGCCTATGCGAGTGGCGGCAACACCATCGAGGCGATGAGCCTGGGCGCGTTCGACCACCTGACCAAGCCCGTGACCAGGGCCGCCCTGATCGAGACGCTCGAACGGGCCCTGCGATGGGCAGCCAACACCCCAGACACCCCCCAGGCGGCCGGGGCATCACCTGCCGCACAAGAGCCCGTGGATGGCACCGAACTGGTCAGCAGCAGCGAGGCCATGCGCCAGGTCTTCAAGCGTATCGGGCTGGCCGCGAACTCCGATGCCACTGCGTTGATCCTGGGCGAGACGGGCACAGGCAAGGAACTGGTCGCGCGTGCCTTGCATCGCAACAGCGGGCGAGCCACCGGCCCCTTCGTCGCCGTCAACTGCGCGGCGATCCCGGCCGAACTGATGGAAAGCGAGCTGTTCGGTCATGTCAAAGGCGCGTTCACCGGTGCCATCAATGAACGCACCGGGCGCTTTCGCGAGGCCGATGGCGGCACCCTGTTCCTCGACGAAATAGGCGATATGCCGCTGGCCACGCAGGCGAAGATCCTGCGGGTGCTGCAGGAACGCGAAATCACCCCCGTGGGCGCCAATCGTGCCCAGCCGGTGAACGTGCGCATCATCGTGGCCACCCACCGAGACCTGCCCAGCGCAGTCAAGGAGGGGCGCTTCCGGGAAGACCTGTGGTACCGCCTGCAGGTAGTACCACTGTGGCTGCCGCCGCTGCGTGAGCGCCTGGGCGACGTGCTGCTGCTGGCCGAACACTTCCTACGCCTGCTGGGCGGCGACTCGCCCAAGCGGTTGAGCGCGGCGGCAGCCAGGCTGCTGCTGGCCCATTCCTGGCCGGGCAACGTGCGCGAACTGCGCAATGCCATGGAGCGCGCGGCCATCCTCAGCCACGGCCCGGTCATCGAGGCCGAACACATCGGGTTGCAGACGGCGGCGCCGCCCACCCCGGGCCTGGACATCGACTGGGAAGGCCCAATGGCACAGGCCGTTGCCCAGCTGGAGCGCGAAATGATCGTGCGCGCCCTGGCTGCGACGGCGGGCAACCGCGCAGAGGCGGCGCGGCGCCTCGGTCTGTCCCGCCAGCAGCTCTACCGCAAGCTGGCCGAGTTCGATCTGGACTAACCCCTTCGCCCGCAAAGGGGGTGTCCGATTCCGTGACACCTTAGCGTCACGGAATCGGACGGCACATCACTCCTATCAATCATAACTGATTGATTTAATTAGTAATTTTATCTGGCATGGTGTTTGCGCTACAGGTTGGGTGTTCCCAACCCAAGAGAGCTTCTCCAATGTCCAGGTATTTCATCGCCACATCTCTTGCACTGGCAATTGGCCTGGGTAGCCTCAGCGTGCATGCCATGCCGCCCGCCGCCGCCCATCTGCCTCCAACACCGCATCAGGGTGTGGAAACACCTGGCCTGGTGAGCCAGTACGTGGTGGAAGGCCAGGTGCAACGGATGCTCATCAATCCCTATGGTGAGGTCGACGGGCTGCGCCTGAGCGACGGGACCATTGCAAAGTTCCACCGCACATGGCCGATGCGCTCACAGCCACGGTCAAAGTGGGGGACGCCGTCCGCATCATCGGGCGGGCGGAAACGCGAGGCACGGTCAAAGCCGACGCCATCATCCACGCCGACAGCGGGCGCACCGTGTACAACCAGCCGCCACCGGTTGGCGAAGGCCGAGCCCTGCCGCCACACCTGCGCGCCCAGCGCCTGCAGCCCCAACAGGTGGAAGGCCAGGTGGAGACCGTGCTGACTGGCCCACGGGGCGAGGCCAACGGCGTCATCCTGAGCGATGGCAGCATCGTACGTTTCCCGTCAGAGAGCCTGCGTATTTCCGTGCAGACGGGCGCACCGTTCGCAGCATCCGGGCTGGGCACGCGCAATGCCTTTGGCACCGCTTTGGAAGCGGTCAGCATGGGCACCACGTTATCCACCCTGCAGCCGCTCTATGACCGCGCGCCATAAGGGAATGCCTCTATGCACCCGGCAACGCCTTCGATAACTCCGGCGCATGCCAGCTCACGGCGCTGGCTGTCCGGCCTCAACTTCTTCCTGGCCGATGTCCGTGACGGCCTGGGCCCCTTCCTCGGTATATTTCTGGCCAGCCACGGCTGGCGAGCCGATGACATCGGCTACGTGATGGCCGCCGGCGGCATCGCAGGCATGTTGGCGACCACGCCGATGGGCGCGTGGATCGACGCCTCGCGCCACAAGCGACTGCTTCTGGCAAGCGGCGCCATTGCACTCATTCTCGCCACGGCAGCGCTATGGACGGCGCCAACGTTCGGCGTCGCCGTCGCCTCTCAAGTGGTGACGGGTGTTGTGGGTGCGTTGATGGGCGCCGGCATCATGGGCATAACCTTGGGCATCGTTGATCAAAAAGACTTGTCTCGGCAGCTAGGCATCAACGAAGCCTGGAACCATGCCGGCAACGTGGTAGCGGCTGCCTTGGCCGGGCTGGCAGGCTACCGCTGGGGGCTGTCAGCCGTATTCGTCCTGATGGCCCTGATGGCGTGCGCGGCCCTTGCCTGCTTGCGCAAGATCGATCCACATGACATCGATCATGAGCGTGCCCGCGGTGGTGACCTCACTGGCAACCAGCCTGCGCAAGGTAGCAGCCCCTCGCCTTCCATGGTGCGGGTTTTGACGCACTCGCGCGAGCTGGGCCTGCTCGCGATCACCATGCTGCTGTTCCACCTTGGCAATGCCGCGATGCTGCCCTTGCTGGCACAGTCGGTTGTCACGCGTGGGCTGGCCGACCCCAGCGTGTTCACGGCATCCACTGTCATCGTGGCGCAGCTGGTCATGATTCCCGTCGCGCTTTGGGCCGGGCGGCATGCCTCTCGGCACGGGTATCGGGCACTGATCCTTGCCGCCCTCCTGGCCTTGCCCTTGCGCGGGCTGATCGCCGGTTGCTGGGAGTCCCCGTGGGCCCTGATTCCGGTACAGGCCCTTGACGGAATCGGGGCAGGCCTGCTGGGTGTCGCCTTGCCTGGGCTTGTCGCTTCCATCCTGCGCGGCACTGGGCACATCAATGCCGGGCTTGGTGCAGTGATGACGATACAGGGAATAGGCGCGGCCATGAGCCACGCACTCGCCGGCTGGATCGCGCAACATTTCGGCTATGGCACAGCCTTCGTTGTTCTCGGTATCGTGGCTGCAATCGGGCTACTCACCTATCAGACAGGCCTTAGGAAGGGACACCCAAGCCGGCAATTGCCAGCTCAGCCAAATAACGTTGACACGATATAGCGTGCTGCACGCCATCCACCAAAGGCTGGCACCCGGCCAAGCCGCGCCAACTCATTCATTCACCTGAGTAAACTGCATGCCTGTATTTGATCCATCCTCGCTCATCTGGGCCGTCGCCGCCGTTGCGACCGGTGGGGTAATCCTGCGCCCCTGGCGGGTGCCGGAATATGTCTGGGCAGTCGGCGCCGCTGTATTGCTGACCGCGTTTGGCCTGGTGCCACTACCCACGGCCCTCGGCGCTGTCGCCGAGGGTGGCGATGTTTACCTGTTTCTGATCGGTATGATGGTGCTGGCCGAACTGGCACGCCAGGAGGGGCTGTTCGACTGGCTGGCCATGTACGCGGTGCAGCATGCCCGGGGCTCCGGCCAGCGCCTGTTCGACCTGGTATTCCTGGTGGGGGTACTGGTAACGGTGTTCCTCTCCAACGATGCCACGGCTGTGGTGCTTACCCCAGCAGTGTATGCCGCATGCCGGGCGGCCAAGGCCGAGCCGCTGCCCTATCTGTTCATCTGTGCCTTCATCGCCAATGCCGCCAGTTTTGTGCTGCCCATTTCCAACCCGGCCAACCTGGTAGTGTTCGGCAGCCAGATGCCGCCGTTGCTGGATTGGCTGCGGCAGTTCACCTTGCCGTCGCTTGCGGCCATCGGCCTGACCTACCTTGTGCTGCGGCTGGCCCAGCGCAAACAGATACGCCAGCCCCTGGCAACGACTATCGACATGCAACCGCTGTCCAGCGGTGCACGCTTGTGCGCGCTGGGTATCGTGCTGACAGGCGCCCTGTTGCTGCTGACCTCCGCCCTGGACCGGCAGCTCGGCTTGCCCACCTTCTGCGCCGGCATCGCCACGGCCGGGCTGATCCACCTGCGCCAGCGGCGCAACCCGATGCCGGTGCTCAAAGGCGTGGCATGGGGCGTACTGCCGTTGGTCGCGGGCCTGTTCGTGCTGGTGGAAGCGGTGGCACAGACGGGTGTGATCGAGCACCTGGCCCATGGCTTGGCCGCGCTGGCGCGCAGCTCCGAGCACCAGGCGAGCTGGGGCGCCGGCGTGGTCGCGGCTATCGCCGGCAACCTGATGAACAATCTGCCGACCGGCCTGATCGCAGGCTCCGTTGGCCATATTGTCGATTTACCCGCGAAAACCACTGCGGCGCTGCTGATTGGCGTCGACCTCGGGCCGAACCTGTCGATTACCGGCTCCCTGGCCACTTTGCTCTGGCTGGTTGCCGTTCGCCGTGAAGGCGAACACGTCGGTGCCTTGGACTTCCTGCGCCTGGGGGCGCTGGTAATGCCGCCTGCCTTGATCGGGGCGTTGGGGTTGCTTCATGTATGAAGCGGCGAGTCTCGTTCAGTGCGCTCGATTGATGTTGCGCTGTCGGTACCCAGGAACTGCGCGGTCCATGTAGGAGCTGGCTTGCCTGCGATGGGCTGCGCAGCAGCCCCATAACCCTACCGCGACAGGAATAAACCACCAACCGACCTTGAGCAGAAGGCCAGCCGCAAGGGTGATATCTGGCCCGCCGCTCATCAATGATCCTGCCTAACTAACAGGGTCCTGCCCGTTTCGCTCCATCACCTTCCCGCACTGCTCACTGGCCAAACGGCTGATGATCCGGATCGCCTGATGGATACCGGCAATGTTGCGAAAGCTCAGGTGTGGGTTGTGTTCGCACTCCAGCATTTCGTCGTGCTGGACCAGGGCTTCGCCTAGCAGTTCCAGGGTCCAGGCGTAGCTTTGGATGGTGGATAGGCGTTCTTGGTCAGTCATGGTGCACCTCCCTGGCTGCAGAGACGGAGCGAGATTGACTGGAGGTGAGATCGCTGACGGCCGTCGAGGAACGACGGTGGAGAACGAATGCGAGGATCTGTAACGGATTTTCGGTGGTCATGCATGAGTTCCTTTCGTGATGGAACTGCCACCGCTCGCGGCCAAGCAAGTTAAGGTGGCAGCAGTACGCGGGTTGGCCGACCGGGACGAAAGGAGCCCGGCACACCCGAAGGTGTCCCGCGCACCACCGCCATAACGCGACATCGCGGGCACAAAAAAGCGCCTGCGATGAAGACTGGGCGCTGATGCGCCTTTCGATTCCGACCGGCCAAGGTCGCATCACCGATGCGTCGGCGACGGGGGGACTTTATTCCCGAGTGGCTGTTTTCGCAAGTTTCCAAGAGTACGAAAGGACAGTACGTTTCGTAGGAAGATGGCTACCCACAGATTGGCTGCCATATGTGACCGAGGCTCACAAAGAGAAAACGAGCGAAACCCGTGCCGTTTGCCCCGGCGCTTGCCCCCTGTCACAGGTAAAGCACATATCCCAGGATTAATGCGGTCCCTGTAGGAGCTGGCTTGCCTGCGATGGGCTGCGCAGCAGCCCCATAACCTTACCCGACGGGAATAAACCACCAGGTGGCCTTGAGCAGAGGGCCAGCCACAATGGTGATATCTGGCCCGCCGCTCTCCAATGATCCTGCCTAACTAACAGGGTCCTGCCCGTTTCGCTCCATCACTTTCCCACACTGCTCACTGGCCAAACGGCTGATGATCCGGATCGCCTGATGGATACCGGCAGTGTTGCGAAAGCTGAGGTGTGGGTTGTGTTCGCACTCCAGCATCTCGTCGTGCTGGACCAGGGCTTCGCCTAGCAGTTCCAGGGTCCAGGCATAGCTTTGGATGGTGGATAGGCGTTCTTGGTCAGTCATGGTGCACCTCCCTGGCTGCAGAGACGGAGCGAGATTGACTGGAGGTGAGATCGCTGAGGGCCGTCGAGGAACGGCGGTGGAGAACGGATGCGAGGATCCTGGACAGACTTGAGATAAGCATGCATGACACTCCAAGTTTCAGTTGGAGCTGCCACGATCCTTCCTACGGGATTGGGTGGCAGCTGTGTATGGGGTAGGAATACCGGGAAACTTGGAAACCCGGCCAGGCCGAAGCCTGCCCACACACAGCCGCCATGACACAGCACGGCAGGCACAAAAAAAGCGCCAGCTGTGGTGCAGGGGCGCCTAGTGCGTGCGCCAAGTTTACCAACGGGTTCCTACGCCCGGTCACGGAATTTTCCGCGACGGAGGAAATTTAGCCTCATGTATCTCGGCCAAGCAAGTGTCAAAGCTGTAGGAAACGTCTCTGAATTATGTGCGAACAGCGTTGAACGCAACCATAAATCCACATCCGATCATCTGCATCAAAATCCCCATTCAAACTTCGAATGCAGTGAACTAGGCTCAGCTGAAATCCCCAAGGTGAGATGAGGGTGCACGATATGAACATTGAAAGTGCTGCCAGGGCAGTTGAGCTAGAGTTTGATTACACAGGGACTGACCGGGGTACACCGTGGAGTCGAAACGGATAGCACTGCTGATTGACTGCGACAATGTGAGCCATGCATCCATAGGGGGCGTGCTCGATGAGTTGGCCAAGTACGGCATGGTCAACATCAGGCATGCACACGGGAACTGGAGTTCTCCTCTCCTCACTGGATGGGTCGAGAAGATCCACCCGTTCGCCATCCGCCCCATGCAGCAATTTGCTTTCACCAAGGGCAAGAATGCCACTGACTCAGCGATGATCATTGATGCAATGGATTTGCTATACAGCAAAAACGTCGATGCCTTTGCACTCATGACAAGCGACAGCGATTTCACACCGTTGGTGCTTCGGCTGCTGGAAAGCGGCTTGCCGGTCTACGGCTTTGGGGAGAAGAAGACGCCGAAGCCTTTTGTAGATGCCTGCTCGCAGTTCATCTACACAGAGAACCTGCTTGGTGATGATCACGAGAAAGCTGATGAAGGCGAAGCGTCGAAATGCAGTAAACGCACCCGAAACGAGCTACGCAGTGACACGGCACTAGTGCGCTTGCTGAGAACGGCTGCAGAGAAGACCGCCGATGACACAGGCTGGTCGCGCCTCAGCCAGGTCGGTAATTTTATCCGCAACAACAGTTCGTTTTCAGCCGTGAACTACGGGCACCGGACCCTTAGCGATCTCATCCGAACCTCAGAGCTGTTCGAGATCGATATGCGGCAAGGTGGAACGGCGATGTTCATCAAAGCTGCTCGGAAATCGAACCCGGCAACGCATTTCCAAACTGAAGTATCCGTCTCATGAGTTCGTGCTTTGGCTGCGGAGACAGACGGACGGTTGTTGGTCGGGAGGACCCGGTTTTCGCGGGGCTGGAATTTGGTGGATTTTTGGATGTGCCTCATAGGGTATCTATAAAAAAAATCAGCTATTTATGGCTTTCAGTGAAATCGAATCGGGACTTGCAAAGGGTTCAGTGAGAGCTACGAACAACCGCGTCAAATGCTAGATGAGGAACGGCAGAAAACGACCCAAAGCAGACGCTCGCAACGGATCAGCACTGTTCAGCGATAGGCATCTTTGAATGAGCGGCGTTTAAATTAGTCTAGATCTTGCCTGATCGATACTAATGTTAAGCAAGCCAACTTAATCAAGATCCGGAAAAACCGAGAAAAATACGAAAGTGGCTCTTGTCACTTCTTATGGGCCTACAGAAGCCCCACCCTGCCCTCATGTGGATTATTGGTGAATACGGTCAGATGCACACTTGATAAAGCTTCCTCTGGCGGGTGTTGGTTTTCGATTATTACTATCTGGCTACCGCTTCCATGATGATGAATTAAGTACTCATAAAATTTTTCTTTTAAATCACTTCCTCTCAGAAGTAAATCATCGTCACCTTCCGGTGCAAAATAAGCAAGAAGCGGAGAATCAAGCACAAGGAAACCAGGGTGGGGCAGAGAATTTTCCTGCGCGTACTCAAGCAATCCAAGGCTAACCGCAGCATGCGTAATGGATCGTAACCCTTTTCCGCGACTCCCCCTAGGTTTACCATCGATAATAAAATCGCTCGTCCCCTTATCAAACACCACTTTACACTCACCGGGAAAGTTCCAATCATTCAGAATTGAGGAGATCTTGTCTGATAAAGAATTACCAATGGTGTCGGGGATACTGACAACGGCAGTTGTCTTACCACCAGGCGCCCCCCCTTCTTTTTCAAGCGAAAACTTACGCTGAGCCAGTTGTTCGATACGCTCAAAACCACTAATTTTCTTTGACACATCTTGTCGCAACTCGATCAAGTCTTCATAGTTGATCTTCTCTTCATCCTTACGTGGAGAAAGCGCCTTCTTTAAAGAGACTTCAATCTCAGCATACTCTTTCTGCAGAGTTAAGTAGCCTTTGGAAAGGTCCTCACTTTCATTTTTTAGTTCATCAATAGTTCTAACTAGATCGTTCTTGAGTTGTTCAATTTTTGCGATTTCAGCGGCGGCTGCCAGCACAGCCGAGCGCAGATCTGCCTCATCGTCATCTTCGAGATGCTGATTACAAGGTGCAGCACCGCACATAGGGCAGTCCACTTCATCCACATAGATCAGCATGGAGCCACTTTCTTTAATGGCCTCTAAGCGTTCAAGGTCGACGTCATAATGGTCACGCAGTAGGTCAAATCGTGTGAAAAGGTCAGCGATTTCATCAATTCGCTCAGAAACTAACTGCCGCTGAAATACGTTATTTTGACGTCGATCCATGAGTTCAGAAACCAATTCCTCATTAAGGGCAATTGATTTCCGATATCGCGCTAATGTAACACCGATTTTTTCAAGCTGCGCTTCAAGCTCTTCGCGTTTGCTATCACCTACGTCATCGACCAACTCGGATATCAAATCATCGAGCAGGGCAATTTTTCCTGAATTATCGACCACTTTAACTATCGGGGTATTGATTGCCGAGTCATCCATCCCGGTCACAAGCAGTTTAACGGTAGCTAATTCAGAGGTCTTCGTAGTGAATTGACCACTCCAAAACGGCGATCCTTTAGTAGCAATCTCTTCTTCTTGTACAATGACTAACCTTGCAATATTTCGGAACCCGAGACTCTGCAACGTAGATTTCGCGCTGCTTTTCAAAACTTTCTTGCCGAGCAGCCCAAGCTTGTCTAGTAGGAACCCCGAAAGGTTGTCTGTAGCTCCGTGAGAGTGAGTAGCCTTTAGAACCGTAGATTCGTCCTGATCGCCCCCGGTCAGTTTGAAGCCTCCGCCATTTAGCGCGCGCTCCAAACGCCATTCTTCGCCGGAGCCAGACTCCAAAGACAAAGTTATCCGATCATATCCATCTAACTCATCAATTTTCCTGAGTTCGGAACCACCTAGCATATAATCGATTGTCTCAGCCAGATAGGATTTACCTGTATCTGACGAGCCACAAATTACGTTAAGGCCATCAAATAAGTCTATATGTCGCTCACCACTTGGACCGGAGAATTGAACACGACGCAATTGAAAACCACACTCACTCATCATTCAACGCCCCTCTGTTCAAAAACCTGGAACTCGCTGGTCCATTTGAATATCCGATGAGTAACTTTCAGAACTTCTTCAGTAGGTGTACTTCCATAAGTCTCATACGCCCACTTAGCCCTGTCCAACAACTTAATCGAATAGTTCGACGTGAGTGAGGATACGAAAGGCTGAGCGGAATCTGTAGCGATGTAACTGAAGCCATCATATGACGCAATCCGACTCAATAACCCACGCCGAACCATCAGCTTCAGCCCCGACTCTATCAATCCTCTACGCACAAGAAGTTCACCGGCTCGCAACGGCAATGGTGCGTGTAGACTACTTGGCCCCTTCGCATCTTCAGAATGCACTACTAAATAGTCCATCTCTACTAAACGCTGTAGATCCATCGCCATCGGAAAGGCCGCCGTCAGGATAGCTAAAGACCGCACACCGGTTTCCAGAGGACCATTAAAAGGACTCTTTACTGTTGGCTCACTCATTTTCAGGCACCCACGCTAACCGGTCATCATTTGCCAGTTGATGGCATATGCCTTGACGATCTTGGGTTTTGAAAGCCGAGGCCAGGGCATTTGCTGAAGCAGCAATGGTTGAAGAATGGGTAATAGTGGCCTTCATTCGTGCAAATCCGTCTGCGTGGTCATCCTCACAAACATCGACAACCCCATAATAGATTTCATCTTGCAAAGCTGCGAAGGTACCTTCAGGAACTGTATCTCTTGCAAAATTCCTTAGGGACTCGGCGTGATAAAACCTCTCTCTCTGCCGCAGGTAATCTCTCTTGAGTGCCCCATGAGACTCAAGATCAGCCTCACCGGATATAGCCTTACCCAGATAATTCCCATAAGCATCAAATATTTGCCGAATATACCGACTTTCACTGCCTGCCGGAACTTCCGGAGGTTTCAATGAGTCAGGCCTGAATGGAAGACCACCACCAAACCTCACAGAATGAAACTGGGTACGGCTATGGCCCTCTATTAATTCAACAACAGATTTTGAGGAAAATATGGAGAAATCGAATGCCTGAAAGTAATGGAGTAATTCGCCCGATAGAGGTATTTCCGTGGTCGACGTTATTCCACTCTTACAGTTTTGATTCCAATTCTCCTCTGCCTTAAACTGCAATTCTTCAGGGTTATTCAGCAGCTGCTCTAAGGTGGTGCCGATGTCTTGAGACCCCGCAAAATAATGCCTGCGCGGGGGAATATAGTACTCTTTGAACGAATAATAAATTATCTTCCCAATTTCCACCCAGATATCACTAGGTCGGAGCGGGTGACCATACCGTTTGCATTGAAAATTATCCCAGATGCCTTTAAAACCCTCCGGAGAGCAGAAGCCTGCAATGTCCACACCCAAGTCACCTGAACCGCCGAAGCGTCGGACTTTACTGTATTCAGCCTTGAGGCTACTTCCCCACTCCTCAACAAACTCCTCCCACTCTTCTGGGCTGAAGCTCCGAACGCGTTGAGGTTTTGGTACCGGAATACCACTTACTACATGCATCGCGGATGCAGAGGACGTCCGTTCCCTTGGGATAATTTCTTGTAAATCGATGTCCGAAATCACAATGCTCGCCTGCCATGTTGGAGCAGTGGCCCTTGGGTGTCCGAGGTGCCGATGGTTTCACTCCCCGGCCCCTAAAACGTCCGTGCTGGGGGTGGATCGACGCTAGCAGAATGCCACTGTTTCGTCCATTGCCATGCGCATGCAGATACCACCTTTCCGAATCGCCCCGAAAAGCTTGATGACCGCCACTGGTCTAGACCCAAGCATGTACGGCACTCACGCGCTACAGAGAACCAAGGCATCGTTGATCTATCGTTGGACGAAGAAGTTAAGGGCAGTCCAGTTTCTGCTTGGGCACACGAACCTTGAAAGCGCCGTCAGATACCTGGGAATCAAGGTCGATAATGCCCTAGAAATGACGGTGCAAATAGAAGTCTGACTATAGACCGAAAAAGGGGACAGATTTATTTTTACCGTAGGTTCGAGTGAACGTCACAACGTTCACGAGAACGATTCGAGTATCGCCTCTTTACGTCTCTTGACGCGGGACAGGCCCTAAGTCTATGTTACATCAACGAGCGTCACGAAAAATAAATCTATCCCCTTTGAGTCGCCACTCAATTAATATAAGTGGTGAATCGGAACTTACCAAATTGAGGTGGACTAACAAGAATCCAGCGCTTGAATACTGAATAAATTTACAGGTGTTTTTATGATAGCAAGATGCTAGCATTTCGTGCGAGATCACAATAATGGAGCGTTGAAGTGAGTGTCCGAATTAACCCCCGCGTCTTGGAACTTAATGAAGAAGAGGTCCTTTATTACTGCTCTGCGCCAGAAGACGATTTTTTTGACAGAAAGGCATTTGGCGTAAAAGGCGATAAAATTCAAAAAATCGCTGTGGCATTCGCAAACGCAGATGGAGGCGAATTCCTAATTGGCATTAAGGACGACGGCGATGAGGAAGACCCTATCAAACGTTGGGTCGGCCGGGATAGGATAGAAGATTTCAACGGAGCGCTGCAAGCCTTGTCGGAGGTCCGGCCTGCTATTGATTTTCGCCACGAGTTCCTTAAGCGGCCATCAATGTCTGCCACATATGTACTGAAGATAACTGTAAATAAAGGACTGACTGTACATTATACAGCCGGAGAGGAGGTTTTTATCCGGCGGGGTGCTAGCAGCCAGAGGCTGAAATCTCCTACACAAATTATGGAGCTTTCGCATGCTAAAGGGCATCAGTCCGCAGAGGATCTTAATGCCCCGGACGCTGATACCGACGAGATAGTGTATGGCGAAGCCTTGGGTGGCTACTTAGACCAATTACCTATAAAGAATAAAGATCCGCTTGATTTTTTGCTTCAAGAAAACCTAATCGACCGCGAGACATTTATCCCAAAAGTATCGGCTGTACTGCTTTTTTCAGAGTGCCCTGCCCAGTCCCTACCGCGGCACTGCTCGATACGCTTAGCAAAATATGATACGAAAGAAGAAGAAACCAGAGACACTCTTGTATCCAACCAGGTAATTGAAGGCTCTCTTTACGATCTAATCAACAAAGCTTATGAGAAAATTACCGAAACTCTCTCGGAAAATTCTGCTTGGACGCTGGAGGGATATCGGCCGATTTCCTACCCGAAAGAGACTATTTGGGAAATCCTAGTGAATGCAGTAATCCATCGCGATTACTTAATCTCAGACAATGTCTTGGTCAGTGTATTTAACAACAGGATACAATTTAAAAGTCCTGGGCGATTTCCTGGTTTTGTTACCAAGGATAATATTCTTGAAAACAGATTCTCGAGAAATTCTAAATTAGTTCGTTTGCTCGCAAAATATCGCAACGCACCGAATCAGGATATGGGAGAGGGGATGAACACCGCCTTTGAGAAAATGGCAGAGCGCGGGCTTAAGCTGCCCGTGATCTCAGAGCATGAAAATTATGTTGTGGTGTCTCTGTATCATACCCCTAGCTTAGCACCGGATGAGGTTGTGCAGACTTTCATCGATCGATTTGGAACGATAAACAATATGCAAGTAAGAGACTTGCTTGGGCTTGAGAAATCTGAACAGGCGACTGGAATACTCACAAAACTGCGGACGCAAGGGCTAATTAAAAGAAAAGATACTTCCACCGGCATTAATGCACTATGGGAAAAAGCTTAGGAAATCGACCTAATCAAATTTAACAATAATTATTTGGACTGACTGTCATTGACAGCCCTGCGCAAATTAAGGAGACAACCTTGGCAACAACAGTTTATTTTGAAGAAATCGTGAAGGATCAGGGTGAAAAGACCACTATGGAGCTGGAAATAGGCCGCTCTTCTTTTTATAGAGAAGACAGCATTTATATTGCGGTAGATGGTAAGCTAGTCATCATGGATCGAGCAACTGCCAAACGCTTCGTTGATGCTGTCGTCTCTGTTGGTTTCTACCACGGCTTTACCGACTAAACTATATCAGCCCGACAGCATATACTCGATGGATGACTGGGCTACAAACCAGTGCAAGGCATTATGAATTAACTTAATAGCCCAAGCATCCTATAGTTGCCTCTAGAAAATTATCAGCTGAATCGTCAAGACTCAAAACATAAGGAATTATGACTTTGTTAATTCGCTTTATTATCAAAATGAGTCGAATCTGGGTTCAACTCTTAATTTGCTTCCTATTGAGCGGGATGACCTGGCTGGCAGTTAGCTACACAGCTTGGACAGGGTCAACTATATCTTCGCTTGATCGGTCAACATTTATCACAGCCCTCGGCACCATCGCAACGCTGGTTGCCCTGTTTTGCTCGCTTTCAATATCTTGGATTCTTTTTGTCACGCAGCAATTGAAAGGCGAACGGCTTGTCGCTTATGACCTAATGAAGGTGCGGCTTCTGGAAAGTCAGCGATGGCTAGTTGATCAGCCTGATTCGGATGAACGCTCCATATGCTTAGATCTTGCATTTGAGCTTGATCGATTTGAACCTAACGACCTGCCAATCACAAACCGAGATGAACTTTTCGACTCTTATCTAAAAGTAGTGGCGGATGGGTATAACTCCGAAGACGCAGAGCGGCGCTTGTTTACTGAAACAACAGTGACATATTTCAGCTACGTAGAAACTCTATTAAATAGGATTGGGTTAATTTCAATCCGCCAAATTATTTCTCGACTTTTTATAGATACTTTAGCCAAAGGAGTGGCGCTCGTCGGAGTATCTGTACTAGTACTACTTGCCGCCATGGTATGGTTTGGTGGGAACGCCACTCCATTTCTGATGACTATGTCAACATTCATTGCAAGCGGCTCGGCATTGCTTCTTATAGAGGTATGGGTAGACCTTCGCCGCTTCTACGACGAAGATTTAGACTTTATTCAGAAAGAAGAAAGCTGAAAGCAGGAACGCGCGAATTGACCCTAGCTCCATGGACACTCTGGAGTGTCCTCTGCTGGCCGTTAACCGATCTTTTTCAAAGACAGCAACGGGCCAGGCGCTGTAAAAACCTTCGACGCGATTCGACTAGTTAGAAAACAACCAGAAATTTGCACTTCTACGCGAATCCTGGGTTAGTTGAACAGCCAAACTTTTACTGATTTCGCGTAATCTCGCGCTTTTTTAAGAGCTGTTTGGGGTTTCACACAGCCTGAGTAGAATGCGGTCGGACCTGACTTTCAAACTCAGATCTTCGCTTTGCACTTGAAGACCCATGGCCTTTCTAAACGACGAGCTAGCAGCCGCGCTGTCAGTAAATAGTAATACCGCGTCGCATTGCTGCGTCGATTCAGGCGATGTTCGAGAAACCAAGTCACATGTTTTCGCTGCCAAAGCCAAGGCGTCTCTCGATGCCAACGCTTGGCGATTTCAGTCTGAATGATTCTCGCCTGCCGCAAATGACGTTGGCGTGTCACGTAGGATCCGGTCAATACGCCAGCCAAGAACAGCTCCAAATCGAATGGTTTACTCATGCGAGCCTTCCAATGTAGGCAGCGACCACGTCGATTCGACCATGCCCCAGCTCATAGCTGATTTGCTTTCGGGCCTGACGGTCGAGGTTCTTGTCTACTTGGCCACCGTTGATAGGGGCGCGGTGTTGGGTAATTCGTTCATAACGCTCACACGCGTAGGCCGCTCGCAGCTCATGGAAGCCTTTGAGGTTGTGTGCATGGAGGATGTCCCGCGCAGGTCGGACGAATTCCTGTAGAACCTCCAGGTAACGTTCGTTTGGTGCAATCAGGTTGCGGCTACCCTCAGGTGACACCTGCCGTGCAAACCTAAGCGCACCTCGAACATGGTCGTCCACCTCAATCCAACGTGGCGCCGAGGCGCCGGCACGGCCGCCTTTAGTGCCATCCTGAATGTTGATCCTGCCTAGGTCGTGAGCCTCACGACTAAGCCGTGGCAGGTCAGCCAAGATGGCCTCACGCAAGCGCATACCGGTGGCTCGCGCCAACAGAGCGATGGCGGCGACCCGTAGCTGATCATGGCGGCAAAGCGCATCGACGATCTGCTTAACCTGTTCGCGATCTTGGCCCTGCGGCACCGACTGGCGACTCCCGGTGCGCTGCATACCCAACGCCTTGCTCGGACTTGGTAACTTCACGCACTGATCACCGCGAAGCGCTGCCATGGTCCTGTTAACGCTGGACAGCCGATTTTGTGCGGTGCTTACCGCGAGGTCACCGCGCCCAACCACGTCGCGCAGATATGCCGCGTAGTCGGCCAACACTTTCCGATCAATCCGCCGCGCATCATTGATACCTGGCCCTTTTTCGGAGCGGCACCACTTCACGAATGCTTGCCACCGATCACTGTGCGCCTTGACCGTGCCGTAGTGGCCACCGCAGAACATGTCTTTTAGCGCCTGCGATCCTGCGTAGCTCAATTGCCTGCCGTAGCCGAAATTACGACCGTCGCGTCTAGCCACCAATGCCATGTCGGTCACCTCATCTCTTACTCTCCAGTCCTCGCCCACGTCATCCCGCCAAGAATGCTGAGTGTTATCAGGGATCAAGGCCCCTGCGACCTGTGGGGATGTCCTCTACGCGGGACTAGCGGCTCCTTACGACCGGGAGCACGGGCATCTCATGATCTGGCCTCCTGAACACCGTTACCGGTGCGCGGGTGGAGGCAGCACTGGCTGACGAGACTAGCGCCTGAAGATCCTGAGCCATGTGCAAGCAGCAATGCGATGACCGGGGCATGCCTGACTGTCAGTCAGGTGCAGTCCATTCCTTGGTCTGCGGCACCATCATCTACAGCGCTGTTGCTGGTGACATCGGCGTTTGTCACGCCGATTGTCACGAGGGGGATCGCCGCAAAGCCATGTGCGATCAGGGCTGCAGCAGTGGTAGAAGTGCCCGTCTCTTTCCAGAAGAAAGAGACGGGCACAGGTTGGCGCAGGATTCGGCCAAGCGGATAGGTTGCTGCAGGTCCGCGAAGTAGAGAGGGAGCGTCTGGCGCACGAAAGCGGTGTACTGGAATAGGCGTCCATTACATGGGTAGTGAACATGCGAACTATCAGCTTGGGGAGAACCGCCAAAACTCATTGCCGTGACTTTCAGGGCTTGTACCACAGGATTGCTGGCGAAAATTGCATTAGCACTGTTCTTTCTACGCGCCTACGGCGGGTCAGTATCTCGGTGCATGGCACGGGCTTCGCCCGGTTTGCGGGCAAGCCCTAATGCCGGTCAGTTAACGTTTGCCGGCTTGATTGGGGCTGCTTTGCAGCCCTTCGCGGGCTTGCCCGCTCTCATAGAACAACACATAAGTCATTGATTTAGCAGGCTCTGTGGGAGCAGGCGTGTCGAGGCGTCGAACCGCCGCGAACACCGGCGAAGCCGGTGCCATACACCGCGTCGTCTGCTTCGCGGGCACGCCCGCTCCCACAAGGGAAGGTGACACGCTTTCGAACATTGTTCCCTGTGCGACAGCGCAGCCCAAAGGGCTGGGCAATCTCCCACAGGGATCGCGCTAGCTTTTAGAAATTGAGCAAGACAGTTGCTCACACAGGCACGATGTAATGTTCCGGGTAGCAATATCTATCTGACTGCCCGGCTGGGCATGCTTTGAAAAGCTGCGCCGGAGTTTCTGAAAGGAACTCGTGGGGAGAGGGAACTGTGTTGCAGGGCACAGTTCAGCGGTGGCGCAGGAATTGCCGGGGCCGCCTTGCGGCCCTTTCGCGACACAAGGCCGCTCCTACAAAAGGCAGGAACTTTCGAGCATCGTGCTTATATTCTGACCTGAATACTCACGAAAGGAGGCGACTTCAAGCTGAATTAGTGCCGATCGTGCAATTATTCACGGCCTGTCGAGTGGCTCTGAAATGAACCCCTGCTCCCTCAGCGCCTTGATGACCCCACGCACCAGGTAATTGTTGGAAAAGCCAATGGTGTATTGCCTCGAACCTGGGTTGATTGGCAGAAGCATGCCTTGCTCTACCAGGTTCTTGATCTGATAAGTCCGTTGGTTAGCCGTGAGCGTGGGGAGAGCCTGTGCAATGTCACTCGACTTCACGACCTTCATCTTTATGACACTGATCAGGATCTGTTCCTCGGTCTCGGTAATCCACTCTCGGCTGCGTGCAAAGCTCACCGCCGGCAACAGAATGCACTTCGTGAGGTAGCCATAGTCGGTGAGCTTGTCCACCTTCTCCAGCTCGTCGCGGATGCCCTGCAGCACATAGGTACACCATGCCTCCAGCCCTGCTGTGGTGCCAGTATCGGCAAGCCCCAGCATGGTGTAGTACTTGTCCCGGTCATTGCAGAACACGGCCGTGGGGTTGAGCACCCGACCACCCGTGTTCACGTTGAAGCCGTACTTCATCAACATTGCGTAGGTAAGCAGCCTCACCACCCGTCCATTGCCATTGCCGAATGGGTGAATCCAGCCGAAACGGTGGTGCGCCAGGGCGACCTTCATCAGCGCATATTTAGGGGAATCGTCGCGATTGATGAAACTGACCAACTCCTGCATGTACTGCGGCACCAGCACACCTTCCGGAGGCAGATGCTCCGCCTGGGCGATCCTGACCGCCCCTTCCCGGTAGGCGCCTGGCGTTTTATCGCCTTCACGCTGTAACCCAAGTACGGTCATGGCGTGCAGTTCTCGAATCGTATGCTCTGTCAGGTCTGCACCGGGCTCGATCACCTCTTCGATGTAATCCATCGCCTTCTCGATGTTGGCAATTTCCATCAACTGGTCGGTGCTCTGGGCTTTCCCTTCGACCTTGCTGTCGATGTAGTCGGCCAGCGTGGTGTGGTTGCCCTCGATTCGAGCAGACCCCAAGCTCTCCAAGGTGTGGAACAGCGCCTTCAGCTGAAAGAACACCTGAGGTGGAGTGTCCCCTTCTAGCCTCAACCTGCGCAGAAACTCGAGCTCGGCCAGAACGTCAACCAGCGGCGAGTCGAAGGATGGGTTCAGTAGCTGCAGGTCGTGGTGAGAAAACTGGGGCATCTCAAAATTATCTCTAAACGAATAAATCATTATCTAGAAAAATTTCGGCTTTCACTCCGTAAACACGGGCCAAAACCTGATCGCCAGCTAACCATTATCTAAAAAGACGTGCAACCCTAAGTGGAAAACTGCGAACCATAAAGTCAAAAAATACGCAGATCCGTAGGGAAATAAGCAGGAACAAAAAAGCCCGCACAAGGCGGGCTTCTGTTGGTGCCTGGTAGCGAGAAATCGCCATAGGCCGACTGATTCTGGTGCCGGAGACAGGAATCGAACCTGCGACCTTCGCGTTACGAGTGCGCTGCTCTACCGACTGAGCTACACCGGCGTGTAGCGCAACGTACCACTGCTCGCACCCGTTGCGCAAACCCCTGTTTCCGCTAGTTTATTGCCCCACCCTCAAGGCGCCTTGCACCCCTTCGGCGCAAGGTCTTCCTCGATGTTGGTCGTACACGCCCACCCGGTAGCCGAACGCGTCAGGGTCAGTGCCTTGCCGAGCACAGTAGCCGGCGCATCCACCAGCGTGCAAACGATGCTCCCAGTGCCATCCGCCGCCTTGCCGCTAGCCGTGATCGCACAGTGCGCCGTCGCCGGCTGGCCACCCAGCCCGGCCACATCCGCAACATCCTTCCCATCATTCAACCGCAGGTCCATCGCCGTCTTCAGCGCGCTGATCTCCAGCAACCCGGCCGCGGCCTTGGAGCGTGACTGGTGGTTGGTGTACATCGGTAAGGCGATGGTCGCCAGAATGCCGATGATCGCGACGACGATCATCAGTTCGATCAGGGTGATACCGCGTTGCCCTTTCATGAACGTTTTCCTTTTTGATACGCGTACTCATTGAGGTCAGGCTCGACCCCGGCTGGCAGCGGCGCAGTAGGCCTGAACAGACACCTTTTGTCACCCCTGCCCGCTCGGGCGTCGTCTTCGCTGAACTACTCTAGTGAGCATCTCGGACGCACGCCCTTGCATGGGCGCGGCAAGCTGTTTCCAGGCTTGTCGCACGGGCAGAAAAAGGACCTTTGCATGACCCAATCCACACTCCTCTACACCTGGCACGGCACCGACGCCAACGGCGCGCCGGTCAGCGGGCAAACGTCCGGGCGCAGCCCGGCCTATGTGCGTGCCGGGCTTATCCGCCAGGGCATCAAGGTCGCCAGTTTGCGGCCTGCCGGTGGGCTGACGTTCAGTTTGCCGAAACGGCAGGCAAAGGCCGACCCGGCGGGGTTCAGCCGGCAGCTGGCGACCTTGCTCAAGGCCGGGGTGCCGCTGCTGCAGGCGTTCGAGGTGATGGGGCGCAGTGGCTGTGATGCGGCGCAGGCGGCATTGCTGGATAGATTGAAACAGGATGTGGCCTCGGGCCTGGGGCTGGCAGATGCGTTGCAGCGCCACCCGGGGTGGTTCGATGCGCTGTACTGCAACCTGGTACGGGTGGGTGAGCAGTCCGGCACGCTCGACCGGCAGCTGGAACAGTTGGCGGGCATGCTGGAGCAACGTCGGGTGCTGCACAAGAAGGTGCGCAAGGCGATGATCTACCCGTTGCTGCTGTTGCTGACGGGGCTGGGGGTGTCGGCGATCCTGTTGCTGGAGGTGATTCCGAAATTCGAGGGCATGTTCTCTGGCATGGGCGTGGCGTTGCCGGCATTTACCCAATGGGTGATCGACTTGTCCACAGGGCTGAGCCGGTTTGCGCCGTTGTTGCTGGTGATGGGCGTGGTGCTGGGTTTTGCCATGCGCCAGCTCTACCGGCAACACGCGCCAGCGCGCCTGTGGATATCTCGCCGGGTGCTGGGCTTGCCGGTGTTCGGCACGCTGCTGGGGCAGGCGGCGCTGGCGCGCTTTGCGCGCAGCTTGGCAACGTCCTACTCCGCCGGGGTGCCGTTACTGGATGCGCTGGGCACGGTGGCCAGGGTCAGTGGTGGCGACCTGCATGAACAGGCGGTGTTGCGGCTGCGCCAGGGCATGGCCAATGGGCAGGGGCTGCATCAGGCGATGGCCGCTGAGCCGCTGTTTCCGCCGCTGTTGGTGCAACTGACGGCCATCGGGGAATCCAGCGGCACGCTGGACCAGATGCTGGAAAAAGCCGCCAGCCATTACGAGGAACAGGTCAGCCAGGCGCTGGACCAGTTGACCAGCCTGCTGGAGCCGGCCATCGTGCTGGTCCTGGGCCTGCTGGTGGGCGGCCTGGTGGTGGCGATGTACCTGCCGATCTTCCAGTTGGGTAGCTTGATCTGAACATGACTTTATGGACTTTGCTGGCTGAGCAGCCAGCGTACTTTCTCACCCTGGCCACGGTGCTCGGCCTGCTGGTGGGCAGTTTTCTCAATGTGCTGGTGTACCGCCTGCCGATCATGCTGGAGCGGCAATGGCAGCGTGAGGCGCAGGAAATGCTGGAGTTGCCGATCACGCCGCACGAGCGTTTCGACCTGTGGCTACCCGCCTCGCGCTGCCCGCATTGTGCGCATCGGATTCGCGCGTGGGAGAACATTCCGGTCATCAGCTACCTGGCCTTGCGCGGGCGTTGTTCAACCTGCAAAACCCGCATCAGCCCGCGCTACCCATTGGTGGAGTTAGCCAGCGCGCTGCTGTCGCTGGTGGTGGCCTGGCACTTTGGTGCTTCGCCCGAGGCCTTGCTGGCTCTGCCGCTGACTTGGTGCCTGCTGGCCCTGAGCCTGATCGATGCCGAGCACCAGTTGCTGCCGGATGCGCTGGTGCTGCCGATGCTGTGGCTGGGGCTGATCGTCAACGCCTTTGGCCTCTACGTCCCGCTGACCAGTGCGTTGTGGGGCGCGGTGGCCGGGTACCTCAGCCTTTGGACGGTGTATTGGCTGTTCAAGCTGGTCACTGGCAAGGAAGGCATGGGCTATGGCGACTTCAAGCTGATGGCGCTGATCGGGGCCTGGGGTGGCTGGCAGGTGTTGCCGTTGACCCTGCTGTTGTCGTCAGTGGTTGGGGCGCTGGCTGGGCTGTGCCTGCTGCGTCTGCGCCGGCATGCCATGGGTACGGCGATCCCGTTTGGCCCCTATCTGGCGATTGCGGGGTGGATTGCCGTGCTCTGGGGTGATGAAATATACGCCTCATACACAAACCTGCTTGGATTCTGATGACCACTGCGGCCTTTACCCCCTGGATTCTCGGCCTTACCGGCGGCATTGGTAGCGGCAAGAGCGCCGCTGCCGAGCGTTTCGTCGAGCTTGGCGTGCACCTGGTCGATGCCGACCAGGCGGCGCGTTGGGTGGTCGAGCCTGGCCGCCCGGCCCTGGCCAGCATCGTCGAGCGCTTTGGCGCCGGCGTACTGCAGGCGGACGGCCAACTCGATCGTTCGGCACTGCGCCAGCTGATATTCGCCGACCCGGCGCAGCGCAAATGGCTGGAGCAATTGCTGCACCCGCTGATCGGGCAGGAGATTTTCAGCTACCTGGCCAAGGCGGAGTCGCCGTATGCGGTGTATGTGTCGCCGCTGCTGATCGAGTCGGGCCAGCACCAGAAGACCCAACGGGTGCTGGTGATCGATGCGCCGCAGGAGCTGCAGGTGGCGCGTACCCTGGCGCGTGACAACACCAGTGCCGAGCAGGTGCAGGCCATTCTCAAGGCCCAGCTGGCCCGCGAGGAGCGCCTGCGCCATGCCGATGATGTGGTGGTCAATGACGGCGACCTGGCCGCGCTGCATGAGCAGATTGACCGCCTGCACCACTTTTACCTGACTTTACGAGGAGGCCAGCCATGAGCCAGCCATTGACCGTCGATTGCCCGACCTGTGGCGCACCTGTGGAATGGAACGAGAAAAGCCCGTTCCGGCCATTCTGTTCGGACCGTTGCAAGCTGATCGACCTGGGGGCCTGGGCGGCGGAGGAGCACAAGATTCCGGGGGCGGAAGAGTCCGAGGATGAGCTGTACTCGGGGGATTTGGAGCCGCGGCATTGATCCGATAGCAAGGTGTCCTTCAGGGCCCTTTCGCGGGTGAACCCGCTCCTACAGAGACCTCACGGCTTTCAAGGCTGGTGCAATACCTGTGGGAGCGGGTTTACCCGCGAAAGGGCCAGTACAGCCGCCACAAAATCACCGCTCATCCTCCTTCCACGGCGCCTGCAGATACCGCGTGCGGTTGAAGGTTTCCAGCCACTCCGGGCAAAACACCACCAGCGCACTGATTACCGTGCCGTTGATGAACGCTTCGGGGAACATCATCAGCCACAGGTAGCCGACAAAATCGCTGAGCCACTCCGGCATGGCGAAGCGCCCGTCCAGCCACAACAGCCCCAGCGCGGTCGACAGGCAGGCCAGCACGGTCAGTGCCGCCGGGAAGAACCCTGAACAGAAGATATACACAAACAGGTTCCGCGGCTGGGCGCGCTCGACCCCTATCGCGCACGCCTCGGCGATCAGCACCGGCAGGCCAACCAGCAACAAGCCATTCACCCCCAGCGCCGCCAGGTCCTGACGCCCCAGCACCAGCAAACCGAGCTGGGCCATGAACCCGCCAAGCACCGCCAGTGGCCAGTCCAGCAACAGCGTGACCGCCGTCATGCCTATGAAGTGGTACGACACACCGGTATCGAAATCGCGCCGCACCAACCACAAGGCAAACAGGCAGAACACCGTGCCAAACAGCAGATGCTGGCGGCGCCGGTCAGTGAACAGCTCAACCCAGCGCACCTGGCTGACCGCCCAGATCAGCAACGGCACATATCCCAGCCAGCCAAGCGTAAGGGTGGTGCCCGACAACACCTGCGCGCTGATCACCTGACGAATGCCCCTTGCAGCCATGTGGATAAAGCCGAGTCTACACCCATTCTCCGTTTCATTCGGTTGCGCTAGGCTGGCACCCTCACTCGATGCAGGAAGCATTGCTCATGCCGGAAGGAATCAACCTCGCCCTGCTGCTGGCAGCAGCGCTCAACGCCATCATCGGCGTACTTCACCTGGTCATCATCGCCGTCGGGCCGCGCTGGTACCGTTTGTTCGGGGCCGGCGAGCGCATGGCCGTGGCCGCCGAAAACGGCCGCTGGTACCCAGGGCTGATCACCGCAGCCATCGCCTGCGTGCTGCTGGCCTGGTCGGGGTATGCGCTGTCAGCTGCCGGGGCCATCGGGCGGTTGCCCTTGCTGCTGCCGGCCATCTGCCTGATCACCTTGGTGTACCTGGCGCGCGGCCTGCTGGGGCCGATATTGCTGGCGGGTACCGGGCGCTCGCGGCGTTTCATCGTGGTCAGTTCGCTGATCTGCCTGGGGTTTGGCCTGGTGCACCTGCTTGGGGTGGTGCAGCAATGGCCAATACTGGGCTGATTTCTGCGCACAAACAGCATCTTATCGTCATCGATTAACAGCTAAGCTTGTCTGCATGGATGACTCAGACTACCTGCGCCTGCTTACCATCCAGGCGGAACAAGCCAATGCCTTTCTCTCCAACGCCCGCAAGTGGGAGCGGGAGCGTTGGGTGTGCCAACGCCTGTTGCAGGGGCTGAACATCCCCTATCGCAGCGAGGACTTCACCCCGGCCGGGCAAGAACCGCCAGACGTGCTGTTCCGCGACGCGGCGTTCGAGGTGTTTTTCGTGCTCGACGAGGGCCGCCGGCTCAACGATGAATGGCGCGAAGAACTGCAGCGCCGGCGCAGTGCGTTTTCCTTGGCGCAACTGGTGCGCCGCGAAGCGCGCCCGCGGCGCATCAGTGCCACCGAGCTGCTGGGGCGGCTGGCGCCGACCTTGCGCAAGAAGGCGCACAACTACCGGGAACGCGGGCTGGAACTGAACGAGCTGGATATCATTGCCTTCGCCAGCCTCAAGCGCGAAGTGCTCGACCTCAACACCCATTTCCCGCCGCCCACCGAATATCTGCGCCAGGGCTGGCGCTCGCTGTCACTGGTCGGGCCGACATTTGCCCGGGTGCTGTTCGCCCACCCCGATGCGCCGGACTTCCTGCGCGGCAACCTGGGCCGCAGCATTGTGTTCGACGTGGGCATCAGTCTTTGATCCACTGCAGCGAGTGTTTGCGATGGCGTACACTCGGCGCCAGAGATAGAAAGCCTTATCATTTGTTTCAAGCGCTTGCGTGAACGCTGTAGCGTTTACGCAGTCCCAAACGTCTACCTGACGAGGCCCCACCATGACCAGCCGCCTGAATCCGGAAGATCAGCGTCGTGTCGATGAGTATCTGCGAGCCCCCCAGCACCAAGTCGAGCGCAGGCCCTTCCGGCCGTGGCTGCTCCTTGTGCTGGTGGTGGCCGTGACCATCGGGTTGGGTCTCATCAGCCGCCTGCTCAGTGGACTGGTGCTATGAGCTGCTTCGCGCTCGCCCTCCCCTCGTGCAGTTTGCGGTCGGCCCCCGGGGCCACGAATTCCGTAAACCTTATGAGATATCCCCATGACTCATCGCATCGTGATTGTCGGCGGCGGCGCCGGCGGCCTGGAACTGGCGACCCGCCTGGGTAAAAGCCTGGGCAAGCGCAAGCAGGCCGAGATTACCCTGGTCGACGCCAACCTCACGCACATCTGGAAGCCTCTGCTGCACGAAGTGGCCGCCGGCTCGCTGAACTCCTCGGAAGACGAACTGAACTACGTGGCCCAGGCCAAGTGGAACCACTTCAACTTCCAGCTGGGGCGCATGAGCGGCCTGGACCGTGAAGGCAAACAGATTCAACTGGCCGCCACCCTCGACGAAGAGGGCCGCGAGCTGCTGCCTGCGCGCACCCTGGGCTACGACACCCTGGTCATTGCCGTGGGTTCCAACACCAACGACTTCGGCACCTTGGGCGCGGCGCAGCACTGCCTGTTCCTCGACACCCGCAAGCAGGCCGAGCGTTTCCACCAGCAGTTGCTCAACCACTATCTGCGTGCCCATGCCGGTGACGTGGCGAGCGAGAAGATCAGCGTGGCCATCGTCGGCGCCGGTGCCACCGGTGTGGAACTGGCAGCCGAGCTGCATCACGCGGCCCACGAACTGGCGGCCTATGGCCTGGACCGCATCCAGCCCAAGGACATGCACATCACCATTATCGAGGCCGGCCCGCGCGTATTGCCGGCGCTGCCAGAGCGCATCAGCGTGCCGGTGCACAAGACTCTGGAAAAGCTCGGGGTGAAGGTGATGACCAACGCTGCGGTCAGTGAAGTGACCGAGGATGGCCTGAAAACCAAAGACGGTGAAGTGATCCAGGCCAGTTTGAAAGTGTGGGCGGCTGGTATCCGTGCGCCGGCGTTCCTCAAGGACATCGATGGCCTGGAAACCAACCGCATCAACCAGCTGGTGGTGCGCCCTACCCTGCAAACCACGCGCGATGACAACATCTTTGCCTTCGGTGACTGCGCCGCCTGCCCGCAACCGGGTAGCGACCGCAACGTGCCGCCACGTGCCCAGGCGGCGCACCAGCAGGCTTCGATGCTGGCGCAGAGTTTGAAGGCGCGGCTGGAGAACAAGGCGCTGCCGACCTATGAGTACAAGGACTACGGCTCGCTGGTGTCGCTGTCGCGCTTCTCGGCGGTGGGCAACCTGATGGGTAACCTGATGGGCAGCGTGAAGCTGGAGGGCTGGCTGGCGCGGATGTTCTACGTGTCGCTGTACCGGATGCACCAGATGGCGTTGTACGGGTTCTTCCGTACGGCGTTGATGATGCTGGGTAGCAAGATTGGCCGGGGTACCGAGCCGCGCCTGAAACTGCACTGACAGGCACTTGCTCCTACAGGCACGACACTGCCCTGTAGGAGCAGCCTTGTGCTGCGAAGAGGCCGGTACGACAGAAGATTTTCTTTGGCAACAATGGCCTCTTCGCAGCACAAGGCTGCTCCTACAAGGGGTTTTGTTGCTGTGCGGAGCAGGCAAAAAAAGGGCATCTCATGCGAGATGCCCTTTTTTTCATGGTGGGTCGTGTAGGATTCGAA
>NZ_NEJN01000030.1:0-1590 GCF_002113105.1 Pseudomonas sp. B22(2017)
TCGACCGAGTCGTTGATCGTGGTCTGCGCCGGGGTCGGGTTCGGCGTCAGCTGTTCGAAGTTGCCGCCGGTGGCGCTCTCGATGGTCACGCTAACGGTCGAGCCGTTGTTGTAGACGTCATTGGCCGGGGTTTCGAAGTCGACGCTGCCCTGGGTCTTGCCGGCTTCAACGGTGATGGTCTGGCCGTTGGACAGGGTCACGGTCACCGGGGTCTGAGCCGGGTTGCTCAGGGTCACGGTGTAGGTGATCACCCCGCCTTCGGTCACCGACGGGGTCGCCGTCAGGGTCGCGGTGGTGGTGTCGACCGAGTCGTTGATCGTGGTCTGCGCCGGGGTCGGGTTCGGCGTCAGCTGTTCGAAGTTGCCGCCGGTGGCGCTCTCGATGGTCACGCTAACGGTCGAGCCGTTGTTGTAGACGTCGTTCGCCGGGGTCTCGAAGTCAACACTGCCCTGGGTCTTGCCGGCTTCAACGGTGATGGTCTGGCCATTGGACAGAGTCACGGTCACCGGGGTCTGGGCCGGGTTGCTCAGGGTCACGGTGTAGGTGATCACGCCGCCTTCGGTCACCGACGGGGTCGCCGTCAGGGTCGCGGTGGTGTTATCGACCGAGTCGTTGATCGTGGTCTGGGCCGGGGCCGGGTTCGGCGTCAGCTGTTCGAAGTTGCCGCCGGTGGCGCTTTCGATGGTCACGCTAACGGTCGAGCCGTTGTTGTAGACGTCGTTGGCCGGGGTCTCGAAGTCGACGCTGCCCTGGGTCTTGCCGGCTTCAACGGTGATGGTCTGGCCGTTGGACAGAGTCACGGTCACCGGGGTCTGAGCCGGGTTGCTCAGGGTTACGGTGTAGGTGATCACCCCGCCTTCGGTCACCGACGGAGTCGCCGTCAGGGTCGCGGTGGTGTTATCGACCGAGTCGTTGATCGTGGTCTGCGCCGGGGTCGGGTTCGGCGTCAGCTGTTCGAAGTTGCCGCCGGTCGCACCGGTAATCGTGGTGCTGACAGTCGAGCCGTTGTTGTAGACGTCATTGGCCGGGGTCTCGAAGTCGACGCTGCCCTGGGTCTTGCCGGCTTCCACGGTGATGGTCTGGCCATTGGACAGGGTCACGGTCACCGGGGTCTGAGCCGGGTTGCTCAGGGTCACGGTGTAGGTGATCACGCCGCCTTCGGTCACCGACGGGGTCGCCGTCAGGGTCGCGGTGGTGTTATCGACCGAGTCGTTGATCGTGGTCTGGGCCGGGGCCGGGTTCGGCGTCAGCTGTTCGAAGTTGCCGCCGGTGGCGCTTTCGATGGTCACGCTAACGGTCGAGCCGTTGTTGTAGACGTCGTTGGCCGGGGTCTCGAAGTCGACGCTGCCCTGGGTCTTGCCGGCTTCAACGGTGATGGTCTGGCCGTTGGACAGAGTCACGGTCACCGGGGTCTGAGCCGGGTTGCTCAGGGTCACGGTGTAGGTGATCACCCCGCCTTCGGTCACCGACGGAGTGGCCGTCAGGGTCGCAGTGGTGGTGTCGACCGAGTCGTTGATCGTGGTCTGGGCCGGGGTCGGGTTCGGCGTCAGCTGTTCGAAGTTGCCGCCGGTGGCGCTCTCGATGGTCACG
>NZ_NEJN01000031.1:0-1586 GCF_002113105.1 Pseudomonas sp. B22(2017)
CCATCTTCGGCGCTTTCTTCCAGGCTGCCGACCAGGCGTTGGTAAACGCCCTTGCCCAGCTCCTTGCCTAGCTCCACGCCCCACTGGTCGAAGGCGTTGATGCCCCAGATCACGCTCTGCACGAACACCTTGTGCTCGTACATCGCCACCAGCGCGCCCAGGCGGCGCGGGCTGATGCGTTCCACCACCAGGGTGTTGCTCGGGCGGTTGCCCGGGATGACCTTGTGCGGGGCCACCTTTTCGATGTCCGCTTCGTTCAGGCCTTTGCCACGCAGTTCGGCTTCGGCATCCTCGCGGGTCTTGCCCAGCATCAGCGCCTGGCTTTGCGACAGGCAGTTGGCGTACAGCCACTGATGATGGTCGGCCACCGGGTTGAAGCTCACCACCGGCACGATGAAGTCGGCCGGAATCAGCTGGGTGCCCTGGTGCAGCAGCTGGTGGTAGGCATGCTGGCCGTTGCAACCGACGCCACCCCAGATAACCGGACCGGTGTCGGTCTTCACCGGGGTGCCGTCCTGCAGCACGCTCTTGCCGTTGGACTCCATGTCCAGCTGTTGCAGGTGCTTGGTAATGTTGCGCAGGTAGTGGTCGTACGGCAGGATCGCGTGACTCTGGGCGCCCCAGAAGTTGCCGTACCACACGCCCAGCAGGGCCAGCAGCACCGGCATGTTCTTGTCGAACGGCGCGGTCTGGAAGTGCTGGTCCATGGTGTAGGCACCGGACAGCAGTTCCTTGAAGTTGGCGGTACCGATGGCCAGGGCGATCGGCAGGCCGATGGCCGACCACAGCGAGTAGCGCCCGCCCACCCAGTCCCACATCGGGAAGATGTTTTCTTCGCGGATGCCGAAGGCCACGGCGGCGGCCTTGTTGCTGGAAACGGCGATGAAGTGGCGATACAGCTCGGCTTCCGAGCCGCCCTGGGCCAGGTACCAGGTACGCGCGGCCATTGCGTTCTTCAAGGTCTCGAGGGTGTTGAACGACTTCGACGAGACGATGAACAGGGTGGTTTCGGCGCGCAGGTTGGCCGACAGCTCGTGGAACTCACTGCCGTCGATGTTCGCCAGGTAGTGGCAGCGCACGCCGCGCTGGGCGTAGGGCAGGAGCGCCTCGGACACCAGTTCGGGGCCGAGGAACGAGCCGCCGATGCCGATGTTGACCACGTCAGTGATCGGCTTTTCGCTGTAGCCACGCCACAGGCCGTCGTGAATGCGGCCGACCAGTTCGGTGATCTGGTTGAGCACCTTGTGTACTTCCGGCATGACGTTCACGCCGTTGACGCTGAGCTTGTCGCCTACCGGACGGCGCAGGGCGGTGTGCAGCACCGGGCGACCTTCGGAGGCGTTGATGATTTCGCCGCTGAACATCGACTTGATGGCGTCCTGCAGGCCCACTTCGTTGGCCAGGTTCACCAGCAGGTCGCGGCTTTGTTCGGTGATCAGGTTTTTCGAATAGTCGAGGAACAGGCCGCAGGAGCTCAGGGAGAACTGGTCGAAGCGCTTGGTATCGGCGGCGAAAGCTTCGCGCATGCTGAAACCTTGCATGGCGTCGCGGTGTTGCTGAAGCGCCTGCCAGGCGGGCAGGGCCGT
>NZ_NEJN01000032.1:0-1431 GCF_002113105.1 Pseudomonas sp. B22(2017)
TGGACTGCCCCCAAGAAGTTGGACAAAAAATCCAACCCTTGGGGGACCTATGGGCAAATACACAGAGCAATTCAAGCTCACAGCCATCTCAGCCTATTTGGATGGCAATGAGGGCTTCCGAAAGGTAGCTCAGCATTTCGGTATCGACTTCAGTCTGCTGCGGCGGTGGGTTTCCAGCCATCAGAGCAAGTCCAGCCTTTCTCCGCGCTCACACGGGCGGCGTTATGACGACGATTTCAAGCGGCAGGTGCTGAGCTTCATGCACGAGCATCGCCTTTCTATGCGTCAGACAGCAGCGCATTTTGGCCTCGGCCAATCGTCGCAGATAGGCAACTGGCAGCGGCAGTACTACAGTGGTGACCCTGTAGCTCCTGTCGACCGCCAGAAAAAGCTGATCAAAGTGCCGAAGAAGATCAAACCAGCAAAACCCACAGATACAGACGATTCACAAAAGCCCCGAGACCAGCTGATGGCGGAGCTCGAATACCTGCGCATGGAGAACGCTGTCTTAAAGGAGCTCAAGGCTTTGCGGGAGGAAAAGGAACGAATATCGGGGAAAAAGTCCTGATCGTTTCCAAGCTCAAGCGTAGATTTCCTTTGCCTGACCTGCTGCGACTGATCGGGCTGGCTCGCAGTACCTTTTACTATCAGGTGCAGAGCCAGCAGAAGCCGGACAAATATGCCGAGCTTAAAGAGAAGATTCAGCAGGTCTATCACAAAGAGAAAGGGCGCTACGGCTATCGACGCATTGCACTCGTGATCAGGAAAGATGGGGTGCTGGTCAACAAGAAGGTCATCGAGAAGCTGATGGCTGTCCTGGGTTTGAAGTCACTGGTGCGTCCCAAGAAATATCAGTCGTACCAAGGTGCTGTTGGCAAGATAGCGGAGAATCTGCTGGAGCGAAATTTCGTCGCTCAGCGTCCTAACCAGAAATGGGTGAGTGACGTAACCGAGTTCAAAGTAGCGCAACAGAAGCTCTATCTTTCGCCAGTGATGGATTTGTACAACGGGGAAATCATCGCCTATGAGACGGCTACTCGCCCTCAGTACAGCCTGGTTGGAAACATGCTCGACAAGGCGCTCAAGACCTTGGGAGAGAAGCCTAAACTGGTGCTCCACACTGACCAGGGATGGCAGTACCAGCAAGCTCAATATCGACACACGCTCCGCAGTCGCGGCGTGAAACAGAGCATGTCTCGTAAAGGCAATTGCCTGGACAACGCAGCTATGGAAAGCTTCTTCGGCACGCTGAAGTCAGAGTTTTTCTACCTCAAGCGTTTCGAGAGTATTGATGAACTGAAAGCGGGTCTGGATGAGTACATTCACTACTACAACCATGACCGCATCAAGCTGAGGCTCAATGGCCTGAGCCCTGTCGAGTACAGGACCCAGGCGGCAGCTTAAACTGTCCAACTTTTTGGGGGCAGTCCA
>NZ_NEJN01000033.1:0-1292 GCF_002113105.1 Pseudomonas sp. B22(2017)
TGCTGGATGATCGGCCGCACCTTGCGCATGGCCTTCATCGAGCCAAACTCGAAGTCATCGATATTGCGGCGCATCCGGTCCCGCGCCTCGGCGATCGACGCGTTGGCCTTGTGCTGCAACTCCCGGAGGTGGGCGCTCTGCAAGGCGTAGTACTCGCCCAGCTTCATCTGCACTTCCAGTTCGATCAGGTGGACGCCGTTGTAGAGAAACTGCGTGGCGCTGTTCAAATGCCGCACAGCCTTCTGAATACCTGACGACAAACATGGCGCCAGCCGCTGACTGGCCGCATTGAGCGCACCCTGCGTTTCGGCAATGGCCTGTTTGAGGGTATTGCGCGTGCGCAAGCCGGCGTCATCGCTGGCGATGATCTTGCTCAGCATGCCGTAAAGCTTGTCGCTGTCGTTCCAGTTGATCGCTTCTGTGGCGGAGAAACTGGGCAGCAGCCCGGCCAGCAGTGCCTGGTCGCGCATCAGCAAGGCGCGGTAGGGCGGGCTGTCAGGGTCCTGCAGCCATTTCAGCCAGAGCAGTTCGCTGGTGCCGGAAGCGGGAACATGCGGTTCAAGGCGGGGGACGACAGCTTCCGTAACGCCACCACCCAGGCACAGGGCCATGGTCTTGGCGTAGGCCACCCCGGACTCACGATCGTTACCGTCGTAGTCGTATGCCTCGGCCACCTTGAACATGGGCGTATCGAACAAGGCAACGTACGCCTGGGCATCCTTGTCGATGTAACGCTGAAACTCACGCTCCTGCTGCTCATATTCAGCCTGGAACGCGGCCCGCTGCGGTTCGTGGTAGCGCTCTTCAAGCCGCTCGTCACTCTCCTGCTGCGCACGCTCGACCAACAGCTGCCGCTCGACTGCCGGGTCGGTGAACACCGGCGGCCCATCACCCGTCATCGGTTCCAGCGACGGCACCTTCTGCGCCGCCCATTCCCTGTGCGTGGCGCGAATGATCTGCAGGATCTGCGAGGTCTGCAGCTGATAGGCGCGCATCGGTTCTTCACGCCAGGCCTGACGCTTCAGTACCCAGTTCAGGCGCTGATGGTTGTACTCCTGAATCAGCCCGACAGTGTCGTCGAGCACCACTGCCAGCACGCCGTTTTCCAGCTTGTGCCGGTTGATCGCATTGACCAGATAGCCGCGCAGGGCGAACCGGCGCAACCAGCGGCTGTGGAAGCCATGCGCACTGTCGAAGGGGGCACAGCCATGCTGGGCATACTCGAAAACCTGCTGGTCGACCCCAAGCTTATCGGGCGTCATGGCGATGCCCAGCAGTTCGGGATTGTTGCG
>NZ_NEJN01000034.1:0-1187 GCF_002113105.1 Pseudomonas sp. B22(2017)
CCCGCTTGTATGGTTAGACTTGAAGGGGTGGTGGGACTAAATGCCCGATTCTGACTGTTCACAGCAGTACAGACCGTGGGAGACATCGCCCCACCCCTTCCACCAAAGCGCCGATAAAGAATGCATCGTTTGCAAGCGACGATAGAAACAAGCCAGCGCCTCTTGGTGAAACCCCTTCAAGCCGAAAAACCATAACGTGAGGAGCGGCCCATGGCAATGCAGGTAGGTAAGTTGATCGTGGGTGCGGATGTCGCGAAAGCTGAGCTGGTTATCCACCACGATGATCGCGACGAGATCATCAGGCTGAAAAACTCCAAACTCGAGATCAGAAGGTGGCTCAAGCAACAACCCCTCAACACCGCTATCGCTGTTGAGGCGACCAACGTCTATCACTTGGACCTGGTTGAATTGGCCCACAGCCTAGGCTTCGAGGTCTATGTCATCGATGGTTTTCAATTGAGCAACTACCGGAAGAGTGTTGGGGGACGGGTTAAAACCGACCCCTCCGATGCTCGGTTGCTGTCCCGTTTTTTAAAAAATGAAGGCGAGGACCTTCGCCCTTGGAGCCCGCCTCCTGCTGTCTACGGCAAGCTTCAGAGCCTTTTGCGACGCAGAGCCGCCTTGGTGACTGCCCGTACTGCAGTGACTCAGAGCTGGGCTAACGAAAGCCTTTTGAAAGCCGCCTTCGAAACTTTTGTGAAGTCGATAGATCGGCTGGATCAGTTGATTCAAAAGAAGATTAAAGAAGTACTGCGAGAAGCTGGGCTGCAGGAACAAGTCGCTCGCTGCCAGGCGGTAGAGGGCATTGGTTTTCTCACCGCCGCAGCATTGGTGATGGCTTTTATAAGGGGCGAGTTCAAAAGCAGTGACTCGTACATTGCATTCCTAGGAATGGATTTACGAGTCAGTGATTCCGGACAGAAGAATGGGCGACGTCGCCTCACCAAGCGAGGTTGTTCAGAAATTCGTCGCTTATTGCACAACGCTGCGATGGCGGCCAGCAGATCGGCAGCCTGGAAAGGGCTTTACGAACAGCATCGGAGCAGCGGTAAAGCAACAACCCAAGCCTTGGTAATCCTGGCAAGAAAGCTCGCGCGGGTGGCATTCGCCCTGATGAAAAATCAGGACGAATATGTCACCAAAGGCGAGAAACTGGCTTGCTGAAAACCATAGAATCTCCCACAGGA